>DHVT01000007.1 GCA_002412775.1 Firmicutes bacterium UBA5201 | reverse complement strand
TTTGACTCATTATGTTGCTAACTTGTTTCTTTGGTCTCTTTCGAAACCCGTTATCACTTTTCTATCCGTTGATCGCTCAACGAATGAATCGCGTTTGGTTATTATCATTTAAGCTGTTCAATTTTCAAGGTTCTATTTTCCATTTCGCGTTGCCGTCAATCTCTTGCGGCGACTCTCTTATGATACCACCTATCGATTTTAGTGTCAATAACTTTTCGACATGTTTTGAAATGTTTTTTCACATGTTTTTAACAAACTATTTACATGAAATCATCTCATACATTTGTGGTGCTTTACGATAATATCACTTGAAGTTTCGTTCGTCAACCCCATATGAAAAAAAAGACTTTTCTGATTTCTTGATTTGAACAAGCTTGATCAGAATAATCTTTAAGTTTATTTCACTTTTTTATACTATATAAAGAAAGAAAAATGTGCTATCTTATTATTAGTGTTCCTAAATAATATTGGAGGTCATCCACTTGAATTCGTCCGCATTTAAAAAAACGCTTAAACATCTGCCTAGATTGATTCTAGGATTTGTAATCATAGCACTTGGAATCAATCTCTCATTGTATGCCGATCTTGGGACAAACCCATGGGGTACTTTTCATCAGGGCGTTTCCAGAATAACGCCATTGACTTTCGGTCAAGTTACACAGCTTACTGGTGTCGTAATCATCCTGCTGTCCTTGATCATCAAGATTTACCCGGGAATAGGTACAATCTTGAATATGCTCTTCATCGGTCTACTGGTCGACTGGATGGATGCGCTCAATTTGATCAGCACCCCGGATTCATTGGGGATGAAAATAGTCTTTTTGATTATTGGAACTTTCTTATTCAATTACGGTGTTTACATCTATCTGAGTTGTGAATTGGGTGCAGGTCCAAGAGATGGTTTGATGGTGGGCCTGGTGAAAATCACTGGAAAAAGCGTTTCTGTCATCCGTCCCATCATAGAAGTCACAATAGTGATCATCGGGATATTTTTGGGGGGATCATATGGAATCGGAACAGTGATCAATGCTTTTGGGGGTGGTTATGTGCTCAACACGATTTTCAATTTTCACAAATTCAATCCCAAAGCCATCAAACAAATGGTGATCACCGACTATCTACTATCGAAAACGTAATCACAATCTTAAGTCACCAATCAAGGTGTTGAAGTCCACGTGACCATAATGGCGCATGTAGTCTTCGATACCTTTTTTTATTTCCAGTGGTGCATAAGGATTGGAAAAATTTGCTGTCCCTATTGCAACAGCTGATGCACCCGCAAGGATAAACTCGATGGCATCCGTTGTGTTAGATATGCCTCCCATTCCCAGTACTGGAATTGAAACGACCGAGTGGACATCATAGACCATTTTTAGTGCTATCGGTTTGATTGCCGGTCCGGATAACCCTCCACTGATTCTTTTTAAAAATGGTTTTCTGTTGTGTATATCTATCGCCATCCCAGCCATGGTGTTGATCAGCGAAATGCAATCCGCACCTTCTTCTTCTGTAATTCTTGCGATTGTTTTTATATCCGTAACATTAGGGGATAATTTGACTATCAAGTGTTTCTTGCAGGCCTTCCTAACTTTGGAAACGACCTCTCTTACAATTTTGGGATCTGTACCAAAGGCAAGCCCACCATTTTTCACATTTGGACACGAAATATTAAGCTCGATCGAATCTACATCTTCATCAGATAAGATCTTAGCCATCTCACAGTACTCATCAATTGTATTGCCATTGATATTCGCTATGATTTTGGTGTCAAATTGTCTTAAAAACGCAATTTCGTTTTCTATAAAATAACGTATTCCAGGATTTTGGAGTCCAACACTGTTGATCATCCCCATCGGTGTTTCCACCATTCTTCTGCCTTCGTTGCCTTCTCTGGGTTCCAGCGTCAACCCTTTAACCGATATGGCACCAATTTGATTGAGGTCAATGATTTCAGAGTATTCACGTCCAAACCCGTAGGTGCCAGAGGCAACCGTAATAGGATTGTTCAGAGTCAATCCGTTCAAATCCACTTTCATTTCCAGTTTATTCATCAAATATCACCTCATCAGAGTAGAACATCGGACCATCCTTGCACATCCTTGAATGTTTGAATCCGAAATCACCGTTCTTGGTTTTGCAGGTGCATACCAAGCAAGCTCCTATGCCACAAGCCATTTTCTCTTCCATTAGAAGCTGTGCCCGAATACCTTTACTATTGAATAGATCTGTCAAACTTTTCAACATCGGATGTGGACCACAGACATAAATCATGTCATATACTTCGGATTCCAGCATGTTTTTTACCGGGTCTGTGACATAACCTCTATTATACTGTTTATCGTTTTCCGATACGATTTCACAAATTGCTGAACTGGCCGCAAAGTCCTCATACAGATATGGCGCATCTCTGTATCCAAGCACCGAGTGAATCTCCACTTCCGATTTTTTCAAACTGTTGATCAGTCCTTTTAATGGTGCTATCCCGATTCCACCACCAATCACAAGTATTTTTCGGTATCCATCGTATTCAAACCCATTGCCTAGCGGTCCCATGAGTTCAACGGAATCCCCTTCATTATAATCCAACATCGCTCTTGTACCTTCTCCAATAATTTTGATGGTGAACTCAATTGTGTCCTCGCCCACATCACTCACCGATATAGGTCTTTTAAGCATTGGATATCCCACCTTGGAGGCGGATACATTAAAAAACTGACCTGGATAGACACATCCCATCTCGTCGGATCGTTTAATGACAAACCTGAAATTTTCTTCATTGATGATCTGCTTTTTCAACAACTTTGCTTTGCCGACAAATTTCATTGTGCCTCCTCTAATAATGGTTTCTCAAATTTTTCACTTCTTTTGCGATTGCCAATTTCATGTCGATGGTGGCTCTTTCAGCAGCAACTTTATAATTGCCACCCGTCTTGACATAAGCATATAGTATGCCCCGGGAATTGTTGATTAACGCTCCAAGTCCATCCTTGTCAAAAGCTCCAACGATATCTCTCGCTCCTCCACCTTGAGCCCCATATCCTGGCACAAGAAACATGGCTCTGGGCATTTTTTTACGCAGAATCTCCAGTTCGGCAGGATATGTTGCACCAACGACCGCTCCAATGGAAGAATAACCACTTTTCCCAAAGTTTTTTTCTGACCAATGATTGACCATTCTTGCCACTTTCTCATATACTTTCTCGCCAGAAACTTCCAAATCTTGAATTTGTCCAGAGGTTTTGTTGGATGTTTTCACCAGTATGAATATGCCTTTGTCATAGAGCTCGATCTCTTCCATGAATTCTTGCATGCAGTCATCACCGAGGTAAGGATTTACTGTTGCAAAATCCACTTCAAAAGTACTTATTTTTTGAGTTCCGACAATTGTTTTTCCCAAATGAGCTATTGAATAAGCCTTTGATGTGGATCCAATGTCGCCACGTTTCACATCTCCCACAACAATCAGACCGTTTTCACGTGCATATTTGCATGCATCCTGGTATGCGATCAATCCTTCAATACCATATTGCTCATAAAACGCAATTTGAGGTTTTACAGCCGGCACATGAGGTGTGACTGCATCGATTATGCCTCTATTGAATTCAATGATGGACTCCGACACAGCCTTCAAAGTTTCCCCGTATGTCTTGAAATGCTTCTTCGTAATTTCCTCAGGGATCATATCCAGTCTCGGATCAAGTCCAACTACAATCGGACTTTCCTTCTTAATGATTTCACCTATCAAGCGATCACTTAACATACTTTTCCTCCAAATTCAATTTTGTGTAAACGACCTCACCTCTAAAAATGGTCATGTTCACTCCAGCTTCAAAATTCATTCCATCAAATGGCGTATTTTTCCCCTTTGAAATAAACCTTTGAGCGTCTATAAGGTGTTTTTCGTTCAAGTCCACAATTACAATATCTGCATAATAGCCCTCTTGAATGGATCCTACACGTTCAAGTTTTGCTATTTCCGCAGGTTTGAAAGTCATCATGCCAACAACACTCATAAGAGGTATGCCCTCATTTTTCACCAGAGTTGTGTATGCAACCGAAAAAGCTGTCTCAATGCCACTGATGCCGAAAGCCGCTTTTTCATAAGTCCCCGACTTGACTTCAACTTCATGGGGCGCATGATCAGTCGCTATGATATCAATCGTTCCATCCTTTAAACCCTCAATCAATGCTTTGCGATGTATTTCACTTCTAATGGGTGGATTCACTTTTGATTTCGGATCCATGATGTCCACAATCTCGTCGTTCAGAGCAAAATGATGGGGCGCGGCTTCACAAGTTATGTCAACTCCATCAGATTTAGCTTTTCTTATCGCTTCTATGGCATCCGCTCCGCTGACATGTGCGACATGAAGTCTTCCTTTTTCGCGTCTGCACAACTCAATATCTCTTTTTACAATGGATGTCTCTGCATCGATCGGGTAAATCTTGTCCTTATACTGTTCTGAGACCTGATGATCCTCAGAATGTGTAATGACCACTCGATCAAACAGTCTTGAATTTTTAAATGCCTCAGTCATCAACTCTGAATTCATGGTGGTTTTACCATCGTCCGAAATTGCGAACACCCCTTGAGCAAACAAACTTTCATGATCTGTGAGTGTTTCTCCCATTATGTCGTGTGTTATCGCGCAGATAGGCAATATTTCAATGACGGCATCCTTTTTTATAATATTATTGAGTACTTTTAATCGCTCTACCGAATCTATCACGGGGTTTGTGTTGGGCATACAGGCCACTGTCGTATAGCCACCTTTTGCACAAGCCATCGAACCCGTTTTAATGGTTTCTTTATGTTCAAATCCCGGCTCTCTCAGATGGACATGCAAATCGATGAAACCTGGAAAAATCGTCTTTCCAGCGGCATCTATGACTTCATCATAATCTTGAGCATCGAGCATGCCCTTTTCGACAAGCTTAAGAATTGTCTTGTCCTCAATCAGAATATCATAATAGCCTTCCATATCTGTTTTTGGATCCATCATGTAACCACCTACGATCGCTTTTCTCATAATTCCTCCCAAAAAAAATGTCCTGGCACCCGCCAAGACATAGAACTATCGTACAATTCATATTTCTTGCCTTGCAGGTCTCTCGTACCAAATTAAAGGCTTATTGATTTTCTTAAATCTATCACAGCAGCCAAAGTCTGTCAAGATTCATTTTTGTATTGACCAGTTATTCGTAGTTGTGGTATGATGGTTGCGACAATTGAATACCCTTTAATTTGACCCGAGAGGTCGAAAAGGAATAAAAATAAGTGGACAATGTTTCAGCTTATAATACCTTCGCGACTCGGCGAAGGTTTTTTTATTTCTTACTTTAAGATGATTCTGAGAAATCAAAAGGAGGATAACATGAGACATTTGATCGAACCAGAGGATTTGTCACTGGACGAAATCCTAGAACTTGTTGACCTGGGACTGAGTATGTATAAGGATCCCAAAACTTACTCCAAATCATGTGACGGCAAAATTTTGGCTTCACTTTTCTTTGAACCCAGCACGCGAACAAAGTTCAGTTTTGACAGTGCAATGATGCGACTTGGCGGAAACGTTATAGGTTTTTCCGATGCGGAGACCACTTCGGCCAAAAAAGGAGAAAGTCTGGCGGATACGATCAGAGTCATGGGCTATTACTCTGATATCGTCGTTATGCGTCACCCTAAAGAAGGCGCCCCAAAACTTGCGGCAGAATACTCAAGCGTTCCCATCATCAACGGTGGAGATGGCGGTCATCAGCATCCGACACAGACGCTTACCGATCTGATTACAATCAAAAGATTCAAAGGGACTGTTGAAGGTCACAATGTCGCATTCTGTGGAGATTTGAAATATGGAAGGACAGTCCATTCTCTGATCAGAACACTGGCTCGATTTGGCAGCAAAAAATTCTATCTGATCTCACCTGATGAACTCAAACTGCCTTCGGCACTCAAAAGACAACTTACGGAAAGATATGGCGTTGAACTGGTTGAAGTCAATTATATGGAAGAGGTCATTGATGATATTGACGTGTTTTATATGACCCGTATCCAAAAAGAAAGATTCTTCAATGAAGCGGATTATCTCAAACTGAAGAATTCATTTAAACTCACACGTGAGAAACTGAAGAACTCAAAGAAAGATATGATTGTCATGCATCCCCTACCACGTGTCAATGAAATTGATTACGATGTGGATGAAGATCCTAGAGCTGTTTATTTTGAACAATCAGAAATGGGTGTATATGTCAGAATGGCACTTATAACAAAATTACTGGAGGTGGGCCCATATGCTAGAAGTTAAAGGTATAGAAAATGGCATCGTCATTGATCACATGAAAGCTGGAAACGGTCTTAAGATTTTCAACTTACTGTTCTCAAACATTGAACATCCAGTGGTCTTACTCATGAATGTCAAAAGTGACCAGTTAGGCAAAAAGGACATTATAAAAGTGGAAAACACTTTCGATGTGGACATGAACCTGCTTGGTTTGGTGGATCAAAACATCACAGTCAATACCATCAAGGATAATATGCTCGTGGATAAAAAGAAAGTGGAGATTCCAAAGACACTGACAGGAGGCATCAAATGCCAAAATCCGCGTTGCATCACCCACAGTGACGACTATGCGATCCCAACATTCACTTTACTTAAATCAAACGGCAAACTTGAGTACGAGTGCAACTACTGTGAAGAAATCACTGTATATAAATTATAATTCATATCATGCAAACGAATCGGAAATCCGCCGGTTCGTTTTTTTTTCATAAAAAAATGGCCAAGCATTAAGCTTGGCCAAATCAACATTTATAATAAATGTCATTAATCTTATAATTTTTTCGAGAATACTGCCAATAGAACGATTACACCAATACCAAACAACATGAGGCTTGTTTGAGTAATCGAGATGATTCCCGCAACAGCGATTACTGCAACTGCTAAAGGAATGATGTACTTAACGATGTTATACCAAACATTGAAGAGTGCAAATTTGACAGTGCCACTATTTGTAAGTTCGTCTTGTAAATCTTCTTTCTTAACAACCCAACCAACGAATACTGCAAGAAGCATTCCGCCGATAGCAAGGAAAATTTTGTCTGTCAAGATGTCGAAGAAATCGAAAACGCCAACTCCGAACATTGTGAATCCTGACATAACGCCAAGAGACAATGATGCGAAGATTCCAGTTACCGTCATGATCGCCGCAGTAATCAAAACCGCAGGTTTTCTTTCCATGTTCTTTTGGTCAATGAGGTAAGAAACAACAACTTCAAGCAATGAAACTGAAGAAGTCAATGCCGCAACCACAAGAGCCACAAAGAACACTGCTGAAAACACATAACCGAGTGTGCCCATTTGAGCAAAGATCGAAGGAACTACTACGAATACAAGTCCAGGACCTGCAGCAGGCTCCATGCCGAATGCGAAAAGTGCAGGGAATATAGCTACGCCGGCAAGCAATGCAACAGCAGTATCAAGCGCTGTAACAATCAAAGCATTTTGTGGCAAGTTTTCTTTCTTGTTGAGGTAACTGCCGTATGTGATCATACAACCCATACCTAAACTGAGTGAGAAGAATGCTTGTCCGAGTGCAGCGAGGAATGTCGCACCTGTAACTTTAGAGAAGTCAGGTTTGAACAAGAACTCGAGGCCAGCTGCTGCGCCGTCAAGCGTAACACTTCTGATCGCAAGAAGAATGAAAAGTACGAAAAGTGTAGGCATCAAAACCTTTCCAGCTTTTTCAATACCGCCTGAAATACCTTTGATAACAATTAAAACGTTTGCAGCAAGGAATGCCACGAACCAGAACAATGGTTGAATAGGATCCGTAATGAATGCTCCGAACGAATCTCCAATCAGCTCAGGGCTGCTTAAAAGACCTGTAAATGTCTTAAATACATATGCGAGTGCCCATCCACCAACTACTGGATAGAATCCCATGATGAAGAATGCAGATACAACACCGATGACACCGACAAAGGTCCATCTTGGGCTATACTTCTTGAACGCTCCAACTGCAGCGAGTTGAGTTCTACGACCGACCGCGAATTCCGCGACCATTACACTTAAACCGATAATAAATACAAAAGCCAAATAAATAATAATAAATGCGCTACCACCATTCTGTCCGGTAGTATAAGGGAATCTCCAGATATTACCGAGGCCTACAGCTGAACCAGCAGCGGCCATGATAAATCCAAGTCTGGATCCCCAATTGTCTCTCTTCTTTCCGCCTAAATTTTCCATATTCACCATCCTTAAAAATTTAATCAATGCTTCAACCGTTATTGGATATTACGGAACAGCATCCCCCCTATTGACAATACAAAAATTTTTGAAGGTTCACAATTTTTTGACAAACCTTTTTCAAATTTAAACAAATTGTAACAGAATTTTTAACAGAGTGCAATATAAAAATTAATTTATACTATCGTTATTACTTTAACATCTCAATAATGATTTGTTCCGCAACCTTTACCCCATCAACTGCCGAGGAGGTGATTCCACCAGAGTAGCCCGCACCTTCTCCACTTGGGTACAATCCGCGATGGGAAAATGATCTCATCGTCTCTGATTCCCTCAATATTCTAACCGGTGCGGAGCTTCTTGATTCAATGCCTGTCAATATCGCTCTAGGATCGTCAAAACCCTTGATCATCTGTCCGAATTTTGGAATGGACTCCACAAGTGCCTCGAATGCAAAGCCAGGCAACACCTCTTTCAATTTCACCGGCTTGATGCCTGGTCTATATGTGGCTTTCATGGCGTCAAACGCATGATCGTAATTCACGCCCAACTTGTTATAGATTCCCTTGACGTCATCGAATGATTTGTTTTGTCCGCAGAAATCACCTACAGTCTCAACAGGAGCATTGTAATCTTTGCCTCCAGCCCTGTAGGCACTTTCCTCTAAACGCCTTTGAAACGCAATTCCTTCAAGAACACAATCCCCTTCGAGATCACTGGGATCCACATTGACCAGAAGCGCACTGTTGGCATTGTAAAGGTCCCGTTTGTAATAACTCATCCCATTGACGACAAGTCTACCTTCCTCGGAAGCCGAGGCAACGACTTCTCCTCCAGGACACATGCAAAATGAATAGACGCTTCTGCCACTTGAAGTTCTATTTGTGAGTTTGTATTCGGCTGCTCCCAAATCATCATGTACATGATTGTTTCCATATTGGGAGGCATTGATGATCACTTGGGGGTGTTCGATTCTCAAACCGATTGCGAATGGTTTTCTTTCCATTGCAACATTTTTTGATTTCAAGAGTTCATAAAATTTTCTCGAACTATGTCCGACCGCAGCCACTACATAGGTACTATTCAGTGTAGTGCCGTCTGAACATACAACGCCTTTGATCGAATTGTCATGCTCTGAAATCACCAGGTCGGTCACTTCAGTGCCAAATCTGATTTCTCCTCCAAGCGATTCTATTTCAAGTCTGATGTTTTTTACTGTTTTTTTCAACAAATCAGTCCCGATATGAGGTTTGTTCTTATAGATTATATTTTGTGGTGCACCATTTCTGACCAAAACCTCCATCACCATCTCAATCCTCGGATCTTTGATTCTCGTTGTAAGTTTTCCATCAGAAAAGGTTCCGGCACCGCCTTCACCGAACTGTACGTTGGACCGCGTATTCAGCTCACCTGTGTCCCAAAATTTTTCAACCGTGATGGTTCTGGAATCCACGTCTTCACCTTGTTCCAAAACAATAGGTTTTAGACCTGCTTTGGCAAGTTGCAAAGCTGCGAAGATCCCCGCCGGACCAAATCCGATCACTATGGGCATCTGCTCTTTTTTAAGCTCATCACATTGCTTTTCCGTCAATGAATTGTCAATTGATAAAAATGGCAACGGCGCTTGTTTGAATCCCCGTTTGATACAATCTCTCTCATCCGCCAAATCCACATCGATCACATAGGAAAAAACAACCTCTTTTCTGGCGTCTATGGATTCCCTGATGATATTGTACTTTAAAATCAGTTCTTTTTTTATTTTAAGTTTTTTCGATAATTTACTCAATATGGCGGCATGTACCAAGGGCTCGCCAAGTTTGAATTTGATTTCATTGACGCGAATCATCTTATTCTCCCCCACCATTCCATTTTTCTTTGATCTCAACCATTCCAAGACCACGAGCACGTTCGATAATTTCATCATCACTGAGTGTCGATTTGAATCCATTGATCTGAGCATTATAACTGATCATGCCACCAAAAATCATGGCAAGACCGATTATAAGCATCACATAATAGGCAAACAACCTCTTGCCATTAAACAATAAACCGTAAGCTCTCATATCCTTCACCTCTAGTGGAGCACATCATAAATCGCATCCCATACATCCTGCGTCTCAAATCCACGCCTCCAGACACCTACACCAGCCAAATCAAGTTGATTGACTATATCCGATCTTATTGCCAAAGTTTCAGCATTTTCTATCCACATCTTGACCAGGGCATCTTCTTCAAAGAAGGAGGCGTAATATAACTTATCCACATCATCCCAAATCGGCTTAAGCTCATATTTTTCTATGAGATTATTTTGAGCTTCCATCCCGATAGCAGATGACTTCGTGACCATCACATTTGCTAGTGATGTGGATGGCCTTTCACGCCAGACCCTTGTGTATGTCGGCAAACCCAGTATCAACTTTTCCGGTTTTACAACCTCAGTCAACAAGAGCGTGTGCTTGTAAACCCAATCATATGAAGCCACAGGCCCGCTCACAGGACTTGAAGCCCAGTACTCATCATAAGTCATAACAATCAGGAAATCAACGATTTTTCCGAGTTTGGCATGGTCATAGCATTTTGACCAATTATCACTGCCTCCCATGATTGTGACGTCCATTGAAAGAACAATTCCATGTTTCTTTGTATGCCACTTGAACTCGTTCACAAAGTGGGTAAGTGCGTCTTTATCCGCAAGATAAACGTTCTCAAAGTCAATGTTGATGCCTTCAAATCCATAACGCTTTGTTTCGGAAATCATAAAATCGATAAACTGCTTTCTGGCTTTGGCATCGTGGAGAAACTCATGGGTCATGTCGATATCGAATGCATTGGATACCAGTACCCAGAGTTCTATATTCTGTGAATTTGCCCAACCAATATAGTCCGTGGACACCTTTGAGCTGACATTACCACTTGAATCAGAAAGCTCATACCATGTTGGAGACAGGACATTGACACCTTTCATCGGGAGTATGTTTTCCGTATTCGGGTTAAAACTGTAAACAGCTTCCCAAGTCAATATGATCGGATCATCATATGTGAACAATGAACCGCTATCCACTGATGACATACTGGCCAACAGCTCAAACTCCTGGTTTTCATTTGTGGCAATATAGCCCACATAATTGTCTTCACTGACAACTTTTAGTGTAGCATCACCGATCTGTTCCACAATGACCGTTTCTTTTTTCAGTTCATGGATTATCGGTTCCTTGAAGAATATGTTTTTAAGGTCGAAAAGAAAATTGAGGG
Source organism: Firmicutes bacterium UBA5201 (assembly GCA_002412775.1). GTDB lineage: Bacteria > Bacillota > Clostridia > Peptostreptococcales > Acidaminobacteraceae > Fusibacter_D. Next base: position 70,368 of record DHVT01000007.1, on the reverse strand, counting down.
CATATCTATTTTCATTGTACGATGCAAGGCTTTCCTCATCTGCCATCAAGAAGACTTCATTTGTTATCTTTAACATTTTGCGTTCTTGCCAGAAATTCTCAAAAACAATATTGCCGTTTTCAGTGACTTTTCTCAGTTCAATTCCAAAGGACTCCAGTTCTTCTGATTCCTTGAGGTCCTCATATGAGATATAAACCACATCGTCAACCATAAACCATTCGATCGAATCTTCCGTCTCCTGATCTTCCAAACTCAATTTGCCATTTGAATCTATTGATATGAAATGCTTGTCCGTTGCAATATTGATTTGTTCATTACCGAGATCCACATGATATGTGATGCCTTCTGAGAGAATCCATGACAATCTTATGAATGTTCTCTCCCCTTTGGCATAGTTGTCCATCAACGTCATGGAGTTTGGGTCTTCATAAATACCATTCCCGCCAATGAAATAGACCTTGGGCTGCACGTTGACAATCTCATAAGGGCGTAAAAACTCATTGGCTTTCCTTCGGATCTTTATATTCATTTCCACGTTGACGCTCAGTATGACAGCAGCCATGAAAACAATTGCCAGTATTAAAAAAAATAAACGTATAAAAGTCTTTTTCATGTGTTGTTCTCCTACCTGTTGATAAGGTTATCCACAAATGTATCGAGTTATATTCCATTCATTGTGGGTAATTGTCATTTTTAAAGCGGGTATATTTCTAGTTTGTGGCTATTATACACATTCTCCACATATTATCCCCAGAATCATTTATATCTATCCACTGTGAATCTCATGATTTTCTCTATTTCATACACTGAGAATCCACCTTTATTACACGCGATTCTCAATTGTTCTTCGACAGTTTCTATACTATCCAAATTAGGCAATAAAACACCTTGTCTCCCTTTTGAAGAAACAATTACACCATATCGATCCGGCGACAATGTGCTTTGATCTTCAACCAACTCAAGCTCTGATAAGACATCCACTGAAATGATAAGGCTTTTAAGTTCATCGGCCTCAATGGGATTGAACCTGTAATCCTTTGTCGCAGCCGCAATGGCGTTTCTGTAAATCTCGTCAATGATATTTTTCTCGGTAGGCATAATAGTGCCAATACATCCTCTGAGCCCCGACTCATTTTTGATTGAAACAAAGGTCCCACGTTTCATACTCAATAAGGCCTTGTTCTCAGGCAACTCCAACGAAGTACTGTTGACCTTCACATGATCTTTTGAGATGGTCAACTTCGGAGGCACTCTATTCTTGACCCGTTCTTCAATAATCAACCTAGCGAACTTGACCAAAAAGTGTTCTTTTTGAATGTGATCTTCATACTGGTCTTGGACTTTCCTCTCCAGATGTTTCAACCAATCCGTTTCAACACCATCTTTTTCCGGTATGAACGAGGCACATAAATAACCGACCCCAAATGGACCTTCATAGGACAAAACTTCAGTTTTGATATTGGAATCCTCAAGAGCGCCAAGCATCACAGCAAAAGACCTGAGACCACACTCCCTTGCATGCTCAATGTTTTCCAAAGATTCCGAAAAAACTTTCCAAGGTCTCTGCTCTTCGATATTCGTTTTCATCAATGCGTCAAACCAAGGTCCCCTCGGATCATAAGCATAAGGGCCACTATCCTTTAGTGCGTGGGACATATCTCCACTCGCAACTACAACAATATTGAGTCCCATACTTTCGGACACGGTTTTTAACAATTTTCCGTTTTTGATCAATCTCATATAAGGAAAAGTACCATAACTCATAGCTACCATCGGAATGTTATCCACATGTTGATAAATAAAGTGTGCCGGTACCAAGACTCCATGATCCAGCTTGGCATCATGATGAAATTGTTTGAACTGATTCTTTTTGAGCGGGTAATAATCAAGACCGCTTTCGTCGCTGATTTCACACAAAAGCCTCAGAAACTCCGATCCGATTTTGAATTCATATTCCAGTTCAAACTCCCCAAATGCATGAAAATCACCTTTATAAGACTCCAGATCATACACTGCGATCGCATCGGAGAATACTGGTCCGTGTGGAGAGACAAATACAATCAGATCAGGGTTCAGAATTTTTATGGCCTTACCGATTTGATGCATGGAATCGATGGTCTTCTCTACAGCATGGATTTGATGACGCCCTATTGCCTCCAGAAAAACAGGTGCATGGGGCATCAGATAACCTGCCAATATTGACATAATAATCACCTCTCAATCCTTATATTATAACACAAAAAATAAAAAGTCCTCATGAGTAAATATACCCATGAGGACTGCCTTATCAACAAATTAACGCTTAGAGAATTGTGGAGCTCTTCTCGCTGCCTTAAGACCGTATTTCTTTCTTTCCTTCATTCTTGAATCTCTAGTCAAGAAACCAGCTGACTTAAGAATCGCTCTGAATTCACCATCAACTTGCAAAAGTGCTCTAGAAAGACCATGTCTTACCGCACCAGCTTGTCCAGTGTATCCGCCACCCTCAACTTTTACGATTACATCGTATTTTCCAGTGGTGTTAGTCAACCCTAAAGGTCTTTGTACTTCTCTTCTCAATGTTTCAAAATTGAAGAATTCTTCAACTGTCCTACCGTTTACGGTAAACTTTCCTGTGCCAGGAAGTAATCTAACTCTAGCGACAGAAGTTTTTCTTCTACCAGTACCTTGATATTGAATCGATTTAGCCATTAGTTACCCTCCCTTACAGATTAATTTCGAGTACTTCAGGCATTTGAGCTTCATGCTTATGCTCAGGACCTGCGTATACTTTTAATTTTGTGTACATTTGACTTCCCAAAGAGTTGTGTGGCAACATGCCTTTGATAGCAAGTTCAACAATTCTCTCAGGATTTCTTTGGTTCATTTCTCTGAAAGTTCTTTCTTTTAGGTTACCTACGTAACCAGTGTGCCATCTGTACATTTTTTGGTCCATTTTTTTACCCGTTACTTTTACTTTTTCAGCATTTACTACTATGACAAAATCTCCAGTATCAACATGCGGAGTAAAAATCGGCTTATGTTTACCTCTCAAAATCTTAGCAACTTCAGATGCTAATCTTCCTAAAGTTTTTCCATCTGCATCAACTACGTACCACTTTCTTTCAATCTCTAGTGGTTTTGCAACGTAAGACTTCATTTAATGACCTCCTTAAATATTATTTCACCGTTTATCTCAAAAACCCGGGGCAGGATTTTTTGATCATTTTCTAATAAAACACTCTGCAATAATCATTGCGAGCCACAATCTATTCTATATGATAATGTACTTGCTGTCAACATTTTATTGGCATTAATAATGAACTTCTTTCAAATACAAACCATTCGGTGGTGCTGTCCATTTTGCTCCCGATCTGTCCTGATTTGCAATGATCATAGGGATCTCATCGGGACTTGTTTTGCCTTTGCTGACTTGAAACAACGTTCCAATGATGATTCTGACCATATTGTAAAGAAACCCATCACCCGATATTGTAAACTCCAGTGTGTTCCCGACTTGCTCAACCTCAAAAGAATGTATGGTCCTCACGGTATTGCCTACTTGACTGCCGGAAGCCATAAACGTTCTGAAATCATGTGTTCCAAGAAAGTATTCCATACCCTTACGGATAGCATCCAAATCGAGTTTATGCGGATAATGATAATAGTAATTGTCTTTGAACGGATCTCTGATCTTGTCCAAGTAAACCTTATAGATGTAAGTCTTTCCCCGTGCGCTGTATCTCGCATGAAAATCATCCGGCATCACCGAAAGGTCATTGACCAATATGTCGACCGGTAATATTCGGTTTAACGCATACTTCAATCTCTCCTCAGGCATGTTGAGCTCAGCCGTGAAAGAGGCGCATTGGGATAAGGCGTGCACACCGGAATCTGTCCTTCCTGATCCATGAATGACTATGTCCGCACCTAGAATCCTTGAAAGCTTTCGTTCAATGACCCCTTGTACGGTTCTATGCTTCGGTTGCCTTTGCCATCCACAGTAATGCGTTCCATCGTATTTGATCCAGATTGCAATGTTGCTCATCTTACAGCACCACACAGACGGCCATATACAGCACGACCACCGCTCCACCAAAAACATCCAGCTTCGTGTACTTGAGCACTTTCATTCTTGTCCTGTTCTCGCCACCTCTATAGCATCTTGCTTCCATGGCCATGGCCAGTTCATCCGCACGTCTGAACGCACTGATAAAAAGCGGTACGAGAAGCGGTATGAGCGCTTTGGCCCTATTCATGATATTACCACTCTCAAAATCAGCACCTCTTGCCATTTGAGCTTTCATGATTTTATCCGTTTCCTCTAAAAGTGTAGGAATAAATCTTAAGGCGATGGTCATCATCATTGCGAGTTCATGGGCAGGCAGTCCAATTCTTTTAAATGGGTTGAGCAGATATTCAATACCATCTGTTAGTTCAATCGGCGAAGTTGTAAGTGTTAAAAGAGATGTGCCCACAATTAAAAGCACAAGCCTGATTGCCATGAAAAAAGCGCGTTCCACACCTTCCGGATATATGGTGATAAATCCTATATCCACCAGCGGAGCACCTTGTCCAGGGGTCAGGAATATATTGATTGTAAATGCAAAAACGATCAACATCAAAATTGGCTTAAGTCCTCTCATAACAAAACCTAGAGGTACTTTCGACAGTTTGATGACCGTCCCAATAAAAAGAATCACAGCAACATATGCCAATATTTGATTGACTAAGAAAAGCGACACCAAATAGAGCATGGATGCTACAATTTTAAACCTTGGATCCATTCTATGAATCACTGAATTCTCTGTATAATATTGTCCTATAGTAATATCTCTTAACATAAGTCACCTGATTTTTTCTTTCGCTGAAGTTTAAGTGAAAGTTGTTCAAAAGCCTCTTGAACGGTTAAAATATCAGCATCTATTTCAAATCCCCTAGCGTTGAGCGCTCTTATGAGATAAGAAATTTGTGGTACTGCCAGACCTATTTCCTCCAGCATGTCTATATTTCTAAATACCTCTTTGGGTGAACCGTCGAGGACAATTTTCCCCTGATTCATGACAATCAACCTTTCAGAAATTTTAGCCATATCTTCCATACTGTGAGATACGATAATAACAGTAATGCCTTCTTTGTCATGCAATCTCTTGATTTGACCCAATATCTCATCTCTACCTCTAGGATCTAGTCCAGCGGTCGGTTCGTCAAGAATCAGCACTTCGGGTTTCATCGCCAGTACACCGGCTATGGCGACTCTGCGTTTTTGACCTCCGCTGAGTTCAAACGGAGATCTGTCCTTATATTCCTCATAATCGATTCCTACTAGGGCCATTGCTTCAATAACACGCCTCTTGACTTCAGTTTCACCAAGTCCCAAATTCGTAGGTCCAAATGCGATGTCTTTTTCTATCGTCTCTTCGAACAACTGATACTCAGGATATTGAAAAACAAGTCCTACGCGTTTTCTGACCTCAATAAGTCTCTTTTTTCTTGCTTTTGCATCTGCCTTGCGATCTCTTCGTTTTTTGGGAATTTCAGTTCTGAGGCCTTCAGTGATGTTATAACCACTGACGACGACGTCCCCTTCAGACGGTTTCAAAAGGCCATTGAGATGTTGGATCAACGTCGATTTTCCAGATCCTGTATGACCGATGAGTCCAATGAATTGACCACTGTCTATATCAAGATTGATACGATCGATCGCTCTTGTTTCATTTGGTGTGTTTTGATCGTAAATATGAGATAATTCAACTATTTTAATTGACATAATTCATTCACCAACTCTTCTACAGTTAAATTCTGATTCGAAACTTCAAAGCCTTGTTTAGCCAATTCATGGGACAACAAAGTGACTTGGGGGACATCCAATCCGATTTTTCTAAGCTCATCAACTTTAGAAAACACTTCTTTAGGCGTGCCCTCAAGCACGATTTCACCTTCATCCATAACCAGAATACGATCCGCATTTACTGCTTCATCCATAAAGTGTGTGATATGGACAATTGTCATCTTTTCGGTTTTATTCAAATGATGTATGGTTTGGATGACTTCCTTTCGACCTGAAGGATCGAGCATCGCTGTCGGTTCATCAAATATGATGCATTTCGGTTTCATCGCAAGAATACCAGCGATTGCCACACGCTGCTTTTGACCACCAGAGAGATGATGTGGAGGTCTTCTCTTGTAATCTTCCATTTTGACTATCGCAAGTGCCTCGTCAACTCTCTTTCGGATTTCAGCCGAAGGGAGTCCCAAATTCTCGGGACCAAACGCCACGTCTTCTTCGACAATGGTCGCCACGAGTTGATTGTCTGGATTCTGAAACACCATTCCAGCCGTTTTACGGATTTCCCAGATCAGGGATTCGTCAGAAGTATCCATATGATCGATTATAATTTTTCCTTGAGTAGGGAAGTAAATGCCATTAAGAAGCTTGGAAAGTGTGGATTTTCCAGAACCGTTATGACCTATGATCACAACGAATTCTCCATCTTTAATGTGTATATTGACATCCCTGAGTGCGAATTTTTCTTCATCTTTTTCATCGCCATACCTGAAAAAGAGATTTTCTGTCTTGATCATAATCATCACCATACCTTAATAGATTCCACATAACTTATGTAATAAAGGGACTAAAGCATAAACTTAGTCCCCCAATCATTATATCAACTCTAATTTACACATAGGTGCTGCGTCGCCTCTACGAGGACCTGTTTGTACCAATCTCGTATAGCCGCCGTTGCGTTCTTTGTAATTTGGAGCGATTTCATCGAACAATTTCTTAACAACTGCTTCTTCAGTAACATATGCAAGAACTTGTCTTCTCGCGTGAAGGTCGCCTCTTTTTGCAAGAGTGATCATTTTTTCAGCGAATTTCTTAGTTTCTTTTGCTCTAGTTACTGTAGTTTCGATACGTCCATTTTTTAGAAGAGATGTTGTTAAATTTCTAAGCATCAATGTTCTATGTGAACTCGGACGCCCAAGTTTACGGTAAGCTGCCATCTTTTTCCCTCCTTTACTCGTCTTCTGCTCTGAGACCTAGGTCTAATTCTGCAAGCTTATGTTTAACTTCTTCAAGCGATTTTTTACCTAAGTTTCTAACTTTCATCATGTCATCTTCACTTTTGTTGGTAAGTTCCTCAACAGTGTTGATGCCAGCTCTTTTGAGGCAGTTATAAGATCGTACTGAAAGGTCAAGTTCTTCGATTGTCATTTCAAGTACTTTCTCTTTGATATCTTCCTCTTTTTCGACCATGATTTCGACACCGTTGACACTATCTGTCATGTCTATGAAAAGATACAAGTGTTCAGCCATGATTTTGGCTCCTATTGAAGTAGCCTCATCAGGATTGATTGTACCGTCTGTCCAGACTTCCAAGGTCAATTTGTCGTAATCACCCTCTTTTCCAACTCTGGTTTTATCTATAGCGAAATTTACTTTGCGAACAGGTGTATAGATTGAGTCAACTGGAATGATACCAATTGGCAACCCTACTTCCTTATTGTTTTCAGCAGGAACGTAGCCTCTGCCTTGGCCCAAAGCGATTTCCATGAACAGTCTTGAATTGTCTTCAAGCGTGCAAATGTGAAGATCCGTATTTAGGATTTCCACATCCGCATCTGCAATGATGTCACCAGCGGTGATTTCTCCGGCTTCAGTTGCTTCGATACGAAGGATCTTGACATCTTCGTCTGAATGAATTTTAGCGAACAATCCTTTAAGATTCAAGATGATCTCAATGACATCTTCTTTAACTCCTGGAATTGTTGAAAATTCATGCAAAACGTTTTCGACTTTGATCCATCTGACTGCAGTTCCTGGTAGAGAGGAAAGCAAAATGCGTCTTAAACTGTTTCCAAGCGTCGTTGCATAACCTCTTTCAAGGGGTTCTACGACAAATCTGCCGTATTTGCCATCCTCACTCATTTCTACACACTCAATCGTTGGTTTTTCTATTTCAATCACTATTTAAGACCCTCCTTTTCAATCAAATCATTAAACATACATCTGAGGGTAATAATATAATTAACCAACCTTATTTTGAGTAAAGCTCGACAATAAGATGCTCTTCGATTGGTAAATCAATATCATCTCTTACAGGTAATGCTGTAATTTTCCCTTCCATCTTTTCGAAATCAACATCTACCCATTTCGGAGTAGTTCTAGCGACTTCTGCAAGTGACTTGAATTTGTCTGATGACTTACTCTTGTCTTTAAGAGCAAGAACATCACCGATTGCAAGTGTCATTGATGGAATATCTGCTTTATGGCCATTCAAAGTGAAGTGTCCATGTGTTACCAATTGACGTGCTTCTTTTCTTGAATTTGCAAAACCTAATCTGAAAACAACATTATCAAGTCTAAGCTCGAGTAATTGTAACAAGTTTTCACCAGTGATGCCCTTCATTTTTTCTGCACGGTCATAAGTGGTTCTGAATTGAGTCTCAAGCACTCCGTAGAATCTCTTGACTTTCTGTTTTTCTCTTAACTGCGTTCCATAACCTGAAAGCTTGCCTCTTCTAGCGCCATGCTGTCCAGGTGCAGTTTGTCTTCTATTTAATGCGCATTTGTCGCTGTAGCATCTGTCACCCTTAAGGAATAACTTTTGCCCTTCTCTACGACAAAGTCTACAAGATGGTCCTGTATATCTTGCCACTTAAAACACCTCCTAATACTGATTATTACACTCTTCTTCTTTTTGGTGGTCTACAGCCATTGTGTGGAATTGGAGTAACATCTGAAATAGATGTAATTTCAAGTCCTGTGGCTTGAAGCGCTCTAATTGCAGCTTCTCTACCTGAACCAGGTCCTTTTACAAATACTTGAACTGACTTCAATCCATGCTCCATACCAGATTTTGAAGCCGCTTCCGCAGCCATCTGTGCAGCATAAGGCGTTGATTTTCTTGAACCCTTGAACCCTAAGCTACCAGCGCTTGACCATGCGAGTGCATTGCCAACAGGATCTGTCAAAGTAACAATTGTGTTATTGAACGTAGCTTGGATATGCGCTTGACCACGTTCAACGTTTTTACGTTCACGCTTTTTTCTCACTCTACGTGCTTTTTTAGCAGCAGCCATGAATTACGCCTCCTTTACCTATTTTTTCTTTTTACGGCTAACAGTTTTCTTAGGACCTTTTCTTGTTCTTGCATTCGTTTTCGTCTTTTGTCCACGAACTGGAAGGCCTTTTCTATGTCTGATGCCTCTAAAACATCCTATCTCTTTAAGTCTCTTGATATTCATAGCGATTTCTCTTCTGAGGTCACCCTCAACAATTACATCTTCTTCTATGAACTGTCTTAATTTACTGACTTCTTCTTCAGTGAGATCTTTGATTCTAGTGTCTTCACTGATTCCTGCCTTCTCCAACAACTGTTGGGAAGTAGGTCTTCCGATACCATAGATGTAAGTTAAGCCTATTACAGCCCTCTTCTCTCTAGGCAAGTCAACACCTGCAATTCTTGCCATTGAATTACACCTCCTAATGTGTATAGTTGATTGTTTGTCGGTTTATATATTCCAAATATAAAGTAGTCCAGCCGCGCTCTACATTTGCATACACGCCATATTAACCTTGCGTTTGCTTGTGCTTTGGATTCTCGCAAATCACCATGATCTTACCTTTTCTTCTGATGACTTTGCACTTTTCACACATTGGTTTTACTGATGGTCTAACTTTCATTGTTATACCTCCTTACTTTCCTCTCCATACAATCCTACCGCGTGTAAGATCATACGGTGATAAATCTAATGTCACTTTATCTCCAGGTAATATCCTTATAAAATTCATTCTTAGTTTTCCAGAAATATGCGCAAGTACTATATGCCCATTCTCTAGTTTAACTTTAAACATTGCATTTGGCAATGCTTCTACGACTATGCCTTCTACTTCAATAGAATCACTTTTTGCCATTAGAAAACTCCCTCCTTATTCAGATCAGATTAAGCCTGCTTTTTCAACTTCTTTTCGTAGCAAGGCATTGTTTAGCTTCATATCACTCAGTGCTTTGTCTTTGACTTCAACACTTATAAGATCAAGTTTATTCAAATGCTTCACTTTTTTCCTTTTCGGTTTCTCAAGCTTTCTTAAATCACCGTCGGCTACGTGAACATAGTGTTCATCGATAATCTCAACGACAATGAAGACTCTCTCTTTATCCCGGCCAGCTCTGGATTTCACAAACTGGCCAACTTCAAGTTCTTTGGACGACTTAATCATTGTGTCACCTCATTTGTTGAACACGTCAATAATAGCGGTTCATCTTCGGTAATGACGACAGTGTGTTCGTAGTGTGCGGACCAAAGTCCATCGAGCGTCACGACTGTCCAATCATCATCGAGAACTTTAACTCGATGATCACCTTGATTGATCATTGGTTCAATAGCTAAGACCATGCCACTTTCGAGTCTGGGACCCCTTCCGGGGGAACCATAATTCGGTATGGGTGGATCTTCGTGCAGTTGCCTGCCGACTCCATGCCCTACAAAGTCTCTGACTACACCATAACCTTTGTCTTCGGAGTATTTCTGTATGGCGTGAGAAACGTCAGACAATCTATACCCTTTTCGACAATACTTCAATCCTTCAAAGAAACTTTCTTCTGTGACTTTGATGAGGTTAGCGGCTGCTTCACTCACATTGCCAACAGGATGGGTTCTAGCGGCATCAGCGTGATAGCCGTTCTTAAATGCTCCTACGTCTATACTGATGATGTCACCTTCCGACAGTTTTATGTCTCCCGGAATGCCATGTATGACTTGTTCGTTGATTGAGGCACATATCGATCCTGGAAATCCGTGATATCCTTTAAAGGAAGGTACAGCTCCATTTTCGGTTATTACCTTTTCAGCGATTTTGTCAAGTTCACCGGTGGTGACGCCTGGCTTTATTGCTTTTTTAATGGTTTCATGAACCAATGCAACAATTCTTCCGGATTCTTGCATCAGTTCAATTTCTTTGCTTGATTTTATGACAATCATGTCTTAGCCCCTTAATGCATTAACAATGTCTTCAGAAACAACGTCTATATCTTGTTCACCTTCAATGTCAACAAGTTTGCCGCGCTTCTCGTAGTAATGAATTAAAGGAGATGTCTCATTAACATAGACATTAATTCTATTTTTTACGGTTTCTTCTACATCGTCACTGCGCTGGTATAGCTCTCCACCACATTTGTCACAAACGCCTTCGAGCTTCGGAGGATTATTGACAACATGGTACGTTGCACCGCAAGTTCTGCATATTCTTCTCCCGATTGCTCTGGATACCAGAATTTCCGGATTGACCTTGATGTTGATCACAGCATTGAGGTCCACACCCATTTTTTCAAGTACCTTGTCGAGCTCCAGTGCCTGAACTTCAGTTCTTGGAAAACCGTCAAGCAGAAAACCTTTTATACAGTCAGCTTCCTTCAAACGATCTTCGACGATTTCAACGACTAGTGAGTCAGGAACAAGTTCGCCTTTATCCATAAAGGATTTGGCTCTGGTTCCTAGTGCCGTTCCCTCTTTTATGTTTTTCCTAAAGATGTCACCTGTGGATATATGAGGGATACCGTATTTTTCTATGATGAATTCTGCTTGTGTTCCTTTACCAGCACCTGGAGGCCCGAGCAATATTAATCTCATAGCACCCTCCTAGTTCAGGAATCCTTCGTAGTGTCTCATCAACATTTGTGCTTCCACTTGCTTCATTGTCTCAAGCGCAACAGATACAACAATCAGTAAAGATGTTCCTCCGAAGCTGAATTGAGTACTGGTGACCGCACCTAAAAAGTTAGGTAAAATCGCTATGGCAGCGAGGAATATCGCACCAACTATTGCTATCTTATTGAGTGACTTTGACAAGTATTCCGACGTAGGTCTTCCCGGTCTTATCCCTGGAATAAATCCGCCGTTCGTCTTCAAACGATCCGCAACTTCAACTGGGTTGAAAGTGATGTTCGTATAGAAGAATGTAAAGAATATAATTAATAAGACATACAACACGTTGTAAAGAACTGAAGTTTGAGCAAGCCACTTTCCTATGAAAATCGCAAATCCAGATTGTGGTATGAACGCTGCTATCGTAGCAGGGAACATCAATATGGAAATTGCAAAGATTACTGGAATTACACCTGCTTGATTGACTTTAAGTGGAATATGTGTACTTTGACCACCGTACATTTTTCTTCCTACCACTCTTTTGGCATATTGCACCGGAATTTTTCGTTGTCCTTGTTGGATGAATATTATCCCCATGATAATCACGATCGCAAAGATCAGGAATATGATGGCTTGGATGATGTTCATCTGTCCAATTCTCAGATTGGCATACATATTGAGCGTTGCCGATGGCAAACTCGCTACGATACCAGCAAAGATGAACAACGAAATACCATTACCTATACCATTTTCGGTAATTTTTTCGCCTAAATACATTAAAAACGCTGTTCCTGCCGTTAATGTCAAGACGGCAATGAATGTCGACCAAGCGCCTGGCTTCAAGAAGAAGCTTTGGAAGTAGCCAACACTGAATCCAATTCCTTGAATTAATGCCAAAACAACTGTTAAATATCTGGTGTATCTGGCAATTTTCTTTCTACCTTCTTCTCCTTCTTTGGCAAGTGCCTCTAAAGCGGGGAAAGCAATTTGTAAAAGATTTAATACAATGGAAGCGGTGATGTAAGGACTGATTCCGAGTGCGAAGATAGTAAACGTTTTAAAGTTACCACCACTCATCAGATTGAAAAGTCCCAATAAACCGTCTTCGCTGTTTGCAAAAGCTGATGCTAATTTAGCGCTATCAATTCCGGGTACTGGTACTGCGGATCCTAATCTAAAGATAGCAATCATCGCAAATGTATAGAGGATTCTATTTCTTAAATCAGGAATTTTCCAAGCGTTTCTAAGTGTCGAAAACAATTAAATCACCTCTGCCTTTCCTCCAGCAGCTTCAATTTTGCTTATTGCTGACTGAGTGAATTTGTTTGCTTTAACTGTAAGCTTTTTATTCAATTCTCCATCGCCCAATATCTTTATGCCGTACTCGATTTTGCTTACAACGCCAGTTTGTAATAAAACGTCTGGCGTAATTTCTGTTCCATCTTCAAAATCATTTAAAAGTTCAACATTGACAATTGTCCATTGTTTCTTGAACTTGTTGTTAAATCCGCGTTTTGGGATTCTTCTGAATAATGGCATTTGACCACCTTCAAAGCCCGGTCTTACTCCGCCGCCTGAACGTGAATTTTGACCATTCATACCGCGTCCTGCAGTTGTTCCGAGACCGGAACCTGTACCTCTACCTACACGCTTTTTGCTTTTAGTAGATCCTTCTGCGGGTCTTAAATCATGAAGTCTCATGGTCACACCTCCTTTATGATTATTACTCTACGATTTTTACTAAGTGACTTACTTTATTGACCATACCTCTCATTTGAGCATTGTCTTCTTTCTCGACAACTTGACCAATTTTTCTAAGGCCCAAAGCTTCAACCGTTAATCTATGCTTTGGCAATGCGCCAATTGTACTTTTAACCAATTTGATATTTATTGTAGCCAAGGTTCATACCCCCTAACCTAATATTTGTTCTACGGTCTTGCCTCTTAATTTAGCCACACTTTCAGCTGTCTTAAGATTATCAAGTCCATCGATGGTTGCGTTAACCATATTTCTAGGGTTGTTACTACCCAATGATTTCGCTCTAACGTCTTTTATTCCTGCGAGCTCTAGGACCGCACGAACAGGACCACCAGCGATTACACCGGTACCTTCTTTAGCTGTCATGATTCTTACGCTACCTGCTCCAAAATGTCCTTCGACATTATGAGGTACAGTTGTTCCTACTCTTGGAACATAGATCAAACGCTTTTTAGCGTCTTCTACTGCTTTTGAAATTGCTTCTGGAACTTCTTTAGCTTTTCCCGTTCCGATGCCTACGTGGCCGTTTTCGTCTCCAACAACAACAAGTGCGCTGAATCTGAAGTTTCTACCACCTTTAACAACCTTAGTAACACGATTTATATTAATAACCTGTTCTTTGAGGTCTAACTTACTCGCATCAATCAATTGACGGTTCATGTGCTTACCTCCTACTCTAGAATTTTAATCCTGCTTCTCTTGCACCTTCAGCGAGTTCTTTCACTCTACCGTGATAAAGGTAACCACCTCTATCAAAAACGACATCTTCAATGCCTTTTTCAAGTGCTTTTTTAGCTACCAATTCACCAACTAATTTAGCAGCTTCCTTGTTGCCTGTAGAAGAAACTTTATCTTTTACGTTGACATCAAGGCTAGAAGCAGCAATTAAAGTGTTTCCAGTAATATCGTCAATGATTTGTGCATAGATATTGAGGTTTGATCTGTAAACGTTAAGTCTTGGTTTAGCAGCTGTACCTGTAATCTTCTTTCGCACTCTTGAATGACGAGCTTTTCTATTTTCATTTCTACTTTTAGAAGCCATTTTACGCTACTCCTTTCTTATTTTTTCTTACCGGTCTTTCCTTCTTTTCGGATAACCTTTTCATCTGAGTAACGAACGCCTTTGCCTTTGTAAGGTTCTGGTTTTCTCCACTCTCTGATTTTAGAAGCATAGTTGCCTACACGTTGCTTGCTGATTCCTTTTACAATGATTTCAGTTTGTGTAGGAACTAAAGTTGTAAGATCTTCAGGATCTTCCATCACTACTGGATGGGAATGACCTAAAGATAATTCGAGTTTATTACCATTCTTGATCGCTTTGTATCCAACGCCGACAATTTGAAGTTTTCTTTCAAAGCCTTGAGTTACACCAGTTACCATATTGTTTATGAGTGCTCTTGATAATCCGTGTAATGCTCTGTGTCTTTTATTGTCAGATGGACGCGTAACACTTAATGTTTCGCCATCAATTTCAACTTTAATGTCTTTGTCTATTTGCTCTGACAATTCTCCTAGAGGTCCAGTTACTGTAACAAGATTCGTATCCGAGATCTTGATTTGTACCCCTTGAGGCATTGTAATAGGCAATTTACCTACTCTTGACATTGTCACACCTCCTAGTTATTAATAATTACCATACGTAGCAAATTACTTCGCCACCAACGCCAAGTTTTCTAGCTTCTCTGTCAGTAATAATGCCATTTGAAGTAGAAATTATCGCACAACCTAATCCACCTAATACTTTAGGGATATCAGTTCTTTTAGCATATACTCTTAAGCCAGGCTTAGAAATACGCTTTAAGCCAGTGATAACACGTTCTTTGTTCTCACCGTATTTAAGTTCGATTCTGATGAGGCCTTGTTTGCCATCTTCAATCACATCGAAACCTTTAATGTAGCCCTCTTCTAAAAGAATCTCTACAATTTTTGTTTTAACATTTGATGCTGGTACATCTACCGATGTATGCTTTACCATATTCGCATTACGTACACGCGTCAGTAAATCAGCAATTGGATCTGTCATTGCCATGAGTAATTACCTCCTTCCGATTTCTTACCAGCTTGCTTTTCTAACACCAGGAATTTGTCCTTTGTATGCCAATTCTCTAAAGCAAATACGGCAAATTCCATATTTTCTGATATAAGCATGTGGTCTTCCACAAATTTTACATCTACTGTACTCTCTGGTTGAGTATTTTTGCGGTCTAGCTTGTTTTACTTTAAGACTAGTCTTAGCCAATGTAAATCCCTCCTTACTTCGTGAATGGCATTCCCATCAATCTCAATAATTCTCTTGCCTCTTCATCTGTTTTCGCAGTTGTAACAAAAGTGATGTCCATACCTCTGACAGTGTCTACTTTGTCAATATTGATTTCAGGGAAAATCAACTGCTCTTTAACGCCTAAAGTGTAATTGCCTCTGCCATCAAATGAATTAGGATTAACACCTCTAAAGTCTCTTACTCTAGGTAATGCGATGGTAATGAATCTGTCTAAGAATTCGTACATTCTCTCGCCTCTGAGGGTTACTTTGGCGCCGACGCTCATGCCTTCTCTTACTTTAAAGTTTGCAACTGATTTCTTTGCTTTTGTAATGATTGGTGCTTGACCAACTATAGTAGTAAGTTCATCAACCGCTACCTTGATTACTTTAGGATTATCCTTGCCGTCTCCAAGACCCATGTTGACAACGACTTTCTCAATTTTTGGAATTTCCATTACATTGCTGTAACCGAATTTTTCCATCATCGCTTTTGTTACTTCATTTTTATATTTATCTTTAAATCTCGCCACGAGTCAAACCTCCTTTCTCACCGGTTTTAGTCTATTACTTCACCAGTTTTTACTGATACTCTGACTTTATTACCGTTTTCTAGTGCTTTGTATCTGATTCTTGTACCAGCTTTCGCTTTGGCAT
Source organism: Firmicutes bacterium UBA5201 (assembly GCA_002412775.1). Taxonomy (GTDB): domain Bacteria; phylum Bacillota; class Clostridia; order Peptostreptococcales; family Acidaminobacteraceae; genus Fusibacter_D. Next base: position 54,065 of record DHVT01000007.1, on the reverse strand, counting down.
CATATAAAAGAACATTTGATACATGGATCGCAGCTTCTTTATGAATTCTGCCGCCTTGTTGAACTTTCATTGACGGTTTCTGATGCTTTGTTACCATATTTACGTTCTCAACGATGATTCTTTCCGTTTTTGGGTTTACGCTTAATACTTTACCTTTTTTGCCTTTATCTTTACCGGCAACAACGATAACAGTATCGCCTTTTTTAATATGCATTACTACACCTCCTAAGTTTAAAGAACTTCTGGAGCTAGAGAAACGATTTTCATGAACTTCTTGTCTCTTAACTCTCTAGCAACTGGTCCGAAGATACGAGTTCCTATTGGAGATAAATCATCTTTTATGATTACAGCTGCATTTTCATCAAATTTGATGTAACTGCCGTCCGGTCTTCTTAAACCAAAGTTGGTTCTTACGATGACAGCCTTAACGACTTCACCTTTCTTGACAACTCCACCAGGTGTTGCATTTTTTACAGTCGCTACTATAACATCTCCAATATTACCATATCTTCTCTTTGAACCGCCAAGTACACGGATGCAAAGTATTTCTTTTGCTCCAGAGTTATCAGCAACTTTTAAACGAGTTTCGGTTTGGATCATGCTTTTCTCCTCCTTTCAGCTAAACTACTTAGCTTTCTCCAAGACTTCAATAAGTCTCCATCTTTTGTCTTTGCTAAGCGGTCTAGTTTCCATTATTCTTACTTTATCGCCAATACCACATGTGTTTTCTTCATCATGTGCCTTGAATTTTTTTGTTCTCTTTACTCTTTTTCCGTAAAGTGGATGACGAATAAATTCTTCAACCGTAACAGCAATGGTTTTATCCATTTTGTCACTGGTTACGTATCCAACTCTAACTTTTCTTCTGCCTCTTTCCATGGCGTAACCTCCTTTGCTTATGCGTTGATCTCTTTGTCTCTTAAGATCGTTTTAACACGAGCAATGTCTTTTTTTATGGATTTGATTTGCATTGGATTGTCCAATTGGCCTGTAGCTAATTGGAATCTTAAGTTGAAAAGCTCGTTTTTCAACTCAATCACTTTGTCGTTCAACTCTTGTGAAGTCATTTCTTTTATCTTATTTGCTTTCAACTTTATTCACCACCCTTTTCGATAGCGTCGTCTTTTTTAACGAATTTGCATTTGATTGGCAACTTATTAGCAGCGAGTCTCATTGCTTCTCTTGCTAATTCCTCATCAACTCCGGAAAGTTCAAATAGAACTCTTCCTGGCTTAACTACTGCCACCCAATACTCAGGTGAACCTTTACCGGCACCCATACGAGTTTCAGCAGGCTTTTGAGTGATTGGCTTATGAGGGAATACTTTGATCCAAACTTTTCCGCCTCTTTTGATTCTTCTATTAATAGCAATTCTGGCTGCTTCAATTTGATTAGATGTTAGCCAAACTGGTTCCATAGCGACTAATCCGTAATCTCCGTAAGTCACTGTGTTACCTTTTTGAGCAGTACCTGACATTCTACCTCTGTGAACTCTACGGCGTTTTACTCTTTTAGGCATTAACATGGTAATTGCCTCCTTTCACAAAACTCTTTATTAATTGTTGTTGGTTCTTGGCTTTCTCGGTCCCTTGCTTGGTCCTGCATTTGTTCTTCCGCCTCTTGGACGTTTGTCGCTCGCTTTTCTAGCTTCTTTTCTTTGAAGTCTAGTTTCTTCGCTCACGCTTGGCAATACTTCGCCTTTGTTGACCCAAACTTTGATACCGATTTTTCCGTATGTTGTGTCTGCTTCAGCAAAACCATAGTCAATGTCTGCTCTGAGTGTAGATAAAGGTACATTACCCTCTGAGTAACCTTCTGTTCTCGCCATTTCAGCTCCACCTAAACGACCGGAAGTCTGAACTTTGATACCTTCTGCACCAGCTTTAAGCGCTCTACCGATTACTTGCTTCATTGCTCTTCTGAATGAAACCCTTTTCTCAAGTGAAAAAGCTACATTTTCTGCAACAAGTTGAGCATCGATGTCAATATTGTCAACTTCTGAAATATCAAGTTGAATTGACTTTTTAGTCATTTTTTCAAGTTCTTCTCTCAATACTTTGATGTTTTCTCCACCTTTACCTACAACCATACCTGGCTTAGCGGTAAAAATGTTGATGTGAACTTTATCGTTTGCGGTTCTATCAATGTATATTCTAGAGATTCCTGCAGTAAAAAGTCTTTTCTTAATATATTTACGAATTTCGAAATCTTCGATCAATAAACCAGAGAAATTCTTTTTATTTGCATACCATTTTGAGTCCCAATCTTTGATGACTCCGACTCGGAGTCCGTGTGGGCTAACTTTTTGACCCATTCAGTATACCCTCCTTTTACTCTTTTTCAGCGACAACAACGCCAACGTGGCTGCTTCTTCTTAAAATAGGGTTTGCTCGCCCCATTGAACCGGCATTCCATCTTTTCATAGTAGGACCTTGATTTGCGTAAATATCTTTTACGATTAAAGTATCCACATCCATATGATGGTTGTTTTCAGCATTTGCTACTGCTGAATTTAAAACTTTAAGAAATATTTCAGCACCTTTTCTAGGTGTAAACTTTAGAATAGCTTGTGCATCTTTAACACTTTTTCCTCTGACCAAATTAGCGATTGGCTTCATCTTACGAGGAGAGATTCTAATGTACTTAGCTTCCGCTCTTGCTTGCATTCTTAGTACCTCCTTTCGGATTATTGAACTTATTTACTCTTCTTATCGCCTGCATGACCTCTGAATGTTCTAGTTGGAGCAAATTCTCCAAGCTTATGACCAATCATGTCTTCTGTAACATATACAGGAACGTGCTTTCTACCATCATGTACCGCGATTGTGTGACCAACCATTTGCGGGAAAATAGTCGATGATCTAGACCAAGCTTTGATGACTTTCTTCTCGCCGCTAGTGTTCATTTCTTCTATTTTTCTCAATAGGCCTTTGTGGACAAATGGACCTTTTTTAAGAGATCTTCCCATGATATGTCCTCCTTTCAGTTATAGATCCGATTATTTCTTTCTTTTAGAAATGATATATTTATCAGATGCTTTGTTTTTCTTTCTAGTTTTGTATCCAAGTGCAGGCTTGCCCCACGGAGTAACCGGATTTGGTCTACCGATAGGTGATCTACCTTCACCACCACCATGTGGGTGATCGTTAGGGTTCATTACAGAACCTCTGACTGTTGGTCTGATGCCCATGTGTCTCTTACGACCGGCTTTACCGATTGAAATGTTTTCATGGTCGATATTTCCAACTTGACCGATTGTTGCTCTGCATTCTTTTCTGACTTGACGAGTCTCGCCGGATGGCAATCTCACAAGTGCATAGTTGCCTTCTTTCGCCATAAGTTGAGCAGAGTTTCCAGCAGATCTTACCATTTGAGCGCCCTTGCCAGGCTTCATCTCGATGTTGTGAACGATTGTACCAACAGGCATATTCATAAGTGGCATTGCATTACCCACTTTAATATCTTGTTGCTCACCAGAGAGAATCACGTCGCCAACTTTCAATCCTTGCGGATGAATGATGTATCTCTTTTCGCCATCAGCATATGATAATAGAGCAATGTTCGCACTTCTGTTTGGATCGTACTCGATCGCAGCTACTTTTGCAGGGACATTGTCTTTAAGTCTCTTGAAATCGATGATTCTGTATTTCTTTGTTGCTCCGCCACCTCTATGACGAACAGTGATTTTTCCTTGGTTATTTCTTCCGGAATTTTTCTTTAAAGCGACTACAAGCGATTTTTCAGGTTGCTTTTTAGTGATCTCTTCAAAAGTTGACACTGTCATTTGTCTTACAGCAGGTGAAGTCGGTTTAAATCCTCTAATACCCATGGTTATACCTCCTTCGAGTCTTTATTGATTACATTCCTTCGAAGAACTCGATTGTTTTGCTGTCTGCCGTCAATTTAACAATCGCTTTCTTCCAGCTTCTTGTATAGCCTTCATGTTTACCTTGTCTCTTAAGCTTTCCTTTAACATGCATAGTGTAAACTTTTTCAACTTTCACACCAAACACTTCTTGAACAGCTTTTTTAATCTCAGTTTTGTTTGCGTCCTTCAAAACTTCGAAAGTATACTTTCTGTCTGAAGTTTGCATCATAGAATTCTCAGTTACGATTGGTCTTACTATTACATCATAAGAGGTTCTCATTACGCATACACCTCCTCGAATTTTTCAATTGCGTTTTTAGTTACAACACAGTAGTCGTGATTCAAAATTTCATACACGTTGATTTGACCCACAAAAGTTGTGCTCACGCCAGTGATGTTGCTTGCCGCTTTAACAACGTTCAGTTCAACATCGCCTGTTACGAACAATACTTTCTTGCCGTTTACTTTAATGTTGTTCAAAATGTTCAGCATATCTTTTGTCTTTGGAGCCGCCATAGTAAGTTCATCAAGAATGATCATCTCGTTTTCTCTTACTTTTGCACTTAATGCAGATTTGAGAGCAAGTCTCTTCATCTTCTTAGGCAACGTATATCTGTAGCTTCTCGGCTTCGGTGCGAATACGACACCACCACCTACGAAATGTGGTGCTCTGATCGTACCTTGTCTTGCGTTACCTGTACCTTTTTGTCTAAAAGGCTTTCTTCCGCCGCCTCTTACTTCTGCTCTTGTTTTTGCAGATTGAGTACCTTGTCTTTGGTTAGCAAGGTAGTTTTTTACAACTTCATGCATAACCGGCACATTTGGCTCTATTCCGAAAATACTTTCGTTTAATTCAATTTCAGTCACTTTTTGACCAGAAACGTTTAATACTTCTAATTTAGGCACTGTGCTTCCTCCTTTCGTCAGCTATTATTTTGTTGCCTTAACAGCTTTACTAATTATTACTTGACCAGTTTTAGGACCTGGCACTGCACCTTTTACTAATAAAAGATTTCTTTCAGCATCAACTCTGATGACTTCAAGGTTTTGTACAGTTACTTGCTCGTTACCCATTCTACCAGCCATTGGCATACCTTTGAAAACTCTTGCAGGATAAGAAGCAGCACCGATTGAACCGCCACCTCTGTGGTATTTCGAACCGTGTGTCTCAGGGCCTCTTGATTGATTGTGTCTTCTGATTGGACCTGTTGTTCCCTTACCTTTAGATGTTCCTGTAACATCTATGATTTGACCATTTTCAAATATGTCAGCTTTGATTTCCTGACCGACTGTGAAATCTGCCGGATTCTCAATTCTGAATTCCTTTAAAGTTCTTTTGTAAGCAACGTTCGCTTTATCAAAATGTCCTTTTAAAGGTTTGTTAACGTGTTTAGTCTTCACGTCACCCGAAGCTACTTGGATGGCATTGTATCCGTCAGTTTCAACTGTTTTGATTTGTGTGACCACCATAGGTGTCACTTCAACAACAGTTACTGGTGTAACGATGCCTTCTTCGTTGAAAACTTGGGTCATACCGATTTTTTTACCGATAATTCCTACCATGCGTCTCGCACCTCCTAATATTCTTACAGCGGATTACCAAAGTAATCATCCTAAAAAATCAGGTTTATCTATTTAAACCGAAATCTTAGTCTTTCCTTATTACGCTTTAGAGCTTGATTTCTACGTCTACTCCCGCAGGCAATTCAAGTTTCATAAGCGCATCAACTGTTTTTTGTGCAGGATTCAAGATATCAATCAATCTCTTGTGGGTTCTGATCTCAAATTGCTCTCTTGAATCTTTGTACTTGTGTACTGCTCTCAAAATGGTTATGATTTCTTTCTTTGTTGGTAACGGGATCGGACCAGCTACATCTGCACCAGTTTGTTTCGCCACTTCAACGATCTTTTGTGCTGTGTTGTCAAGCACTTTGTGATCGAATGACTTTAATCTGATTCTAATTTTTTGCTTGTTAGCCATTTGCTAAACCTCCTTTTTTTATCGTATGCGAGCTGCGATCATACGATCAAGTTGAACATCGTCCACTGCGCCTGGTGTTTCATTAGCGTTTGGACAAAAAAACTCGACGCCCATATCATGTACGGACAATTCTCAGCGGAAATTCTCTCACAGCAAAGTAACTTTCCACCTCATCGCGTTAGTGCACCACAATATTATATAATAACCCCTTGCTTTTGACAAGGGGTTATTTTGAAAGATTTTATTTATTTTTAGAAACAATTGGATTAGTTTGTAATCTTGATTACAGAACCTGCGCCTACTGTTCTACCACCTTCACGGATAGAGAATCTTAAACCCTCTTCTACCGCGATTGGTGCGATCAGTTCGATGTTCATTTCGATGTTGTCTCCAGGCATACACATTTCAACGCCTGCTGGCAAGTCGATTGATCCAGTTACGTCTGTTGTTCTAAAGAAGAATTGTGGTCTGTAACCTTTGAAGAACGGTGTATGTCTTCCGCCCTCTTCTTTAGTAAGAACGTATACTTGTGCTTCGAACTTTGTATGTGGATGGATAGTTCCCGGTTTTGCAAGAACTTGTCCTCTTTGGATCTCTGTTCTTTGGATGCCTCTTAAAAGAAGACCGCAGTTATCGCCTGCTTGACCTTCATCAAGAAGCTTCTTGAACATCTCTACGCCTGTTACTACTAACTTTCTTGGAGCTTCAGAGAGACCTACGAGTTCAACTTCTTCTTGAACTTTTACGACTCCTCTTTCAATTCTACCTGTTGCAACTGTACCACGACCTGTGATCGAGAATACGTCTTCAACTGGCATCAAGAAAGGTTTGTCTGTTGCTCTTACAGGTTGTGGGATGTATGTGTCAACGATATCGAAAAGTTCGATGATCTTCTGAGCCCACTCTGGTTCGCCTTCAAGCGCTTTAAGAGCCGATCCTCTGATGATTGGTGTGTCGTCACCCGGGAAATCGTATTCTGTTAAAAGGTCTCTTACTTCCATTTCTACAAGCTCAAGCAATTCTTCGTCGTCTACCATGTCACATTTGTTTAAGAAAACAACGATGTATGGAACGCCAACTTGTCTTGAAAGAAGGATATGCTCTCTTGTTTGTGGCATTGGACCGTCAGCTGCGGAAACAACAAGGATGGATCCGTCCATTTGAGCGGCTCCTGTGATCATGTTCTTTACGTAGTCGGCGTGACCTGGACAGTCTACGTGAGCGTAGTGTCTAGCTGGAGTTTCGTACTCGACGTGAGCAGTAGAGATAGTGATTCCTCTTTCTCTCTCTTCTGGTGCTTTATCGATGTTGTCAAAGTCTACTTTTGCGCCTAAACCGTATTTCTCGAATAAAACTTTTGTGATAGCAGCTGTAAGAGTTGTTTTACCATGGTCAACGTGACCGATTGTTCCAACGTTACAGTGCGGCTTGTTTCTTTCAAATTTTTGCTTAGCCATTTCTCAATTCCTCCCTAGGATTAATTTTTACCGATAATCTCTTCAGCGATACTTCTAGGTACTTGCTCATAATGACTGAAAATCATAGTGTAGTTACCACGACCTTGTGATTTTGATCTAAGGTCAGTAGCATAACCAAACATTTCAGAAAGTGGTACATGAGCATTGATGACTTGTGCGCCATGAACAACTTCCATACCTTCAAGCTTACCACGTCTGGAGTTGATATCACCCATTACATCACCAAAGTACTCTTCAGGTACTGTAACTTCAACCTTCATGAAAGGCTCAAGGAGTACAGAATCACCTTTTTTCATTGCTTCTTTAAATGCCATGGACGCAGCGAGTTTAAATGCCATCTCATTGGAGTCAACCTCATGGTATGATCCATCATAAAGATTGGCTTTAACGTCAACAACTTCATAACCACCTAAGATACCAGCTTTAAGAGCGCCTTGCACACCATCGTTGATGGCATTGAAGTATTCTCTTGGAACCGTACCACCGGTAACGGTCGTCTCAAACGCATAACCTTTACCGGATTCATTTGGAGCGAATTTAATCTTAACATGGCCATATTGACCTCTACCACCAGACTGTTTAGAGTACTTGTAGTCGATATCAACTGCCTTTGTAATTGTTTCTTTGTAAGCAACTTGAGGTGCTCCGATGTTCGCTTCCACTTTGAACTCTCTTAAAAGTCTGTCTACGATGATTTCAAGGTGAAGCTCACCCATACCAGCGATGATGACTTGTCCGGTTTCTTCGTCAGTGTATGCTCTGAACGTAGGATCTTCCTCAGCAAGCTTCGCAAGTGCGATGCCCATTTTCTCTTGAGATGCTCTCGTTTTAGGCTCGATCGCCACACGAATAACAGGCTCAGGGAATACCATGGACTCAAGTACGATCACATGATCAGGGTCACAAAGTGTGTCTCCTGTAGTTGTGTACTTCAGGCCGACAGCTGCTGCGATATCTCCAGAGTAGACTTTTGCAAGTTCCTCTCTTTTGTTCGCGTGCATCTGCAGAATTCGACCAACCCTTTCCTTCTTTTGTTTAGTCGAGTTGTATACATATGAACCTGAATCCAATGTTCCCGAGTAAACTCTGAAGAATGTTAATTTTCCAACATAAGGATCCGTCATGATTTTGAAAGCAAGTGATGAAAATGGGATGTCGTCGCCTGAAGCTCTTTCATCTTCGTTTCCGTCTTCATCGAGTCCTTTTATCGCTTCAACATCAGTTGGAGCAGGCATGAAATCGATAACGCCATCAAGCATTCTTTGAACACCTTTGTTTTTGTAAGAAGAACCACAGAAAACGGGTACAATCTCATTGTTGATCGTCGCTCTTCTGAGCGCCTTTTTCAATTCTTCAATTGTTGGTTCTACGCCTTCGAGGTATTTCTCCATCAATATTTCATCTGTTTCAGAGATTGACTCCACAAGACCATGTCTAAATTCTTCAGCAAGGTCTTGAAGTTCAGCTGGTATATCGATGATATCAATTTTTTCGCCAAGGTCGTCTCTGTAGTAAACAGCTTTCATTTCCAACAAGTCTACGATGCCTTGGAATTTTTCTTCAGCGCCTATTGGTATTTGAAGTGGCACTGCATTTGCTTTTAAACGATCCTTCATCATTTTTACAACTCTGAAGAAATCTGCGCCTGTAATGTCCATTTTGTTAACAAATGCCATTCTAGGTACGCCATATTTGTCAGCTTGTCTCCAAACGGCTTCAGACTGAGGTTCAACCCCGCCTTTTGCACAGAAAACAGCTACGGATCCATCTAATACACGAAGTGATCTTTCAACTTCAACGGTAAAGTCAACGTGACCAGGCGTATCAATAATATTGATACGTTTATCTTTCCAGACACAAGTTGTAGCAGCAGAAGTGATTGTAATTCCTCTTTCCTGCTCTTGCTCCATCCAGTCCATAGTAGCGCCGCCGTTGTGAACTTCACCAATCTTATAGTTGATACCTGTATAATAGAGGATCCTTTCAGTGGTAGTTGTCTTACCCGCATCGATGTGAGCCATGATGCCGATGTTTCTGGTATTCTCAAGTGAATAACCCCTACTCATCTTATATCCTCCTTTCAAAACAAAGTTTGAGCGCACTCAAACATATTTTATTAGAAACGGTAGTGTGCGAACGCTTTGTTTGCATCTGCCATTTTGTGAGTATCTTCTCTCTTCTTGACTGCAGCACCAGTGTTGTTGGCAGCATCCATGATTTCTTTAGCAAGTTTTTCCTGCATGGTTCTTTCGCCTCTTTTGCGCGAATAAGTAACCAACCATCTGAGTCCAAGAGTTTGTCTTCTTTCAGTTCTTACTTCAATTGGTACTTGGTAGTTTGAACCACCAACTCTTCTTGCTTTTACTTCAAGAACTGGCATGATATTGTTGATTGCCGCTTCAAAAACTTCTGCAGGCTCTTTTCCAGTCTTCTCTTTGATCATCTCAAACGCACCATATACAATGCTTTGAGCTACGCCTCTTTTTCCGTCATACATAACAGAGTTGATCAACTTAGTGACAACCTTGCTTCCGTACATAGGATCAGGCAATACGTCTCTTTTAGGAACATTTCCTTTTCTAGGCACTTTGCTTCCCTCCTTATAATGTGTTTAGGTCATTCATCGGTACTCGACATTTTACTGTCGCTGTGCGGAACTGCTTATTGAATTGTTTACTATTTAAAGCCCCTTCCTTAACGGAAGAGGCCGATTAGTACACTACTTTTTCTTTGGTCTCTTAGCGCCATATTTTGATCTTCCCTGCATTCTGTTGTTAACACCAGAAGTATCAAGTACGCCCCTTACGATGTGATATCTACAACCCGGTAAGTCTTTGACTCTACCGCCTCTTATAAGAACAACACTATGCTCTTGTAAGTTGTGACCGACACCTGGAATATAAGCTGTCACCTCGAAGCCGTTTGTAAGTCTAACCCTTGCAACCTTTCTCAAAGCTGAGTTTGGTTTCTTAGGCGTAACTGTCTTAACGCTCGTACAAACACCTCTTTTTTGTGGTGAACTCATTTTTACTTGCTTTCTCTTCAAAGTATTCAAACTTCTTTGTAAAGCAGGAGAAGTTGACTTTTCTTCAACTTGTTGTCTTCCTTTTCTTACTAACTGATTTATAGTAGGCATTCCTTTTCAGCACCTCCTTCCTTTTATAAAATTCTATTTTTCAATAACCGCTGTCGCAGCACCAACGTCAATATTACAAGCTTTACCCAAATCCTTCATGGACTCGACAAATACAATCTCCACACTCTTCTCGGTCGCCAACTGAATGATCCTTCTAATAACATGCTGTTCCGCATCTTTGGCAACGAATATTAGCCTGGCATGATTGTTCATCAAGACTTTTGTGGTTTGCTTAACGCCGACCACCAATTTAGGGTTTTTAGCAAGTTCACTTAGTTGCATACGGTATCCTCCTTGAAGTCGCCAATATGCACTTCATCATTTTAACACCATAAAAAATGACTGTCAATAAATTTTATGTTAAATAGTCTTAAAAGCCTCAGCTCTTGCAAGGTCAAAGTCATCCTTCGCCTTTACAGTCATTTCGCGATAATAGCGCATGCCTGTACCTGCCGGAATCAATTTTCCTATGATGACGTTCTCCTTGAGACCCAACAATCGGTCTTCTTTACCGTTTATGGCGGCTTCAGTAAGAACTCTGGTTGTTTCTTGGAATGACGCCGCTGACAAGAACGATTCTGTTGCAAGAGATGCTTTAGTGATTCCCAGCAAAGTTCTTGTACCTTGAGCAAGTTCGCCACCTTCAGCTTCAATCTCCTCATTGAGACGATTGAACTCTTTAAGGCTGACTACTGTTCCAGGTAGAAGCAGTGAATCTCCAGACTCGTCAATTTTAATCTTTGACAACATTTGTTTTACAATAATTTCAATGTGCTTGTCATTGATATCAACACCCTGAAGTCTATAAACCTTTTGGACTTCCTTGATGATGTATTCACGTACGCCTTTCACACCAACCACTCTTAAAAGGTCATGAGGATTGATTGAACCTTCCGTTATGGACTGTCCCTGTGTCACGCGATCGCCTTCTTTGACTTTTACATTGGCACCAAATACAATCAATGAAGTATGTTGTTCACCAGTTTCTTCATTGGTGATCACAACCTCACGTTTTTTCTTGGTCTCTTTAAAGGAAATGACACCATCCATCTCTGCAATTACCGCAAGACCTTTCGGCTTACGTCCTTCAAAGAGTTCTTCAACCCTTGGAAGACCTTGCGTAATGTCACCACCGGCGACACCACCTGTATGGAATGTTCTCATTGTAAGCTGTGTTCCAGGTTCACCGATAGATTGGGCCGCTATTATTCCTACAGCTTCACCGACATGCACTGGCTTTCCTGTTGCAAGGTTAAGGCCGTAACATTTCGCACAAACGCCATATTGTGTTTCACAAGCAAGCACTGAACGGATTCTAAGAGTCTTATACCCCGCTTTTACAATTTTATCGGCAATTTTTTCTGAAATCATCTGATTCTTAGTGCAAAGGATTTCACCAGTTTCAGGATGCGTAACCTCATCAACCGGATAACGGCCGAGAATTCTCTCCTGTAGTGGTTCAATAAGTTCATTTCCTTCTCTGAACTCGATAACTTCAATACCTTCATTGGTGTTACAATCGACTTCTCTAACAATGACTTCCTGGCTGACGTCAACAAGTCTTCTTGTGAGGTAACCGGAGTCGGCTGTTCTTAGTGCTGTATCGGCAAGACCTTTACGTGCACCTGTTGTCGATATGAAATACTCAAGAACCGTCAGACCTTCACGGAAGTTTGAAATGATTGGAATCTCAACCGTTTTACCAAGTGCATTGGCCATGAGACCACGCATACCGGCGAGTTGTCTGATTTGGTTCTTGGAACCCCTTGCTCCTGAGTCCGCCATGATTTTGATATTGTTGAGGTTCGAAAGATTCTTCATCAATTCTTCAGTTACATCGTCTGTGGTTTTTGTCCAAGTTTGAATGATTTTTTCATATCTTTCTTCCTCGGATATAAGACCTCTTCTATATGCCTTCTGATATTGATCCACAACTTCTCTTGCACTGGCAATCAAAGCTTTTTTCGCTTCAGGAATGACCATGTCGGAAACGGAAACCGTAACCGCACCTTTTGTCGAATACAGGAATCCCATGTCTTTCATGTGATCGAGCAGTTCGGCAGTGATGGTATTGCCATACTCGGTAAAGCTTTTTGCGATGATGTCCTCAAGATCTTTTTTCTTGCAAAGGAAATCTATCTCAAGTGCGAATGGTTCTTTTTCACGATCTACGAATCCCAAGTTTTGAGGGATCTTATCATTGAAAATGAAACGACCAACCGTACTTTCAAGGACGACAAATTTGTCAGCCTCTTCGAAATATTTTCTCATCTTCACACGTTCCTGAAGATGTACCGCACCATTGAAATAAGATAAATTCAATTCCTCGAAATCTTTGAAGATTTTCATGGTCTCTGGTTTGTCTTCTTTCTCGAATGTCAGGTAGTAAGCTCCGAGAACCATATCCTGTGTAGGTGTAGTAATCGGTCTGCCATCTTTTGGTGCCAAAATGTTGTTGACAGAAAGCATCAAGAATCTGGCTTCTGCTTGTGCTTCCACTGATAGTGGAACGTGGACTGCCATCTGGTCACCGTCGAAATCCGCATTGTATGCCGTACATACGAGTGGGTGCAATCTGATTGCCTTACCATCAACGAGTACAGGCTCAAATGCCTGGATACCGAGTCTGTGAAGCGTCGGTGCACGGTTGAGCAACACTGGATGCTCACGAATGACTTCTTCAACGATACTCCATACTTCCGGCTTTACACGTTCAACCATTCTTTTCGCACTTTTGATGTTATGAACATAGCCATCTTTGACCAATCGTTTCATTACAAAAGGTTTGAAAAGTTCAAGTGCCATCTTTTTTGGAAGACCACATTGGTAGAATTTGAGTTCAGGTCCGACAACGATAACCGAACGCCCTGAATAGTCAACCCTTTTACCAAGTAAGTTTTGTCTGAAACGACCTTGTTTACCTTTCAAGAGATCTGAAAGAGACTTAAGTGGTCTGTTTCCAGGACCTGTAACCGGTCTTCCTCTTCTACCGTTGTCTATGAGAGCGTCAACTGCTTCTTGAAGCATACGTTTCTCATTTCTCACGATGATATCAGGAGCACCGAGTTCAAGCAAACGCTTCAATCGGTTGTTTCTGTTGATGACTCGTCTATATAAATCATTTAGGTCTGCTGTTGCAAATCTTCCACCGTCAAGTTGAACCATTGGTCTTAAATCTGGTGGAATTACTGGAACCACATCAAGAATCATCCATTCTGGATCATTGCCCGATTTTCTAAAAGCATCTACAACTTCAAGTCTACGTACAATTCTGATTTTCTTCTGACCGGAGCTGTCTTTGAGTTGAGATTTAAGTTCAACAGCAAGTGAGTCAAGGTCGACTTGTCTCAGAATTTCTTTGACCGCTTCGGCTCCCATCATTGCTCTAAAAGTATTGCCGTATTTCTCGCGGTATTGTGAGTATTCACTTTCTGTAAGCAATTGCTTGTGCTCAAGGCTTGTTTCACCTGGCTCAATTACTATATATGAAGCAAAATACAATACCTTTTCGAGTGCTCTTGGTGATAAATCAAGCAATATCCCCATTTTCGAAGGAATTCCTTTGAAATACCAGATATGAGATACGGGAGCAGCGAGTTCTATGTGCCCCATACGCTCACGACGGACTTTGGATTTAGTGACCTCAACGCCACAACGGTCGCAAACCACACCTTTGTATCTTACTTTTTTATATTTCCCACAATGACATTCCCAGTCTTTTGTAGGTCCGAATATTTTTTCACAAAACAACCCTTCCTTCTCAGGTTTAAGTGTTCTGTAATTGATCGTTTCTGGTTTTTTAACTTCACCTTTCGACCAAGATCTTATCTTGTCTGGTGATGCTAAGCCAATTCTAATGGAATCAAAATTATTGAATTCGATCAAGGGCTACCTCTCCCTTCTCTAATAAAAGTTAATTACGCTTCAAAATCATCATCTTCAGGATAAAATTCGTCTTCAGACTCGAAAATTTCTTCATCATCTACTTCGACAACTTTTTCTTCCTCATCGACAAGATCATCTATAAATGCACCTTTTTCGATGTCGTTCGAGATTTTATTCTCTTTGAGTGCTGCGTTATAATCAAGACCGTCATCATCATTGTCAATGAGTTCGATTTCGATTTCACCGGCATCATCCCTAAGGACTTTCACATCCAATGCAAGTGCTTGCAATTCTTTGATCAGAACTTTGAAAGACTCTGGTATGCCTGGCTCAGGGATATTCTCACCTTTTACGATCGCCTCATACGCTTTTACACGCCCAACAACGTCATCCGATTTAACTGTAAGAATTTCTTGTAATGTATGTGCAGCACCATAAGCTTCCAGTGCCCATACCTCCATCTCACCAAAACGCTGTCCACCAAATTGAGCTTTACCGCCCAGAGGTTGTTGCGTTACGAGTGAATATGGTCCTGTACTTCTGGCATGGATCTTATCTGCGACCAAGTGGTGAAGTTTTAGCATGTACATGTAACCGACAGTTACAGGATTGTCAAACTTTTCGCCTGAACGGCCATCACGAATGACTAGCTTTCCATCAGCTGGATAACCGGCTTCCTCCAAAATATCCATGATCTGAAGTTCACTGGCGCCGTCAAATACTGGCGTTGCAATCTTCCAACCATTTTTCTTGGCTGCAAGACCAAGATGGACTTCAAGTACTTGTCCGATGTTCATACGCGAAGGTACGCCAAGCGGATTCAGTACGATTTGAATTGGTGTGCCGTCTTCGAGGAAAGGCATGTCTTCCACAGGTAAAATCCTGGAAATTACACCTTTGTTACCATGACGACCAGCCATTTTGTCACCAATGCTGATTTTTCTTTTCTTGGCAATATATACTCTAATGAGTTTGTTGACGCCTGGAGATAGTTCATCGCCATTTTCACGTTCGAATTTTTTGACATCCACTATGATTCCAGATTCACCATGAGGCACTCTGAGTGATGTATCTCTGACTTCCCTTGCTTTCTCACCGAAGATTGCTCTAAGTAATCTCTCCTCAGCAGTGAGTTCCGTTTCTCCTTTAGGGGTTACTTTACCCACAAGGATATCACCTGAATTCACTTCTGCACCAATTCTAATGATGCCTTCTGCGTCAAGGTTTTTAAGTGCATCTTCACCAACATTTGGAATGTCTCTTGTGATTTCTTCAGGTCCAAGCTTGGTATCTCTAGCTTCAGATTCATATTCTTCAATATGAATAGAGCTGAGTTTGTCTTCCATAACCAGTTCTTCACTTAAAAGGATAGCATCCTCGTAGTTGTAACCTTCCCATGTCATGAATCCAATCAATAAGTTTGTTCCAAGAGCGATCTCACCATTGTCTGTTGAAGGACCATCCGCAATGATATCATCAAATTTAACAACTTCGCCTTTTTTGACAAGTGGCTTTTGATTGATACATGTGCCTTGGTTCGATCTCTTGAATTTCAATAATTTATATCTATATTTCTTTTTGTCCGTGGTTCCACGGATTACTATTTCTTCAGCTGAAACATATTCAACTACACCATCAACAGTAGCCTTTACAACAGCTCCGGAATCTTTTGCAGCTATATGCTCGATACCAGTTCCTATAATCGGTGCTTCAGCACGAACCAGAGGTACTGCTTGACGTTGCATGTTCGAACCCATGAGGGCACGGTTGGCGTCGTCATTCTCAAGGAAGGGAATCATTGCCGTTGCGACTGAAACCATTTGCTGAGCTGAAACTTCAACCAATTCGATTTCTGATGCCGGGAACTCTTTGATGTCTGAACGTCTTCTGGCTACAATTCTATCGCTGACAAATCTACTGTCTTCGCCAATTGGCTCATTGGCAGGAGCTACAATGAATTTTTCTTCAACGTCAGCTGTGACATAGATGATTTCACCTGTAATTATTCCAGTCTTCTTGTCAATTTTTCTATAAGGGGATTCAATAAAACCATATTCATTGATTCTCGCGAATGTACTGAGAGAACCAATCAAACCAATATTTGGACCCTCTGGTGTTTCAATAGGGCACATTCTTCCGTAGTGCGAGTGGTGAACGTCACGAACCTCGAAACCGGCTCTTTCTCTCGAAAGACCTCCTGGTCCAAGTGCGGACAATCTTCTTTTATGTGTCAATTCCGCAAGCGGATTTGTCTGATCCATAAATTGTGACAATTGAGAACTGCCGAAAAACTCTTTAATAGAAGAAACAACCGGTTTGATGTTGATCAATGCCTGAGGCGTTATGGCCTCCATGTCCTGGATGGTCATACGTTCCCTGACAACTCTTTCCATTCTGGAAAGTCCAATTCTGAATTGATTCTGTAAGAGTTCTCCTACAGAACGGATTCTTCTGTTGCCAAGATGATCGATGTCATCGACATTACCGACTGCAGAGTCAAGGTTTAATATATAACTGAAGGACGCAATGATGTCAGCAGGTGTGATGTGTCTTGGTACAAGTTCCAGCATTCTTTCTTCTATAGCTTGTACGCGCTCATCTTCAGTTTCATTTGTATCCATGATTTCTTTCAAAACAGGATAATATACTTTTTCCTTGACTTTCAATCGATCCGATTGAATGTACGTTTTGATATCGACAAACTGATTGCCTATGACACGAATGATCCTCTCGTGTTCTCCGTAGACATCAACTTGTTTGATGCTTGCATTTTCAATGACTGCAGCCATATCAATGGTGATTTTTTCGCCTTTTTCAACCAAAATTTCGCCAGTATGAGGATTTATTATGTTTTCTGCTGCGATTTTCTCTTCAATACGGTTGGAAACACCTAATTTTTTGTTGAATTTATAACGACCCACTTTAGCCAGATCATATCTCTTTTCATCAAAAAACAATGAATTGATTAAGTTCTTCGCACTTTCAACCGTTGGAGGTTCACCTGGTCTCAATTTTTTGTAGATTTCGATCAGACCTTCTTCTTGATTGGTAGTACTGTCCTTATCAAGCGTTTTAATCAATTTGTCATCTTCACCGAAAAGCGATAGGATTTCATGGTTGGATTGATATCCAAGTGCTCTGATCAAAGTCGTCGCCGGCAATTTTCTTGTTCTGTCAATTCTGACTGAGACAATATCATTGGAATCGGTTTCGTACTCCAGCCATGCACCCCTGTTTGGGATTATAGTACTTGAATACAATTTGGTTCCCACTTTGTCGATCTTGACATCATAGTATGGTCCCGGTGATCTGACCAATTGGCTGACGATTACTCGCTCAGCTCCATTGATTATAAAGGTACCATTCTCCGTCATCAATGGGAAATCACCCATGAAAACTTTTTGTTCCTTGATTTCTCCCGTTTCACGGTTAATGAAACGCACTTGAACTCTCAGTGGAACCGCGTAATTCACATCACGCTCTTTACATTCTTCAACACCATACTTGGGCTCTTCTTCGAATTCATAGTCGATAAATTCAAGGATCAAATTACCAGTATAGTCTTCGATTGGAGAAATGTCCTTAAAAGCCTCTTTTAAGCCTTCCTCAAGAAACCATTCATATGATTTCCTTTGAATCTCAATCAAATTGGGTTTCTCCAGCAGTTCATTGATTCTGGCAAAACTGATTCTCTCTGTTCTTCCGTACATTACAGGTTGTGGCATTAAATTTTCACCCCTTGTGTAATAAAG
The DNA here is from genome assembly GCA_002412775.1 of Firmicutes bacterium UBA5201. Lineage (GTDB taxonomy): Bacteria > Bacillota > Clostridia > Peptostreptococcales > Acidaminobacteraceae > Fusibacter_D. Next base: position 35,965 of record DHVT01000007.1, on the reverse strand, counting down.
TCATTGTATTATAAAAGGAAAGATTTCCTTTTTAAACCTTCCATGCTATTGTCTAAAAAGCGAAAAAACTCCATTCTAAACATACTTATAGCATTATAAAACAATATCACACGGCACAAAGCGTGTCAACATGTTTTTATAAGTTTGTTTAAAAAAGAGTTTTAATTTTCCTTAATGCCATTCTTTCTAAAAGTATAAAATAGCCACCAAGATTTGGTGGCTATTTTATTAATAATTACTTCAATTCCACTGCAGCGCCAGCTTCTTCAAGTTTAGCTTTGACAGCTTCAGCTTCTTCTTTAGATACGCCTTGCTTAACAGCTTGAGGAGCGTTATCTACAAGATCTTTAGCTTCTTTGAGGCCTAAACCTGTAAGTTCTCTAACAACTTTGATTACGCCGATTTTCTTAGCGCCTGCATTTGCCAAGATTACGTCGAACTCTGATTGCTCTTCTACAGCTTCTGCTGATGCAGCAACCGCAACTACTGGAGCAGAAGCAGAAACGCCGAACTCAGTCTCACATGCTTCTACCAATTCTTTCACTTCTAAAATAGTCATGCCTTTGATAGCTTCAATAATTTGCTCTTTAGTCATTTTGTACACCTCCGAATTTTTTTCGATATTAATAATAGTTGAAATTAAGCGTTGCTTTCTTGCTCTTTAATAAGATTAGATAAGAAGTAAGCGAAGTTGGATACTGGCGCTTTGATACTTCCAAGGAATCTTCCAAGCAATATTTCTTTTGATGGTAAGTCGGCAATTTTGATGATATCTTCCAAATTACAGTATGAACCTTCGACAATACCAGCTTTAAGTTCCAAAGCCTTATGATCTTTAGCAAAATCCTTGACGATTTTTGCAGGAATTACTGCATCATCGATTCCGAATGCGATTGCATTTGGACCAGTCAAGTCTTGAGATAATGGTTCAAATTCAGTACCTTTGATAGCAAGTTTCACCAGGTTGTTTTTGTATACTTTATACTCAACACCAGCTTTTCTGAACCTACTTCTAAGTTCAGTTGCTTCTTCAACGGTCAATCCTCTGTAATCTACAAGCACAGCAGACTTAGCATTTGAAAATCGCTCTTTAATTTCTTCAACAGCCACTTTCTTCAATTCAAGTTTCTTTGACATTTGTCCACCTCCTTGTGCATAATAAAACCTCTCTTCCGTAGACAAGAGAGGTTATAATTTATTTTACAATAAATCATTTATCCTTACCTCGGTAGGAAATTAAGCGTTAGCACCTACTGTCTACGGTTTATTTACAACATTTAGAACAAAACAATTCTACCAGAGAACTATTGCTTTGTCAATTATAATTTAGCTGCGTTCAGTTTGATTCCAGGACCCATTGTGCTGGCAATCGTAACACTTCTTAAATAAGTGCCTTTGGCAGCTGCCGGTTTTGCTTTGACAAGAGCTTCAACCAATGCTTGCATGTTTTCAATCAATTTGACATCTTCGAAAGATACTTTACCGATTGATACGTGAACGATATTGGTTTTATCCAATCTATATTCAACTTTACCAGCTTTGATTTCATTTACTGCTCTTTCGATATCAAATGTAACAGTTCCTGATTTTGGGTTTGGCATCAAGCCTTTAGGGCCCAAAACTCTACCCAATCGACCTAATTGGCCCATCATGTCAGGAGTTGCTACGATTACATCGAAGTCAAACCAGTTTTCACTTTGAATTTTAGTGATGATATCTTCCGCGCCAACGAAATCTGCTCCAGCTTTTTCTGCTTCTTCAGCTTTTTCGCCTTTTGCGACAACAAGAACTCTTTTTGTTTTACCTGTACCGTGTGGTAAAACGATCGCGCCTCTTACTTGTTGGTCTGCATGTCTACCATCGACACCCAACTTGATGTGCAATTCAACTGTTTCATCAAACTTCGCTTTTGAAGTTTGTTTTACCAATTTGATCGCTTCTTCCAATTCATGAAATTTGTTTCTTTCAACAAGTTTTGTTGAATCTTGATAAGCTTTTCCTCTTTTAGGCATTTCTTTTCCTCCTTAGTGGTATTTGCGGATTATCCTCCCACGTGCTTCTGTAGAAGATCATATTAATCTTCTATGATGATTCCCATGCTTCTTGCGGTACCTTCTACCATGCTCATTGCAGCTTCAACGCTACCAGCATTTAAGTCAGCCATTTTAATCTCTGCGATTTCCTTGACTTTAGATCTTTTCACTGTAGCAACCTTTTTCTTGTTTGGTTCACCTGAACCACTTGGGATTCCAGCCGCTTTCAATAACAAGTTTGCCGCAGGCGGCGTCTTTGTGATGAAAGTATAAGATCTGTCTTGGTATACTGTGATGACAACAGGAATAATCATTCCAGCCTGATCAGCAGTTTTTGCGTTGAACTCCTTGCAGAATTGCATGATGTTAACTCCTTGTTGACCAAGAGCTGGACCAACTGGTGGTGCCGGAGTCGCTTTACCTGCAGGAATTTGTAATTTTACAAGACCTGTAACTTTTTTAGCCATTTATTACACCTCCTTTTTTAACGATACTAGTTCTTTCTGATTTGATCAAATTCAAGCTCTACAGGTGTTTCCCTGCCGAACATTGAGATGGTCGCTTTGATAGATTGTCTTTCCATATGAATTTCTTCGACTGTGCCTAAGAAATTCTCGAATGGACCTGATATAACTGTGATTGAGTCTCCAATCGCAAAATCAATTTCAATTTTACGTTTTTCAAGACCCATGTTTTCGACTTCATCATCCGTCAGCGGAATTGGTTTGGAACCAGGGCCCACAAATCCAGTCACGCCTCTTGTGTTTCTTACAACATACCAAGATTCGTCAGTCATAATCATTTTAACCAATGCATAACCTGGGAAGATTTTTTTGGACTTGTCCTTACGCTTGCCGTTCTTGATTTCCACTACGATTTCAGTTGGAACGACGACCTGCAGGATTACATCCTCCATACCTCTATTTTCAACGATCTTTTCTATGTTCGCCTTCACTTTGTTCTCGTGACCCGAGTACGTGTGTACGACGTACCATTTCGCATTATTCGTTTCTGACATGATTTTTCAAACCTCCTCCCATAATTATTGTATCAGCCTTATGCAAGTAAGTTGAAGAAAAATTTAAAAATCGTATCTAGTACTCCAATGGTCACTGCTGAGATCAAAACCATAACAAGCACAACAACTGTGTAATTCCATACATCCTTACGCGTTGGCCAAGTCACTTTCTTGATTTCACTTCTTACACTCTTGAAAAACTTGCCTGCGCCTGGTTTTTTTTCTTTTACATTACTAGAAGACATTTTTATCTCAACCCCTTATTCAATATTTAGAAACTACTTAGTTTCTTTGTGAAGCGTATGCTTCTTGTCGAACTTACAATATTTCATCATTTCAATTCTGTCTGGGTTGTTTTTCTTGTTCTTTGATGTGTTGTAATTTCTGTTTTTGCACTCTGTACAAGCTAATGTGATATTCACTCTCATTTCGACACCTCCTAAACCGACTATTGTCCGTGCCTGGCAATGCACACTCCATCCACTATAACATCACTAATTTAACCTACCACAAAACGTTTTGCATGTCAATAAAACCTCAACACTTTTTGCGCTGAAATAATGTTAACAATAATTCAAATCGTTTGAAAAAGTTAAATAAGGACTAGTTGCCACTAGTCCTTATTACATGTCATTTTGGATTAAGACCTTAAACACTCATGATATTCTAACGCATATCCCGTTAAAAATCAAGTTTTTTTTAATTAGTCTGTAATCTTGATTACAGAACCTGCACCTACTGTTCTACCTCCTTCACGGATAGAGAATCTTAAACCCTCTTCTACCGCGATTGGTGCGATCAGTTCGATGTTCATTTCGATGTTGTCTCCAGGCATACACATTTCAACGCCTGGTGGCAAGTCGATTGATCCGGTTACGTCTGTTGTTCTGAAGAAGAATTGTGGTCTGTAACCTTTGAAGAACGGTGTATGTCTTCCGCCTTCTTCTTTAGTAAGAACGTATACTTGTGCTTCGAACTTTGTATGTGGGTGGATAGTTCCCGGTTTTGCAAGAACTTGTCCTCTTTCGATTTCTGTTCTTTGGATGCCTCTTAAAAGAAGACCACAGTTATCGCCTGCTTGACCTTCATCAAGAAGCTTCTTGAACATCTCTACGCCTGTTACGACGAGCTTTCTTGGTGCTTCAGCGAGACCTACGAGTTCAACTTCTTCTTGAACTTTTATGACGCCTCTTTCGATTCTACCTGTTGCTACTGTACCACGACCGGTGATCGAGAATACGTCTTCAACTGGCATCAAGAAAGGTTTGTCTGTTGCTCTTACAGGTTGCGGGATGTATGTGTCAACGATATCGAACAATTCGATGATCTTCTGAGCCCACTCTGGTTCGCCTTCAAGCGCTTTAAGAGCCGATCCTCTGATGATTGGTGTGTCATCACCCGGGAAATCGTATTCTGTTAAAAGGTCTCTTACTTCCATTTCAACAAGCTCAAGCAATTCTTCGTCGTCTACCATGTCACATTTGTTCAAGAAAACAACGATGTATGGAACGCCAACTTGTCTTGAAAGAAGGATATGCTCTCTAGTTTGTGGCATTGGACCGTCAGCTGCGGAAACAACAAGGATGGATCCGTCCATTTGAGCGGCTCCTGTGATCATGTTCTTTACGTAGTCGGCGTGACCTGGACAGTCTACGTGAGCGTAGTGTCTAGCTGGAGTTTCGTACTCGACGTGAGCAGTAGAGATAGTGATTCCTCTTTCTCTCTCTTCTGGTGCTTTATCGATGTTGTCAAAGTCTACTTTTGCGCCTAAACCGTATTTCTCGAATAAAACTTTTGTGATAGCAGCTGTAAGAGTTGTTTTACCGTGGTCAACGTGACCGATTGTTCCAACATTACAGTGTGGCTTGTTTCTTTCAAATTTTTGCTTTGCCATGGATTTCTTCCTCCCTTGTTAACTTATATATATTTCAACAAGCACTTTTGCGCTTGCCTATGAACGCACTAATTCAAATTCACCAAAAATTTCTCAAGCTTCTTTTTAACTCTTTGAAGCGCATTGTCAACAGATTTCACATGCTTGTCCATTTCCAGGGATATCTCATTGTATGACTTTCCTTCAAGATACGCGTTGAGAACTTTCCATTCGAGGTCACTGAGCACCTCACCCATTTTTTCCTCAATCTGGCTCAATTCTTCCCTTTTGATGACCAGATGTTCAGGATTGAGTTCCTTACTGTTCATCATCATATCATAAAGCGTCCTGTCCGACTCCTCATCAAAGATCGGTTTGTTGAGTGAGACGTATGAATTGAGTGGAATGTGCTTTTGTCTCGTAGCAGTTTTGATAGCCGTAATGATCTGCCTCTTGATACAAAGTTCCGCAAACGATCTGAATGAAGTGACCTTGTCCGGTTGAAAATCTCTTATCGCTTTGAAAAGACCGATCATCCCTTCTTGTACAATATCCTCACGATCCGCCCCGATAAGAAAATAGGCTCTCGCTTTGCTTCTAACAAAATTCTTGTACTTTCTGATCAGCTGCTCTTGAGCTTTGGGGTCACCTTTACGTGCAAGTTCGACCACAATTTCTTCATCAAAGCTGTCGTGATTATACCATGTCGCAGTCTCAATTGGCTCCATCAAAGCTGTCCTCCTCAAATGTTGGAAACGGATTCTTAACAAGTCATAAAATCATTATATATTATTCACAATCCTGACGTCAAGTCATCATCAAGAGTCAAACTTCAATATTTTTCCAACGGATTCAAAGTTGTTCACTCCATCGAACCAAGCAATCGAAATTATTGTTGTGCGATTTTCGATTGGCGCTGTCTCACCACCTCGTACATCACTACGGCGCCCGCTACAGCGGCATTGAGCGAACTCACTTTTCCGAACATCGGAAGCGATACCATGAAATCGCATTTTTCTTTGACAAGTCTGCTGATGCCCTTGCCCTCATTGCCAATTACCACACCTATGCTTCCAGTAAGTTTTGCATCGCAATAATTTTGAGCGTCCATGTCCGTACCGACGATCCATAATCCATACGTTTTCAACTCTTCAATGGTCTGGGTGATGTTTGTCACTTTCGCTACAGGGACGTATTCAACTGCTCCGCAAGAAGTCTTCACAACGGTCTGATTGATGAGCGCGCTCCTTCTTTTAGGTATGATCACACCATGGGCTCCGACAGCATTTGCAGTTCTGATGATGCTGCCCAAGTTGTGGGGGTCGGTGATTTCATCGCAAATGATCAAAAATGGTTCTTCGCCTTTGGATTTGGCGATTTCAATCAGATCTTCCACCTCATGATAATGATAAGGCGCTACGTATGCGATCACACCCTGATGATTTTCACCATCTGTGATTCGATCCATTTTCTTACGATCCAGATACTGGATCAAATACTTTCGTTCCTTGGATATGTCTATGATCTTTTGAATCGGTTTATCTTTGGTGTTTTCCAGCACAATGATCCTATTGATTTCATGACCCGATTCCAGTGCCTCTAAAACAGGATTTCTTCCATATATTATATCTTCCATTCATACCTTCCTTTATCTACAATACTCCGAAAGAAGCTCGTACATCCGCTATCGCTCCACAAGTCATTTTTCCTTCTGGACACGGACCAACCAAACACTTCGGCCCCGCACTTCCAAACACGTTTGGTGCGACCTGCTTGACTATTCGGAGTATCTCCGTCGCAAGTTCACGAATCTCCCATTGCGCTCTATTGCAACATCGATGATTGAAGAAATTGATTAGGCTTCTCGCATTCATGCTCACAACAATTTTTGTTTCACAAGCGTTAGGAAATACAAACCTCGCATCCTCAACTGCCGCTTTTTCAGCTTGGGATCTTGCCTTCTTTTCACTATACCCTTTTTCGATGTATTTTAAATAATAATCTTCTTCCAACTTGTCGGCAATAGTGTCATAAACCTTTTGATCATCTGCCATAGCCTGTTCAAACAACTTACGCACTTCCGGATTGGACCCAATGGCCGGTGGGATGATGTACTCAAAAGCTTCAAGTTTAACGTATCGCTGTGATTGTTGGGAGTAAGATGCGATTCTATGTCTGACAAGTTGATGGGTCAACACCCTGCTGACCCCTTCTATCGCAAAAGTGAACGAAATATGTTCTAGTGGAGAAAAGTGTCCATACTCCATCAATTTGTCCAAAAAAACACCGGATGATTCATCATCCAGGTTTTCATATAAAGTTTCAATGCCGACAGGGGAATAACAGAGCTTGGCGGATGCTGCAATCACCTTTTCCGGTTCAGGGGTATGAGCAATAAGCTTAACCTTCATCAAATTGACCTCCTATTGTTCATCTGAGGAAAAATACGAATCCCCGAATGGGAGAATCCCAATCAGGTATTTTCTATAACGTCCTGTGAAATCATCTTCATCTTCGACTTTCACATCTGTAATCCTAAACTTCAAGATTCCTGTTTTATAGAGGATATTGGAATGCCTCTCATCGAGAACTTCCTGCATTCTGACAACGACAGCCTCATCCTTGGGGTCTTCCGTATCCACCGGATCCAAGACAAAGGACTTGTATCCCAATATGATCAAGACAATCAGTGTCACCCCGATTAAAATCCTATCCTTACGTTTCATTGTGTTCACCGATATCCTTTATTGAATTTTCTTCAAAATCAATGGCTCTTATGGTCAAGTGAACGATTTCATATAAGCGTTCCTTTCGATTGGTCAAATAAAGATAGCCGATCAATGCCTCATAACCGGTTGCGTATCTGTAGTCTGACAAGAGCGCATTTTTGGGAACCGTATTGGACTTCTGATTTCTTCCTCGCTTGATCATCTGCCATTCATCTTCATTGAAAGATTCCCTCAGCCTATGTACTGCCGTCGCCTGTGCGTTTGCATTGACATATTGCTTGGCTCTTTTGGACATTTCATGTGGTGTCAGCACAAATTGACTGATCAGGTATGTTCTGATGTAAGCTTCATAGATGGCATCACCCAAAAAAGCCAACTTCAGCGGATTCATCATTCTAACATCCATATCCGATAAACTATTCAATTCAGCATTCTCTAAAAAATCGTTCATAATTGCCTCTTCACCCGAATATTGTTTAGAACAGTGGGGGCAATTGTAATGGATACAACGGCCCCCACGAATTATTGGTTTGATTATTTGACACACAAGTTCCTTATGCTGTAATCGATACGCTGAATAATGTTCGCACACCCTATGACCTCCATCACCTTGGCGATATCGGGACCGTGTACCTGTCCGGTCAATGCGACTCGAACCGGCATAAACAGGTTCTTGCCTTTATGGCCAGTTTCTTTCTGGACTTCCTTAAGCAGACTTTTAACATCCTCGGCTGTAATAACTTCCAATTCAGACACCTTTTTGGAAAAGCACTCCAGCATCTCTGACACATGTGGCATTTCAATCATTTCTCTTGCCTCATCGTCTTCAAGTTCTATCGTATTCACATTGAACAGATTGTAGTAGTCTGAGATCTCATTCAACTTGTTAAGTCGCTCTCTCAGGATGTCGACGATGTTTCTGAATTTCGAGAAATCAACATCGAATTCAGACTCACTTGCAAATCCACTCTCTACAAAATAAGCTTTCGAAAGCAATGTCAGTTGGTCCAAATCGTAATTCCTGATGTATTGGTTGTTCATCCAATTGAGTTTTTCCACATCGAATACGCCACTGGATTTTGATACTCTATCAAATGAGAACTTATGGATCAAAGTCTGCATATCCATGATCTCTTCACCATCATCCGGTGACCATCCCACAAGAGCGATGTAATTGATCAAAGCTTCAGGCAAATATCCTTTACGCTTGAAGTCTTCAACTGAAACATCACCTTCACGTTTGCTGAGTTTCTTTTTGGATTGTCCCAAAATGACAGGCAAGTGCACGAATTGAGGCGCTTCCCATCCGAAAGCCTCATAAGTGTAAATGTGCTTAGGTGTGGAGATCAACCATTCGTCACCTCGTACAACATGTGTTATTCCCATAAAATGATCATCGACAACTACAGCCATGTGATAAGTCGGGAATCCGTCAGTCTTCATCAAAACCTGATCGTCCATGTCATCCGTATTCACCGCTATATGCCCCTTGATGGCGTCATTGAATTCAATCGTCCTACCTTCCGGCAATTTCAATCGCACCACGTGAGGGAGCCCTGCAGCCAGTTTCTCGTCTACCTCAGTTTTGGAAAGTTGTCTGCAAAACCCATCATATTTAGGCGTCAGGCCTTCAGACTTCTGTTTTTCACGGACTTGCTCCAAACGTTCCTTGGTACAGAAGCAATGATAGGCATGCCCTGATTCAATCAATTGATCCGAGTGTTTTTTATAAAGTTCCAGTCTGTGCGACTGAATGTAAGGTCCGAATTCTCCCTTTTCAATAACGTGATGAGTGCCCTCTTCAATAAACGGGCCTTCATCATGGACAACCCCAGCCCATTGCATGGAGTTGATCATGCCCTCGATAGCACCTTCAACGAATCTGGTTTGGTCGGTATCTTCAACTCGAATCAGATAAGTACCTTCATTTTGTTTCGCATATAAAAAATTATATAACGCCGTTCTCAGACCACCTATATGTACATAACCGGTAGGGCTCGGCGCAAATCTCAATCTGGGCTTCATAACGTTTGCCTCCTCTTTCTTCTCGCCTATTATACTAAAAATCAGAACCTCTTTCAATGACCTTCTTCATCCCCGACATTATATAGGCATAACTGCCAGAATCATGAGGTTTGGTGCAATCACTGCAGTCCTTGATGCCATTTGTCATCTTGAAATCTCCACCGCATTCATTCTTGAGCATATAAAGTGGACAATAGCAAAAAAGACAGTTGAACTCCTCTTCGACCACATTTTTGTGGCATGGGAAGAATTCGCACACATTATTTTGAAAGAACTTGTAATGCTCAGACATTTATACCTCCATTTTTTTCAGGAGTACGATCGCTTGGCTGGAAATTCCCAGACCGGCACCCTCGAACCCCAATTTTTCGGTTGTTGTCGCTTTTATGTTCACCTGGTCCAGCTCACAACCCATCACTTCGGAGATGATTTTTCTCATTGACTCGATGTGAGGAGCCATTTTAGGTTGCTGTGCCACAATAGTCGCATCCACGTTGACAATTGAATATCGATGTTCTTCCATTGTTTCAGCTACTTTCCTTAAAAGTAACACACTGGATATGTCTTTAAACTCATCCGACGTATCGGGAAAATGTCTGCCGATATCACCGAGCGCCATGGCACCAAGCAACGCATCCATAATGGCATGAAGCAATACATCCGCATCCGAATGCCCGAGCAAACCTTTTTCAAAAGGAATGTTCACACCACCCAGTATAAGCTCCCTGCCTTCCACCAATTGGTGGACATCATATCCCATTCCGATTCTCATTCGTATCACTCCTTGGATAACCATTCCAAAATGGCCTGACCGAAAATCAGATCGAGTGGAGTGGTTATTTTTATATTGGATTTTTCGCCTTCACATAACAATACTTTATAATCATATTTTTCCATAAGACTCGCATCATCAGTTCCGAAAAACCGATCTTGGCTTGCCCTATCATGCACTTTCCTAAGATCGGAATGTTTAAAAACCTGAGGAGTCTGAACACTCCAGATCTCTTCTCGATTCAATGTTGTCCGTACAACATTGCAATTGTCCACAATTTTGAGGGTATCCGTCGATGGCAAAGCAGACACAATCGAATCAAACTCAGCCAAATATTTCAGATTTCTATCCAGCCACTTGATATCCACAAAAGGTCGAACCCCATCATGCACCACGACCCATTCTATCGAATCAGGAATACATTTCAAAGCTCTATGGACAGACTCCTGTCTGTTCGATCCACCTTCAACGACATGTATCATTTGATGGAAGCCATATTTCTTCCGCCACCTAATGAGTTTTGCCTCAACGGAACCTAACGCGTCCTTCGGTACAACAACCCAAACCACATCAATGATTGCCTCTTTTAAAATGTTTACAAGTGTCCATTCCAGTATTTCTCTATCACTCAATACCATGAACTGCTTTTTTTCACCGGATTGCATCCTGCTGCCTGTTCCCGCGGCAGGAATAATTGCTCCAATTTGATTGCCATCGTACATCTTTTTTCTCTCTTTCTGTCAATATGTTCGCCTACATTATACCAAAAAAAAGATAAAGAAGGTCAAATAACCTTCTTATCAATTTCAATTTTTGGATTTCGCGAAAATCATACGTCCCGCGGATGTTTGTAGAACGCTTGTTACGATGACCTGTATGTTCTCGTTGATGAATTTTCGACCATCTTCGACAACGATCATTGTTCCATCATCGAGATAGGATACGCCCTGATTGTTTTCCTTACCCTCTTTGATAATTTGAACCAGCATTTCCTCACCCGGCAGAACGACAGGTTTCACTGCGTTTGCCAGCTCATTGATATTGAGTATATGCACTTCCTGAAGTGAAGCGACCTTATTGAGGTTAAAGTCGTTTGTTACAATGCTTGCATTCATCTTTTGTGCAAGCTTGATCAATTTCACGTCAACTTCTGAAATATCCTCAAAGTCCTCATCAATGATCTTGACATCAATCGGAAGTTCCTTCTGAATGATCTTGAGAATATCAAGACCTCTTCTTCCCCTATTGCGCTTGAGTCCGTCCGATGAATCCGCTATATGTCTGAGTTCCCTTAGGACAAATTCAGGAATGATGATATCACCCTCTATGAATCCCGTCTTGCAAATATCGGCGATGCGTCCGTCGATGATGACACTTGTGTCCAAGATCTTCGGTTTGGCACCATAAGTCCCACCTTTTTCTTTGATTTGTTTTCCCACATTGATTCGTTTTGAAAACTCACCAAGCTTGGATGGATCTTTCGAATTCCTTTGTGCGATATTGATTCCCAAATAACCCAAGAATATATATGCCAATATTTTAAGTGCACTTGCGACCATTGGTATCGGAATGATTTCAAACAATCCGCTTATTAGAAAAGCAACCACCAATCCAAGTACGAGACCTCCAAACATGAACAACAACTCATGCTGAGGAATTTTCTCAAGTTCCGTTTGGGTATACTGTGCAAGTTTTTTTCCTAGGGCAATCATCAATTTAGAAATGAAAAAAGTAATAATGGTAAAAATAAGTCCGAATAAAAATGGCAATGATATCGTATAAACCATACGATGAAGATTAAAAAGGTCCCTTTCATAAACAAAATCCGTCAAATAGATCCCGGTACCAACACCGACACAAAATCCAACAAAAGTAATGATGTATTTGATTATTTTCTCAATCACGCTGACCCTCCCTTCCAGTTATTATATTGTACCCTTTTTGAGGGTCTTTTAAATTGTAACACAGCAACAAAGAATTTCAAAGCACACAAAAAAAAATGAGGCCTAAGCCTCGTATTTTCTTTTAATGACTGCCTATGGTCATATTGACCAAAGTTGCAGCTTCGTCTTCATTCAAATTTTTCGCTAAAATCATTTCACTGATCAATATTTGCTTTGAATTGCTGAGCATCTTTCTCTCGCCTGTTGACAATCCTTTTTCACGATCCAATATTTCAAGATTTCTGACCACTTGTGCCACTTCAAAAATGTCACCCGTCTTCACTTTTTCCAGATTGGATCTGTAACGTCTGTTCCAGTTGTCTGGCATAACACCTTTTTCTTGGCTGAGGACTTCCATAACTTCAGTCAAAACATCGTTGTCAACGACTTTACGTACACCCAAATTCTCAGCGGAATCAATCGGCAACATCACCTTCATGTTTTTAATTGGCAATTTTAAAATATAAAACAGTTTGCTGTCACCCAGCAACTCTTTTTCTTCTATTGCTTCAATAATCCCAGCTCCATGCATAGGGTACACAACTCTATCTCCGATTTTAAACATTCAATCCCTCCATGCATCCTTTATTTATATTCATTATACACTATTTTGGACTTAATCACAACAAACCTATATTTTACATTTAGCACAATTCCTTGTCAAGCCTTTTATTCAGAAGGATTATTTGTTTATATTACTTTTTGTTTAAATTCATTTGTGATAGAATAAAAGCAATCCATATCTCTAAGTTGACTTTTGGTCTTATGTTTATAGGAGGAATTATGAAAGACGTAATTTATGATGAATTTCAAAATAGGGTAGACGAAGTCCTGATCAGACATGCAAATTTGTTGGATATAGTAAGCAAAATGAGTGAATCGGCTTCAAAATCCAATCGTGCAGTGATCAAATCCATAACAAATTGCGGTTGTGTGAAATTGGATGTCTCCAAAACTGAGTTCCCGGAAGGGCTTACATATGATGCCTTGAAGGAATATCGCGCAGAGCATATTCAGGGTAAACCTTGCCCAGTTTGCCGCGAAAAAATTGAAGAGGAACTGGGCAGACTTGAGTTTTATGTCGCAGCCCTATGTAATGTTCTCGATTTGAACCTTTATGATGTTCTACTTAAGGAATACAATAAAATCAATACTCTTGGTAAGTTCAGTCTCTACTAAAGTCGATAAAACAATCAGGCAGCAAACGTCATCCATGAGATGCCATTTGCTGCCTTTTTATTTTACTAAAAAAAGTATTTGAATACCTCTTCAATATGTTTCATGCCTATGGCCTGGAAATTTTCCGGCCTTTTGAGCCCATCAAGGTTTGCATGCGGTATAAGTGCCTTCTTGAACCCCATTTTGGCCGCTTCATTGACCCTTTGCTGCACCTGATTGATCGCACGGATTTCTCCTGTCAATCCGACTTCTCCGAAAACAATCATATCGTCCGGAATCTTTATTTCTCTGAAACTTGAAGCGATTGCGACGATAATGGCGAGATCCGCTGCAGGTTCATCTATAGTCATGCCACCCACGACATTAAGATAGATATCCTGATTATAAAGCATCATTCCAGCTTTTTTTTCAAGCACCGCAGTCAGCAGAATCAATTTGTTGTAATCAATCCCCACCGCCATTCTTCTAGGCATATTGAAATTGGTCTGAGAAACAAGGCACTGCATTTCCACCAATACGGTTCTTGTCCCTTCCAGAGTTGGAATAACAACAGAACCCGCTTCCTTGATCATAGTATTTGACAAGAATATTTTCGAAGGATTGTCGACCTCCTGCAATCCAAAATTCGTCATCTCAAAAATGCCGATTTCATTGGTTGAACCAAATCTGTTTTTAACAGCTCTCAGTATTCTAAAAAGATTATGTCCTTCACCTTCAAAATAAAGAACCGTATCCACCATGTGTTCCAGTACTTTTGGTCCCGCAATGGCTCCCGTCTTGGTGACATGGCCAACCAAAAACGTGCTGATCCCATTCCTTTTTGAAAGATTCATGAATTGATTGGTCGCTTCCCTGACCTGACTGACACTCCCAGGTGCCGATGCGACTTCCGGTCCGTACACGGTTTGGATGGAATCCACAATCAGAACTTCCGGTTTCAGATTCTCAACATGATATTTGATTTTTTCCAAATTGTTTTCTGCGACGATATATAAGTTCTCAGAGTCCACACCCAACCTTTGCGCACGGAGCTTTGTCTGTTTGACGGACTCTTCTCCAGAAACATAAAGCACCAAACGTTTGCCACTGGCGATGTTATGTGCCACTTGTAACAAAAGTGTGGATTTTCCAATTCCCGGATCTCCACCGACCAAGATCAGGGATCCCTTGACTACACCGCCACCAAGAACAATATCGAGTTCCTTGATTCGTGTGGAATAACGCTCTTCCAAATCGAATGTGACATCTATTATTTTTTGAGGTTGACTTGCATTTCCGATATCGAGCGTAGCCGCTTTCATCGGTTTTACGTCAGGTTCTTCCACAAAACTGTTCCAAGCACCACAATCAGAGCATTTTCCAAGCCACTTGGGTGAAATGCTTCCACATTCCTGACAAACATATTTGCTTTTGACTTTAGACATTTTTTCTCCTCTGTGTCTTATGATGAATCATCATTTTTTTAGAGTCATCAAAATCAAATGATATTTCGAATGACTCCTCAATGCTTTCCAGCACATACTCCGCAACAACGTCTTTGATTTCTTTATCCACAGCACGACCTAGGGGTCTGGCACCATACTCAGGACTGTAGTAGCTCTTTGCGATCCATTCGATGACATCGTCGGAAACTGTGATCTCCAAATTTTTTTCCGACATTTGGTTCTTAAAGGCATCAATGTGTTTTCTGACAATAAGTGATGCTGAAGCGACACTCAGGGGATCGAATACGATGATTTCATCCATTCGGTTGATGAATTCCGGTTTAAAAAACGATTTGCACGCTTCCCTTATTTTTTCTTCATTGTTGACGGCATCTGTGGACTTTAAAAATCCGACTTGTTTGTTGACCAAATCCTTTGTTCCAAGATTTGATGTGAGTATGATCAGAGCATCTTTGAAATTCACACTCACTCCACGTCCATCCTTGAGAGTCCCTTCATCCATTACCTGAAGCAGTATGTCTATAACCTCTTCATGAGCTTTTTCCACTTCATCAAACACCACTACTGAATACGGATTCTTTTTGACCGCACCTGTAAGATAACCGCCTTCTCTATGCCCCTCATATCCTGGTGGTGATCCGATCAATTTTGACACGGCATGCTTTTCCATATATTCAGACATATCGATCTTGATCAGACTTCTATCGTCCCCATAGAAAACATCTGCTATTTTTCTTGCAAGCTCTGTTTTACCAACTCCGGTCGGTCCAACAAAAAGGAACACTCCTGTAGGTTTCTTCGGATCTTTGATTCCGATTCTTGAACGTTTGAGAGCTCTTGAGACGACATTGATGGCGTTCTCCTGACCAAATATGCTCTCCGAGAGTTTGCTTTCAAGCGCAACAAGTCTTTCTTTGTCATTTGAGGATAACTTGGTAATGGGAATCTGAACCCAATCCGACACCACTTTTTCAATATCCGCCTTCCCAATCAGCAGCTTCTGTGAAGACATCAAAGCTTTTGTGTTTCGATTCTTCTCAATATGAGATAAAATCCGTTTTTCCTCACTTTGTATTTTTGATGCATTTTCAAAATCCATTTCGATAATTGAGTTTTCTTTCTCCGTTTTCAATTGTTGCAGCCTATATTTCAACTCATCGATAATTTCCAATGTTTTTATATTTTCATATCTCTTTCGTGAAGAAGCCTCATCAATGAGGTCGATTGCCTTATCAGGAAGTCTTCTGTCCGTAAGATATCGCTTTGATAGCTGAATGGCGCTTCTTACCGCATCATCACCGATCACGACACCATGATGGATCTCATAATTGGATTTGACATGATTCAAGATTTCATAGGTTTCTTCATCCGTCGGTTCCTTGACATCAATGACCGTCATTCTTCTAATTAACGCCTGATCAGGTTCCATATATTTTTGAAAGTCGTCGTAAGTTGTGGCGCCAATGATTTGGATCTGACCATTCGCCAAATAGGGTTTCAACATGCCTATTGCGTCCAGTGATTTGTCTCCTGTGGCACCCACTCCAATGAGATTGTGTATCTCATCTATAAAGGCAATGGTGTCACCTCCGGAGATCATGCTTTGAATCCAGTCGTTCATCCGCTCCTCGAATTGTCCTCTATAAGATGTTCCCGATACCAATGATCCGATATTGACCTCAATTATTTTCTTGTCTCTGAGTACATCTGGAACATGACCGTCTGCAATTCTGTTGGCCAGCCCTTGTACTATTGCCGTTTTACCGACCCCAGGTTCTCCTACAAGACATGCATTATTTTTGGTTTTCCTGGATAAGACCAGCAAAATACGCTCAATAATCTCTTCTCTGCCAATAACAATGTCAAACGGCACATCTTTGGCACGTTCCGTCAAATCAAGACCAAATGTCGAGACCTTTTCTTCCTCGTAATCTGTCGAAAGCTCCATCATCTTGATATTCCGTTTGCCGGTTGCATCACCCTTGATGATGTTCGTTTCGAGGATTGCGCTTTGTTGCTCAATCAGCACACCCTTTAGGACACTGGCTATATCCAGGTTCAGTCGACTCAAGATTTTATATCCCATGGACATTCGATCATGCATGATCGCTAAAAAAATATGTTCAGGAATTATTTCCGAGTTGTTCGTCTTGACAGCATATTGATGACTTCTTTCCAAACACTCCCGCGCTCTTCTCGTATAATCTTCGATGCCTTCAGAAGGGTCGCCTTTTCCAATGATTTTTACAATTTCCATTTTGACATTTTGGTGGGTCACGCCATAACTCTCAAGCAGTTCAGTCACTTTAGACCCTTTTATGAGTGACAGTCCCAGGGCAAAGTGTTCCGTACCTATGAATTTATGTCCCAAATCACGCGCCTCTGCAAAAGCAAAATTGATCACGTCATTCGCTTTTTCATCAAAGTTATAATCCAACATCGCTCACCATCCCGCTTTTCTTCTAGTTTAACAATTAAAGGGGGATATTGAAAGAAAAAAGATATGAGCGCTTTCGCGTCCTTTCCTCAGTGGCTTTTCGAAATGTGGGCTGAGACGCTAATAAGTTTCCTACGGAAACTTAACTACGCGAAAATAGAAAAAAAGATATGAGCGCTGATGCGCTCATATCTTTTTTTCTATTTTTCATTATCCTTCTTAATTTGTTCAATGATTTTAACTGCGATTTGCATCGGTACTTCGTCATAACGCTCGACTTTCATGCTGAACCATCCTCTTGCCTGTGTCATGGATCTCAAATCAGTCGCATATTCGAACATTTCCGATTGTGGTGCCTCAGCGATGACTTTTTGATATCCCGACTCATTGGGTTCCATGCCTAGAATTCTGCCTCTTCTTCTATTCATATCGCCCATGATGTCTCCCATATACTCATCAGGCACATAAATCTCCACATGAGCAACAGGTTCAAGCAATACAGGTTTCGCCTGTTCCATACCTTTCTTGAACGCCAAGTGGGCCGCCATCTTAAAGGCCATCTCAGATGAGTCGACCGCATGATACGATCCATCAAGCAAAGTCGCTTTGATGTTGACCACTGGGCAACCAGCCAATATTCCACGATCCAACGACTCCAATAGACCTTTTTCAACTGCAGGAATATACTGTCTTGGAACTGATCCGCCAAATATCTTCTCTTCGAAAACGAAGTTTTCATTTGATGGTTCAAATTTAACGTGAATATCTCCGTACTGTCCTGCGCCTCCTGATTGTTTCTTGTGTTTCCCTTGGACCGTCGCAACACCTTTTATTGTTTCTCTGTAAGCTACTTTAGGTGGCTCGAGAGTGACTTCCACTCCGAACAAGTTTTTAAGTTTGCTCGTAATGACTTGTATTTGCATGGTTCCCTGTCCACCGAGCAGTGTTTGCTTTGTTTCTTTGTTACGCTCTATTTCAAATGACGGATCCTCTTCAGTGAGTCGATGTAGGGATGAAACGATTTTCTCTTCGTCACCCTTTGCTTTTGGCTCGATCGCCAAATAAAGTGCAGGTTTAGGAAGATTCATGCTCACATACTGAATCGGACGATCTTTATCGCAGAGTGTGTCTCCTGTTTCAGTGTATTGCAGTTTGGCTGTCGCGGCAATATCTCCAGCGGTGACTTTTGCCACTTCAAGTTGCTCTTTTCCTCTTAACAAGAATAAGGAACCAAATTTTTCTTTTTCATCTTTATTGGCGTTGATGATTTCCATATCCTTGACTGCAAAACCCGAGTAAACTTTGAAAAGAGAAATCTTTCCTACAAATGGGTCTACAATTGTTTTGAAAACAAATGCCGAGAAAGGTTCACTTTCCTCTACTTTTCTTTCGAGCTCCTCATGCGAGTCCGGATGCTCACCTTTATAGACGCCCTCGTTCAACTCTTTTGGAGTCGGGAAATAATCAAAGATCATATCCATCAGTGTGTGGACTCCAATTCTCTTTTCCACCGCACCGACAAGTACCGGCACTATCTCTCCTGCTATCACACCTTTTCTGAGTCCTTCATGGATCTCTTCATTGGTGAATGTCTCTCCCTCAAAATATTTCATCATGAGCTCTTCATCGCTCTCTGCAACTGCTTCAATCAACATATCCCTAATTGGCTTCACTCGTTGTTCCATTTCTGCTGGAATTGGGGCGTCAATGCACTGTGTGCCGTTGAATTCTCTACCGACCAAATCGACCACGTTGACAAACCCCTTGAATTCAGGTCCTTCGCCTATCGGTATGCAAAATGGAGCGATTTTCTTTCCGAATGTATCTTTCAGTTCTTTCAAAACTTTGACGTAATTCACGTTGTCTTTGTCCATTTTATTGATGAATATGATTTTAGGCATATTTCTTTTTTCTGTGAAATTCCAAGCTTTCTCAGTACCAACCTCAATCCCGGAGGAAGCATCGACCATGATTACCGCACCACCCGCGACTCTGAGAGCACCAAATACATCACCCACAAAATCAAAGTAACCCGGTGTATCTAGAAAATTGTATTTATGATCTTTCCATTCAATTGGAATCACTGATGTTCCAATACTGAATTGGCGATTGATTTCTTCTTTATCAAAATCCGAAACGGTATTCCCATCTTCAACTCTTCCCATCCTTGTAGTAACTTTCGTTGTAAATAGCAATGCTTCTGCCAATGTAGTCTTTCCGCTTCCTCCATGTCCTAAAAATGCCACGTTACGAATTTTGTCGACTGAATAATTTTTCATAAGTAAAGCTCTCCTCTCGGTTGGATTTGATTGAATATTTGCATTATTTATAATATTCTATAAACTTTTGAAAAATCCTTCTGAAAACTCAAAATATTTCTCTTTACTTGAACTCACAAAAAGACGCTTCCACGTTTATATACCCATGGAAGCGTCCAACTGCACAATTTAAATCAAAGAATTCCAGACATTTTTGTGACTTCCAGACCATTTTCTGTCCACGCATCGATAATTGCGTTGAGTCCGATGGAATCACTTGGCATGTGTCCCGCCACTATTATATTTCCAATATTTTGTTCCTTGACGGCTTTGATGACATCCTCCGGAGCATGCATGGCGACAATTGTACCCACGCCAGCATCAAAATATGCCTTATAGACGTCTGCTCCTCCATTTGTTCCACCCGCGAAAAGCACTGCGATTTTACCGGCATAATCCGATGACGCTCCACATCTGATCACAGGCGATGCCTTTGCCGAATTGTAGATTTCCAAAGTGTTGAGTACATCTACGACTTCCTGCAAAGTGGCTTTGGGTTGACCAGAAAGTTTTACATCTAGATATTTTTGAGTGAACCTCTCGCCAATCAGATCCGCAGGCATATGAATGTTCATAAACGGCATTTGCAGCAATTTTGCGGCCGATGATGCTCTGTCATAGTTGGATACATGATTACCAATCGAGACGGTAGTCTTTTTCTTCTGAAGTACTTTTTGCGCTTTGTTGATTGGGACACCGAATTCAACCATCTTGTCCACTTGGATATCCATCACATTGTGAAAATCGATCACAGCGCCATCCGCTTTCGGATGGTGGCTCACCACGAGATCAAATCCAAGTTGTTTCCCAAGCATGATCTCAGGGGTGTCCATATCAATACCGATCAACACTTTTTTGATGTTGTCACCTGACACGCTTATTGTCGTATCCGATGGCATTTCGAAGAGATCCGCCAGATTGAGTGCAATGTCCATTATTTCTTTAGTCGTCATATCCATCTCCGATTTCAATTGATTTATCTTACCGGACAAGCTCCCGTGTCACATCCGTCGGAACCTATATCGAGTTGAATTTCCTCTTTTTCATATTTGGTGATCAATGATGGTCTGAATGGTTTCATCTGAGAAAAACGTTTGTTGTATTCTTCCTCGTCAATGGCTTCATAAGGCATCAGTTGATAGAAACTGTCTTCCAGTGGTAAGAACGAAAGTGCCACAGTGTCATCCCAGTTGTTGTAAACCCATTCTTCCACGAGTTCCCATTCATTTGGTCTGACATGGACAGTGATTGAACAGTTATGATCCACATAATGCTCCATGAACATTTTATAAGTCTCGAGTTGCTCCAGTGCCGAAACGTCATATTTGGTTTTACCGATCGGTGATTTTTCTGGGAATTCCACGACTTTTGTGGTACAAGTCTCCCATTCCTGACCAACTTCAGGTAAAACAGAGTAGCCGAGCTCTTCACAAACTTTAACCAGAGGATCATGTGAATTGATACGTACACGTCTGATGAAATATGGTGAATGTGAATAATGGACACCACTGGATACACTTGGAAGTTGTGATAATGTGCCTTCCGGTTTGACCGTTGTGACAAGGATCGGTATTCCGCCACCCAATTCGGCAGCGTACATTTCCGCTTCTTTTTTCGCCGCATCACGCATTTGTCGGAGCAGATTCTTTTGTTCATCCAGAGTAAGCTTAGTGGCATTGACCATATCCTGCCACCCTGTCAAAGAACATCCGAGCAACTTGTCTCTTTGCTGAACATTGTTCCACATCGGGAGCTCCAGTTCAACGCAAGTCATTCTATAACTTGAACGCGCCGACATTCTTTGTGCTTTCAGCAGACCTGCGATATCTAGATTGCCTTTTTCATCTGCGAATGCGAAAACATTTACTGTTGTCAAATTGCATAAGCCCTTGTTGTCGAGCAGTATTTCTCCACATGGATTAACACCGTTGAAATTCGGTCTTCTTTTCGATCCTGCCACTTCATTGACCCAACCTGGTTCTCCGGAATATCTCATGCGCTCCAGTTGCCATTTGATCATTTCACGTGTCGGTTTTTCTTTATAGTAGATGGAATTGTTGCTCATCTGTCTATGGAGAATTTCATCGTTGACGACCCACTTGCCATCTTCCATGGTATAGAGTTTGCTTTTTGCTTCAATGCATTCTTTGTCGTCAGCATCGACCAACACTATCTCGGCAGTTCTTCTGACGCCGCCGACTACGACATTCTCGCCTATGATGTTGGCTATATCCAGACAATCTATCGGTCTCAATTTCACGACTTTGGATTCCACTAGGAATCCAGCTTTCTTGATGACTCTATCGATTTTGTGGAACATATTTTTAAGACTGGTGTGACCACTTGCCGTGCCCCCGAATGTCCTTAATTTCTCACCTTTGGGTCTAACATGGTCATAATCGATGATTACAGTCTTGATATTTCGATACTCATTGGTATGAATCAGTTTCAGGAAGAAGTCAAGTGATTGTACCCAACCTTCCTTTGAATCTCCGATTGTGATTTTAACCGTATTGTTATAAAAGAACTCAAGGCTGGTATTGTCTTCTCTTTCAGCTCTCGGAAGAGGTGTGTAATCCTTATGGACCACTTCGAAATCAGTTCTGACTTTTGGCAACTGGACAACGTCTTCTTTGAGAATTCTCACACCGACACCGGAACCGATCATCAGCAGATAAAAGATATCCTTGAATGCGTCAAAATTGTTGACGACCTGAAAACTGCAATTGTAGTTGGCCATCGGATAGTGCTTTGCGACAGCTGTGCCACCAACCCAGAAAGTTCTGCCTGATAGGAACTGTCTCAAATGGAATACATTATCAAACAATTCCTCCGCTTCAGCGCGGGAAGTCTTGACGATTGAGCAGTTGTACTCAACTGCACGTCTGACCGTTTCCCACCAATATTCCCTTCGTTTTTCCTCGGGCAACCATCTTGAATAGGTTCTATAATAAACAAAATCACCGAGTTGTTTCATAGGTGAGTTCATATGCTTGTATTTGCTTATGAAATCATCGGATAGCAATCTATGATCCTCTTTTTTCCTAGCCATACGTGTCTTATCTTTTTCATTTCTATAAATGATATATTTTTTGGCAGCGTCTTTTCTAGGGCTTTCCATTAATAAATCTTCTACCAGATCTTGTATTTCATCTACTGAAATAGGCACATCTCTGCCTTCCGATGCTTCAGTGATTTGTTCCCCAATGGCTTTACATAATGGCTCATCAATTCCAACTATTGTTTCGAGCATCGCTTTTTCAAGTGCTCTTATAATTTTGGAAACTTCAAATTCCACCACTGTGCCGTCTCTTTTTAAGACTTTCATGCGCTATACCCCTCCATTTTGCTTCATTCCTTGATAACACTACATTTAGTGTTTATCTAGTCCAGTACACCTATATATTGTACCATCCACTTATGATTCTGTAAACAGCATTTGGAC
This sequence comes from Firmicutes bacterium UBA5201, assembly GCA_002412775.1. Taxonomy (GTDB): domain Bacteria; phylum Bacillota; class Clostridia; order Peptostreptococcales; family Acidaminobacteraceae; genus Fusibacter_D. Next base: position 12,748 of record DHVT01000007.1, on the reverse strand, counting down.
GATATTTTTACAAAAAAATAGAGGCGATCCGAAAATCACGCCTCTAAATCCACTATATATAGTGCCAAAGTCCCTTGTTGGCACAAAATATAGAATTGTTATTTTTTACCAAGTAGTCTGAACATGTTCTTTTTATACGCTTCCACGCCTGGTTGATCAAATGGATTTACACCTATTGAATACCCGCTTACTCCACATGCTTTCATGAAGAAGTATAAGAGTTTTCCCAAATGGTAAGCGTCTTTTTTCTCCATGGTGATCACAAGGTTTGGTACATTGCCATCCACATGGGCTTCAAGCGTGCCTTTGAATGCATTGTCATTGACGTAGCTCATGGTTTTACCCACAAGATAGTTGAGGCCATCAAGATCCACTTTTTCCGATTCGATCACGATGTCCTTTTCAAATGATTCAACACGTACGACAGTCTCGAATATATGTCTCGGACCATCTTGGATCATTTGACCCATGGAATGCAAGTCTGTGGTGTTGTTCATTTTTGTAGGGAAAAGTCCTTTTCCGTCTTTGCCTTCGCTTTCGCCGTAAAGCTGCATCCACCATTCCGCTAGGAATCCCATCGATGGCTCATAATTGACCAAGACTTCTATGGCTTTGCCCTTATTGTACTGCACATTTCTGACAAGTGCATATTGATAGCAAGGATTTTCATCAATGTTTTCAATGGCGTATTCTTCCACTCCATCTGCCGCCCCAGCCATGAGCGCGTCTATATCAATTCCAGCTGCAGCAATAGGAAGGAGTCCAACCGGGGTCAGGACAGAATATCTGCCTCCCACATTGGCAGGAATGACAAATGTCTCATATCCTTCTTCAGTCGAGAGCGCTCTGAGCGCACCGCTTTTTTCGTCTGTTGTGGCATAGATTCTCTTAACCGCTTCTTCGTGTCCATATTTCTTGATGAGTGCATTCTTCAGAACTCTAAATGCGATCGCAGGTTCAGTGGTGGTCCCTGATTTGGAAATGACGTTGAGACAAACGCTTTGATCCTCTATCATTTCAAGAAGGTCATTTAAATACGTACCACTGATCTGATGACCGGCAAAGTATATTTTTGGCCCTTTTCGTTTTTCTTTGGGAAGTTCATTGTAAAAAGAGTGTGACAACGCATCTATAACCGTCTTCGCACCGAGATATGAACCACCGATTCCGATGACGATGAGCACATCCGCTTTGTTTCTGATGTTGTCAGCTGCGGCTTTTATACGTGCGAACTCATCTTTGTCATAACTTTTGGGATAATCCAACCATCCTATATAGTCATTGCCTGCTCCTGTTCCCTCATGTAGAAGTTTATGCGCTGTCAGAATTTGAGGCTTTAGATACTCATATTCATGTTCCTTGATCATTGCATTTGAATAATCAAATTTCAATTTGCTCATGACATCCTCCCTTGGATTCAATTTTGGATTTTAGCATACATGGCAGCTCCGATTATACCGGCATCATTCTTGAGTTTTGCAATCTCAACTTTGGCGCAATCGGTCGCTTTGAAATATTTGAGTGTCTCGAGTTTGGTGTTGATTTTTTCAATAAGAAAATCTCCGGCATGCGACAAGCCGCCACCCAATACCACTATTTCAGGATCGATGGTGCTCACGATGTTCATTATGCCAATGCTGAGGTAATTCACCAACCGATCGACAACCGCGCCAGCCACTTCATCACCATTTTGAGCCGCTTTGAAAATCACTTCTCCGTCTATCAGACTCAAATCTCCACCCACATAATCCATGATCAGTGAATCCGCACCACTCTGGAGCAAGTGTTTTGCGTAATGGATAATCGCAGTCGATGAGGCAAATGTCTCCAGACAACCATTTCTTCCACAGTTGCACGTGTACAGACTTTCGCCGATAATCATGTGTCCAAGCTCCGAACCGATTCCATGATGTCCCGAAACCACTTTTCCGTCAATCAGTATGCCACCTCCGACTCCGGTTCCCAGAGTCAGCATCACGGCATCCTTATAACGATCTTTTTGGGCAACTGTGAACTCTGCGACACCTGCGACTGTAGCATCATTGTCGATGAAGATCGGCAAATCCACTTTTTCATTCAGTTTCGTTTTGAGTGGCACGTTGTACCAGTTCAAGTTGACACAGACAATCACGTCTCCGGTATGAGGATCGGCTATTCCGGGAATACCGATCCCTATTCCTTTGACATTGGCCTCAGGGTGACCTTCAAGCAAGTTTTCAACCACACTGAAAATCTCATCTATAACGGCTTCACTCCCACGTTCACGACGGGTTGGAACCGCATATTTTTTAATTATGACACCATCATCATCCACCAGGCCGCCGGCGATATTTGTCCCGCCTAAATCAATACCTATATACACAATATCCTCCATATAATCATTTAATAAAACAATTATACATCAATGCGTTTAATATTCCAAATATCTTTCGCGTACTCCACAATCGTTCTGTCTGAACTGAATTTGCCCGCACCACAGATATTCATCCAACATTTTTTAGCCCATTCCTTTTGATCTCTGTAGTCATGATCGACCCTTGACTGAGCATCCACATAACTGTCGAAATCTTTCAATATGAAATAATTGTCCGCTTTGTGCCATGATGCATCTTTCAGGAGTGCGTCATAAAGTTCCTTGAACATGCCGGTCTTCTCATCATCAAATGTTCCGTCGATCAAAGTATCTATGATTTTTTTGAGTCTAGGATGGGATTTGTAAATTGCCACAGGGTCATAACTCTCTTTTATAGCTTCAAGTTCTTCCACTTCAGCGCCAAAAATATAGTTATTTTCAAGGCCAGCTTCTTCGACGATTTCAACGTTTGCGCCATCGAGCGTACCTATGGTAGGCGTTCCGTTGAGCATGAATTTCATATTGCCCGTACCAGAAGCTTCTTTTCCAGCAGTTGAAATCTGTTCTGAGAGATCGGCTGCAGGGAATAATTTCTCGGCATAAGAGACTCTGTAATTCGTCACAAACAGCACTTTGATTCTGCCATCAACATCTTTGTCATCATTGACGAGTTTTGCAATCTCATTGATGAACTTGATGATTCCTTTTGCTCTGAAGTATCCAGGTGCTGATTTCGCACCGAATATGAAAGTTCTTGGAACAATGTCTTTTTTAGGATTCTCTTTGATGTCGAAGTACAGATTCAATATTTGAAAAGCGTTGAGCAGTTGACGTTTGTACTCGTGAAGACGCTTGATCTGGATATCGAATATCGAATTCGGATCGAGTTCGACGCCTTCCACAGTTTTCACATACTCTGCAAGTTGCTCTTTTTTCGTTTTCTTGATGGCTAAAAACTTCTCCAAAACAGCTTCGTCATTTATGAAGGCTTCCAGTTTTTTGAGTTGTGACAGATCTTTTCCCCAGGAATCGTTACCGAGAAGTTCCGTGATATAACCGGAAAGCTCCTGATTGGCGAGCATCAGCCATCTTCTTTGCGTGATGCCATTGGTTTTGTTTTGAAATCTGTTCGGATAAAGTTCATACCATGCCTTCAGTTCCTGTTCTTTGAGAATGTCCGTATGAAGGGCGGCAACACCGTTTGTCACTTTGGTGCCATGAATTGCAAGGAATGCCATGTGGATCATGTTGTCTTTGATGATTCTCATGTCATGAATTTGTGTCTTGTCGTAACCAAGTTCTTTAAGTTCAGTGACAAAATGCTTGTCCAGTTTCTCAATGATCTCGTATACTCTAGGCAACAATTCTTTGTAGAATCCGATCCACCATTTTTCCAGTGCCTCTTGCAATATCGTGTGATTCGTATAGGAAAAAGTCTTTTGGGCGATTCCCCAAGCTTTTTTGAATGAGATGTGTTCCTCATCCACAAGAATTCTGATCAATTCGGGGATAGCGACGACAGGATGGGTGTCATTCAGTTGGATAGCGAGATATTCAGGGAATTTTTCGAAATGCTTGCCATGCTCCAATTTGAATTTTCTGACCAACTCCTGAAGTGAGGCTGACACAAAGAAGTATTGCTGCTTAAGCCTGAGAATCTTTCCGTCATTCTCCGAGTCGTTCGGATAAAGCACTCTTGAAATATCTTCAGCCCTGTTTTTCATTTTGACGGATTTGTCATATTCCTGCGCATTGAACAAGTCGAAATCAAAGGGCTCCAACGGTTCTGATTTCCAAAGCCTCAAAGTGTTGATGTTATTAGTGCCGTAACCTATGATTGGGGTGTCGTACGGAACTGCGCGCACATCACCATCAGTGAAATGGACGATAACAGCTTCGTCTTCTCTTCTTATCGACCATGGATCACCATATTTCAACCAATGGTCCGCCATTTCTTTCTGGAACCCATTTTCAAAATATTGTTTGAACATACCAAAATCATAACGAATTCCATAACCGTTCAGTGGTAGATTCATTGTTGCGGCAGAGTCAAGGAAACACGCAGCCAACCTTCCCAGTCCACCATTTCCAAGTCCGGCATCTTCTTCACTATCCTCGATGGCATTCAAATTGATCCCGAGGCCTTTCAGCTCATCCTGTATCTCATGATACAGATTCAAATTCATTAGATTATTGCCTAACGCTCTACCCATCAGGAACTCAGCTGACATGTAGAAAGCTTGTTTCTCTTTACCGTATTGCTCTTTTGTATTGTTCCATTGATCTGCAATATTGCTCATGATGGTTTTCGAAAGCGCATAATATATTTCGTGTTGACTGGCGTCTTCCAAAACCTTGCCGAATTCCGACTTTAAAAATCCTTTAATTTCATCAGTATAAGTTTTCATTTTTCCTCCTTGGAAACGTTTCCAATTTCAAAGATTATTATTGTTTTCAATTGACATCAAACATAACGGCTTTCGTCCATAATTGCGTTTTGCTTTATGACATGCCACTTGCCGTTGTCATCTATAAGATAAAACGTTATGGTATTAAGCGCCATATCGTTTGTATCAACGGATATGTGATACTCATTGTTGAGACGATCCACTTTGAACATGGTCTTGAGTGAATCTCCTGATTTATAGCCTTTTGTCAGTCCATCATCATTATAAAGTTCATAGATAGCCTTGCCTGGCACGTAACCTAGCACAACCAGATTGGATTCGTCCAAAGTCGATACCCTATTTCCCGGTTTCGTCAGAACCACGAGTTTTCCTGGCTTCAAATAAAGTGGTATAACATTCAAAGCAACATCCACAAAGTGGTATCCCTCATCCATCAGTTCAAATTCTTCTTCATTCAAGTGTTCAAAAGCTGTCGCTTTCCATAACACCATTTTTTCTGGCAAATAGACTGATCTCCCTCGTGAATTCTGCTCATAAATTGGTGCGAGCATCAGTGAATCTCCCAGTAAAAGCTGATCTTCAACTTGTTTTGATCTGGGGTCACCATATTCATATGAAAGGGGCGCAAACAACAACTCATGATTGAAATTCGCCTTCATGAATTCCGAATAGAGGTATGGGATCAGTGCATAGCGCATCTTAACCACATCCCTGATTCGATCCAATGTCTCTGTCTCGAACATCCAAGGTTCCTGTTTACGCGTTCCCATCGCACTATGATTTCTAAGCAGTGGTGTGAATATACTGAATTGGAGCCATCTCGTCAACAGTTCCCCACTGGCCTCTCCTCCAAATCCACCTGTATCGGCACCGGAATATAGGAATCCTGCCATTCCAAGGCCAGGCATCATTTGAATGTTGAGTTTGAGATGTTCCCACCAAGAATGATTGTCGCCGGTCCAAATACCTGAATGTTTTGCCATACCGATGTGTGACGCTCTGGTGATCATGAAGTGTCTTTTGTCAGGAGCATAGCCTTCAAAACCTTCCGCAGCAGCCCGTGTCATGAAATAACCAAATAGATTGTGAACGTCATAATGGTTCACTTTCAAACCGTCATAATTATGGTACATACTCTTATAATCCACTTCTGAATTGGAGATATTCAATATTTTGTCTTTAAGATCAAAAAATGTATGAATGTCCAAATTCTTACCGGCTTGACTGCTTACGAATGAAATGGCATCCTTCAGACCTTGTTCGGAATAAAATATCGCAGGTTCATTCATATCATTCCAAAATCCTTCAATGCCCATATTCAACAAGTGATGATATTTTTGACCGAACCATTTTCTAGCTTTGCTGTTTAAAAAGTCCGGAAAATGTACTTTTCCTGGCCAAACGGCCGCCACGAATGGGTCGCCGTTCACATCATTGCAGAAATAGTCGTTTTTAACGCCTTCTTCATAGACGTCATAGCCCGATTCAATCTTGACACCCGCATCGATTATTGGAATCAATTTGATCTCTCTTGATTTCATTTCAGCCACAAAAGACTGAAACTCAGGAAACCGCTCCTCACTGACTGTGAAATCCTTGAATCTCTCCATATAATCTATATCCAGATATATGGCATCACAAGGCAAGTCATGCTCATCGAACTTATCGGCGATTGAAAGCACTTCTTCTTTATCCACATAGCTCCATCGGCTCTGCTGATATCCGAATCCCCATTTGGGAGGCACATAACTCTGTCCGATCAAACTTCTGAATTGATTGACGATTTGCTTGTAGGACCCCGTAAAAACATAGGCATCAAAGTCAATCCCTTCAACTTCTATCTTTATCACATCCTGATGCTCAAATCCGATGTCAAATGTCACTTTCCCTGCAAAATCGATATAAATTCCCCAAGGCTTATCGCTTAAAACCACAAAAAAATTGTGGGCGCCATAGAGTGATTTTTTGTCCGGCGTGTGATTTGGATCGTCAGAACAAAAAGATTCATAAACAAATCCGCGCTTGTTCATTCCTCTTATATTTTGGCCCAAACCATAAATCACATCATCATCATTCAAGTCCAGTTTCCACGTAAAACGCTTTTCACTTTTTTGAATGACTCCGGGGACCTTGAACGAGTCCGTTTTCACAAATCTTTCCTGAAGAATCGTTTCAGTGGGAATAATATCTCCAAACGATATTTTATTTATTCCTTCGACAGTTTGATAAAAATTCATATTTTCACCTCATGTTCTATAATGGTTTGCAAGATGCCCTCTCGACTAGTGCGGTATCAAAAACAACATGCCTATGTGGCTTGTCATCATCTAATATGGAAATCATAATATCCGCAGTCATCGTTGCGATTTCCTCAACAGGTTGATGTACAGTAGTCAAAGTTGGATTGAAATACGCTGCGTAATCAATGTCATCGAATCCCATCAGCGAAATATCGTCTGGAATCTTCAGTCCTTTTTCAAATATCGCCTTGGCCGCACCGATCGCCATGATATCGGATATCGCAAATACAGCTGTAAGTTCAGTGGTTTTCTCCAGCAATCTCATCATCGCCTCATAACCTGTTTCAAACGTGTATGCACCAACTTCAAAGAATTCATCTTTCTTTTCGATGCCGTGTTTTTCAAGAGCCTTGATATACCCTTCGGTTCTATAGGTGCCTACGGACTTGTCATCTTCGCCTGTAGAAATGATTCCAATGGATTGATGCCCTATAGTGCACAAATAATCAACGGCATTATAGGCGGCGTTTTCGTTGTCGATAATCACACTGGAAAAAATTTTCTTATCCGCTTTTTCCGGAATCTCTGTTGATGTCAATATGAATGGAACCCGCAATCGCTGAATTTCAAGATCATTCAACCTGTCAAAGTCTCCACCCAAACAAATGACACCCATCAGTTTTTTCTCCATGATGAACTCATAAGCGGCATCCACGTCCTTATTATTGTCAATATTATAATGTATGATTGCGGAATACCCCGCATGAGCCAGTTTTTTCTCGATGGATTGGATCATCCGTGCAAAAAAAGGATTGTACATCCCTTTGACAAGAATCCCAATATGATTGGACTCGGTTCTTTTCAGATTCCTTGCGCTGTTGTTGGGAATGTAATTATATTCCTCAATCACTTCCAAAACATGTTTACGTGTTTCTTCTTTGACATCCGAATGTTGGTTGATCACCCGTGATACCGTGCTGACACCGACGCCGGCGATTTTTGCTATATCTCTAATATTCAGGTTTTTCACAGGACCTCCTAATGAAACGAAAATTAGCATGGAAACGTTACTGGTAACGTTTCCATGCTAATAGTATATCATACACCTCTCTTAATTAAAACCCTTTAGTTGGCACCAAACTCCTCCGGGTTTTCTTCCACCAGATTAAACTGCTTATAGGCTTCCGACTCCAGATTGGAGGCCGTCAAGCCAACCAATCTGACCGATTTGTCAAGTTTAAGGTTCTTAAACATGATTTGTAGAGCTTCACTCAATACGCCATAATTGTTCGTATGATAGTCCAAGCTGTGACTTTTGGTAAATTGCTCAAAGTCGCAATACTTGATTTTAATGGTGAGTGTTTTAGTGGTGAGGGAGCGTTTTGCGAGACCTGAATGAATTTTGATCAGATAATCCTCCAAAATATTCAGTATGACAGCTCTATCATAAGTGTCCTCATTCAGAGTGGTCTCTTTCCCATATGATTTCCTCGTATGGCTTTCGATCACCGGTCTTTGATCAATTCCATGGATTCTCTGAACAATCTCTTTGGACCAACTTTCACCTAAAATGTCACCCAGAAGACTTTCGGGATACTGATACAAATCCTCTATCGTGAAAATGCCAATTCTATTTAAACGTTCGCATGTTTTTTTACCTAATCCATGAATTTTGATGATCGGCAATGGAAGTAACAGAGCGGGAATATCATTGGCCTTTATTTCAAATATGCCATCCGGTTTTTTCCAATCCGAAGCGAGCTTCGCCAGAAACTTATTGTATGATATGCCAACAGAAATGGTGAGTCCCGTCATGGAATGCACGTCACTTTTTATTTGGGATGCGATTTCATAGGTCGTTTCCCTTTCGTCTGTGACGTCTATATATGCTTCATCGATGGAAACCCTTTCGACATGTTCAAATTTCTCTTCAATGTATTTGAAGATCTGTACCGAAATTTCTTGATATCGATTCATTCTACCGTCTACAAAAATACCCTGAGGGCAGAGCTTTTGAGCGACGACGCTGCTCATAGCGCTTCTAACGCCATATTTTCTCGCTTCATAAGAACAGGTCGCAACTACTCCTCGATCCGATTTTCCACCGACAATCAATGGTTTGCCACGGTATTCTGGATAATCCAATTGTTCTACTGATGCAAAAAACGCATCTATATCAAAATGTATGATTCTTCTCATCTTCCCGACCTCTTTCAGAACATTTGTTCTGTTCCATTATACATCATTGACCCATAAAAAAACAAGGCTTTGTATTCAAAGCCTTGTCCATTCATTATACACCCAAAAACACTGCTGCAAGCGCAAAATAGACCATCAGCGCCACCGCATCCACAATAGTGGTTATAAGTGGACTAGCCATCACTGCAGGGTCAACATTCACCACTCTGGCAACGACAGGAAGAACTGCTCCAACCACTTTTGCCAAAACTATTGTTATAAAGAGTGTAATCGTTACTGTAATGGCTATTCTATAATCGATTTTCTCCAGAAAAACAATTCTCAACAGATTGATTATGGAGAGTGCGGTTGCAACCACCACAGATACCGCCAACTCTTTCCTGACAATTTTAAATAGATCTTTGGTCCTTAAGTCACCTAGTGCCAATCCACGTATAACCATAGTTGAAGATTGTGCGCCTGCGTTTCCACCTGTATCCATCAACATCGGTATAAATGCCGCCAATACAACCACCGACTGTAAAACCATTTCATATTTTTGAATAATCCTACCGGTAAAGGTCGCGGAAACCATCAAAACCATAAGCCATATGAAACGATGTTTTGCCATATTGAGGACGCTGTTTTCCAAATAAGGCTCCTCCGTAGGTTGAATACCTGCCATTTTTTGAAAATCCTCAGTATTCTCTTGATCGATGACATCGACGATATCATCGATTGTTATGATTCCTGCAAGCCTGGATTCAGCGTCGATGACCGGCAAGGCAATCAAGTCATATTTCTTAAACAAATTGGCTATTTCTTCCTGATCATCATGGGTATGAACAGCGATAAAATTGGTGCTCATAATTTCGCCGATCGTTACTTCATCAGATGTGATGATCAAGCGTTTGAGTGATAGTGTACCTTCAAGTTTTCGATTCGTCCCAAGCACATAACATGTATAGATGGTTTCTTTCTCGATACCTGTCTCTTTAATTCTATCTATAGCCTGTCTGACAGTCATATCCCTTTTCAAATCGACATACTCTATTGTCATTAGGCTACCAGCGGAAAATTCAGGATAGTTCAAGAATTGGTTGATCAATCCACGTTCTTCCACTTTTGTGTTTTCCAAAATTTTCTTTACGACATTTGATGGCATTTCTTCAATGATGTCAATCATATCGTCAAAAAACAGTTCATCAATAATATTTTTAATCTCATGATCAGTAATCGTGTTTATGATGTGAAGCTGCTGTTCACTGGACAAATACGAGAATACATCCGCTGCCAGATCTTTTGCGAGCATTCTGAAGACAATTACAGATTCGGACGGCATCAACTCCTCGAAAACATCCGCAATTTGCACGGCATTCAAGTTATGGATCATGTTTTTTACTTCTTTGAATCTTTTGGATTCTATCATGCTTTTGATTTCATCAATCATATTGCTCCTCCTTGAATCAGCAGGATCTCTACATGATAAATAGTTGACCCTGCTTTATTTTTCGTATTAAATTTCTACTACTCGACATAGGGTCACTGTCCAAAAAGTTCACCTCCCAAAAAATAAAAAAATCTGCCCAACGACAGAGTGATCCTCAATGACTTTGAGCTTTAGCACTATAGAGCTTTGACTAACAGTCAGCTACATTAAAAATAACCTTCGCGATTATTTCTGTTGACCCATTGGAATCTCTCGATTTTTCTGGGCAGCAGCGTATATCTCTTATAGGAGCCTCACCTAACATCTTCCACCAGAAATTTTATCATACACCGATTTTCATGTCAAATTACATTTTTCACATTTGTTGACATTTTATGCTTCGTATATTGATGACACTGTGTTACACTGAATTAAAATAACATTTATGGAGCGACTTTATGCAAATCAGCAGACGTTTGGCAGTATTTTATCTCATCATCGCAGCAACGCTTTGGAGTACAGGAGGATTGTTCATCAAATGGATTTCTTGGCAACCCATGGCAATTTCTGGAATGAGAAGTGGCATAGCAGCACTTGTTTTATTGGTTTATTGGTTCGTTCGATACAAACGAAAGATTCCTCGACCCAACAAGGCTGTTATTCTGGGGGCGATCAACTATATGTTTCTCGTCACACTATTTGTTACCGCAAATAAATTGACAACTTCCGCCAATGCGATTCTTTTACAATTCACCGCTCCGGTCTGGCTTTTATTGATCGGTCGCATATTCTATAAAGATGCCATTGCAAGAATCGACATTTTAACAGTGATTGCAGTTTTTGCCGGGATGGGACTTTTCTTTATGGGTGACCTTGATGCAGGTGGATTGATCGGCAACTTTTTGGCTATAATAAGCGGTATCACCATGGCCATCATGATTTTGAACCTCAATAAATTGAAAGTACATCGTCCTGTGGAAATTATCATCTGGGGTAACATCTTCACGTTCCTGATCGGCATACCATTTTATTCAGGTATTGTCTGGCAACCGGAAGCTGTCGCCGGGATAGCTTTTCTTGGCATATTTCAGCTTGGTCTCGCCTATGTGTTCTACACTTCCGGCATTCAATCCGTCACCGCAATTGAAGGTATTTTGATCCCCGTAATCGAACCACTGCTCAACCCGATTTGGGTCTTCTTCGGAACAGGTGAGCAGCCTTCTATATTTGGTTTGATTGGAGGCGTTATAGTTTTGACAGCAATTATGGTGAGAAACTATGTGCTTACCAGCAAAAAAATTCGTTAGTTAAATTTCGCTTTAATACTTCGACAAAAAATTACAAAGAAAAGAGAGTCTGATGAAAAATCATCGGACTCTCTTTTCTTTAAACCAGCAACGTTCTACTCTCCCACGGGGCTGGTCGTAACCTTCGGTTACTGCTCGCCTATGCATCCTACAGCTACCCACCAAGTAAAATTTTTCGTTAGAAAAATTTCGCGTAGGTGTTTTTTGCGAAGCAAAATACACTAGCGGCTATGTCATTTTAACGTTATGTGAAATACACTAGCTCTTCGGTATGGGAACAGGTGCAGTTTTTCCAAAGGAAAAACTGGGCGTAGGTGCTGATTATCTCGAAGAGATAATCAGGGCGTAGGTGTGTTTTGCAGAGCAAAATACACTAGCCTCTATGTCACTTTAATACTTCGACAAAAAATTACAAAGAAAAGAGAGTCTGATGAAAAATCATCGGACTCTCTTTTCTTTAAACCAGCAACGTTCTACTCTCCCAGGCAGCTACCCGCCAAGTACCATCGACGCTGGAGGACTTTACTTCTGTGTTCGGTATGGGAACAGGTGTTGCCCCTCCGCCATCATCACTGGATGAAATTTTACGAAGTAAAATTTGGCGTGTGTGTGTTTTGCGAAGCAAAATACATCAGCCTCTATGTCAATCTACATACTATGTAGAAGAACACATTTTACTTTGTTTCAATATTCATTGAACATACTTACTTTACCAACGAAGCCAATTATATAATGTTTTGTTTAGCTTGTCAATACTTTTTTTCAGTTCATTCAAAATTGCATACGTATTACTTCGACTATTATCAAGCGCTCTAATTATTTCAAGGTCAAGT
>DHVT01000018.1 GCA_002412775.1 Firmicutes bacterium UBA5201 | reverse complement strand
CTACAGGTTGTATCTTGAGTCAACCTCAAAACGCAAATTACTTTATTAAGGAATTGTAATCCTTTGGCGGTCCTATCTTGACGGTCCATATCATTAATAATATAATGATTTAAATATGATAAAGTCAAAAAAGGGAGGTATTATATGAAACGTGTTTTCTCCGGTGTACAACCTACTGGTCAAATACATCTCGGTAATTATATTACTATGAAAAATTTCGTGAAACAACAAGATGATAAAGATTGTTTCTATTGTGTCGTCGATATGCATTCCATCACTCTTCCACAAGACCCCATTGAGCTCAGAAGGAGAACTATAGAACTAGCCGCTCTTTATGTCGCCATAGGTCTTGATCCAAAAAAAGTCACTTTGTTTATCCAGTCCCAAGTTCCAGCCCATGCCGAACTCGCATGGATTTTGAATTGTTTCTCATATATGGGGGAACTCAACCGTATGACACAATTCAAAGACAAGTCTGAAGGCAAGCAAATGGTCACCACAGGACTTTTCACATATCCTGTTTTAATGGCCGCCGATATTTTGCTGTACGACACGCACTTTGTGCCTGTGGGCAATGACCAAAAGCAACATCTCGAATTGACACGTGACATAGCAGTGCGCTTCAACAACAGATTCGGTGAAACCTTCGTGGTACCGGAACCGCTCATTTCCAAAGTGGAGGAAGGTGCACGCATAATGGCGCTCGACGATCCTACACTTAAAATGAGTAAAAGCAATCCGAATGAGCATTCTAAAATAACAATGCTCGATTCTCCTGCAAAAATAAAGAAATCGATAATGAAAGCCACCACTGACAGTGAAGGCATCATAAGATACGACAGGGATTCGAAACCAGGCATCAGCAATTTGCTGACCATCTATTCGCAATTTTCGGGAAAATCAATTTCAGAACTCGAGCTTCAGTATTCCGGTGAAGGTTATGGCGCTCTGAAAAAAGATTTGGTCGAAGTTGTTCAAGTTGAAATCGCGAAAGTCCAAGACACTTACAATAAAGTCCTCGAAAGTGGCGAAATCTATGATATTCTAAAAGCCGGCCGAGAAAGGGCAACTGAGATTTCTTCCGAAGTCCTTGAACGCGTGAAGGAAAAAGTCGGATTTGTCAGATACTAAATTTGAAACCCCGATATATGCGGATTATTTTGCATATATCGGGGTTTTTTTATTGGATCAAATTTTCATCCATATCCATATTGTCCAGACTGTTGATCAAGAGTTCCACTTGGTTTTCGCCAACAGGCCTGCTGAAATGGTAGCCCTGTAGGTAATCTGCGCATAGCGCCCTTGATTTTTCCAGATAGTGAATATCCTCGATCCCTTCAGCAACCACTTCAACATTAATTTTATGGGCAAAGGTGACAATGGATTCCAGCAAGGTGAAAACGTGCTCATTGGATATGGAATCTTTCATGATGCTGCGATCCATTTTGATGCTTGTAAGCGGCAATCGGAGCAAATTGTTGAAAGAGGAGTAACCTGTACCAAAATCATCCAGTGAAATTCCTATTTGCTGGTTTCTGAGATAGAACAGTTTGGCCAGAATATTCTCATTGTTCTCAAGCATCATGCTTTCGGTGATTTCAAGAATGACCAAATGATTGGGTATGCCACATTTTTTGATGATAGAGAGCACTCTACCCGCAAAATGGTCCTCCATTAATTGAATGACCGAAATATTGACGGATATGGAAAATTCCCTGTCGCTCTTTTTATTGAGGTTCGCAATAAACTTACAGGATTTCTCAAGTACAATGAAACCTATTTCATTGATCAATCCGGTTTTTTCGGCTATGGCAATGAACTCATCCGGATATATAAAGCCAAGTTTTTTGGAATTCCAACGGATCAAGGCTTCAAATGAAGAAACTCTCTTTTTCGCCACATTCATGATCGGCTGATAGTATATTTCAAATTCATCCAAAAGGATGGCTTCCCTCAAGTTATTCTCAATTTTCATCTCATTGATTGCTTTGGTTCTGATTTCATCATCAAAGAAATGAAAACCTCTCTTGGATATCCTCTTGGAATGGTACATGGCGATATCGGAATTCTGCATCAATTGCACTCTTTCGGTACCATCGTTAGGAAAAATTGTGATTCCGATACTTGCAGTCACTTTGAAAAACTTGTTTTCACTTTGGATTGTACTCTCGATTTCTTTGATCATGGCATTGATCACAAATACGATTGCGTCCTTATCCACTAAATCCTTAAGGATAATGATGAACTCATCACCGCTGAATCTGGAAATCAGATATTTTTTTTCGTTGTCAAAAAGTCTGTAAAGCCTTCTAGCCAGTTCCTTCAACACTTCGTCTCCGAATATATGACCATAAATGTCATTGATGTACTTGAAGTTGTCAATATCCACAAACAATAATGCGCCTTTGCCATTGTCGGCTAGATAGGTCTCCAGATAGTCTTCAAAATATGCCCTGTTATAAAGTTTCGTCAGATTGTCTTTATAAGCCATGTCCAAAATCTTGTTCTCGTATCTTTTTCGGACACTGATGTCCAAATGTGAACCCGACATGCCGCTAAATGAGCCCACAGAATCGAATCTGGCTTTTCCAATGGATTCAATCCATACGTACTCGCCCAATTTATTCTTGACCCTGTACTCACTGTTATAATTTTCTGTTCTACCATCAATATGGTCTTGAATCTGTTTTTTGACTTGTTCCCTTTCATCTGGATGTACCAGGTTGGTCCATTCTTCAAGCTTTACATTATCGAGATCCAGTTCAAAGTTCTCATACCAGCTGGGAGTCAAGTATCGGATGATCCAGTGTTCATCCATATCCCATAAGCCTTCCTTCGATGCTTCAAAAATGGATTTATACCGCTGTTCGCTGCTTTTAATGAATTCGCGATTTTCATAAAGCTCATCATATTGTTCCTTGAGCGTCTCCTCAGAAGCATAGAGTTCCTCATAAAGCGCTTGCATTTCATTGCTGTTCTCATAGATGTTTTGGATCATTTCGTTGAATCCATCAATCAAAACACCTATTTCATCATCGCTTGTTTCGTTGCATTTCACATTGTAATCGCCTGCGCTGGCGACTTCCATTACCGTTTTGAGTTTTAGTAGCGGTGTTATGATTTTGCCCGCTTGTTTGACAGCGATTCTTTGGGCGTAATATATGAAAATGAGAACGATCCCCATCATAATACCGTACATATAGATGAGATTCATAATTATATCGCTTTTTTTGACACTGGCGATGATCTGTAGACCTGCTTTTTCAAAAGATTCAACATAATAATTGTATGTGTTGCCTTTTATGAACGATTCGCCTCTGTCCAGTACTTCAAATTCGAACTCGAAAAGTCCGCTTTCATTCCAGCCCATCGCCAGCATTTCAATATTATTATGTGCGATTATGGTTCCGCTGCTATTGACCACTGTTACAAAGCCATTCCTACCGATTGTAGCCTCTTTTACGGTTGCCCTGAGTTCGTCGAGTAGAATATCCACTCCCGCCACAGCGAATGAGCCATCGTCAAGAGTGATGTTTCGGGATGCTGTCACTGTAAGTTCACCCGTGCCATGGTCTATATATGGCTCCGACCAAATGATTTGATTCGGATTTTCGATGGAGTTCATGTACCAAGAGCGTTCTCTGGGATCATAATCATCTGCGACAAACCTATTGGGATATAGATAGAAATTCCCCGCCTCATCGCCTATGAAGACCGTATTTGCACTTTGAATGTTCTCATAGATGACATTCAAAAAAGACGCATAGTCAGCCTGACCATCAATATGATTATTGACAGTATCAATGCCTCTCTCTGCGTCTTCAAATGTTTGACTAAGAAGTAGATGTGTATAATTGATGACCCCGTAGGACTCATTCTTGTATTTCTCGTTAATTTGAATATTAACAAACACATAAAAAATCAAGCCTACAATCACAATAATGATTAAGATGTTATTAATAATCATTTTTTTTAGTTTGCTTTGCATACTCTTATTGAATGTCATGTGCTCACCATTATGTTAAATCTCATTCAGTTTGTGAAGTTCTTTTCTGAATTTCTTGATGATTTTCTTTTCCATTCTCGAAACTGTCATTTGGGAAACGTTGAGTTCATCAGCCACTTGTATTTGTGTTTTGCTGTCAAAAAAACGGTCATTGACGATTTTGATCTCGACTTCATTGAGTTTTTTCATGCACATATTGATGAAATCGCGATTTTCTATGATATCAAAATATTTGTCATCCCTGCCAATGATATCTTGCAGTTGAATTTCCTTGTCATCACCCGATGAATCATAAGTGATGTCAAGAGATTTAGGTGTGTAAACCTGTGACGCTTCCATGGCTTCGATCACTTCTTCTTCAGAAACATTCAAATATGCCGCAATATCACTTATTTTGGGAACACGCTGAAGATCTTGTTGCAATTTGGATTTTGCAAGATTGATTTTTTTTGAAAGTTCCTGAATTCTTCTTGGTACACGTACAGACCAACCTTTATCTCTGAAGTATTTTTTGATTTCTCCAATGATTGTCGGTGTGGCGAAACTGGAAAATTCGAATCCTCTGTCTATATCAAACCTTTCAATGGCATAAATTAAACCTAGAGAAGCGACTTGGTAAATGTCCTCATACTCGATGCCTTTGTTGATATATTTTTTGGCCAGAATCTCTGTTATATACATGTGGCGTCTGATGAGTTCGTTTCTTATTGCGATGTCTTTGGTATCTCTATATAGACAGAATAATTCCTTGGTGCCAATATTCATCCATTCCTTCGCAATAGGACCATCTTTCTCTCTTTTTAAATATTTTTTATCCATTACGATCAGCCCCTAATTATCAGTTTATTATTCAACGTCTTTGCTCATGATGACTTTTGTGCCATTACCCTCTATCGTTTCGATTATAACGTCATCCATCAATGATTTGATGATAAATAAACCTAGACCATTCTCTTGTAATTCATCCAGTTCAGGTGCTTTGTACGCCTCTTTGTCAAAACCCTTGCCACTATCCTTCACTTCTATGATCAAACTGCTTTCCATATTCTTTAGCTCCAATTGGTAAGTAGAACTATTGCCTGAATGTAAGACTGCATTGTTGCAAGCTTCCCCCACTGCAAGTTTGATATCTTCTATGGCTTCGATGTCGAATCCCATCTGGTTGGCCACAAATGAAGCTGTCAAACGCGCAACGCTTACATATTCAGGTCTGCACGGTAAAGATAAATTTACTGATTCCCTCATTTTCTATTCCACCTTTTTTATGAATTAACGAATTGAAAAAATTTTATCTAAACCCGTTAGAGTAAAAACTTTTGCAATACTTGGTTTGAGTTTTTCAAAGTGAACGTTTTTTTCATTGACTTTGACATTCTTGTAAAAGCTGATCAATACCCCTAAACCAGTACTGTCAATATACTCCAGATTCTCACAATTGAAAACGAAATCCAGTTGTTTTTCGTTGTTGAGAAGCAGCAATTCGTCCTTGAATGACGATTTTGAACTGATGTCGATTTCACCATGTATTTCCACGTTCCAATTATTCTGTTTCTCATTGTAATTTGAAATCAATTTGAGTGCCATAAAACCCTCCCTATTCGAAGAAACCGCTTCTTATTGTATTTTTATTATACTATACCTTTTGAAAAAAATCATGTTAAAAACCAAGCGCCAAATTCACGGGAAGTTGGCGCGTCGGATTTTAGTCTTGGGTCACTGTTTCTATTTCGTCTTCTTCGTCTTGTTCATTTATTTTTGCAATGGATACCAAACGTGTCTCATCATCCACTTTCATCAATCTCACACCCGAAGTTATTCTACCGGTGACAGAAATATCCTCAACCTTGATTCGGATCAGGACTCCATTGTCATTGATGATCATCAGATCGTCAGAGTCCTCAACGACTTTTGCTCCAATGACATGGCCCGTTTTATTATTGAGATTGTAGGTGATGATGCCTTTTCCACCTCTGGTTTGTTGTCTATACTCGGAAAGTTTTGTACGTTTGCCGTAACCATTTTCAGAAACTGTGAGCAATTTACCAGTTTCAGTCACAACATCCATTTCAATGACATAATCATTCGAAGTGAGTTTGATGGCTCTTACGCCAGTGGCGGTTCTACCCATCGCTCTTACATCTTCCTCGCTGAATCTTATGGATTTTCCATTGGCGGTCACGACGATGATATCATCTTTTCCACTGGTCATTCTTACGGAAATCAACTGATCGTCCTCATTTAGATTGATGGCTATAAGACCTGTCTTTCTGGATGTGTCGAATTGATCCAAAGTCGTCTTCTTGATCACACCGTGTTTTGTACAAAGTGTGAGGAAACCTTCCTCAAAATCCTTGATAGGAACGATGGCGTTCACTTTCTCATCCGACTCAAGTGGTAGAAGGTTCACAATAGCCGTACCTTTTGAAATTCTTGATCCATCTGGAATTCTATACGCTTTCAGTCGATAAACTTTTCCGAAATTGGTGAAGAACAACAGATAATCATGTGTTGAAGTGGTGAAGATGTCCTTCACAAAATCCTCTTCCCTGGTGGAAAGACCTGTTTTTCCTCTACCTCCACGTTTTTGTGAAACGTACTCACCGGTGGATACTCGTTTGATATATCCGGCATGTGTCAAAGTGATGATGACTTCATCTTCTTCTATCATGTCTTCATAATCAATCTCATCTGGACTTATGCTGATTTCAGATCTTCTTTCATCGCTGTAAGTCTTTTTGATTCTGAGCAAATCTTCTTTGATGATTTGAAGCAACATGGCTTCGTCATCCAAGAGCAAAGTGAGGTAGTTGATCAACTTTAGAAGTTCCTGATACTCGTTTTCTATTTTTTCGCGTTCAAGTCCCTGGAGTCTACGCAGTCTCATATCAACAATTGCTTTGGCTTGAATCTCAGAAAGAGCGAACTTTTCCATCAATCTATGCTCAGCGTCATTGTAGGCACTTCTGATGATTCTTATGATTTCATCGATGTTGTCAATTGCGATTCTAAGACCTTCCAAAATATGGGCACGATCTCTTGCTTTTTTCAAATCGTAAAGAACACGTCTTCTTTCGACAACTTTTTGATGCTCCAAATAAGCAACCAATATTTCCTTGAGGTTGAGCACTCTTGGTTCTCCATTATGAAGCGCCAAGAGAATCAGACTGTAGGTTGTTTGAAGTTGTGAATTCTTGTAGAGCTGATTGACAATGATATTGGCATTGACATCTCTTCTGAGTTCAATGACAATTCTTATGCCGTTTCTGTTACTTTCGTCTCTAAGATCTGTTATACCGTCTATTCTTTTACTCTTTACCAAGTCGGCTATGCCTTCGATCAATTTGGATTTGTTGACCTGATAAGGGATTTCTGTGACTATGATTCTTGTTTTTCCATTTTTCATTTCTTCAATTTCGGTTTTTGATCTTAAAATAAGCTTTCCGCGGCCTGTTCTATAGGCGCGTTTGATACCTTCGACGCCTACTATTTCGGCTCCTGTTGGAAAATCTGGACCTTTGATGACTTCCATCAGTTCAAAGACATCCGTATCCGGATTGTCAATCAGTTTGATGGTGCCGTCTATTATTTCACCCAAATTATGAGGTGGAATGGATGTGGCCATACCTACAGCTATACCGTTTGATCCGTTGACAAGCAAATTTGGAAATCGACTTGGTAAAACGACTGGTTCTTTTTCAGTCTCATCGAAGTTGGGTCTGAAATCCACAGTTTCTTTTTCTATGTCCTTCAAGAGTTCAGCTGAAAGACGGGTCATTCTAGCCTCGGTATAACGCATGGCGGCAGCGCCGTCACCGTCAATCGATCCAAAGTTACCATGACCATCCACCAAGAGATATCTCATGGAGAAGTCTTGTGCAAATCTAACCATGGCATTGTAAATGGAGGAGTCACCGTGTGGATGGTACTTACCGATGACTTCACCGACAATACGTGCGGATTTTCTATGTTGTTTGTCATGTGTGAATCCAACATCATTCATTGCATAGAGTATTCTTCTATGGACGGGCTTCAGACCATCACGTACATCTGGAAGCGCACGGCTTACTATGACGCTCATCGCATAGTCCATATAGGAATTTTTCATTTCATCCATTACATCTATAAGGATGACCGTTTCGTTTTCATTCATGGAATTGTTCACTTCATCCAATGACTCATCTATTACATTGTTTTGATCGTCACTCAACGCTTTATCCTCCTAGATATCAAGATTTTTAACATATTTCGCATTATTTTCAATAAACTCTCTTCTTGGTTCCACCTTTTCACCCATAAGCGTTGAAAATATCAAATCCGCTTCGACGGCATCATCCACTGTCACTTTCATGATTGTACGAACACTCGGATCCATGGTTGTGGACCAAAGTTGCTCTGCATTCATCTCACCAAGACCTTTGTAACGTTGAATAGTGATGCCTTGTCTGCCTATTTCAGTAAGCAAATTATTCATTTCCTTATCTGAATACAGATAATAGATATTTCTGCCTTTTTTCACTTTGTAAAGTGGAGGAATGGCGATATAGATATGTCCTTGCTCGATAAGAGGACGCATGAATCTGAATAAAAATGTCAAAATGAGTGTTCTGATGTGAGCACCGTCAACGTCGGCATCCGTCATGATGAATATTTTGCCGTATCTCAATTTGGTGATATCGAACTCGTCACCGATGCTACAACCGATTGCGGTAATCAATGCCCTGATTTCGGCAGAACTGAATATTCTTGAAAAATTGGCTTTTTCAACATTCATTATTTTGCCTCTAAGTGGCAATATGGCCTGAATGTTTCTATCACGTCCCATTTTTGCGGAACCGCCAGCCGAATCTCCCTCGACGATATAAATCTCTGTCTTCATCGGATCTCTTTCTGAACAATCCGCCAATTTGCCTGGAAGTGTCATACCGTCGAGCGCACCTTTTCTTCTGGTGAGTTCTCTGGCTTTACGGGCCGCTTCTCTAGCTTTTGCGGAAGTCAAACATTTGTCTATGATGACTTTTGCGTGGTTTGGATTTTCTTCCAGATAAATCTGAAGCATTTCTGAGACTGCAGATTCAACAACGCCTCTGATTTCACTGTTGCCCAGTTTTGTCTTGGTTTGTCCTTCGAATTGTGGGTCTTCAAGTTTGACGGAAATAATGGCGGTAACACCTTCACGAACGTCCTCACCTGTCATATTCTCATCTTTTTCTTTGATGAAGCCTTTTTTGCGGCCATAATCATTGATGACACGAGTCATTGCGGCTCTAAAACCGACCAGATGCGTACCACCTTCTTGTGTACCGATATTATTGGCGAATGTGAATACGTTTTCTGAATATCCGTCTGTATATTGCATGGCTATTTCGACGTTGTTCACTTCATTGTTTTGCTCGGCATAGATCACATCATCATGAATGGCATTTCTATTGACATTCAAATATTTGACAAATTCTTTGATTCCGCCTTCATATATGAATTGTGATGTTTTTGGAACATCGCCTCTCAAATCCGAAATATTGATGGCAACACCTTTATTCAAAAATGCAAGCTCCCTCAATCTTGACTCTATGATTGTGAAATCATAATCCAAAGTCTCAAAAATCAAATGGTCCGCTTTGAATGAAGTTTTGGTACCTGTGACAGAATTGTTGTCCACTTCTCCGACAACATGCAATTGCTCTTCCGTCTTGCCTCTTTCAAATCCAATTCTATGAATTTTTCCATCTCTTTTGACTTCGACCACAAACCACTCTGATAGTGCGTTGACTACAGATGCGCCAACGCCATGGAGTCCACCTGAAACCTTATAGCCTCCTCCACCGAACTTTCCTCCTGCGTGAAGGACAGTATGGATGACTTCCACTGCAGGCAATCCCATCTTGTGATGCATATCGATTGGCATACCACGACCATCATCTTCGACAGTGATGATATTTTCAGGCTCTATGGTTACATTGATTGTTTTACAGTGACCAGCCAATGCTTCATCTATACTATTGTCCACTATTTCATACACAAGGTGATGCAATCCTCGTGAACTTGTAGATCCAATGTACATGCCAGGTCTTTTTCTTACGGCTTCCAAACCTTCCAAAACCTGAATTTGATCAGCATTATATGCTTGATTTGACATTTTTTCAACCTCCTAATGGCCAATAACATTTCCATTTTTTATTTTAATAATTTTAGAATCATTGATGTAATCATCCAAAAGATTTTTAATATCTGTTGTTGTTATGATGGTTTGGACCCCTTTGATCGCATAAATCAAATCCTTTTGTCTGTTGATGTCCAGTTCGCTCATGACATCATCGAGCAAGAGTATGGGATACTCACCGACTTCATTTTTCACAATCTCTATTTCCGATAATTTGAGTGAAAGGGCTGCCGTCCTCTGTTGCCCTTGTGAACCAAATGATTTTATGTTGATGCCATTGATTAAAATCTCCAAATCGTCCCTGTGAGGTCCCACTGATGTGAATCCTCTTCTAAAATCCATTTCACTGTTTTTCTTTAGCTGATCCAAAAGCTCAAACTTTATTGTATCATAATTATCCCTATTTTTGACAGCAGTAATATATTTAACCGACAATTGTTCTTTTCCGTCTGTTATTCGACTATGGATATCTCTGCTGATCTCATCGAGTGAATGGATGAACTGGTTTCTTTTGACTATTAGCCTGGCACCTTTATCAGAAAGTTGTTCATCCCATACCTCCACCATATCTTTGAATTCAGGTTTATAACTCATTTTTTTAAGGAGTTCATTTCTCTGAACCAGAATTCTACTATATTCGATAATGTCCAGACAATAGATCTTGTTGATATGTGAAAGTTCACGATTGATGAATTTTCTTCTTTCTTGTGGACTGTCCTTGATCAGTTTCAAGTCATCGGGATAAAAAAGAATAATGTTTACCGTTCCTAGCAACTCCGATATTTTTGTGATATTGACCCCGTTGATCAGAAATGCTTTCTTGTTGTTTGAAAGAATTCTATACTCGATAGTCTCCAGTAGTCCATTGTCTTTGAGAATTTCAATGCGCACACTTCCGAATTCCTTATCGAAATGAATCAGATCGGATTCCTTGTTGGTTCTGAAAGACTTGCCAAATCCTGAAACATATACGGCTTCTAGGAGATTGGTTTTGCCTTGTGCGTTGTCACCCACAATAATATTTAATTTTTCATCAAAATTCAGTTTCACTTGTTCGTAATTGCGATAATTCTCAATGACAATCGATCTGATTTTCAAGCTCTACACCCTCTTAATCACTTTTATTCGGATAGATTCGTTTTCAGAACCTTCAACACCAGGTATGACCACATCAATGAAATCGTCGTGAAAGACTTTTTTGCCTCTTTGAGTGCATACAGAACCGTTCATGGATACGAAGCCATCCAAGATAAGTGATTTTGCGGTACCACCGGAATCCACTACTTCAGCGAACTTGAGCAGCTGATCCAGTTTGATGAATTCTGTTTCTATGAATACTTTTTTCATGATATCTCCTACTTGGATATTCTGCATGGCAGCACTAGATAGGTGTAATTGTCACTGTCATCAGGTCTGATGATACATGGACTGACGTTGTTGATGAATTCCATTTTTATGTTCTCACTGTCAATGATTTTGAGTGCGTCAATCAAATACTTAGGATTGAATCCAATTTCAAGATCCTGACCTTCAAGTTTGATTTTCACTTTCTCAACTGAACTTCCCATTTCCGAATTGGATGAAATTCTAATGAAATCATCTTTGACTTCAAGTTTGATCGCTATGTTTTTATTTTCTCTTGCCATCAGGAAAGAACGGTCGATGGAAGTCAAAAACTCATCTGTTGAAACGAAAGCCAAAGCTTTGTATTCATTAGGCAGTATTTGGTTGTAGTTGATGAACTCGCCAGCAAGTAATCTCGAATATACTTTGAACTTATTCATGCTGAACAACACTTGTTTGTCATCAAAAGAAATTCTTAGATCGCCTTTTTGATCCATTTGCGAGAGAATTTTATTGATTTCACTGAGCGTTCTACCTGGAACGACAGCCTTTTTGTTTAAATCCGTTTTAACGATTGCTCGTTTGATGGCCATTCTGAATCCGTCGATTGCAACCATGTTGAATTTTCCGTTTTCAATTTCGAGCAGTGCTCCAGTGAGAATTGGTCGTGACTCATCCTGTGAAATCGCAAAATGGGTTTGTCTGATCATATTGCTGAAAAGTTCCTTGTCCATCAGGAAAGAA
Organism: Firmicutes bacterium UBA5201; assembly: GCA_002412775.1. Classification (GTDB taxonomy): domain Bacteria; phylum Bacillota; class Clostridia; order Peptostreptococcales; family Acidaminobacteraceae; genus Fusibacter_D. Next base: position 24,027 of record DHVT01000018.1, on the reverse strand, counting down.
TTCTTATCATCTATTTCAGGCAATTCCGGATATTCGTTTCCTGGAAGTCCGACGAGTTTGAAACTGGATTCCATGCAATGGATGGAGACCACATTGGTTTCATTTACTTCAAACTCAATTTCGGCATTGGGTAATTTTCGGATCAGTTCAGAAAAAAGACGTGCTGGAATTACAGTGCTGCCTTCTTTTTCTATAATGGAGTCCATAAACGTTTCTATGCTTAAATTGAGATCATTTCCTATAAGTCTGAGCTGATCGCCTTTTGCTTCAAAATAGATGCCCGACAGGATTGGCAATGTCGTTTTGGACGAGACAGCTTTTGTAACCATATTGATTGCTGCGGAGAGTTCTTGTTGCTGACATTTGAATTTCATTTTAGGGCCTCCTTAAATAATAAAATATTTAATAAAAATAAGTAGTAATAGCAGTAGGGGCTGTTAATTTGTGGACAAGCCCTGCAGCCGTCATATAGGATACATCCTGGACAAAATTATCTTGTTGACAACTTTTTCAAAAAATCAAAGATATCAACAGGGGATAAAAAACTCACACTTTAATTTTTATCCACAGAAAAAGAGTACACATACGAACAGGGTAATATTATTCACCTTTGATTTCCTTGATGATGCTGTCTATTTTGTTTTTCATCTCATAATCCGCCTTGATCTCAGTATTGATTTTGTCACAGGCGTGGATTACAGTCGTATGGTCACGTCCACCGAACTCCTCCCCTATCTTGGGAAGCGAGAGATCTGTGAGCTCTCTGGAGATGTACATTGCGATCTGTCTCGGATAGGCGATTTGTCTGGTTCTTTTCTTGGATTCAAAATCATCCACTTTCATATTGAAATATTCCGCAACGGTAAGTTTAATGAGATTGACATCCACTTTACGAGCCTGTGCGGATGAGAATATGTCTTTAAGGGCTTCATTGACCAGTGTGATATCGACTTCTTTCTTGGTGAGTGACGCGTAGGCCACTACTCTGTTGAGCGCACCTTCAAGTTCTCTGATGTTGGATTTTATTTTGGTGGCTATGAATTCAAAAACCTCACCAGGGATATCTACACGATCCCTTTCCGATTTTTTTCTTAAGATTGCGATGCGCGTTTCAAAGTCAGGAGCTTGTATGTCTGAAATGAGACCCATCTCGAATCTTGAACGAAGCCTGTCTTCTAATGTAGGAATTTCTTTTGGCGGTCGATCGGATGATACAATGATTTGCTTATTGGCTTCATAAAGCGCATTGAATGTATGGAAAAATTCCTCTTGCGTTCTTTCTTTGCCGGCTATGAATTGAATGTCGTCCACCAGGAGCACATCTACTGTCCTGTATTTGTTTCTGAATTCCTCATTCTTATCATCTTTGATGGAGTTGATCAGTTCATTGGTGAATTTTTCACTTGAAACATAAAAAACTCTCGAATTTTTGTTCTGTGAAAGAATATAATGACCGATGGCATGCATCAAGTGCGTTTTTCCGAGTCCGACGCCTCCATATAGGAAAAGTGGATTGTATGCCTTTGCAGGCGATTCGGAGACGGCGAGAGATGCCGCATGAGCAAATCTGTTGCTGTTGCCCACTACAAATTCATCAAAAGTATAACGTGGATTAAGGTTGTTGTTCTCAAAAAAATCACCTATTTGAATGTCACGTTGCTTCTTGAGCTCGATGGAATTCTCTTCAGGAATGATGTACTTGATGATATAGTCCTGATTGGTGATGTGCTTGATCGTGTTCTTGATGAGGTCGTTGTATCTGTTCTCAAGTACATTTCTGTTGAGATTGCCAGTCGTTTGAAGAATCAGCGTGTTGCCTTCGATTGCGATAGGATCTATAGTCTCTATCCATGTGCTGAAACTGACAGTCATTAGTTCGTTGCGCATGATTTCTCGAGCCTGGTCCCATACGGTGATTAATTGATCGTCCATGTGTTATCCTCCTAAATACTGATCTTACCCACAAAATCCTAATGGCATTGTTGATAAGATTGCATTATAATAGTAATGAAATTTGCAAAAAAATGGTCTTATAAAACTGTGGATAAAAAAAGGGTGATAAGAGTTATCAACAGAAAAGCACTCTTTTTATCAACACTACTCACAATGAAAACGCTAAAATGCCAAAAAAAAATGATAAATAATCAACAAATCATACTTATCCACAAATCTGGGGATTGTTAAATTGTTTTTTGTGAGTACAAATTATTCTAACAAATTTCCGGACAGTTTTCAAACTTATCCACAAAAAAGAGATGTAATTTAATAATCATTTTTTTGTGGACAAAATTATTAAGCTTTTTTGAAATCTTATTTTGTGGATTAAACGGCTTTTTTATACACAAGTTATGATAAAAGTTGTTTATAACTACTATATCTGTAATTTTGTCTTTTCATAAAACTATATATTGTGACAGGTGAAGTTTTTATTAATAAATTGTCAAAGCTTCCTATAGGGTTGACATAGATGGGCCTAAACGTTATAATGTTTTAGCAGACTTATGTGAAAAAAAAATGTTCATATAAATTATTTGACATGTATAAGGAGGTGCTGAAATGAAAAGAACTTACCAACCAAAAAAGAGACAAAGAAAAGTTGAACACGGTTTTCGTAAGAGAATGAAATCAAGTGCAGGTAGAAATGTTCTTAAAGCGAGAAGAAGAAAAGGTAGAAAGAAATTATCTGCTTAATGAATTAAAAGACCGCAGTCAGTGGTCTTTTTTTGTAAGTAGGGTTTTCTTTGTCTGGAGGTCAAATGTCTTATGAAAGCATAAAAAAGACTTCTGAATTTTCGAAGGTTTATAAGCATGGAAAATCTTATGCCGATCGTTATCTGGTTATGTATGTCTACCCTAACAAACTTGGATACTCCCGTTTGGGCCTTTCCATCAGCAAAAAAGTGGGCAAGAGTGTCGTGCGTAATAGAATCAGACGCCTCATCAAAGAAGTTTTCAGACTCAATTACAGAGCTGAACAAAATAATGATATTGTGATCATTGCGAGAGTGCGTGCATCAGAAGCAGGTTATATGGAGATAAAAAAATCATTCCGGTATCTTCTAAAGAAGGCCGGTATTTAAATTTTTTTGAAAGTGTGTATTAAATGAAGTATTTTTTGATTTTTATGATAAAATTATATCGTAGATTCCTGTCGCCTTTACTTGGAAGCAGTTGCAGGTTTCATCCGACATGTTCCATGTATTCCATGTTGGCAATTGAAAAATATGGCGCTCTGAAGGGTGGCTGGATGAGCATCAAACGAATTCTCAAGTGTCATCCGTTCCATCCAGGCGGATATGATCCATTAGAATAATTCAGGAGGAAAATTAATTGTCTATTTTTGCAGAGGTATTCGGATATTTACTGGGGTTAATTTATAAGTTGGTCCAAAATTATGGTGTGGCGATCATCATTTTCACATTGTTGACAAAGCTGATTTTAATGCCTTTTACGATTAAACAATTGAGATCTTCTAAGGCAATGGCAGCATTACAACCTAAAATGAAAGAAATTCAAGAAAAATATAAAGACAACAAAGAAAAGCAAAATCAAATGATGGTAGAACTCTACAAAGAGCATAATTACAATCCACTCAGCGGTTGTTTGCCACTTTTGATCCAATTTCCAATCATCATAGGTCTGTTCACAGCCTTAAGAGAGCCTGGGACCTATGTATTTGTTAATAATCCTGATTTGCTTGAACTGGCGACACAACAATCTTTCTTATGGATGAAGAATTTATCAAGCCCGGACTTGATCAGCAATATCCTTTCGACAGGTCCTGCTTGGTTGATCGGACTGCCTGGCCTCATGCCAGTTATGTCCGCCGCACTCACCTACTTCCAAATGAATTCAATGAATAGCGCGCAAGCCAGTGGAAGTGCGGGACAAAACAGCTCTATGAAAATGATGCAAACGATCTTTCCAGTGATGATTCTATTTTGGGGTAAATCATTATCTGCAGGCTTGATTTTGTATTGGACTGTAGGTAGCTTATTCCAACTCGTTCAGCAATATTTAATGAATAAGCCGGCTAAGGGGGAAAAAGCGTAATGAAATTTGTGGAAAAAACAGGTAAGAGTGTAGAAGAGGCACTTAGACTTGCTTTGATTGATTTGGAAGTGACCAGAGAAGAGGTCGATTATGAAATCGTTGAAGAAGGTGCTAAGGGATTTTTAGGATTCGGTGCCAAAGAATTCAAAATCAAAGTCAGCAAGAAGAACTCGGTTACGGATGTAGCCAGAAATTTTCTTGAAAGCGTACTTAAAGAAATGAATATTAAGGCTGATTTGGATATAAAGCAAGAGAACGAGACGCTCAGCATCAACATGAATGGCGAAGATATGGCGATTTTGATCGGTAAAAGAGGACAGACACTGGATTCACTTCAATATTTGATCAGTCTTGTGGTCAACAAAGGCAGAGACGAATATATCAGAGTTGTCCTGGACACAGAAAACTACAGAATGAAGCGAAAAGAGACTCTTGAGAATTTGGCGGACAAACTCGCTTACAAAGTCAAAAAGACCCGTAAAAATGTAGTTTTGGAGCCAATGAATCCATATGAGAGAAGAATCATCCACTCTGCTCTTCAAAACAATCCAAATGTAAGCACCAAGTCTGAGGGCGACGAACCTTATAGAAAAGTTGTCATTTATTTTGACTACAAAAAAAATAAAGTGAACTAATCCTTATAACCCAGTGCTCAACTGGGTTATATTTTAATTTAAAGGAGCATGCTATGTATTTTGATACAATTGTGGCCATTTCGACACCAATTGGTGAAGGAGCCATTGGAATCATAAGAATGAGCGGCGCTGAAGCTTTTGAAATCATTGATTCGGTTTTCAAACCCTTTGGTAAAGATCCAAATGAAGATAAAAAAATGGTGTATGGCTGGATTATGGAGGGTGACGAAATCCTCGATGAGGTTTTGATCGTCAAGATGTTCGGACCTAGAACCTATACCAAAGAAAATGTCGTCGAAATCAATTGTCATGGTGGTCTTGTACCCATCAGGGCAATACTCAGCCTGCTTTTGAAAAAAGGCGCAAGAATGGCTGAACGTGGTGAGTTCACTAAGCGTGCCTTTCTAAATGGACGAATAGATCTCGCACAGGCTGAATCCGTTATGGATCTCATTGGCTCAAAGACGAAACGTGGTTATGACATGGCGATGAATCAACTTGAGGGTCATCTTTCCAAGCGTGTCAGAACCATGAGAGATGCCATGATGACTTTGATGGCCCAAGTTGAAGTTGGTATTGATTATCCGGAAGAGGATATTGAAGATATAACGTATTCTGAAATATTGGATACGCTTTCAAATGTTCAAAAACAGGTAGCCACCCTGCTAAAATCATCTAACAACGGCAAGATCATCAGAGATGGACTTAAAACTGTGATCATCGGAAAGCCGAATGTCGGTAAATCCAGTCTGATGAACGCACTGCTCAAAGACTCAAGGGCCATAGTGACGGATGTGCCCGGAACCACAAGAGACGTCATTGAAGAGTATATGAACATAGGAGGCATTCCTATCCGATTGGTGGATACAGCCGGGATTAGAGTGACTGAGGATGTCGTAGAGAAAATCGGTGTCGAACGTTCAAAAATATCATTCAATGAAGCGGATCTCGTCATTTTTGTCCTCAATGCATCAGAGCCACTTTCAGATGAGGACTTGGATCTCATGGAACATGTGAAAAACAAGCATGCCATCGTCATCATCAACAAGACCGATCTGGAAATCAGAATAGATGAAAGTGAAATCAATCGTCATCTCAACGATAAAATAATCATCAAAACGTCCGTCGAAAAGGAAATTGGTATTGATTTGGTTGAAAATGCGATATCCACTATGCTTTTGGATGACGATATAGAAATCAATCCTAGTGAAATTGTAAGCAACACAAGACACATAAACCATTTGGAAATGGCTCATAAAAATATATCAGATGCCATGAACGCCACTTCAAATCACCTGCCGTATGACTTTATCGAAGTGGATGTGAAGGAAGCCATACTCAATTTGGGACATATCACCGGTGAAAGTGTCGAAGAAGATTTACTCAACAACATCTTTGGCAATTTTTGTTTAGGCAAATAAGGAGAAATCAATGGTTAGAACTTATCATTCAGGACACTATGGCTGCATAGTTGTCGGTGCTGGACATGCCGGCTGTGAAGCTGCTCTTGCAAGCGCTAGAATGGGTGTGGAGACTTTAATACTATCCATCAATTTGGATTCCATAGCCATGATGCCATGTAATCCGTCCATAGGTGGAACCGGTAAAGGACACCTCGTCAAGGAAATAGATGCTCTAGGTGGTGAGATGGGTCTAAATATAGACAAATCATTTCTCCAAAGCAAGATGCTGAATCTTTCCAAAGGTCCGGCAGTTCATTCGCTTCGCGCACAAGCTGACAAAAACAAATATCACACTGAAATGAAGAAAGTACTCGAAAATACAGACAATCTTCATATCAAACAAGCTGAAGTCATCAGTCTGGATATAGAGGATGACAAAATAAAAGGTGTGCTCACAGCGACCGGCGCCTACTATGGTGCCGAGACGGTTGTGTTGGCAACAGGAACATATCTCGGAAGCAAAATATATATTGGTGACGCTGTGCTTACAAGTGGTCCCAACGGTCTTGCAGGTTCTTATGCGCTGTCTGATAATCTCAAAGCCCAAAATTTTGAGCTCAGACGATTCAAAACCGGCACACCAGCCAGAATCGACGCTCGAACGCTCGATTACGATGAAATGGAAGTGCAATGGGGCGATCAGGACTATGAACTTTTTTCTTTCATGAACGACCACGTCGAACTCGATGAAATGCCTTGTTGGTTGAGTTATACGAATATGGGAACGCACACGATCATATTAAACAACATGGATAAATCCAGCCTTTTTTCTGGAGTGATCGAAGGCACCGGCCCAAGATACTGTCCATCCATCGAGACTAAGATCGTTCGATTCAAAGATAAGGAAAGACATCAACTTTTTATTGAACCTGAAGGTCGCGACACCAATGAAATGTATGTGCAGGGCATGTCTTCAAGTATGTCTGAGGATGTTCAGCTCGCTTTCATGAGGTCAATTCCAGGTCTATCAAGATGTGAAATCATGAGACCCGGATATGCCATAGAATACGATTGCATCAACCCGCTACATCTGAAACTTTCACTGGAATACCAAAACATTGAAGGTCTTTTTTCAGCTGGACAGTTCAACGGTTCTTCCGGGTATGAAGAAGCCGCCGCTCAGGGACTTGTTGCAGGAATCAATGCAGCGCTTAAAGTTCAAGGTAAGGAACCTTTCATCTTGGACCGGTCGGAAGCATATATAGGAGTCTTGATTGACGATCTAGTGACCAAAGGCACTGATGAACCATACCGCATGATGACGTCTAGAGCCGAGTACAGATTACTGCTCAGACAAGACAACGCCGATCTCAGATTGACTCAAAGGGGTTATGACATCGGTCTTGTCAAGGAAAGCCGCATCAATAGATTTAACACCAAGATTCAGATGATTGAGGAAGAGATGAAACGAGTTTTAGCTCTCAATTTGAAGGAAAGTGATCTGAACCCTATTTTGACTGCAATGGACATCCCCACTGTCACTCAAAGTGTCAGAATGGCAGATTTGTTGAAGCGTCCTGAAATTTACTATAAGGATCTTGAATCCATTGACAACACTCGACCTGAATATTTGACCAAAGATGTCATAAAACAAGTCGAGGTCACTCTCAAATATGAAGGGTATATTAAAAAGCAACTTCAACAAGTTGAAAAATACAAATCGCTTGAAAACAAGAAGTTATCTGCTGATATTGATTACTCCTCCATTGAGAGTTTGAGACTGGAAGCTAGACAAAAGCTGGATGAAATCAAGCCTGAGTCCATTGGACAGGCCTCGCGAATTTCAGGTGTCTCCCCTGCTGATGTTTCTGTGCTTTTGGTTTTTCTGGAGCAAACAAGACGGAGGAAATCGAATAATGAATAAATATTTTGATGCAATGAACATTCCTTTGACTGATATTCAGAAAAATCAATTCGATCGGTATTTTGAACTGTTGATCAGTGAGAATGAAAAATACAATCTGACAGGAATCGTAGATTACGATGAAGTATGTGTCAAACATTTTTTGGATTCTGTTCTTATTGAGAAGCTTGGGTTCGATCTCCAAGATAAAAAAGTGATCGACATCGGTACCGGGGCTGGATTTCCAGCAATTCCCATTAAAATCATGAACCCATCTGTTCACATGACTTGTTTGGATGCGCTCAACAAAAGAATCGGTTTCATACAGATGGTCAATAGTGAACTTGATATTGATCACATGGAGTTGGTGCACGGTCGTGCCGAAGATTACGGACAAAATCCGATTTATAGGGAAAAGTATGATTTTGCTGTTTCCAGGGCTGTCGCTGAGTTGAGATTGTTGCTCGAGTTTGTCATGCCTTTTGTGAAAGTGAATGGATATTTCATCGCATACAAAAGCCTGAAATCCAAATCAGAACTTGATGATGCTCAAAACGCTTTGAGACTATTGAATTCAGAATTGGTTGAAATCAAGCAATTTGAGTTGCCAGAGCAGTATGGTGAACGCGACATGTTGATCATAAGAAAAAATGGAAATATAAGTAAAAAATATCCGCGTAAAGCTGGAGTACCCAAAAAATCACCTTTATAATTTAAATGAGAACATTGAGTGAATAATTCAATTGTTCTCTTTTTTTATGTGTGAAATTTTAGTATAATGTTGTTAGTGGTTAACAATTAGGAGGCAACATGGGCAAATCGATTGCAATTTTTAATCAAAAAGGCGGAGTGGGCAAAACAACGACTGCTGTCAATTTTTCGGCGGCATTGGCAGAGAAAGGTAAACGAGTCTTATTGATAGATAACGACCCTCAAGGGAACCTTACAAGTGGCGTCGGCATTGACAAGAATTCACTTGAGAAATCCATTTATCATGTATTGATCAACGAAGCTTCCATTGAAGATGTCATTCTTCATACGAGTTTTGAACGTTTGGATATATTACCTGGTAGTGTGGATTTGGCTGGTGCCGAAATTGAACTCATCGATTTTGAAGACCGTGAGTTTTTACTGAAAAAGCAAATTCTCAAGGTCAAGGACGCATATGATTATATTATTGTCGACTGTCCCCCATCTCTCGGATTACTGACCATAAATGCTCTTGTTGCAGTAGATAGTGTTTTGATTCCAATTCAGTGTGAGTATTACGCTCTTGAAGGTGTCAGCCAGTTGGTCAACACTTTCAATCTTGTGAAGAAAAGCATAAATTCCAACCTGGAAATACAAGGTGTATTGTTGAGCATGTTCGATGGACGTACGAACCTATCCATTCAGGTTGTTGAAGAAGTTAAAAAACATTTTAAGCAATTGGTGTACGCGACCATTATTCCTAGAAACATAAGATTGGCAGAAGCTCCTAGCTTCGGGCTCCCGATCATACATTATGATCGAAAGTCTAAAGGTGCGGAATCTTATTTGGAATTGGCAGATGAATTTTTAGATTTGGAGGAAGATAATGAGCATTAAGAAAAGTGGATTGGGAAAAGGCCTTGGTGCACTCATACCGACAGAGTCTATGCAAAATATCGAAAAGAACATCAATGAGCTTGGAGAGTTGATACAGGAAATTGATGTCAATCTCATTATCCCAAATAAGGATCAACCCCGTAAACATTTTGATCAGGAAAGAATTGCTTCTCTTGGAGACTCCATATCGGAGCATGGATTGCTGCAACCGATAGTTCTGAAGAGAAAAGGCAGTTTTTACGAGATTATAGCTGGTGAAAGAAGATGGCGCGCCACAAAACACCTTGGTGTGAAAAAAATAGCTTCTATCATCAAAGATGTCGATGATTTTACAATTGCGCAGCTTGCTTTGATTGAAAATGTCCAGCGCGAGGATCTAAATCCTATTGAAGAAGCAATGGCTTATCATAAATTGATTGATGAATATAAGATTACACAAGAAAAACTCAGTAAAATAGTCGGAAAAAGCAGATCTTACCTCACTAACACCATGAGATTGATGAAACTTGAGTCTTTTATACAAGATGGCATTGTAGAAGGTACTATCTCCAATGGGCACGGTAGAGCTTTACTGGCGCTTGAAGAACCTAAGAAACGCAAGATGGCGTATGATAAGATTGTTTCTGAAGCATTTAGTGTTCGCATGACTGAGGATTTGGTCAAGAACTTTGAAAAGTACTTCAAAGAGCGTTCAGTAACAATAACTAAACCACATAATAAACTGCGAGAAATTGTGAATTTGGAAGATGAACTTTCAGTGTCATTTGGTACGAAAGTTACTATCAAAGAAACACAAGGTAAAGGGAAAATCTTAATTGATTTTTATAATATTGACGATTTAAATAGAATTATTGATTTGATCAATAAGCAATAATGTTTCACGTGAAACATAGTTCGGATTTTGAGCTATGTTTTTTTGTTTCACGTGAAACATATATGTGTTACAATATAGAAAAGATGAGAATTGGAGCCATTAAAATGAGAAAAATTGCAATTATAGTGAACCCGGTAGCAGGGAATGGCAAAACGATCGATACACTTCCAATAATAAAAGATGTATTCAATAAATACAAAGATACAATTGAACTCAAAATTGTGCTTTCAAAAAACAAAGGCGATGTAACAGCATTAGCAAACACAATAAGTAAAGAAGGAATCAACGAGTTTATTGCTGTTGGTGGAGATGGTACACTATCGGAATTGATCAATGGACTTGATTATTCAATAAATATCATTTATAAAGTCGGTATAATCCCTTGGGGTACTGGTAACGATTTTATCAAATCGTTGAATAACGAAAAAAACATAGTTAAGATCCTTAAAAATGTCATTGAAAATAGAGTCAGGATTGTAGATTTGGGAAAAGTGAATGAACATTATTTTATTAATGTATGCTCTTTTGGAATAGATGGACCGATCATAAGAGACACTGAAAAACTCAAAAAGGTGTTTCCTGGACACCCGGCGTATTTGATCAGCACATTAAAATCTGGTCTCGTATTTAAAGCACAACAAACAAAAGTAACTGTTGACGATCGTGAATATAAAGGCAATATGATTTTGATCGCAGTAGGGAACGGAAAATATATTGGCGGCGGGATGAATGTTTGTCCTGATGCCAAAATCGATGATGGACTATTTGAAGTTTGCCTGGTGAACAATGTTTCAAAGTTGAAATTCATGAAGGAAATCGGTAAAGTTTACAAAGGTCGTTTGGGAGAAGTTGAGGAAGTGATTTACGATCGAGGTAAAGAAATTTCCATAGAAGTCGAAGGCGCACAATATCAAATAAATGTGGACGGCAACCTGATTGGTACCACACCTTCCAAGATCAGATTCTCAAAACACAAAATGTATGTATTTGGGGAATGAATTACCATATAATGTAATTTTTTTGATGTCTGAATGATGAAATGTTTTAACTCTAATACTAAGATTCGTTAAAACACAAAAAATCAATACAGAGAGAATATGAGGCTTTTTGATGAGTACTATGAATTTAAAGGATGCAAAAGATCATTTCATAGAATCAGGTAGACTGAATCGAAATGTGGTCAGAGATGATATTTCAATTTCTTGGTATAAATGCAGATTGAGCCAATTGTCAATTGATCATGATGGAACCATTTGCCAAAACAACAAAAAAATAAAAACCATCAACAAATTTGATCCGAGTTTCATTGATTACTTGGATTCCATAATTCCTGTTTCGTATGATTTTGTAATCGCTGATGAAAACCACAATGTCATTTACAGAAGAACCGAAAACCAAACTATAGAAAATATACAATGTATTGAAGAACATTGTATAGGAACAAATGCAGGAGCCCTTGTTTTGAAATCAGGTATTGAGCAAATTGTGATGAAGCATGAACATTATCTCAACTCATGGTCAGAGCTATATTCATATGGGATTCCAATACGCGAAGAAGAGGATCTAATTGGCGCAATAATGTTGATCGCCAGTTTTCAGCCAACGGAATTCGATATCAATGCTATTAAGGAAAAATTGAGACAGTTTGAAAAGCGTAGAACCAAGACTGTAGAAACTGAAATGAAAGAACTGCACTTTGAGGATTACTTCACTTATCCAGAAAAATATAAAGAAATATTCATTCAGAGTTTAAGCAGGCTTTCAGTCATCAACACACCAGTCATGATCATGGGCGGAAAAGGATCTGGAAAAACCACTCTAGCTTGGTTTTTGAGTTACTCTAATGGACTGTCACCCTATCTCGTAAACGGCAGTAATATTCCCAAGATAATGGAATCAGAAATCATAAAAAAGGCACTGTATCAATATGAGACAGTCGTAATAGAATGTTTTGAATCACTCTCACCGGAAAATAAACAACTGTTAACTGCTTACACTGAGGAAAAAATCATTAGCAAAACAAGTGAGAAATATAGCAATTACAAAGCTCAAAATATAATTCTGACAACTGATTACACTTCTGAAGACCAATGCGATAAAATAGATTTAAAACTAATGAATCGTTATTCAGTGAACACCGTCAAACTAAAAAACCTGGATGTATTCAGAGACGATTATCGTGAGATAGTAAAAAAAATAATGGAAAGATATGAACTGCGCATATCAGACGATGTGATCTCAGTTATTGCAAAGAGCAGGGACATCAATACCTTCAAAGACTTATCAGGCTTCGTGGAGGAAGTGAAGGAAAAGAATAAAGATAAATCTTACATTGATGTGTCTGACCTGATCTATAAGAAGGAACCCGACATACATTCGCTGGAAGAACAAGAGAAAAAGTATGTCAGTTACGTATATGAGCGCATGGACAATAATATCTCAGCTACTGCAGAAGTATTGAAAATAGGAAGAAGCACATTGTATCGAAAGCTTGAAAAGTATCAAATCGATACAACTGAACGAAAACCAAAATGATACACAAGAATAGATGTCTTGTTTTGAAACAGTGCCAAGGTGTTATATAGGGCACTGTTTTTTAATTACAACGAATCCCACAATGATACATTGGTTTCATAATGCCTTTTATTGCAGTTGTAAAGCACACATCTGTAAGTGGGCTTACAATACTTTGAATCATTGCAATGGAGTGTTAACCTATACACTATTCTATTCTATAGGTTCTGTTGTGGTAGGTGTGGTTTGAATTTATAGAAAAATGTCGTTTTTAAAATAACATTTGAATAGTAGAGCTTTTTTTTGTAGAATAGAAAAGAGAAGAAGAAAGCTTAAATCAAGCGAATTAGGACATTAACAGTAAATTTACTGTTAACTGTTGGGGGTGATTGATATTGTATAAAGTCAGTGAAGTTGCTGAATTGATAGGTGTAGAAAAAACCGAGATATTTGAAAAGATGATTACGCACAAGACATTGATCGATCCCAACATCCACAAAAAAGATGGAGTAACCTATTTTGATGAACGTGGACTTGAGATTCTAAAGACGTTGTTCTCTAAGGACATATCGAGTTCACCAGGGGAATTCAATAGCTTCAAATCGGAACAGAGCATTGATCCCGCAAAGAAAAATAGACCTTTATCCAAATTTGAAAGAGACAGAAAAATATTAATCGATAAAATGGACATTTTAAAGAATGAACTGATGAATTTGGATATGGAGCTGAAACTCAAAGACGAAATGATTATCAAGTATCAGGTCAAGGTGAATGAAGATATAGAAGCTTTGAATCGATTTCAGTATGCTTTGCTTAAAAAAATAGAAAGAATTGTGGAGTGAGCGCATGTATCGTGTCATAGAAGTAGCTAGGATGTTGGGTGTGAGCAAAGTCACCATTTATAAAAAAGTGAATAAGAACAAAAAACTTTTGAAAAACCACATTCATACCAGAAGCAACATAACTTACATAGATGATGTGGGTGTGCAAATCATAAAAGAGACCATAGAAGTTTCTTCAAGCGGTCTACAAAACGAAAACAATGATATTTCTGAAATCAAGTCAGTCGTTTTGGAGGATCTTTCAAGAGCTATTGAAATTCTCAATCACCAGATTCATGTGAAAAAGGATCAAATCAACATTAAAGATGAAATCATTGACAATTATAAGACTTTGATCAAAAGCAACAGAGGCAAACTGCAATATCTGGAAAACAAACTAAATGAAGTCAATTAGGAGGGTTAAGCTGTGGTACCTAAAAAATCAATTTTTGAGAAAATGGGTCTAATAGAACCTAAAGTTACTAACAATGAAGAAGAAAAAAAAGAAATCGTGACTCAAACAGAAAATATTCCCGATCCTGAACATGTACCCGATCTAAGAAATTTGGATTTCAAAGAGGAAAAGCCAAAAGTTGAAGTAATGACAAAGGTCAAAGAGGAAGAACCAGTCAGCACGCCAAATGAAATCAGCGACAAGTTGGATTTGATCATTGGTGCCTATGAAAAAAATAAAATGCTGACAATCGATGAGATTTATAGAAATGCCCATTTGGATTCAGAAGTCAAAAAGACGATATTCATGACAGATGTTTATCTAAAAGCGATTCCAGAGAATTTGCCACTCGACATCAAAAGAGAAACTGTGCTCAATATCATGAAAGTATCCAATATCGGTTTGGATGATCTGCTCAGCGATGCATATAAAAGGATTGATTCGTTGAACACCGTCTTGGAAGAGACTGTCTCTACAACCCAAGAAGTATTTGATAGGAATGACGCTACAATTCGTGAACTTGAAAAGCGTATTGAAGACCTGAAGGATGTCAACAAGAACCGCAAGAAATTCCAGGAAGACCAGAACACTATGATTGAGTATGAAATTCAAAAGATAATAAACTTAGTTGAATTCGTCAAACCAAAGAAGTAGTGATATGACTCAGTATAAATTAACCACGAGAGGGAAAGTTGTACTTGGTATTTTTGTCCTCTTGATTGTGGCATTCATGGTCAATGGTGGAATTTATATCAGTGAACACAACAAAGCCAATGAAGCGGTTGTGCCTGAAGAGGTAAATCCTGATGTCGAACCGGCTCCGGTAGAATCACCAGTGATGGAAACACCTGTCCCTGTTGTGCCTCCAGAAGATCCGGATGTACTTGAGCTTCCTGCTGATCCGGAACCCAAAAAAATCTATTCTATTGAAATGCTTGAAGACATGAAATTGATGCTGTTCATTTTCCATTTTGAAAAGGATCGATTTGTTTTGGATGAAAATGCTATTGAGCAGCTTGATGTTCTCATAGAGGTTCTTGAGGCGTATCCGGAGGAACCAATAGTAATAGAGGGTCATGTCAATGGTTATCCTAATTTCGACCAAACTGAGGAAAATTTAGTGCTCAGTGGAAAGCGAAGTCAGGCCGTTACAGAATATTTAATCGATAGGGGTATTGAAAACTCAAGAATAACGGTGTATAATTTTGGTTCAGAGGTTCCTTATATCAGACAAAGTGCGTTACAACATCAAAACGATCGTGTAACCGTATATTTTAAGAATCACTTCATCAATGGTGATCTTAACAAGTAGACCATTGCACTCGTAGCTCAGTGGATAGAGCAACCGCCTCCTAAGCGGTAGGTCGGAGGTTCGACTCCTCTCGGGTGCGCCAGTAGACCCAAGGCTAGAGATTTAAACGTCTTTAGCCTTTTTTTATTTTTAGTGGAGGCATCATGAACCAAGCGGAATATTTTATGGGTGAAGCATTGAAAGAAGCTGAAAGAGCGCTTGTCTTCAATGAAGTTCCAATAGGGGCGGTCATAGTCTATAAGGATAGAATAATCGGTAGAGGCCACAATACGAGGGAAAGCGATGAATGTGCGGTGTCGCATGCTGAGATCAACGCAATCAAAGAGGCCTCCAAAACCTTGGGAGGTTGGCGTTTGACAGACTGCGACATCTATGTTACAATAGAGCCCTGCCCCATGTGTTGTGGGGCTATTTATCAGTCCAGAATCAGGTCCGTCAAGTACGGAGCAAGCGACTATAAAGCAGGTGCGTGCGGCTCGATTTTCAATCTTTTTGAAATGAAGGGACTCAATCATTATGCTGAAATAGAATCTGGGATTTTGGAAGAGGAATGCAAATCAATATTGAGAGCATTCTTCAAAAATAGGAGATAAACAATATGGAGAGATGTCCGAGTTGGCTAAGGGGCACGCCTGGAAAGCGTGTAAGGCCGCAAGGCCCCGCGGGTTCGAGTCCCGCTCTCTCCGCCAGTTGATCATCTATGCCGTGCTAGACGGGGAGGTAGCGGTGCCTTGTAACCTGCAATCCGCTATAGCAGGGTCGATGCTCAGTCGAGGGCGTCCATTGTGGGGTCTGCTCCAAGAAAGTGATGTTGATAATTGGGTCCCGCGCAATAGGTACTTGTGAACCCCGTCAGATCCGGAAGGAAGCAGCGGTAAGCTTGAACACCTATGTGCCGCGGGGGTTCCTGGTTTGAGTCAACTACTCGGGTTACGCTTATAATGGTATTTCGAAACTGAGTGCACGGCGTAATTAAGAAATCATCATTCTTTAATCAGAGTGATGATTTTTTATTTTATCAAAGAAGGTTTTCATTTAGGGCATAATCGAATATAATTTTACTAAGGGTTTATTTAGGGGGTGAAAGGACTTGGAAAGAAAACAGAATATCATGCTTCTAAGTTTGATCTATGGTCTTGTAGTCCTTTCAGCCATCGTTGTCCAGTTGAGGGTCTTCAATCTTTCCTATAACGCAAGAGGACTTAATGTGTCATTAGGAATTATTCTTCTTGGTGCATTTGGAATGACATATGCGATAAAAAGGGAAATTCTTCATTTCAATAGATTTGTCGGCATAAAAGACATGCTGTTCAGGGACAAAGATCGACAACAAGTCCAGTTGAAATTTGAAAAACTTAGAAACGAACAAGAAGAAAAAATGCTCAGTATCGCAGAACAAAAAGAGGAACTGTTGAACTATGAAGTCCAACTGAAAAACATACAAAAGGTGTCGTCGGCACTCGATTCGGATGTCAAAACATTAAAGGATAAAAAAGAATACGCCATACACTTTTTTGATGCGCTTGCGAATCTGTTGCCTCAAAGAATTTGGATCACAGATGCACATGGTCAGATCCAGTTCATCAACAGCGCATTCAAGAACAATGTAAGCAAAGGAAAAAAAATATGCAATTTGATGGATTTTCTTGAAATATCTGAAGATCAAATGGAAATATTCAATAAGAGGAATTTCGGCAGTATATTGTATCGATTCAAAGAGGACAGTGGCAATTTGGCACTTGAAGGGAAGTCCATTCGTATATTCGAAAACGATACGGTGAAATACATTTTATATTCCTCGAAATCCACAGATTTTGAAAAGAAAATGAATCAGAATTACCTAAGGAAAAGTAGAGATCTCCATGTCATCAATGAGATCGGGAAAATAATCATCGGTAGAAGTACAATCAGCGGGACGCTTCAAGAGGCTCTCGACAAAATCGCGTTTTTGAACAATTTGAATTCGACAACCATCAGATTGTTGAATGATAATAACGAATTGGAGATAAAAGCGTTAAGTGGTTACAGCAAAGAGTTCATACTTAAAAGCAAAGTTGAAGCCGAGTTGTCTCATATGGGTTATGCCTACAATGAGAATAGAATGATTTTCATCAACAGAGTTGAAGACCTTTTATTCAACGATCCCGATGTCGAGAATGTCGTGAGGAAAGGCGGAAAAATCGCATATATTCCACTTGCCAATTATAAGAAGACTTTTGGAATCATGTCCATAGTCAGTGACAATGAATTCAATACGGAAAATCTGACGCTGTTTGAAGCCATATCCATCAATCTTACGATAGCACTTGAAAAGATATTGCTGTATGATCAGCTCAAATCCAACTATTTCAAGACTGTTGAAGCTTTTGTGACCGCATCTGAAATCAATTCGGAATGGTTCAGCGGCCACTCGAGGAGAGTTGCAGAGATTTGTAGGGCGATTGCTGAAAAACTATATCTGAATGAGCATGAAATCGATGAGATTTATATGGCAGGACTATTGCACGACGTCGGAAAATTGTCATCAGATTACGACAATGAGGATTTGAAGGATATTCATTACCATAGTAGAATCGGAAGACGTATGATTGAAAAAGTAGGTTTGAGCAAAGATGTTCTGGAAGGGATCGAGTACCATCATCTGGATTATGACCTGAGAAACAATAGTGATCCTGAACTTACCGAACAACCCTATTATGCTCAAATCATAAGGATTGCCAATGATTTGGACTGGTTGCTCAATACGGAATTCAAAATTGAATCCATGGAATCTGCCATGGAACAGCTGAATGAAAAGAGCAACATCATTTACTCCAGTCAGTTTCTTAAGATTCTTGGCGCGATATTAAATGAACCTGATAACATAATAAAAAGTGTTTACCAATAAATGAGGCTGTAATGATGAAGATGCAACTGAGTTTCAAGTTTAATATGACGACCATGCTTTATATGTTGCTCCCACTTACTGCGGTGTTGTTCATTCAAGAAAGTGGAGTGTTTAGACCGGATTTTATAGCCGTTTATGTACTTATTCAGGGCTTTATTTTCTTTGTCTGGAACAAACTCATGTTGATGAGGATCAAGAAAAGCAATCGAATCACAAAGATGCTGGACATGAACCATGAAGAACAGATTGAGCAGATCAAGGCAATGGAACCTCTCAACAATGGAGAGGAGCGACTGGTCAAATTGATTCGCTCCATGCAATTCGCACTGAACGTCGGTTCTCAGATGGAAAAAGACAGCGCTTTGTTGGAAGAGGAAATCAATAGACTCAAAGCAAAAACCGCCGAACTTAACATTGAAAAACAGCTGAACACGACAGCTTATGAATTGCAGGATACCATTAATCGCAATCTCTCCGGGTTCTCGGATCAACTGTTGGTCAGATTGGATACACATGGTGTGGTCTTGGATGTGAACGAACTTTTCATATCCAGATTGGGTTATTCCAAAAAAGAATGCATCGGGAAATCATTCAGTGACTTCTATCAAGGTGGAAACGAGGAAAACGGGCCAAAAATCACCGCTCTGTTTCAAGCCAACGAAGAACCCATGTTTTTAAGAATATGGTATAGGAACCACGATGGTGGCGCATTTGAATACGTAAGCTTCAAGACCATTAAACTGTCGGATGGGTCCTATCTTTGTGTCGGAAAATCCATCGGGGATGAAATCACACTTCAAAGCCGTATTATAAGAAAGAAAAAAGAACTGGACTACATCAATCAAATCAACTCAGCGTTGATCAGCAACAGAAGTGTCGAGGAATTGCTCGAAAACATTGTAAAAAGACTTGAGAATCTTTTTAATCTTTCGCTCGGATGCATTTATACACTCAATGATCAAAACGCATGGGAACTCGTCACATATACCTCCAAAAATTTGTCGCGTGAAGAATTTTTGGAATTCGAAATGGAAAAGAACTTTGATGAGGCTTGGCTCAATACTCTTGAAGTCAAAATTGAGAAGCAGGATTCCGAACTTGGAGATTTTGTCAAATACATGGCTTTCGCACCTCTGGAGGTGGAAGGCAAAGTCATCGCCATCATGTGCATAGGACTAGTCCAGGAAATCAAAATCAATGACTACAACATTCTTAGAATGTTCAACAATCAAGCATCCATAGTGGTTCAGCGTGCCATCATCTATGAAAAGCTGAGAAGACAGTATTTCAACACCATCGAAGCGCTTGTCAGTGTCATCGAGGCAAAAGACAAATACACGGAAGGCCACTCCAGACGAGTGTCCAGATTTGCAGTTGAAATAGCAAAAAAAATGGGCTATAGTAATGAAGAGATTGAGAATGTTGAAATTTCAGGTCTTTTGCATGATGTTGGCAAAATTGGAATAGACCAGGATATTCTGATCAAGAGAGGAAAGCTCTCCAACGAAGAATATGAAGTCATGAAGCTTCATCCCGAAAAAGGGATACAAATTTTGGATACGATACATTTGCGCGATGACATCCGTGAAGGCATCCTTTACCATCATGCGCGCTTTGACCTTCGGGGTTACCCGACACATGCTCTGGAAGAACTTCCACTGTTCGCTGCGATCATTGGAGCCGCGGACGCGTTCGACGCCATTACATCGGCCAGATCGTACTCGCATGCTCGAAGTATTGACGACGCTTTGAAAGAATTGATCCAATATAAAGGGAAGCAGTTCCATCCCGACATTATTGAAATTATTGAAAAGCTCATTGAAGAAAATAGAGAGATCATTCAAACCATCATTGACGATCAGCAAGGAGAAAGAAATGTCATATCAGGCACTTTACAGACAGTGGCGGCCACTTGATTTTGATGAGATCATCGGTCAGGACCATATCACTTCACCACTGAAAAATCAGATCACATCAAAAACCTATGGACATGCTTATATTTTTTCAGGCACGCGGGGGACAGGAAAGACGTCAACCGCAAAAATATTCGCCAGAGCGGTCAATTGCCTCGACAACACCACTGGAAATCCATGCAACGTTTGCGAAAATTGTCTGAGCATACTTGAAGATCAATTCATTGACGTTGTGGAAATGGATGCGGCATCCAACAACAGCGTGGATGACATCCGTGAATTGCGTGAACATGTTAAATTTGCGCCCTCCAAAGGAAAATACAAGGTCTATATCATCGACGAGGTTCATATGCTGTCCCAAGGTGCATTCAATGCACTGCTCAAGACGCTGGAGGAACCTCCTGAATATGTCATATTCATTTTGGCGACGACAGAAGCTCAGAAGATACCAGCCACGATTCTTTCCAGGTGTCAAAGATTTGATTTCAAACGCATTTCCTATGAAAACATCTTGAAACGTCTCGAATATATCTGTAAGAAAATTGAAGTGGAATACGAAGAGGAAGCTCTGAAACTGATCATACAAAAAAGTGACGGGGCGGTGCGAGATTCTCTCAGCAGTTTGGATCAATGTCTAAGTGTTGGTGGCAACCGCCTCACCATAGAAAACGTGGTGGATGTGCTAGGCGTTGTAGAAAAGACACAAATTGTTCTTTTGGTCCAATTTCTCACCACGAAGCAGACCTCTGAATCGCTCATGACCGTGGACAACGTCCTTAAACAGGGCAAGGACCTCAATCAATTTCTAAATGGATTGATTGAAGTGTATAGGGATTTGTTGATAGTCAAAATGGTGGAAAACAATTATAATGCTTTGATCAATGCGTCTGAAGAGTATATTCAGTCCCTTGTGGACGTCGTTGGCACAATCACACCGACTCAAATCACACGCAGCCTGGATTTGCTCATTGATCTTTCAAAATCCATGAAATATTCGCAGAACAAACGGATTGTTTTTGAAGCGACCATCATCAAACTGATCAATCCTGAAGTGGAAGTGAACTTTGACGCCATGATGGAGAGAATCGAAAAAATTGAAAAAACACTCGCGACGGGTCAACTTGTCCCATCTGTTCCCAGAGAACTTCCAAAAGCATCCGAACCAATCAAACCGGTTGTGACTGAGGCTGAGAAAGTCGAAGAATTCATAGAATTCACAGATCAGGAAATTTCACTTGAAAATGTGAAAAGCATATGGCAGACTTTTATTGAGACACTGAAAAGTGAAAAGAAAGGGCTCCATCCGATTCTGGAAAAATCTGAACCGATTTTGCTCAAAGGCGACAAATGCATGGTTTCCATAGCACCAGAGAATAAAATGTTCCTAAGCCTTCTCGTCAATACATCCAACACGGAGTATCTGAATGGGCTGGCGAGCAAACTCGTCAAAAAATCGTTGACACTCGATTATGAGGTGGCAACAGAACAAGTTGAAAACAAGGACAGTGAAGAAGCACAAATTATGGACTATTTTAAGGATTATAAGAATGTGCTTGAAATAAAATAAAAAAGATTTTAGGAGGATAATTATGGCTAAGGGCAAAGGACCTATGATCCCTGGAAACATGAACAATATGATGAAACAAGTTCAAAAGATGCAAAAGGAAATGCAGGAAGCGCAAGCAAAAATCGAAGAGCAGGAGTTTGAGGCTACAGCAGGCGGTGGTGCCATTAAAGTGGTTGTCAACGGCAGAAAAGAAGTCATCAAAATTGAACTCAAGCCTGAAATCGTCGATCCTGATGATATTGAAATGCTTCAAGATCTGGTCATGGTCGCTGTCAATGAAGCGCTTAAGACAGCAGATGAAACCATGTCAAAAAGTATGGACAAACTCACTGGTGGTATGAACGTTCCTGGATTGTTTTAGGGGCGTCTGATGAAATATATCCCAGCCATCAGCCGGCTGATCGATGAGTTTGCAAGACTGCCCGGAGTAGGCAGAAAAACAGCACAACGTTTGGCATTCCACATCATCAACCTGGATGCCAGTGAAGCTGTCCAATTTGCGGAAGCCATCATGGACGCAAAAAGAAAAGTACATTTTTGTGAGCGATGTTTCAATCTAACGGAAGAGACCCTGTGCGATATCTGCAACGACCAAAAGAGAGATCCGTATATCATGTGCGTTGTCGAATCACCGAGAGATCTGCTTGCGATTGAGAACACAAAAGAGTTTCACGGCTATTACCACGTCTTGCATGGTGCGATTTCTCCCATGGAGGGCATCGGTCCAAACGAAATCAAGATCAGGGAACTGATTTTGAGACTGCAAAATGATGAAACAAAAGAACTGATCGTTGCCACCAACCCTTCCATCGAAGGCGAGGCTACTGCAATGTACATTTCAAAACTCCTCAAAGGCACGGATATCAAAGTGTCAAGACTCGCACACGGCATACCTGTCGGAGGCGACCTTGAGTACGCTGATGAGGTGACGTTGGCAAAAGCCATAGAAGGTAGGAGAACATTATAGTGAGTTTGAAATAAAAACGTGACGGTTGCAAAATGCACCCGTCTTTTTTTTGTGCAAAAATACACCGTGTCACAAGAATGTCACAAGGATTTTCGCTCCGTGTGACAGCCGACCTATATAATGAAATCAATAAAGGGAAACAAGTCAATCAATCTTTTATCTGTTACCTGCAAAAGGAGTCGTGCTAATATGGATAAAAAAATACAAAAGACAGAAAAAATATCCTCAGTTGGTGGCACAAACTTTCTGATTTCCATCCATCAACAGGAAGGCAATAGTTGGCAAGGCGTCGTTCAATGGCTGGAGACAGGTGAAAAGGTCCATTTCAGAAGTGCACTGGAACTGCTGTCACTCATGGATCAAGCGGTTGCGACGGAGAAAAAAACAAGTGAGACAAAACGCACATGGCAAGGCAAATCAGCAACAAAAATAGGATGAATGCAAACTAGGCAACACAAATGGCAGGTTACATAACACGAAAAGGCAAAGGATGCTGAGAATTCCATCTTGTATATGGGCACTTGAGATGGAGGGAGCAATTAGTGCAACCGATCTTTCTTTGGACAATTTTAAAAGGAAGGATAACTATTATGAAAAAGCAAAAAAAACTAATGTCTGTACTAAGTTTCATATTAAGTATCGCAATAGTGATATCACCATTATCATTTTCATCTCAACCCGAAACTCCAGGAGGTAATGTAAAAGAAGTTGAAGGTTATGAATTTCTCGAGGATTTCAAACCAGGTGAAGTTTCAGTACATGAATTTATAATTAAAGATTATTCTCCAAATAATAATTATGCAATTATTGTAAAAGGTGGATCTGCAAGTGCACCAACAATTTATTTAAATCATGATCAAGTTAACATTATTGACAGCATTGCATATTTTAGTGTAACCAATAAAGATCTTCCTCATGCGGGAAATAGTGGAAAACCACCTAGTATATCTAATGTAAGAATTTTCTATCAAGTTGGGGAAGATCCAGTAGTTCCAGAAGTTCCAGTAGTTCCAGAAGTTCCAGAAGTTCCAGAAATTCCAGAAGTTCCAGAAGTTCCAGAAGTTCCAGAAGTTCCAGAAGTTCCAGAAGTTCCAGAAGTTCCAGAAGTTCCAGAAGTTCCAGAAGTTCCAGAAGTTC
>DHVT01000002.1 GCA_002412775.1 Firmicutes bacterium UBA5201 | reverse complement strand
ATCAACCATTGGTAGTGACAGAGCCAATTTTAAAAACAATCGGTCTCGTACGCGGCAGTACAATTAGAGCAAAACATATCGGCAAAGACATCTCTTCGGCATTCAGGCACCTTGTCGGTGGCGAAATGAAGGAATATAGTGAGATGCTGAAAGAAGCAAGGCAAATCGCCACAAAACTGATGGTGGATGAAGCCGAAAGCCTTGGCGCAAACGCTGTAATCAATATGCGTTACACAACTTCGTCTGTCATGCAGGGCGCAGCCGAAATAATGGCTTATGGCACTGCTGTAATCATTGAAGAATAAAGCTCATCATGTTAATTTAATGTCAAGATTATGGAATTCAGTTGAATTTTTCAACACCTTTGGTTATAATATAGTGTAGGTTGTTTGCAAAACACTTAGGAGGTGGCTTATGAGGAAATTATTAAGCTTGATGCTCGTCTTGGTATTGACGGGAAGCTTATTTATCGGATGTGCAAAAAAAGAAGAACCAGTAGTTGAAACACCAGTAGTTGAAACACCGGGTACCGAAGAACCAGCTGTTGAAGAGCCTGTTGTTGCCGGAGAATATGCTGATGGCATTTACTTCGCGACAGAAGATGTATTCGCAGAAGGATCAGGATGGAAAGGCGTTTTAACTCTTGAAGTTGTAGATGGTAAAATTACAATGGTAGATTGGAATGCAGCACATATTTCTGCTGGAAAAGACAAGAAAACATCTTCAATCGATGGCGATTATGGCATGGTTGCAAAAGCCAGTGCTCAATCAGAATGGCACGAACAAGCTGCTTTGGTTGAAGCTTACCTGATTGAAAACCAAACATTCGCAGGGATTAATTACACCGATGCAGAAGGTAAAACAGACACTATAGCTGGCGTATCCGTCACAGTAGATGATTTCGAAGCTCTAGTTGAAAAAGCACTTTCTACAGGTCCAGTTGGAACTGGAATGTACAAAGATGGTACTTTCTATGCTGAAGAAGCTGATTTCGGTGATTCAGGTTGGAAAGACTCAGCATCTTTCACAGTAATCAATGGCAATATCGTTGCAGCAAACTGGAATGGGATCCACAAAGATGGCGGCAAAGATAAAAAGACTGCTTCTATCGATGGAGATTACGGAATGGTAGCGTACGGTAAAGCTTCATCAGAATGGCATGAACAAGCTATCGAAGTTGAAAACTTCTTGTTGAACACTCAAGATGTTGATGCGATCACTGTTGATGCAGTAGCTGGCGTATCCATCAGCGTTGATGGTTTCATGGGACTTGCTAAAGAAGCACTTGAATTAAGATAATCAATCAATAGATAGAGAATGCAAACAACAACCAAACAAAATATTTAGGAGCCTTCTCATATGAGAAGGCTCCTTTTTATCGTCTTGATTATTTGCTTTTTATTGTATACTTATTATTGGTGAGTAAAAATTTCGATTCAATTCCCGATGTCATATATATCGATCCGTCATCCAAAACGAACATTGCATCTACACCTTCCAGCGATTCAATGAAATCATAACCTTTCTCAAATCCCATAAGGAATCCTGCTGTCGAAAGTGCGTCTCCATCTACGGAAGCACCAGTGACTATTGATATGGACAGTAGATTGCTTTGTTCAGGATAGCCTGTGTCGGGATTGATCAAATGGTGGTATCTCACATTATCTTTCATAAAAAACCGCTCATAAACTCCAGATGAAACAATCGCGTTGTCCTCAAGATTCAAAATACCAACAAGTCCGCCCATTTCAGATTGGGGATCTCTAACACCTACCGACCAGTGGTCGCTGTTCGGTTTGAGACCTACAGTCAACACATTGCCACCCAAATTGATAATGGCACTTTCATAACCGTTTTTCTGGATGACTTTCTTGACTTCATCAGCGATATAGCCTTTGGCGACAGCACCCAAGTCCAAGACCATCCCTTCCTCAGGTAAAAATACCGTATTTTTCTCAGGATCAAGTTCAATTTTTCTATAATCCACTTTCTCCATTGCGGCTTTCAGCTCATCATCATCGGGTATGGCCGCATCATCAGTTCCTATACCCCAAAGATTGACCACTGGCCCTATTGATATATCAAACAGACCGTTTGACATCTCTCCATAATTTATGGAAAGATCAATCAAATCGTATAATACCTCAGGTACCTCGACAGGTGACACTCCAGCACTATCATTGATCTGATCGACGTTTGTCATCTCTATATTTTTAGACATCATCTTTTCAAAGTCATAAATGGTGTAAAATATCTCATCAAATACAGTTGAAGGCACTTCCTTCTCATCATATATGCTGATTGTGATGTAGGTGCCAATCTGATAACTTTCCTGTGATGTGATGGTGCTCTTTGTTTTATCATCTTTGACAACTTTTGACGCCGATCTCACAAAAGGCACTTCATTCTTATCCGGTACCTCTTCATCAGATGGTTTCTCCACCTTTTGACAACCAACCACAATAAGCATCATAACCAAAAGTACCATGATCCCTTTAAAAATCTTCATTATTATCTCCTTCTATCTGTCTTTCATTTTCATCATTCTACAATTGAGCAGTACTATTATACCATAAATGTTCCTCGATCATCACATAAAAAAACCCAATTCAGTGAACTGGGTTTTTTCTGTCAATAAGTCAGAACCTCCTGGACATTTCTATGTCCGACTCTATATATTCGATCATATCTCTCTTTCGTTTCAGAAAAGATGATATGGCTGACATTGATTATAGTTATATCCTTGAGACTCAACAAAGTCAATTCGATTTCCTTTGCCACAGTTTCATCCAAACTCGAGAATGCTTCGTCCAGAAAAATGATCTGAGCTTCCTGCAAAAGCCCTCTAGCGATTGCAATACGACTTCTTTCACCACCGGAAATATTTTTGCCGTTGTCCAAAATCATTCTGTTCATGCCATCCGGATGACCATTCACAAAGCCGTCCAATCCGGCACGAAGAATCGCTCTTTCCAAAGCTTCCTCCGAACACTCTTTGTGCAGCGTGATGTTGTTTTTGAGGGTATCCTCAAACAAGAATACCTGTTGCTCAACATTTGAAATCAATTTATAGAATGATGCTTTCTTGATGTGTGAGATATCGTTTCCATCAAGAAGCATTCTGCCACTGCTCGGCTTCACATATTTGCGCAACAATCTCAACAATGTGGATTTTCCTCCACCGCTTGGTCCGATCAACAGGTATTTGCCTCCTCGCTTGAATTCGAGATCAACATCCTCAAATATGGTCTTATCCTCATATCCGAATGCAACCGATTCAAATCTAAAAGATTCTTTAAAGGCATCAATTTCCAGAATTTCATCGTGATGCACCTCGCGTTTCAGTCCTTGATCAAGCTTCTCGAACAATCCTTTGGTGGAAATGATCTTGGGCATCCATTCACCAATTTGTGAAAGTGGGAACATGGTCTTTTCCATATTGTTCACTACCAGAATGACTCCACCGAATGTAATTTCACCTTTTAAGGCCATATACACCGAAACACCTACAATACCGAACATCAAAAGCGTTATCATAAGATTCTGCAGTGCACTTATATACGTAAAAATCTTGTCAATCACATAACCTTTGTCTTGAATCGCTTTGCTCTTCATTTCAAAATCAGATTTCACTTTGGAAGACAGGTTATTGGCCTTTATAATCTGAAAAGCCCCCAGAAATTCTTTGATGTATACCGTGTAGTTGCCAAACAGCATACTTCTCTGCGAGTGATGCTTCTGTACCGGTTTTCCCAGCAAGCTCGACAGCAAGGCGCTCAACACACCGAAAGCGGCTCCTACGACGAGAATCACCGGGCTTACGTATGCTATGACGACTATTCCCACTATGAAGGATGCCACACCATACGCGACTTCATAGACGCCTTCGACGTAGTTGTTTTCAATTGTATTGACATCATTGGTCATGGCTGAGATATGGTTTGCCGCATTTTCAGCGTGAAATGAGCTGATATCTTGATAAAACACTTCATTGATATAGTACCACTTGAGATTGGTGACGGCTTTTCGTTTGTACATGGCTTTTGAGAACACCAACAAGAGCTGAAATGGCAACACCATCACCGTGATCATCAAAAGATATTTCACTTCTTTCAAAAATACTTCCCGGTTCCCTCCGATTGCTGCATCTATAGTCTTCATCATTTTGATCGAAAGCAACCCTTCCATTGAAAGTGCCAAGATAGCGACGAAAATGGTTACGATCAGATAAGGCAACACCTTCCAATATGCTTTTTTCATCAGGCGACAACCTCCTCAAAATAGTCAATTCCGGAATAAGTCGTCAAATGCCCGTTCTTGAGTTCCAAAACAAAATCATACAGTTCCGAGACCTCCTCATAAGTCCTATGTGAAACGGCAATCAACGTACACTCCATTTTTAGCAAGGTCTCCTCAATCTTTTTCCCCAGTTCGGAATCAAGACTGGAAGTCGCTTCGTCAGCAAATAAGACATCCACATCTTTTGCTATCGCTCTTGCTATAGAAATCCTTTGTCTTTGCCCACCGGATAGATTTTTCCCATTTTCACTCAAATCCATATTGATGAAATCCGAATCCCACTCCATCATGTCATTCAACCCAGACTTTATTACAGCTTCTTTGACCCGCTCATCATAATCAGGTTTGAATAATGAGATATTATTGTACAAACTATCTTCAAATAGGAATACATCTTGAAAAATGAAGGAGACTTTATTGTTGAACTCTGAAATTTTGATATCCTTTAAGTTCACACCATCGATTTCGATGGTGCCCTCATAATTGTCGTAAACCTTCGACAACAGCTTGATCAATGTCGATTTTCCTGACCCACTCGGGCCCTTAAGCAGATATTTTTTTCCTTTCTCAATCTTGAGATTGATATCGCTGAGAACATTTCTTTCTTCAAATTGGAAGGATAGGTTCTTGATTTCAATGGAATGATTGAACACAAAAGGCAAATGACCTTCTGATACTGGCATTTCATCAATTTCGTTGCCGGCGATCTTATCATAGATTTTTACTGAGGCTTTGAGTTCATTGATCATTGGCATAACTTGTTCAAGCGGCCAAACACAACCGTTCGCAAGTTGAATCATAAATGTCATTCTTGTGATTGAGAGCCCTTGATTCAATTGCTCCAGCATATAGATCAATATGACGACAAATATGCCTGTTCCAAGCAACCTTGTTATGCTTCTTTGACCTTCTGCAAATACTCCATAATGCATTTTTTTACTTTCCACTCTATCAATCATTTTCAACGTCTTGTTCAGAAATGTCTCTTCAATATTATTGAGCTTCAAAATCTCGAGACCGTTGAACGTGTTCGCAACATTGACGGTGAACACTTCATTTCTGGCCGAGACATCCTCTTGAAGTGCTATTGTTTTCTTTTCAAAACGTTTGGAGATAAAGAAGATGACGACAGACACAGCAAATATGGCCAGTGCGAATCTCGGATCGAGGAACAACAGCACAACAATGGAAACCACGTACACGCCTCCTCTGAAAATGATATTGATGAGTTTGAAAAAGAAGTTCTGCTCAAACAAATTGATATCATTGATCAAATTGGAGATGTAAACATCCTTGGATTTCTTTCCAAACTTGTCAAGGTTGCTCCTCAATATCTTGTCAAATGCCTGAAGTCTGATATCCAAAATGGTGTCCCTCATGAAACGTATTCTCAAAAACCGGGACAGAATATACAGCAATGTTGAAATGACCACAAAACTGGCCGCAATGTAGATGGCTATATAGAACTCTCTCATACTTTGAGATTCCACACTGCCAAGAAGTCTAGCAAAAACATAGTTGTTCAGCATTTGAGTGATGACTGGAATCAAGCAGGCGCCTACATACACTGCAAACGCCTTTTTTCTTTTTTTTAGCAATTCCCTCATAGGACTCCACCTTTTGTTTATTTCTTATCCAGTAATATTTTTCCCGAGACCGTATTGATTTTTATGGTTTTATGGTCTGAACGGTTGTCGATGGCAATGTGTTTCTTCCCTGCGATGTTTTTATCCACTACTGCAAATCCACTTGTATCCATCGAACCCGAAACCGAGTCGAAAAAAAGATTGTACATTTCCGGTTCGGGAACATAAACGGAAATTTTGCCTGAAACGCTGCTGAGCGTGATCTCATCCAAATTTTCTCCACCGTCGATTTCTATATTGCCTGAAATGGTTTTGCTTTCCACTTTGTTGTAAATCCCTGACGATTTCACTTTTCCTGAAGTGGAATTCAAATAAATTCTCGCCGCTTTCACATTGTCGGCGATGACATTCCCGGAGGTGGACTTCAATTGAATCACTTTCGCCTTCAAATCAGTGGCCACAATTTTACCGCTGACACTCTTTGCTTCCAGATCGATTGCCCTAAGTCCAATCATGGAAATGTTACCTGAGACAGTTGAAAATTTCCCTCTGTCCACATCAAACTCCATTGGAACTTTCACATTGATGAAAATCGGACTCATACTGCCTGAACCACTCTTGAAGAAATCAAATATATCGGTAAGGTTCGTCACCCTGGTCTCTTTAATGGAGATGTAATGCTTCTCCTCATAAAAATGAAGCCACTCCGGTTTGGCCACCAGTTCTCTTGTCTTGTCGTCAAACAGTTCAATGGTGACATCGTCGACATTAGATCTTTCAATATTGATTTTACAAGTGGTAAGTGCGACATCGAAACTCATCATAATCGATTGCTCTATTCGATCCGTTTCTTTCTCGTACACTTCCGATTCGTCCCTTATGTCGCCTTCGATACGTTCTGTTTGCTCGAGGGCTTCAATCAGTTCAAGACCTTGCTCTACAGAAATTTTGCCTGCTTCTATCATTTTCAGTATTTCCAGTTTGCTGCTCATTAGACACCTCCTACACAAGTGAAATTTCTACAATTTGCCCATCGTCGGTTTCAATATTGATGACTTCACCCGCTCCACCTTCTTGAATCGCTTCCAAGATCTTTTGGAAATCTCCTGGATCCAAATTGGTTCCAAAATTGACCGAGAACTTTTCACCGATTTTCATTCCGATTTTTATCAGACTCATTGGCAGCTTGATATTGACATCCTTATTGACCCTTTTCGGATCGGAAACTTTTATTTTCACCCATTCCACAGTTTCGTTTTTCTCCCCTTCTGTTGCTTGGGGCTCATCATTGATCGCTTCAAGCAACTTCATTCCATCCGCCGCTGTGATCACTCCATCCTCAATCATTTTCAAGATTTTCATTTGTTCTTCCTTCATCAGATCCTCCTACTCTTCGCCACGAAGAAGCCTTAGCGCTTCCTCCGAGTTCATCTCACCTTTGCTCAGTTTTTCAAGGATTTCTTTCTTGTCCACTTTCGGATCTTCATTTTCAGCCTTGATACTATATCCGAGGGCTTCAATGACTTGGTCGAGACTCCGCCTTACAGTTGGATAAGATATCCCGAGATCTCTTTCGATTTCCTTGATATTGCCTCTGTTTTTTATGAATATTTCTATGAAATGCTTTTGGTCCTTGCTCAGATAAGTGAATTTGTCCAGTTCGAAATGACCTTCAATGGATGTATTGCATCGATCACAATTCAATTTGACAACTTTCAACTTCGAATCACACACAGGACACTTTCCGATGACTTCTTTTTTCATTCGCATCTCCTTTCAAGTTGTTTATAACTCTAAAATACGCTTCTAAATGAATAATGTCAATCGTAAACGCATAATTCTAACCTTTTTCTAACTTTTAGTTAAATATATTAATTTGAATATTGATTATATCAAATAAAAAAGCCGAGGATTTATCCTCGGCCAATCACTATTCATACTATTCCGTTTTATCCTTGCTGAAATTTGCTACTTCGGAAATACTTGCCACCAAATTCGCCACACTTCCGAGATCGGATGGAATAATCATCTTGGTCGCGTTTCCGTTGGCGACTTTAACGAGTGCCTCAAAACTTTTGATGGTCAATACCGCTTGATTCGCATCGGCTTTTTTGATCATTTCAAGACCATGTGCAGTCGCTTGTTGAACCTTTAAGATCGCTTCAGCTTCACCTTCGGCTTCTCTGATCTGAGCTTCTTTCTTTGCTTCGGCTCTTAAGATCGCAGAACGCTTGTCGGCTTCCGCATCCAGTATAACAGCTTCCTTACGACCTTCCGCAGTAAGGATCGCAGCTCTTTTTTCACCTTCAGCTCGAAGTATGGATTCTCTTCTCTCACGCTCAGCACGCATTTGTTTTTCCATTGCTTCCTGTATGTCTTTTGGTGGAAGTATGTTCTTTACTTCGACACGATTGACTTTGATGCCCCACGGATCAGTTGCCTCATCCAAAATGCTTCTCATTTGTGTGTTGATCAAATCTCTGGAAGTCAATGTCTCATCCAGTTCCAATTGACCGATGATATTTCTTAGTGTGGTTGCCGTCAGATTTTCGATGGCAACGATTGGCTGGGCCACTCCATAAGTGTAGAGTTTTGCGTCTGTGATCTGATAGTATACCACTGTGTCAATTTTCATTGTGACGTTGTCTTTGGTGATTACTGGCTGGGGAGGGAAATCGACAACCAATTCTTTCAATGTCACTTTTTTCGCAATCCTGTCGAACAGAGGAATCTTGAGGTGCAACCCAGTTTCCCAAGTGGTATGATATGCACCGAGACGTTCTACGACATAAGCATTGGATTGTGGTACAATCTTGATGTTGACTACAACCAACAACAACGCCAATATGGCCAGCACTGCTCCAATAATGAATTCCATAAAAAACCTCCTATTTTATATTATTATTATTTATCCACTTTCCTGACAATCAACTTTACGCCTTCAATAGCTAATACTTCAACCGCATCGTCCACTTCAAACGTCTCTTGACCAGGTCCTTTGGCTGTCCAGATTTGACCACCAAGTTTTACCTGTCCTACAGATTTCGCCTCGATACTTTTTACTACGTATCCTGTCTGTCCGATCAAAGCGTCGATATTGGTCTTATTATGTCCTATTTTCAACACTTTTTTTGCTATCGGTCTTGTGTATACCAACAAAACAACAGCCACGACCACAAACACTATGATCTGCACCGGCAATCCGAATCCCAAAGATGCGGTAATCAATGCCGCAAGAGATCCCACAGCAAACCAGATTGAAGTGAGTCCAAGAGTCAAAGCTTCAACGATCGTGAAAACCACGATCAAAACTGCCCAAGTGATGGTTACATAATCAAGGGTCATAAAATGCCTCCTTACATAATTCAAAAGAATCCAAACAGGATGCTTTCTTTGGTATCTTTTATCATGTATAATTAAATATACAATATAAATCAAATATTCATTTCATGTGTTAATTCAGTTATACACCATAATTATTAAGAAACCCTTAAAAAACACACAATATATTATAACTTTATAACCGAAAGGAAATCTCATGTCAAATCATAAAATTATTATGGCCCTTTTGATTCCAAGCATAGTTGCACTTTTGGGTGCGATAGTCTTCAGACAGCTCTTCATCATCAGTGCATTGATGGGGTATGTTTTTATCGGCGTCATGATATGGATCAGCGTGTATTTGGCTTGTGTCAATGCAGATAAGCTGAGGAAGTATAAACGGATCAGTGTTTTTAAGAACCACACTTTGGATACGGTTCTCAAAGTCAGCCATTTGTTCATGGATATGGATCAAAACGAAGATTACTACAATTTCATACTCAAATCTGCCATTGATGTCGTCGAAAAAGCAAGCAGAGGCAGTTTTCTGATCCACAACCCCCTATCCGGTAGATATGAGTTCAAAACATGTATCGGTTATCCATTGGATCAACTTCAAAAGATCAGCTTTGCTTTGGAAGAGACCTTCCTTTATATGAACGCCGGCGGGCAATACGATCAGCCGATAATAATCAAGGACATTGCCGCCTACGATTCCAAATCGCTTGATCCATCCACCAACCTTTCATTGGGAGCGGCCGGTGGTCTTGAACCCAAAGAGTCTTTATCGGCACCGATTGTCATCGAAGGTAAAATTGTCGGCATTCTCAATATAGACAGCGAATTTTCCGGTGCGTTTGACGAAGTGGACAGACAGTTGATCCAATTTTTCTCCACACAAATCGCCATCGCCCTCAAAAATAAAAAACTGGTGGATGAAACATTGAATATGTCAAGATATGACAGTCTGACAGGAATATACAACCGAAACTATTTCGAGAAGATCTTCAATGCCTATAGGACCCATTCACTCGAAAACATGGAATCTTATGCTCTGGTCATGTGCGATCTCAACGACCTTAAAGTCATCAACGACCGTTTTGGACATTCCGTAGGAGATTTGGTCCTCATGGAGTTCACTAAAATTGTCAAAGAATCGATTCGAGAATCCGATGTGTTCGCCAGGATTGGCGGTGATGAGTTCGCTTTGCTTTTCCGAAATACCGATGCACATAAAGCGGAGGAAAAAATGTCTGCGCTTGTGGAGAAAATCGAATCTGCCAAACTTGAACATCAAAGGATTTCAATTCCAATGAGTTTCAGCTACGGTACGGCAATATCACCTGACGATTCCATGGTGTATGATGTTCTCGTAAGGATTGCAGATGTGAGAATGTACCAATATAAAGATAAGAACAAAAAAGCGTTGATGTTTTAAAAAATCCTGGAGCGGAAACCGCTCAGGATTTTTTTTATGGATATTCAGAATATTCATGTTATAATATTCTTGAAAAACATTTCGATAATCTAAATAAATTGGGAGGCACATATGTTCAAAACCTGGTCCTTGAAGGAACTGTACAAAAGCTTCGACTCAACGGAATATAGAGCCGATTACGAGCAACTCGACCAACTGATCCATTCATTGGATTCTATCTCAGAAACATTAAAATCATCAGAATCCCTTGAACATTACTTCAGAACACTGGAAAAAATCCAGCAAACCGCAATAAAACTCATCAGTTTCTCCAATCTGATGTTTTCTGTAGACACAAGCCATGAAAAAGCGTTACAGGCCAGAACCAAGCTTCAGAAACTCCTATCAAAAACCACTTCGGCAGAGACCCGTTTGACACAATTTCTCAGTTCCACAGTAGATTTGGATGCTTTGATCTCAGGGTCTGAATATCTTGAATCATTGTCATTTATCATAAGTGAGCAGAAAAACAAATCAAAACATATGCTTTCAGAGCCTGAAGAACTGTTGTTGTCAGAACTGAGCATCACTGGGTCCAAATCGTGGAATACACTTCAAAGCAAACTTGTATCAAAATTGACAGCTCCTTTTTCAGTTGATGGCGAGACCAAGGATCTTCCTATAACCACTATAAGGAATTTCGCTTATGATCCATCACCCGAAGTACGAAAAAGGGCATATGAAACAGAATTGTCTGCCTACAAAACCATTGACGAAGCCGTAGCAATGGCATTGAACAGCATAAAAGGAGAAGTCATAACCACCAGCAAGATGAGAGGCTACGATTCACCTCTCCATATGACACTCAAAGATTCCAGAATGACCAAAGGAACACTGGACGCCATGATGACGGCCATCGAAAACTCACTTCCCGAATTTCATAAATATTTAAGGACCAAAGCCAATGTCCTTGGACACGAAAAAGGATTGCCTTTTTACGATTTATTTGCACCCGTTGGCTCTTTTTCAAAACAATATTCATTTGAAGAGGGCAGTCAATTTGTTGTGGATCATTTCAGAAGTTTTTCAGACAAACTTGCAAATGTGGCCCAAATGGCGTTAGATAACAATTGGATTGACGTCGAACCCAGACAAGGAAAGGTCAGTGGTGCCTTCTGCTCATCATTGCACCCACTTGGACAATTCAGAATCATGCTCAATTATACCGGAAACCTCAGTGATGTGACCACCATGGCACACGAACTCGGCCACGGGTACCACGCCATCTGCACAAACGATGAAAACATACTCAATACCCATTACCCGATGCCGCTCGCGGAAACCGCTTCAACTTTCTGTGAGACGATTATCAACAACGCAGCACTTGGTATCGCTTCGGCTGAAGAATCCATAACCATTCTCGAAAACAGCTTGCAAGATGCCACACAGGTCATTTGCGACATATTCTCGAGATACACATTTGAAACAGACCTGTTTGAAAACAGATCTGACCATCCCCTTTCGGTTTCCGAGTTGAATGCCTTGATGACCAACGCCCAGAGGAAAGCTTATGGAGATGGCTTGGACACAAGCATCCTCCATCCTTACATGTGGTTGATCAAGCCCCATTATTACTCGGCTGAACGCAATTTCTACAACTTTCCTTATGCTTTCGGACTTTTATTCGCCAAAGGCTTATATGCCAAGTATTTGGAAAATCCTGAATTCTTCAAAGCTAACTATGATGAGTTGCTGGCGGTATCCGGTAGACTCTCCATTGCCGATGTCTGTAAAACGATGTCCATCGATGTGGAATCGGTCGACTTCTGGAATGCTTCACTGAGTATCATAAAAAAAGACATTGACATGTTTATTGAGCTTACAGCGCCGGAGGTATTATGATGAACACATGGAACCTCGAAGCGCTCTATAAAGGCTTTGGTTCACCTGAATTTCAAAGTGATCTGGATGCCATAGATCGACTTCAGGACAAATATTCGAAATGGATTGAAGACTGCAATCAAAATACCTTTGATCCAGTAGCACTTATAGAAACATTTTTGAACTATTTGATCGAAGACACAATCCGCCTAAGACGTCTCCATGCGTTTGGTCATCTGAATTTCGCTGTGGATTCCAGATCGGAGAAAGCGATTTCATTGGTCAGCAAAATTCAAAAAAAGCAAAGTGAGTTGACAGAACCTATGGTATCTTTCAAAATGCTTCTGAAAAATGTTGATTTGGATGAACTTTGCAGAAATTCCGAACTGATCGATGCACACCGTTTCTTCCTGGAAGAATCCATTTCGTCCACGGATCATATGCTTTCCCTGAACGAGGAAGTTTTGATCTCCAAGATGAAGCTCACCGGTTCAAGCTCATGGGAAACCCTCCAAAGCAAAGTGTCATCCCAACTGAATGGTACCGTCGAAATCGATGGAAAAACTGAGATCTGGCCTATAATGAAGATTCGCAATCTCGCGTTTTCAAAAGACCCCGAAATGAGACGACTGGGCTATGAATCAGAACTTGCATCGTATAAAAAACATGAGGAGATCTCCGCAGCCGCACTCAACGGCATCAAAGGGGAAGTGCTTACAGTGAGCAAGTTGAGAGGGTATGATACTCCACTTGACGAAACATTGTCGAATTCACGGATGAACCGTGAAATCTTAAACGCAATGATTGAAACCATGGAGGACTATCTGCCTGAATTCAGACGCTATGTGCTACTCAAGGCAAAATTGATCGGTCATGACGGTCCAATGCCTTTTTATGATCTTTTTGCACCAGTATCCGATTTGGACCAAGAGTTCACTGTGGATGAGGCTAAAGCTTTCATCATAAAGTACTTCGGTGATTTCAGTGAAGATCTGTCCAATTTTGCAAAGAAGAGTTTCGAACAGGATTGGATTGACTTTGAACCTCGCGAAGGCAAGGTAGGAGGAGCCTTCTGTTCCAACATTCCAAGTATAAAGGAAAGCCGCATCTTGACAAACTTCACCGGAAAACTAAAAAATGTCCTGACACTGGCCCATGAACTGGGACATGGTTTTCATGGCGATCGCATCATGGGTGAAAGCATTTTAAACACGACTTACCCAATGCCGCTTGCAGAGACCGCTTCTATTTTCTGCGAAACAATCGTCAGAAACGCTGTTTTGAAAGATGCAAATGAAGACTTGTCGTTATCTATACTGGAAAACAGCCTGCAAGGTGCGACCGGCGTCATTGTGGATATCCTTTCAAGATTCTACTTTGAATCTGAAGTGTTTGAAATCAGAAAAGATCACCCGCTTTCCGTAAGCGAACTGAACGCTCTGATGCTGGATTCACAGAAAAAAGCATACGGTGAATGTCTGGATCCGGATTGCCTCCATCCCTACATGTGGCTCAACAAAACACACTATTATTACGCCTCAAGAAATTTTTACAATTTTCCTTATGCATTCGGTCTCCTCTTCGCTCGAGGACTTTATGCCATCTATCTCGAAAAGGGTGACTCTTTCATCTCCGAATACGATGCTCTTCTTAAGGCAACCGGTAAAATGAGCATATATGATGTCTGTAAACTGGTCGGAATCGATCCAACCCAAAAATCGTTTTGGAAAGCATCACTTGATCAAATCAAGAGTGAAGTGGACGCATTTGAAGCTATTGTAACAGCTAAAATCCAATAACCAAACGGATGTTTGCCCACACTATCCACAGTTTTATCCACAATTTGCTGTTTTACTTGTTGAAATCATGTTAATTTAAACCCTTTACAGTGGGGATAAGATAAGTTATACACAATAAAAGACCATGCGTTCGCATGGTCTTGTTTTGTTTCTTGCTTTTTTGATTATATATTTTTGAGCAAATCTCTGATGATTTCAGGCACGGTCTCCACAACATCAGGGATGTAAACGCGTTCTGTAATCCTATGGAGATCTTTTCCCCATGGTCCGATATTGATCACTTCAACCCCCAATTCCTCAATCACGTCAAAGTGAATCTTAAAATCGATCGGCATCAAGCTCTTGATTTTATGGTTTTGACCGCCCATGCTTTTAAGAAAACTCATATCCGATATCCCCATAAAGAAAGGCTCTTTTTGAAGTTTCAAATGATGGTCGGCCACACTTTTTTCAAGGATTGCCTTGATCGCAGCCTCATAGTGAACGCCACTGTCGACAACTGGATAAAACGGCGCCAACAAACCGATGACTATCATCGGTTTATTGCTTTTCATCGACTCCATCAATCCTTTGGTGATGACCAATGAAAGATCTTGAATGGATAATTCGGTATGGGCCGATGCGATTCTGTCAATCAATACCTTCGTATCCACCTGCTCCAATGCGATTTCCATCAACTCGTCAAAATAAAGAACTTCGACATCAAACTCATGACAACATTCATAGCTTGGTAATCCTTGCTTTCTGAGGAATTCATTATATGAATAATTATATTGGTTGATGGCATCTTCAGCCGACCATACACAAAGGGATTTCAGCTGATCCATTTTCTTTTCCAAATTGTCCTTCAAATAGAGCCAGTTGAAATAAGATGCTGTAAACTCAGGCATCGAAACATCATAATTGTCTTTCATGGTCTTGACGCCTAAAAACACTGGAGGCGGCGACATTTTCCTGTCCACGACATCGCCCATCTCGGTATTGAATTCAATGGCTTTTATGATTTCATTCATGATGCCGACTGAACTCAATCCGGAAAAAGGTAGTCCTGCATGTGATGGTGATCCTTTGGTCACAATGAATGGTAACATTTTTCCAACAGAGCCAGTATGCACCTTGAAAACTTCCGGTTCATTTTTTTGTTGAGGTTCCGAGAGTATGGCCAACCCATAGGTCAACTTGAATTGCTTCTTCAGTTTCTTGAGAACAAGAGCGGCACTTCGCATTCCGACAGACATGCCCTCCTCATCCGGCACACTCAGCAAGAGCAGATTAGGATAATCATTGCCGTCAGACGTATCCAACAAACGCAATTGAATCGCCAATCCCGCTTTCATGTCACAGCTTCCCCTACCATATAGCCAATCTTCATCATCATCGTAATCGTAATTCTCATAGGTATCAAGACCAACCGTATCATAGTGTCCAAAAAGTATGACCGTCTTGTCGCTGGAATTATTTTTGAACGCCCAAACGACCCGTCTCCCCATCAAATCATTTTCAACCGCTTCTGAACCAAAGTGGGTGGGATTTTGTTTGAAATACTTCATTTGTTTTATAATAGACAGAATCGTCTGTTCAAATTTTTTCTCATAAACGGTCCCATTGTCGCTTCGAACCGTTATCAATTTTTTTAGCAAATCCAAAGTCTCCATATCGCGCATATAGTCATCATCCTTAAATAATCAATAGTTTGGTGTTAACATATTATCTCATTATCTTAAGGCTTTTACAACTTCAAATGCTGTTTTTTTTGAAGACCTGAAGGGCTTTACAAATCATAATAGGCCATAAATTCTCTTGGTGAAGGCATTATGCTTTCAGCAGCAGCTTCCTTTCTCAAATATTTGATTTGGTTGTCAAGGAGCTCTTTGGTAAATACTCCTCCCCTGAGCAAATACTCCGAATCCGATTCCAATGCGTTTATGGTCTCATAAAGATTTTTTGGCAATCCTTTGATTTTGCGCTTTTGGTCATCGGGCAACTCAAAGACGTTCACATCATACGGTCCATAGCCTTCGACCATGGGATCGATTTCATTCATTATGCCATCCACGACCGCCATGACCAATGCTGAAAATGCCAGATACGGATTGGCAGTCGCATCAGAAGGCCTGAACTCGAATCGTTTTTCACTCGGCTCAGTCGCATACCCTGGAATTCTAATGACCGAACTTCTATTTGCGGTTCCAAAACAGATACTCACCGGAGCCTCATACCCGGGAACCAGTCTCTTATATGCATTTGTGCTCGGGTTGGTGAATGCCATCAGTGAAGCCGAGTGCCTCAAAATGCCTCCAATGGCATAGAGCCCGATTTTACTCATATCGGAATATCCGCCCTTTTCATAAAAAAGTGGCGTCTCTCCATCATAAAGTTGAATATGGACATGCATTCCACTTCCCGCTTCTCCGAGCAATGGCTTCGGCATGAATGTCGCAGTCTTCCCATGTGATGCCGCCACATTTTTGACGACATATTTAACAAGCATGCTCCTATCACCCATGACCAGCGTATTGTCAAAATCCAGTTCAATTTCCTGTTGACCCGGTCCTCCGACCTCCGGATGGTGATATTTTACTGGAACGCACAGGTTTTCAAGCATCAAGACCATCTCATTGCGCATATCGAAATTGACGTCTTTGGGAAGATCCACATGATAGCCACCATGGTGGGCGACGATATATCCGTTGTTGTTGTCTTCTGTATCAGAATTCCAATGCGCCTGCTTTGCATCCAATTTATAGCCATAGGATTCAGGTTTCATGCTGAAATGCATCGAATCAAAGGTGTAATATTCAAATTCAGGACCCAGGAGCACCTTTGTCGCTATCTTTTCATCCCGGATAAACGCTTCAGCTTTTTCGCATACGAACCGGGGATCACTTTCAAATCTTGTATGAACTTCACCGAGTTTAAAGACTTTGGTCATAAAAACCAAAGTTTTGATTTGGGCGAATGGATCAATGAAATATGAGCTGAGATCTGGTTTGAAAACCATATCCGATTTCTCGACAGTAAGAAAACCATAACTCGAGCCATCAAACCCGATGCCATGATCGATCGTTTCAGACGTGAACCTTCTGGGAGTGATTGTCAAGTGATGCCAACGTCCAGCCAAATCCAAAACTTTGAAATCTATCAACTTGATCTGATTCTTCTTGCAGAATTCCTGTACTTCGAGATAATTTTTAAACATCCATATATCCTCCAAGATAATATTATGTATCCTTTTACAATCATACCAAAATTCACTTGATTTGTGCGAAAATTCTGATAGTTTATCTTTGATTGAAAAGACTCCCTCAGATTGTTATAATAACGTTGAGGTGACTTATGAAAAATATAATTATTTTCTGCGATGGTGCCTGTTCAGGTAACGGTCAGGCTGAAAATGTCGGCGGTTGGGGAGCGGTATTGAAGCATAATGATCAAGTCAAGGAAATATACGGCGGCTCAGATCAGACCACAAACAACATCATGGAGCTTACAGCGGCAATCGAAGCCCTTAAACAACTGAAATCCAAGAAACTGAAAGTGGATAT
Organism: Firmicutes bacterium UBA5201; assembly: GCA_002412775.1. Classification (GTDB taxonomy): domain Bacteria; phylum Bacillota; class Clostridia; order Peptostreptococcales; family Acidaminobacteraceae; genus Fusibacter_D. Next base: position 16,625 of record DHVT01000002.1, on the reverse strand, counting down.
CTATTCCGATAGCGCATACGTGGTGAACTGCTTCAGAAATGGCTGGTATCACAAATGGCTGATCAACGGATGGCAGACATCAAAAAAAGAGCCTGTTGAAAACAAACTCTTATGGCAAACCCTTATTGAACTGGTGAACTCTTTCGAACAAGTGACTTTTTATAAAATCAAAGGACATCTTGATGTCAAAAAGACAGCCGATGTTGTCAAATGGCACATCAAATTCAATACCGACAACAAGACCAACTTGACTCTAGAGGAATTCAAGTCGCTCATTGAACTGAATCACTTGGCTGATGCGCTCGCCAACAAAGGTATGGAACCTTTCAAGAAGTGATCAGTGGGTGGACCCGTCAGCAACAGCGATATCATCTTTCACCGTGCAGCTGACGATTATTGTCGTCTCTATCGCTCTTGCGATGTCATCAATTGACATGGATGGCTGTCCAGGATTTTTGACCGCTTGCTCCGGTGCGAATGGCACATGCATGAACCCCCCTTTGATTTCCAGATCATTCGAGGCAATATAATCACAAAGACCATAAAATATATGATTGCACACATAAGTTCCTGCGGTATTGGAGACTTGGGCAGGTATACCCCTGTCATTGATCGCGCTTACGATAGCCTTGATTGGCAAAGTGGAGAAATAGGCGTCAGGTCCTTTAGGATTGATCTTTTGATCCACAGGTGCCCTGCCTTCATTATCGGGTATGCGCGCATCGTCTACATTGATTCCAACCCGTTCCAGTGTGACGGATGCTCTCCCCCCTGCCTGACCGACGCAAATGACGACATCCGGTTTGTTCGACTGAATCAACTGTTCCAACACATCGATGGATTGATGAAATACAACCGGCAATGAAGCTTTGATCACATCTATGTGACCGAGCTTTTTTTCAATTTTCATCACCGCTTGTAGAGCCGGATTGATTGTTTCTCCTCCAAAGGGTTCAAATCCTGTAATCAAAACTCTCATATCAATGACAACCCTTCTTTTGCAAGCTCAGTTTCACGTGTCCGCAGCGCACCGATGACATTTTCAATATGTTCAGTAAAATCGACGCCCAACTCTTCTGCGCTTCGAAGTACGCCTTCTCTGTCGACAGCTCGAGCAAATGCCTTGTCTTTCAATTTCTTCTTTACGGATTTCGAAGCCAAACCTTCAAATTTATCAGGTCTGACCAAAGCGACGGCAATCACGAAACTTGACATTTCATCCACTGCATAGAGCACTTTTGCCAACATTGATTCTCTAGGTGTGTTCGTATAATCACCATGTCCTTTGACCGCTAGAGCGAACTCCTCATCAAAACCTTTCTCCCTCAACCATTCGGTACCGATAAATGGATGTTCATCGGGATGTTTTTCAAAATCGATATCGTGTAGCAGACCACACAACCCCCATCTTTCCTCATCTTCCCCATATATTTTGGCATAACCCCGCATAGCGGCTTCAACAGCCAAGCAATGCTTGATCAGGCTTTCACTTTCAACATTTTCTCTCAACCACGCCATACCTTCATTTCTATCCATATGATCCTCCCCTTGATTTCGATTCGCGAAATAATTTCTTATCTCCTATGATAAATGAAAAAAAAGCCCAATGCAATATGACATTGCACCGGACTTTCAATATTACCTGAAAATTCAATTAATAATTGGTCTCTTTGAGTTCGAAATGCGCTTTGTCATGTAAACATGTCGGACATACTTCAGGTGCTTCGTTGCCTTCGTGTACATATCCACATTTGTTGCATTTCCATCTTACCACTTCGTCTCTTTTGAAAACGATGTCATTTTCAATATTGCTTGCGAGTTTGTTGTATCTGTTTTCATGCTCGATTTCAGCCTTTGATATGAAATCAAATGTCGCAGCCACTTTCGGGAAACCTTCTTCACGTGCAATTTTAGCAAATTCAGGATAAAGAGTGGTCCACTCTTCGTTCTCTCCCATTGCCGCAGCTTTGAGGTTCTCAAGTGTCGTGCCAACTTTTCCGGCAGGATAAGTTGCAGTGATCTCCACATCTCCTCCTTCAAGGTAACTGAAAAATCTTCCAGCATGGACACGCTCGTTGTCAGCCGTTTCCATGAAGATGTCCGCTATTTGTCTAAAACCTTCTTTTTCAGCTTGTTTAGCAAACATTTGGTATCTGTTTCTCGCTTGTGATTCTCCGGCAAATGCCTTCAATAAATTCTGCTCAGTTTTGGTTCCCTTAATACTCGCCATGTTATTTTACCCTCCGATTTAAAGTTTGTGTTTTTATATAACAGGTGGAACAAAAGTTCTAGAGGAAAATTCCCTATCCAGCATTAACATGCCGTGACCTTCTCCACCAATCATTTTGAGTTCATTTATAATTTTCTCGGCAGCACCCTCTTCTTCCACTTGCTCATCGATAAACCAAATCAACAAGTTGCGTGTTGCGCGGTCTTTTTCTTCTTCAGCTATATCTGCGATGTTGTTGATCAAAGCAGTTACATGTTTTTCATGCTCAAGCGTCTCTTCAAATACATCAAGAACACTTTTCCACTCAAATTTAGGTTTTTCAATCGCTTCCAATTTTACTCTTCCACCACGCTCCACAAGATAATTGAGGAATCTCATACCGTGAAACTGCTCTTCTTCAAACTGAACCCGCATCCAATTGGCAAACCCGGGAAGATTGGCATCTTCAAAATAAGCTGCCATCGATAAATAAAGGTACGCAGAGTAAAGTTCTGCATTGATCTGATTGTTGATCGCTTGTTCAAGTCTTGGATTAATCATAATTACTCTCCTTTTCATAGAGAGAGTTTAGAATGTTTAGATCTTAAACTCTTCATAATTGAATTATATTTCGTTTTTCCACAATCCGTGGAGATTGCAATATTCTCTAGCCATTACAGCTTTTTCGTCAGTTTTAAATATAGCTACAGGCTCATCACCAGGTTTGAGGAATGTGATTAAAGTGTCTGTTTCGGTAATAAGTTCAATCCATTCGATATAATGTTCTTCTTTCATTGGATGAAGTGTCGAACCAACGGTCACTTTGTAGCCACCCTGAATCGCTTCCACCACCGGTACATGCTTTTCAGTTGTTGAATCCGCTGATTTTTCTTCCATCAACTTCATATTTTCGCCACAACATACAAGATCGCCGCCACCCCAATGCAATACTTCCACGATGTTTCCGCATTCTTCGCATTTATAGACATCAAGCTTCTTCATTCAGTACCTCCTATGAGTTGTTCTTGCAAACCTTGCAGACCCCATAGAAAAACATTTGCTGATCATATACATCGAAATCTTTCAGAGCCTCACTGGAAATGCTCTCAACGTCGACTTCAAAATCATAAATCTTATGGCAATGTTCACATTTGAAATGACCATGTACCTTGACATCCGCATCAAAGCGGACTTCAGTATCATCAATAGTAATAGCCATAGCAATTCCTTTTTCTATGAAAACTTTCAAGGTATTGTATACAGTAGTCTTTGAAAGTGTGGGAATCTGACTGTTCAAGGCATTGTAAATGGTTTCAACCGTCGGATGCTCCTTGTTCTGGAGCAGATATTCATAGATTTTGATCCGTTGAAAAGATGGTTTTATGCCATTGTTTCTCAAAAAGTCACCAAAATAATTTTCTTGCATATCATTCACCTTCCCACACTTTCATCAAACATTAAGCCAAAGGCTCAAACATATCCTTACCTACTCCACAAAGTGGACATACCCAATCTTCCGGAACATCTTCAAAAGAGGTGCCAGGAGCAACTCCATTATCTGGATCGCCAAGTTCAGGATCATAAACATAACCACATGCTACACATTCATACTTCATAATCATACTCTCCTTATACTTTAAATTTTGTTTTGACTGTTTTAATTATCAGTTTGTAACGATTACAACTTGATAATACCACTTTTGAATTTTGATGTCAACAGTCCTTTTTGTTTATACCCCAATAATCATTCCAACCAAACAAAATTATAAATATTATTTTGCTTGAACTGGAATTTATTAGGTATAAAAATTGTAACATAATGAATTTGCAAAAGAAAGGTAGGCATTACAATGTCAAAGAAAATTATTATTGTCGGAAATGGCGCGGCAGGAAATGCGGCAACTGAAGAAATTCTGAATCAAAATGGGGCACATGAGATCACAATCATAACCAAGGAAGCGAGACCTGTTTACTATAGGCCTATGCTCTCCGAATATGTGAGTGAGGAAAACCTTCCAAAACGTTTTTATTTGCACGACTTGGATTGGTATAAGGAAAATCACATCATACTTAGAACATCAAGCTCAGTCACTAAAATTCTCCCGGAAGCACACGAAGTGATTCTCGACAATGGCGATAAATTGCACTACGATTCGCTGATTCTCAGCTCGGGAAGCAACAACTTCATACCGCCAATGCCTGGAGCTAATCTTAAAAATGTCGTTTCTCTCAGAACTTTTGACGATGCCGAAACGATCAAGGAACTCGCCAGCACCTCTAAAAAAACTGTGATCATCGGAGGTGGATTGCTAGGTCTTGAACTGGGATGGCAACTCAGAAAATTGGACATCTCCGTTGATGTGGTCGAAATGATGGATCGTTTGCTGCCCAGACAGTTGGACCTGGAAGCTTCGGAACTGTTCGAGGAAAAAGTGTCAAAAACAGGCATCAAAGTGATGAAAGGTGTCCAGACCAAGGGTATTGTGGGAGTCGACTCGGCAAAGGGAGTGGAACTTTCGGATGGCACCATTCTTGAAGCTGATTTTGTCATTTTTTCAATAGGTGTGAGAGCGGATACGTCGCTCGCCAAAGAAGCCGGACTCAAGATCGAGCGCGGCGTTGTTGTCGATGATTTCATGAGAACCAGCCAAGCCGATATATATGCCGCTGGTGATTGCGCGGAACATAAAGGCGTCAACTATGCCATATGGCCGGAATCCGTCGACCAAGGAAAAATTGCCGGGCTCAATGCAATCGGTATCAGATCTGTTTACGAACCGGTGATTCCTTTCAACATTTATCAAGGTATGAACATGAGACTGTTTTCCATTGGTGATGTTGGTGGCAATCCAGGGATTGTCTATGATACCCATAAAGTCGAGGACGATCAACATTTCGAAAAATACTTTTTCACCGATGACCTATTGGTTGGTGGTATTTTGCTGGATGACATCTCCAAATCCTCAAAACTGAAAAAAGCACTCTCCAATCGCGTTCGCAAAAAAGACTTCATCGACTCCTTATAGATTCAACTAAAAACCGGTCCTACATCTTGATGAATATGATGTAAGACCGGTTTTATATGTTTTTATTTGGTATAATTGAACATCAATTTGATCAACTCTTCCATTTTTTCCTTATCGACTTTATCCTCATCCATGAAACAGCTTGTAGCTTGACGCTCCATGATCGCCAGTCCGACTTTGTGTATGGATTGCTTGATCGCAGCGATTTGGACCAAAATCTCATCGCAGCCCTTATCACTTTCCACCATATTCTCAATACCTTGGACATGACCTTTGATTGTCTTCAGTCGATTGATGATTTTCTTTTTATCGTCATCCATTTCAATCATTTGATACCTCCAACAGAATTAAATGAATAAACTCATGTTTGAATCTTCTGCAGCGCCAAGCATTGAAGCCACACCACCGAGTTCAACTCCGTCTATCAACTCTTCCTCAGTAATTCCCATCAAATCCATCGACATGTTGCAAGCCACCATACGGATACCGTTATCCATTGCCATTTGAAGCATGGCTTCAAGCGAATCCACATTGTGCTTTTTCATGACCATACGGATCATCTTAGGACCCATGCCGAGCATGTTCATCTTTGAAAGTCCCAACTTTCTAGTGCCTCGTGGCAACATGGAACTGAACATCTTTCCTATGAAATCTTTCTTCACATTTACTTTTTCAGGTCTTCTGAGTATGTTGAGACCCCAGAAAGTGTAGAAAAGGGTTACCTTTTTACCCATGGATGCCGCTCCATTTGCAATGATGAGTGTTGCAATCGCTTTATCGAGATCCCCACTGAATACCACTATGGTCTTGTCGTCTTTAGATTCCACAAGAGCATTGGTTACTCTTTTTTTACCTTTTCTGATTCGCGCAAAAAACTGTTTGTCTTCCTTGCCTGATTCGATCAAAGTGTTGCCTGTCTTGTCACACCAGACTCCAATATCACTCATGAAACCGGGATCCGTTGCCTTGACATCCAAAATGTCTCCCACTTTCATGGCCTCAAGGGATTTGCTCACTTGCATGATCGGACCAGGACATTGAAGTCCGCAGGCATTCAGTTTGATCACTTCTGCACTCACGTCATCAATTTCGTGGACATCTTCCACATCACCGGATTCTGTAAGATGAATTTCAGAATTGAACGAAATACCTCCACATGCTTTGTTGTCATCCTGGCATAGGACTGTCGCATAAGTAGTATAGCCGCCCATAAGGTTATAGATATTTTCAAATCCGTTTTGCATCAAAATTCTCGAAGCCGCATGGCCTCTGATGCCTACCGCGCAGTATATTACAATTTTCTTGTCTTTATCCAGTTCGTGCATTCTGTCTCTAAGTGAATCCACGGGAATGTTGATCGAACCGGTGATAAATCCCATATCCCTTTCGATTGGTTCTCTGACGTCAAGTACGACCACATCATCCTCAATCGTCTTGAATTCATGCCATTGGAAAGGTTTGGTGATGCCCTTAAGAATATTCTCACCAACAAAGCCAGCCATGTTCACAGGATCTTTCGCCGAAGAATAAGGTGGGGCATAAGCGAGTTCGAGTTCTGTCAGATCAAACACCGTTGCATTGAATCGTATCGCAGTCGCAATGACATCTATACGTTTTTCCACGCCATCATATCCAACGTTTTGAGCGCCAAGTACTTTTCCATCCATGCCGAAAATCAATTTCAGGGTCATCGGAATCGCACCTGGATAATACCCTGCATGTGAATTAGGATGAATCAGAGTTGTATAATAGTCTTTTCCATATAATTTGCCTTCTCTGATCAGTGTCTTTTCATTGACCCCTGTCGAAGATACCGTAAGATCGAAAACTTTTGCGACAGACGTGCCTTGAGTGCCTTTGTAAACACTCTTTATTCCTGCGATGTTATCCGCACAGATACGGCCTTGCTTGTTGGCCGGCCCTGCAAGCGGAACCATAGTCTTTTGTCCACCGATGAAGTCGACGACCTCAATGGCGTCACCGATCGCATATATATTGGGATCAGATGTTTTAAGCGACGGATCCACTACGATTCCGTTTCTTTGGTTCATTTCAAGGCCTGCATTTTTTGCAAGTTCACTTTGTGGTCTGATACCGATGGAAAGGATCACAAGGTCCACTTCCACAGATTTTCCGCTTTGAAGCGTCACTCTTGTTTTGCCGTTGTGATACTCGAATGATTTTACGCCATCACCCAAATAAAGTCCGACATTCTTTGTTTTCATATGTTTGTGTACGATTTGAGCCATTTCAAAATCAATAGGTGCCATGACTTGATCAGCCATCTCCACAACAGATACCTCAATACCTAAATCGTGTAAATTTTCGGCCATTTCAAGACCGATGAACCCTCCCCCTATGACAGCGGCGGTCTGGGGTTTCATGCCATCGACAAAACCTTTGATTCTGTCCACGTCTGGGATATTCCATAATGAAAAGATGTTTGGAGCGTCAATTCCAGGAATTGGCGGCTTAAGTGGCGTTGAACCTGGAGAGAGGACTAGAACATCATAGGATTCCTCATAGACATTATTGTTCTTTATGTCTCTGATTTCCACAGTTTTTTTCTCTCTGTCGATTGACAACACTTCATTTTCCACACGGACATCAATGTTGAATCTCGCTTTCATCGCCTCAGGTGTCTGAAGCAATAGCGCACTTCTTTCTTCAATAGCGCCACCAACGTAGTAAGGAAGACCACAGTTCGCGAATGATATGTAAGGTCCTCTTTCCAACATGATGATTTCAGCATGTTCATCCACTCTTCTCAGACGTGCTGCCGCACTTGCTCCACCGGCCACTCCACCGACTATCAAAACCTTTTGTTTCATTGTTACCTCCATCTAATCATAATCAAATAAAAAGAGCCCATTCGGGGCTCTTCCAATGCTTCCGCCTATAATCCCAAAAGCGTATCCAATCTTGCTTTGTCAAAACCTTGAATCACTTCGTCCTCAACATAAATCACTGGAACGCCCATAAATCCTTTTGACATCAATTCCTTACGTGCTTCAATATCAGTCGAAACATTTTTTTCTGTGAAAGAAACACCTTTTTCATTTAAATACTCTTTTGCCATAGTACAATAACCACAAGTATTACTTGAATAAATTACAACATTTTTTGACATTTCAATACCTCCAAATCATAATTTCTTAACATCTCGAACCGTAGTGCAAAGCCTGAACATAGAAACCTCGTGTCAATAGGAAACTGGAATAGTCCACCTTGAATCCATGATGGGTCTCCATCAAATCTGAGTCTGCAAATAGTTTGATACCCTCTATTACTTCCAAGTAATCATTTTCCTTTTGTTCGTCCCGAACAAATCCAAATTTAGGACCACCTCAGCCAACGCCGAGAACATTGATTCGGTAACCACTCTTGGGGTTCGATTCTTTTTTTAATTTCTCAATTGCACTTTGAGTTAGTGAAATTTTCATCAAAGCCTCCCGTCCCCCTGCCTTGGGGGTGTAATCATATGATACTATCTTTTTTATACCCTGTCAAATGATTTTGAACAAAAAAGCTATGAACATATTGTTAACAGGCTATCCACATTATCTCTTTTATTATGTGAACCAAGAATATTCGAAATTGTCGACTTTTTAAGCTTTATGTGAATAAATTGTAAACAAATGTCGAACATTATTTAACATTTAACGCTATTAATTCATTAATTTGATGTTTTGTAATCAAAATTGGCTCCATTGAGGTCGTTGTCTATATGACATCGTTCGGTTATGCACATTATCCACACTTTTATCCACAACTTATTCTTCATTATTCACAGGTTTACAAAATCGTGATAGACTTGACATAGGATATTACGGGGAGGACAAAAATATGTGGTCAAAAAGCGGACATCGCGGCGATGTGCTGGAAGAACTCTTGCTATACACCAATCAGTACTACCACCAGCTGGGACTGTGTCGCATAGACAAAATCAGCACACCCGTCAAAGTAGTTGAAATCAGCAATACCGGCATGGTCACCAAAGGGTTTTTCGAAAAAAAATCCACCGTCGACTTCATTGGAATCGTCCAGGGCGTCTTCATTGCGTTCGACGCCAAGGAAACGAATCTCAAAAGCCTTCCACTTGGCAATATACATGAACACCAGATCGATTACATGAAGGATGTGGACAAACAAGGTGGCCTCGCATTCATAATCGTACATTTCAAGTTCAACGACACCTATTACCTGGTGCCTTATGAAACCATCAATGACTTTTTCAACAAAAAGGAAAGAAGATCTATTCCATACAAATCCATGAATCCGGACTTTCAAATCAAAAAAGAGCGTGGTGGCGGACTTCTCAACTATATTGAGACGCTAAACGCCTATGTCTCATACAAATCAAAAATCAAGGAGGATTGAATGAACGCTTATATCATCAACAGCTTCGTGCATGAAGAAAAAGGTGGCAATCCTGCAGGTGTCGTAATTCTTGACGATCATTCCATGACTGAAGCGACCATGCAGACCATTGCATCTCATTTGGGATTGTCTGAAACCGCATTTGTCATGCCATGTGACGATAAGCCTGATTATCAGACCCGATTTTTCACACCAACTGAGGAAGTTCCCCTATGTGGTCATGCCACACTTGCTTGTGCGTACATGCTTTATCGACTGGGAGTCATCAAAAAAAATGAAATCCTGCAACGTACCGCCGCAGGAGATCTTGAAATCAAGTTGATTGTCGATTCGGGTCATGTGAACATCATGATGCGTCAATCGGAACCGGAAATGATTCCAATGTCAGACGAAAATATTCTACGACTTAAAAAATGCTTCATTTCCAGTGCAAGCGACCCCTTTCACGAAACACTCCCCATAGAAATATGGAGCACCGGGCTCAAGGACATCATGGTCGGTGTCAAAAGTCGCAGTATACTCAATGCTTTGACTCCTGATTTCGGTCTGCTTTCTTCATTGTCCAAAGAGATTGGAGTCGTCGGTGCGCATGTTTATGCAGTCGAGTCCGACAAGATCTATGCGAGAAACTTCGCTCCTCTCTATGGTATTGATGAGGAATCGGCCACTGGAACATCGAATGGTGCTTTGACTGCGTACATGCATCACCATCTTCATAGTGGAGAGTCGAATTTTTTTTCCACCATTATACAAGGTGAATCCATGAATGCCACAAGTTTAATAACCACCCGATCCATCAAAGGTCCGGGTGGTCATGAAATATGGGTGGGAGGTCTATGTCACTGGATTGAAACTGTAAATATTCAAACTCTTATTTGATTCTTCCATCCGTTGATATTGTCACTTCGCGATATGGCACTATGCATTTTGATTTCAACATAGCTTCTTTCACAGCATGGATGATGCCGTTGCAACAGGGCACTTCCATGCGTACTACAGTGATGCTCTTGATCGAGTTTGCAGTCAATATTTCCGCGATCTTATCGATATTGTAATTGTTGTCATCCAGTTTTGGACAACCAATTACAGTCACTTTGTCTTTAATGAAATCCCTATGGAAATCGCCATAGGCAAACGCCGTACAGTCAGCCGCCACCAATAGGTCAGCATCCTTGAAGTAAGGTGCGTTCGGGCTGACAAGTCTAAGTTGAACCGGCCATTGCATCAGCTCTGATCCAATGAATCCAGTGGACTCTGAAGACTTTTGGGGCACTGTGTTGGTTATGGTCTTTACAGTTTGAAGATCGAAAGTCGTGATCGGTTTTCTTTCAATGGACTTGGCCGCTGATCCTGCACAGCCACAACCCTCTTCACCATGGTCATGAGCTTTTGCTTTGATATTCTTTCTGCTGTCATCAAACGTGTCCGTATCTTTTTCAACCATGTGTATGGCATCTACCGGACACTTGGGAAGACACATGCCTAGTCCGTCACAATAAGATTCGCTGACAAGTTTCGCCTTACCGTCGATGATTTCTATCGCACCTTGCATGCAAGCTGTCGCACAAAGTCCACAACCGATACAGGTTTCTTCATTGATTTCAATTACATTTCTTTTCATTATATGATCCCTCCAGAATTTATTCTCACTTTATGTCCTCATCATACACTGGAGCCAAGTTTCCTTCGGTAACATATGTTACTTTTCTCATTATATGACCATATCATTGTAGATTTGAATTTTCTCTTTATACATTTCTATGGGGATCACTGCGCTGTCTCTTCCTCCTATGACTCTGGCAGGAACGCCAACAACAGTCGATTCGGTTCTGGTGTCTGTGAGCACAACAGATCCGGCTCCGATTTTGCTGCCCGATGCCAGATGGATCGGTCCGAGAATTTTCGCTCCGGCGCCAATGACCACACGATCACCTACGCTTGGATGTCTTTTTCCCTTATCTTTGCCTGTGCCTCCAAGGGTCACACCTTGATAAATGGTCACGTAATCGCCGATGACACAGGTCTCACCAATGACAACACCCATACCATGATCTATGAACAGTGCTTTGCCGATTGTCGCTCCAGGATGTATCTCAATACCTGTGATCAATCTTGCAAACTGAGATATGAATCTTGCTATAAAGAACAATCTGAACCCATATAGCCTGTTTGCCACTCTGTACAGAGCCACCGCGTGAACAGTGGGGTAAAGGAGGACTTCCCAATAACTGTGTGCCGCAGGATCATTATCTTTGACGTTCTTGAAATAGTCTTTTATATTTTCAAACATGATTGCCTCCATCTTAATTGTTGAATACTTGGTTGGATATATATTTGTCGCCGTTGTCAGGAGAAACAGTGAGTACAGTCTTTCCTGAGCCCAATCTCTTTGCCACTTTTAGTGCGGCGACTACTGCCGCTCCGGATGAAATGCCTAGGAAAAGACCTTCTTCATCCAACAGCCTTTTGGTCATGATAAAAGCTTCCTCGCTGCTAACAGTGATGATTTCATCATACAGTTCCACTTCCAGTATAGCGGGCACAAAGCCTGCACCTATTCCTTGAATTTTATGTGGTCCAGGTGTGCCACCAGATAGCACTTTTGATTCTTCCGGTTCCACAGCGAAAATTTGAGTTGAGGCCATTTTTTCTCTTAATTTACGCCCAACGCCGGTGATTGTTCCACCAGTCCCCACAGTTGCGACGAATGCGTCCAGTTGCTTGAAATCTTCAAGAATTTCCTCGGCAGTGGTCTCATAGTGGATTTCACTGTTGTATTTGTTTTTGAATTGTTGGGGCATGTAATACCCACCCTCTTCTGACATTTTGGTGGCTTCATTGATTGCTCCGGTCATTCCTTTGGTTCCATCCGTAAGGATCAAATCGGCACCATAGGATTTTATGATATTGCGTCGCTCAACACTCATCGTCTCTGGCATGACGATCACGACTTTATACCCTTTCATCTTGCCGATCAGAGCGAGTGCTATACCTGTGTTTCCACTGGTAGGTTCGACAATGGTCATTCCAGGTTTCAAAAGACCATCACGTTCAGCACCTTCGATCATTCCATAGGCTGCTCTGACCTTCACACTACCTGTGAGGTTGAAACCTTCCAGTTTTACATATACATCAGCCATATCAGACTCTACTACTTTGTTCAGTTTCACTACTGGTGTTTTACCGATCAAGTCAATCGAATTATTAAATTTCATAATTTTACCTTCCTTTTTCCACTTTATGATTATACAAAAAAAGCCCCGTCTCTTTGTCAAGAGACGAAGCTATACTCCGCGGTTCCACTCTAATTGAAATATCCACTCTTCGAGCACATCATGCCCTATCTCAATAACGGGAGAAACCCGGTGTAGCCTACTGGACTTCGGTACACAGTTCCGAAGGGCACTTCGAATCACTTTGACTAAAAACCTCTCACCAATGGTTTTCTCTCTGCTAAGTCTACGGCAAATCTACTTTCCTTCTTCATAACATTTGAATTGTTTGTTTAATTCCCACTAATCTAGTACGAATTAATTAAACTCATTGTACTAGATGAAATTATATCTGTCAATAATAATTTCTAGAATTTTTTGTCAGATTTCATTGTTAAAAAAATAACTCTGCTTGTATTAATTTCTGTAAAGTTGTGTTAAAATACTTTCACAGAGGTGATTTTATGGATTTTAGACAACTTGAAGCATTTGTGAATGTGGCAAAATACAAAAATTTTTCCAAAGCTGGAAAAGCTCTTTATTTGTCTCAACCCACCATAAGTCTTCATATATCCAATTTGGAAAAGGAACTGTCCGTTTCATTATTTGATCGAACATCCAAAGAAGTGAATCTGACGCCTTCAGGGAAAGAGTTTTTGACATACGCACTGGATATGATCAATATGAAAAATAAAGCCCTACACCATATAATGTCGACAGAAAACACCATAACGGGATCCATTCACATTTCGACGTCGACCACACCAAATTTGGTCCTGCTCCCGAGGGCGATCAAAGCTTTCCAACTGATGAATCCCGATGTCAAATTCATAATCGAGGAAAAAAGTTCCACTCTGATTCTTGAAGATGTCTGCTCGCTCAACTCAGATATAGGTCTGGTGGGAATGAAAGTCGAGAACGACCGATTCCTCTCCACTCATCTATTTGACGACGAGTTGGTATTTATCTGTTCAAAAGACGCCCCTTTGAATGGCGTTGTTGAGATAAAGGATTTGGCCGGTCACAATTTCATCGGCAGGACAGACCAGTCCGCCACAAGAGTGGATTTGGAGCGCGCTATGGTGGAACAAGGCATAGATGTCTCAATGCTTGAAAACATCATAGAAATAGACAATATGAACTTGACGTTGCAGCTCGTAGCAGAAAATGTGGGCATCTCCTATATGTCAAAAAGCATCTTCAACTGCTATAGAAATTTCATCAACATCAAAGACTTTCAGATTAGAGGATTGAATATCACCAGACACATCTATCTCCTCACAAATAGACGACGAACATTATCCCCTGCGGTTGAGGACTTTGTGGAACTCCTCAAAACCATGGAGAAACCTGTGATTTTACCCCTTGATGATCTTCATGAATAGTTTTCTCTTTCTCGGTCCATCGAATTCACAAAGGAATACAGATTGAAACATTCCAAGTTCCAGTCTGCCGTCATCAATTATGAGTGTGACTGAATTTCCAAACAACGATGCTTTGACATTGGCTGAACTGTTGCCCTCAATATGCGTGTATTTGCCTTCTCTTGGTACCAGCTCTTCCATTTCGACCATCACGTCATTTTGCACACCCTCATCATAGTTCTTGCTGAGTGTTATGGCAGCTGTCGTATGGGGTACTGTAATTACAATGATTCCGTGTAGAACACCACTTTTTTGAATAAACGTCTTGATTTCCTTTTGAACTTCAACCATTTCGTTTTTTTGTGTTGTTTTAAATTCAATCGATTCAAACATAAAGCCCACCTCCAACCAGTATATATCTTATATATACGGTCGATCAGGTGGGCTTAAACATTTATCATCTACTTCAGTTCAATCTCCCCGGTTTTCACACGCTGAATCAATTCCTCGACTTTTAGTCTGATCAATTCGCGGGTTTCCCTGAATCCTTCAATCGGGCCACCGGATGGATCGTCGAGTCCCCAATCTTCAGCATGTTGGTTCGGTACGAAAGGACAAACCACATTGCAACCCATGGTGATGAGCAGATCGAGTTCACTTGGTATGTCGGTGAGCAGTTTTGGCCGTTGTTCACTCATATCCACTCCAATTTCCTCCATGACTTGTACCGCTAGCGGCTTCACTTCAGGATATTCTTCGGTGCCGGCAGAATAGACTTCAAAGACATCACTGCCCAGTTTTTTTGTCCAACCTTCAGCCATCTGGCTTCTACAGGAATTATGAACACATACGAAAGCTACTTTATATTTCATTTGAATCTCCTTTCAGATCAGGCGGTTTTGAACCAACCCTTTGTTTTATTTGCAATTTTGACGAGAGTCAACATCACAGGAACTTCCACCAATACACCGACAACTGTGGCAAGAGTGGCTCCCGATGTCAAACCGAACAGCGAAATCGCCACAGCGACAGCAAGTTCAAAGAAGTTGCTTGCGCCGATCATGGCTGCCGGTGCCGCTATTTCATGAGGCAATTTCCATACTCTTGACCATACATAGGCTATTGTGAAGATCAGAAAAGTCTGTATGGTCAGTGGAATGGCAATAAGAAGAATATGCCCGGGATTGCTTAGAATAATATCGCCTTGGAATGAAAAAATGATGATGAGTGTCAATAGCAACCCAATGATTGTCGTTTGGTCGAATTTCTTTAGAAAGACATTTTCAAAATATGCCATACCCTTGTTTTTCACTACTATTCTACGTGAAATATACCCAAAGAAAAGTGGAATGACCACAAATAATGCAACCGATAAGAACAATGTGTCATAAGGAACCAACACATCCGTCACTCCGAGTAAGAAGGCCACTATCGGCGCAAATAGAACGAGTAGGATCAAATCGTTCACAGCCACTTGAACCACTGTGTATGCGGCATCGCCTTTGGTGAGATGGCTCCATACGAAAACCATTGCCGTACATGGTGCCGCGCCAAGCAACACCGCTCCTGCCAGATATTCATTGGCAAGGGATTCACCAATCCATGGTGCGAAGAGCACTTTCAAAAAAAATGCTGCGATGATGTACATGGTGAACGGTTTGATCAGCCAGTTGGTCACACAGGTGACCGTCAATCCCTTAGGCTTTTTGGTGGCATTCACAATACTTGAAAAGTCAACTTTCAGCATCATTGGGTAAATCATCAGCCAAATCAGTATCGCTACCGGTATTGAGACGTTTGCATATTCAAATCTGCTCAATGTCTCAGGAATAATTGGAAAGAATCTTCCTATGGCAACACCGATCACTATACATAGCGCTACCCACACCGATAAGTATTTCCCAAATATACCCATCTCGTCCTTGACTGACAAATCTTTTATTTCTGACATTTTTATGCCTCCTTCTCTAGATGAATATCTATTTCTCTTAGTACATATTCTTTGTCGCTCGCAATATATTGGCAATTCAGACCCTTATTGGTATATCTTTCAAGTCTTTTCAAATCGTTGATGAAAGATTCTCTTTTTTCAAAGCCTTCTTTCAAGTACATATACAACGTTCGATTGCTTTCGATAAAGGCATCCGATATCTTGTAATGGACCCACTGCGCATCTTTTTCAGAGGATAGAATCCCTACAGCCCTCAATTTGCTGAGGTGTCTGGAAGCATTGGATTGAGACATTTCCAGCAAAACCTCGATCTCACAGACGCACAATGCCTTATGATCCAACACATTCAATAATCTCAAACGGTTTTCATCACCAAGTGCCTTAAATAACTCTGTCATCATTACCTCCCGTTTTGTATATGAGTATATTCGAATATGCTCATATACAGTATCTCAGATTTTTAACCACTTTGCAATAAAAAAA
>DHVT01000021.1:23633-25040 GCA_002412775.1 Firmicutes bacterium UBA5201 | reverse complement strand
CACTATTTTACCTTCGGTAAAATAGCGCGTAGGTAAGTTTCACAGAAACTTATTAGCGTACACTGTAAATAAATTATACCGACTAAATTACGATCGCAATATCAGCTATGTTCACATAGTAACGCCGGGGTGGCGGAACTGGCAGACGCACAGGACTTAAAATCCTGCGATGGAAACATCGTACCGGTTCGATTCCGGTCCTCGGCACCAACAAGTTTTCGCTTCGCGAAAATCTTGGGCGACGTAGTGTTTGCTAGCAAACACAGGAGCCTATGTATATATGTTCATAATGTATCATCAGTACCATCGCAACAACATAATGACGCGGAGTGGAGCAGTGGCAGCTCGTTGGGCTCATAACCCAAAGGTCGTAGGTTCGAATCCTGCCTCCGCAACCAATTTTTTTCGCTTTGCGAAAAAAATCCCGACATAGTATTTGCTTGCAAATACAGGAGGGATAAGCCAATATGTTTCACAAAGTTTGCAAAATTATCGAGTGTGTAAGTTTTGAAAAAACTTATTAGCGATTTGTAAATTTGCCATATACTGTTGATTGAAAAATCATTCAGTTGTTAGCAGGTGCAAGCGAAAAAAATCCCGACATAGTATTTGCTTGCAAATACAGGAGGGATAAGCATCATGGAAACATCAGCATGTGGCCCCTTGGTCAAGCGGTCAAGACACCGCCCTTTCACGGCGGTAACAGGGGTTCGATTCCCCTAGGGGTCACCACATGGGAGTATAGCTCAGCTGGGAGAGCATCTGCCTTACAAGCAGAGGGTCATAGGTTCGATCCCTATTACTCCCACCATTTGCGGTCCAGTAGTTCAGTTGGTTAGAACGCTAGCCTGTCACGCTAGAGGTCGAGGGTTCGAGTCCCTTCTGGATCGCCAATTTATTTGCCGGCGTAGCTCAATTGGTAGAGCAACTGACTTGTAATCAGTAGGTCGCGGGTTCGAGTCCCATCGCCGGCTCCAACATTTTTTCGTTTCGCGAAAAAATGCCCGACGTAGCATTTGCTTCGCAAATGCAGGAGAGGTATAGTAATTATGTTTTACCTTATTAGGTAGAATATTCTACGATCGAAAACTGAAATGTTCCATCGCAACAATTTTCAATCTGGAGGGGTTCCCGAGTGGCCAAAGGGGACGGACTGTAAATCCGTTATCTTCGATTTCGAAGGTTCAAATCCTTCTCCCTCCACCATATTTTGCAGAAGTGGCTCAGTGGTAGAGCATCGCCTTGCCAAGGCGAGGGTCGCGAGTTCGAATCTCGTCTTCTGCTCCAAAATTGCGTTCGTAGCTCAACTGGATAGAGCACCGCCCTTCTAAGGCGGGGGTTAGGGGTTCGAGTCCCTTCGGACGCACCAATAATTCAATATTTTTATGGAGAGGTACCGAAGCGGTC
>DHVT01000021.1:0-23506 GCA_002412775.1 Firmicutes bacterium UBA5201 | reverse complement strand
CGTGTCGGTGGTTCGATTCCGCCTCCGGGCACCATATGAAGATCAATGATTAAGATTTCTTAATTGTTGGTCTTTTTATTTTGTTTAAAACGCAGGACTTATTGAATTTAACACATTTGAATGTTAGAATAATTTAACGAGAGGTGAATTATATGGAAAGTATTGAAGCCAAGAGAAGAAAATTGGATGAGCTGGATGATGTGATCATCGCCAAGTTGATGGAGCGCTTCGAAGTATCGAAGGAGATTGGAAGGATCAAAAAACAACATAATATTGAAGTTTTTCAGGCAGATAGGGAAAAAGCAATCATTGAATCAATTAAATCCCGTTGTAAAGGGTATGAAGATGTTGATGCCATAATTAACATCTATAATGTGATTATGAATGAGAGTAAAGCATTACAAATTTATTAAGATTAATTCTCTTCTATACTATTTCTCATAGTATAATAGTATACTGATTAATGAGGCTTAAATGGAACTGAAAATGTATAACGGGGTGCGGGATGGAAATTTTAGAAACTATGATGAATTTGATAAGAGCGTTTATTTCAGAGATAAAAATAACGTACATAATTGATATCGCTATAATCGCTTTTGTGTTTTATAAGCTTTTGGGACTGATCAAGGAGACAAGAGCTGAACAATTGGTAAAAGGTTTCTTAATCATTCTCATCATCTCAAAATTGAGTGAATGGGCTAAGCTTTATGCTATTAATTTCATATTGCAGAGTACTTTTACAATCGGTTTGATTGCACTCGTCATCTTATTTCAACCCGAACTCAGAAAAGCTTTGGAGCATTTGGGAAGAAGCCAATGGTTTATTTCCACCAACAAAAAAGGTGCAATCGACAGTCAACTTAAAATGATCAATGAAGTTGTGGATGCCGCAGGCGTCATGTCCAGAAAAAAAATAGGTGCATTGATGGTAGTGGAAAGAATGATTGGAATCAATGACATCGTGGAAACTGGTACTGTTACAGACGCAAGAGTCTCTGCCGATCTTTTGATGAATATTTTTTATCCCAAATCACCTCTTCATGATGGCGCGGTCGTCATCAAAAACAATCGAATTATGGCAGCAGGTTGTCTATTGCCTCTGACATCAAACAAATATATCAGCAAAGAATTGGGAACAAGACATAGAGCGGCAATGGGTATGACAGAGACGTCAGATGCGGTCATTATTGTTGTTTCAGAAGAGACAGGAGCTATTTCAATGGCTGTAGAAGGCAAGCTACAAAGATTTTTAGATCCGACCACCCTTAAGGAACTAATGATTCAAGCATTGAATCAAGACAAAGATGATAATACCGGAGGTGACAAAAATGCTAAAAAGCGTTAAGCAATTGCTGATTGGTTCCGGTAAAGCCATATCAAGAGCATCAAGATGGGTAAGAAGTATTCCTAATCGATTTTTCAATGTCAATTTTTCCCACAACACGGGTAAAAAAATGTTGTCGGTGGCTTTGGCATTGTTGTTTTGGTTGTTTGTAATGGATCAGGTCGACCCTGAAATTACCAGAGTATTTGAAAATGTGCCGGTCCAACTGATCAATCTTCAAGAATTGGACCAAAATAATCTTAAAATAATGAATCAACATGATTACATGGTGAATGTGGAAGTTGTGGGCAGAAGGAACAATGTTTTGAACATGAGTTCAAGTTCCATTTATTTGTGGGCGGATATGCGAACAGTCAGAAATGGAAACAACAATGTTTATATCAACAGAACTATAAATTCGGAAGCTGTTAATATCAAAGGAATTTTCCCGAATGAAATATTGATTACAACCGAAAGGATTGTATCGCTTCCCAAGCCTGTTAAGATTACTCTTACAGATAGATTTTCCGAATCGTTTTTTCAAGAGCGTATGACAATTAGTCCTGAAGAAGTCAAAGTGACAGGACCTGAAAGTTTCGTAAGCTCTGTCTCGTACTTGGGTGCATCAATAGCTGTAGGTACAGTCGAAGATGACTTTTCGAGAGAGGTGACCTTATTGCCATACGATTCGAGTGGTGAAGTGGTAAATGGTGTCACTTTGGATTTGAATTATGCGACTGTCCATATTGCCATTGGAAAAATCCAGAATGTGGAAGTGAAAGTGGAAGTGGATGGTTTGCCGATGGAAGGGTATAGAGTGGTTTCCATTAAAATAGTTCCCGGACAAGTAATGGTGACAGGCCCGGTGAACATCACCCGAAATTTGACAACCATAATGGCTGAAGGGATTACTTTGGATGGTGATGAGAATACCTCCATCACAGTGGAAAGAGATTTGATTCTACCTGAAGGGGTTGCGATACAAAGTTTGATAGGGCCTGTTCAAATAGAGATTGAAATAGAACAGATACAGTCCAAAGAGTTTGTTTTCAGTGTGTTTGATTTGCCTATGGTAAATCTGAATGCTGATTTCAAAGTGGAAATCATTGATGAGGAGAGTCCGATTAATGTGAAAATTTCGGATATAGAATCGGTTATTGCACCTCTAACAAAAAATGATTTTCAATTGGATCTGAATCTGAGCAACGTGGACAAACCTGGTATTTATAGACTCAAAGTGAATTTTGCTGACTTGGAACGTTTTGAAGAAGTCTTGATTGATCCGGTTTATGTTGAGGTAAATGTTGTTGAGATCGAAGAATAGACAGGTTTGGAGATAAGGTGGGAGAATTCATGCGCAAGGATATACAAAAAATATTGGATTCGACTCATGACGCCATGATCGTTGTTGATACAAATAGCATAATAACGCTTTTCAATAAGTCGGCAGAACGTCTGACCGGAATGAAAAGCGATGAAGTTCTAGGCAAACGGGTGGATGAGGTGATTGAAAACACAAGACTACCCATTATTTTGAAAACCGGTGTATCGGAACTCAACCAAAAACAACCTCTCAATGATATAACCATCATAACCAACCGTATGCCTGTAATCGATGATGATGGTGAAATCATTGGAGCAATCGCGGTATTCAGAGACATCACTGAAATGATTGAACTTGCGGAGAGAATCACCAATCTCAATCAGATCAGAGAGACCCTTGAGGCAACTTTCAATGCGACTCAGGATGCCATTTCGGTGGTTGATGCTGACGGCATCGGTGTGTTGATCAATCCAGCGTATACGAGAATGACAGGTTACACTGAGAGCGATATCATAGGAATCGATTGCACTTTCGACCTTGCTGAGGGAGAGAGTGTCCATAAAGAGGTTTTGAGAACAGGTAAGGCAGTAAAGGGAAAAAAACTCAAGGTCGGCTTAAACAAAAAAGAAGTCATTGCGGAGGCCGCACCTATCATCGACAAAGGCGTGTTGAAAGGTTCTGTCGCCATTATCCATGATTTGACTGAAATCAACGAAATATACAAGCAATTGGATCAGGCAAAGCAAATCATCAGAAATTTGGAAGCGAAATATACTTTTGAAGATATAATCGGCAGCAGTGAAATACTGATGAATGCGATCGAGAAAGCTAAGATAGCAGCTGAAACACCTGCCACAGTCATTATCAGAGGGGAAAGTGGGACAGGCAAGGAACTATTTGCCCATGCAATCCATAATGCATCCAATAGAAAATACTCACAATTTGTGAGAGTGAATTGCGCCGCAATCAATGAGAATCTATTGGAGAGTGAATTGTTCGGATATGAGGAAGGTGCTTTTACTGGAGCGTCCAAAGGTGGAAAAGTCGGCCTCTTTGAAAAAGCGAATGGTGGCACAATATTTCTGGATGAAATAGGTGAGCTCAGTTTGAATACTCAGGCGAAGCTATTGAGAGTTCTTCAGGAGAAGGAGATTGTCAGAGTGGGTGGCAACAAGCCCATTTCCATTGACGTCAGAATCATATCCGCAACCAATGTGGATCTCGAGAATGCGATTTTGGAGAAAAAATTCAGGCAGGACCTTTACTATAGGCTAAATGTGGTTCCCATCAACATTCCTTCGCTTAGACAACACAAATCCGATATTCCAGCACTCGTCAAGCATCTGATCAACAAGTACAATCAAGAGTATGGCCGTAATGTCTCCAATATTTCACAAGCAGCGCTGCAGTCCATTTTCAATCATGAATGGCCTGGCAATGTGAGAGAACTTGAGAATTTTATAGGTCGTGCAATGATCAATATCAAGATGCATGAAAATTTGATAACAGTCAGCCATCTCCCTGCGGTTTTGCAGAACGTAACCGAGGAAGTTCGACTGACGAGCGGAAATGAACTGGAGATTATGACGACATCATTAAATCTTGAGAGTTGTACCGAAGCGTTCGAGAAGGCCCATATCGCAAAAGTTCTGGAGATGAATCAAAACAATCGTGAATATACCGCCAGAGAACTGGGTATATCACTAAGAACTCTATATTACAAATTGAAAAAACTAGGAATCAATGATTAGGTGCAAGAAATTGCACATACGCAAAATACATGCAGAAAATTGCATGTATTTTTTTGCATGTTAGGACACTGATTATTTCACATTGCTTGTATAGGAGTACTTTGGAGTTTGGCATAATAATTGCGACTGATATAAGTGAGTAAACCAATCGTTTTGGAGGTGTTACATGGAAAAGAACTTAGTATTAGTGATCAATCCAGGATCGACTTCGACCAAATTGGCAATTTTTAAGGGAACTGAAAAGTTGATCCAAGAGAATCTGGATCATGACACTAATGATTTGGACAAATTCGTGAAAATCACGGATCAATATGACTATCGAAAAGAAGCCATTTTGAAATGGATGAATGAGCATCAAATCAAACATGAGGAACTTCTGGCGGTTGTTGGAAGAGGGGGATTGCTCAGACCAATGCCAAGTGGTACATATTTGGTGACTGAACCAATGCTCGAAGATTTGAAAGTCGGTATTCAAGGTGAGCATGCATCCAATTTGGGTGGAATGATTGCGAATGCCATCGCTAAACAGGAAAATATCAACGCATACATTACAGACCCGGTTGCAGTAGACGAGTTCGAACCACTTGCAAGGATTTCTGGCATGCCTGAAATCACAAGACGATCATTGGTTCATGCGCTCAATATCAGAGCTATTGCACACAGTTATGCCGCAGAAAAGAACACAACAATCGATACACTCAACTTGGTGGTGGCTCATCTGGGCGGTGGAATTTCCATAGTGCCTATGAAAAAAGGTAAGATCATCGATGCCAACAACGCAAATGAGATGGGACCATTTTCTCCAGAGCGCACCGGCGGTTTGCCCGTTGGTCAACTAGTAAAAATGTGCTTTTCAGGGGATTATACTTTTGATGAACTCAAAAAGAAAATGCGTGGTAAAGGCGGATTGGTCGCTTATCTTGGAACCAATGACGCACGTGAAGTCATAAAGAAAATTGAGGCGGGCGATGAAAAAGCGAAGCTCATTTTCGAAGCAATGGGGTATCAGATCGCGAAAGAGATTGGCGCCATGGCTACTGTCCTGAATGGAGAAGTCGATGCCATTTTAATGACTGGAGGCATTGCTTATTCAAAATACCTGATGGATTACATCAAATCCCATGTGGAGTTTATCGCACCATTTGTGGTAAAACCAGGTGAAGATGAAATGGAAGCGTTGAATCTAGGTGTTCTTCGTGCAATCAGCGGAGAAGATCAAGTAAAAATATATGAAAAAGAGGTGCAGATCAAATGATCAAGAATTTTGAGGAACTGATAAAACTTGCAATCGAAAAGGGACCCAAGAAAGTTGCTGTCGCTTGTGCCCAAGACGAGGATGCGCTGAAAGCCATCAAGGCTGCCTATGATAAAGGGATCATCAAAGGCATTTTAGTCGGTGATGTCGATCAGATCAAAAGCATCTCAAAAGAAATCGGACTGGATTTGACGGACTTCGAGTTGATTCATATCACAGATATGGCGGAAGCTTCTTTAAAAGCGGTCTCAATGGTTTCTTCCGGTGAAGCGGATTTGGTCATGAAAGGACTCGTGGATACTTCAATCATTCTAAAAGCCGTACTCAACAAGGAAGTTGGTCTAAGAACCGGTAATGTGCTCAGCCATGTTGCGGTATTTGATGTACCGACTTACCATAAGATTTTAACAGTCACCGATGCCGCCATGAATATAGCGCCGGATTTGATGGCAAAAAAACAAATCATAGAAAATGCTTTGCATGTGACTAAAGCACTCAATATTGACATGCCTAACGTTGGAGTGATCACAGCAAAAGAGAAAGTGACTGAATCCATGCCAGCTACCGTGGATGCGGGTGAACTCGTCAAAATGAACCAAGAAGGTCTCATCAAAGGCTGCAAAGTAGGTGGACCATTCGCGCTGGATAATGCGGTATCGAAAGAAGCTGCAGAAATTAAAGGAATAAAAGATCCGATGGCTGGAGATGTGGATATATTGCTTTGCCCTACTATCGAAGCTGGAAACGTACTTTATAAAGCTTTGAACTTTCTTGGCAATGCCAGATCAGCAGGAATCATAGTTGGAGCAAAAGCGCCGATTATCTTGACTTCCAGAGCGGACTCGGATGATTCGAAACTGAATTCAATCGCTCTAGGTGTTTTGATGTCAGGCATTAAGTAGGAGGATGTATGGAAACGTTTAGAATACTCGCGATCAATCCAGGATCGACGTCAACGAAAATCGCAATCTATGATAATGAAAAGGAAGTCTTTGAAACTACTTTAAGACATTCCAATGAAGAAATTGATCAATATCATAAGATAGCAGATCAGTATGACTTTAGAAAAAACGTGATTTTGAAAGTTTTGAGTGAAAATGAGATCAATCTCACCAAGCTCAGTGCTGTTGTTGGCCGCGGAGGGCTCCTCAAGCCTATTGAAGGGGGCACATATGTGGTCAACGAGAAAATGCTCGAAGATCTCAAAGCGGCGAAGAGAGGCGAGCATGCGTCCAATTTGGGTGGTATGATCGCTAGTGAAATCGCACTTCAGCTCAATATCCCATCTTTTATTGTGGATCCAGTTGTTGTTGATGAGCTCAGTGAGGTTGCTAGAATTTCCGGTATGCCTGAAATTGAGAGAATATCGATCTTTCATGCACTCAATCAAAGAGCGGTTGGACGTCGATATGCAGGAGAGAAACAAATGAAGTATGAGGACCTCAACTTGATAGTCGCTCACCTTGGTGGTGGAATATCGGTAGGGGCTCATGAAAAAGGAAGAATCGTGGATGTCAACAACGCACTTGATGGTGAAGGTCCGTTTTCACCGGAGCGTACTGGCGGATTACCTGTCGGAGATTTGGCAAAGATGTGTTTTTCAGGCAAGTACACTCACGATGATATAAAGAAAATGATCAAAGGCAAAGGCGGATTGGTCGCATATCTTGGAACTAACGATGGCAGAGATGTCGTCAAGATGATTGAAGATGGAGACGAAAACGCAAAACTCATATTTGAGGCAATGGCTTACCAAGTGGCAAAAGAAATTGGAAGCTGCGCAACGGTACTGAAAGGCAACGTTGATGCCATCGTATTGACTGGCGGACTTGCTTATGGACCGATGCTGATCAAATGGATTACTGAGAGAGTCAAATTCATTTCGGATGTGATTGTATATCCGGGTGAAGATGAAATGAGTGCACTCGCACTTGGTGGACTAAGGGTTCTGAGAAATGAAGAGGCGGCACACATCTACAAATAATATAGAGATAAGGGTGATGAAATGACATTGGATTTGAAAAAGGACAAACGCATTCGAATTATCATAGGCCATTACGGCAGCGGAAAGACAGAATTTGCAGTGAATTATGCATTGGCTCTCAAAAAGGAGATGCCCAAAGTGGCATTGTGCGATTTGGATATAGTCAATCCTTATTTTAGATCCAGAGAAAAGGCATCGCTTTTGGAAAATGACGGCGTGACAGTCATTTCAGGCGCTTTTGGACATCAAACCAATTTGGATTTGCCGATGCTTTCCCCAAGCATTTTGGCACCATTACAGGATGATGAATCTCAAGTGATACTGGATGTCGGCGGTGACGCGGTCGGAGCCAGAGTTTTGGCTAGATACACTGCTTATTTCAAACCGGGCGAATACGATATGTTCTGTGTCATCAACGCATATCGTGAACAGACCCAAGACCTGACTGGGGTCGTCTCGCACATCAGAAACATCGAAGACACCGTCGGCGTCAAAGTAACAGGATTAATCAACAACACACATCTTCTTAGAGAAACCTCAATGGAAGATGTGATGAAAGGTCAGGCATTGGCAGTGGAAGTGTCTAATAAACTCAATATCCCGATAAGATATGTCAGTACTTTGGAAAAGGTTACCCACCAACTACCTGTTGACATTGAAGGGGACGTATTCGCAATCAGTATGATTATGCGAGAGGATTGGATGTAGGCACTTCCACACAATATAAAGCATATGAAAATATGGGAGGTATTCAAAGTGGCTAAAGGTAAAGTAACGTTTAATGAAGACATTTGTAAGGGCTGTGCGCTTTGTACAACAGTTTGTCCAGTGAACATCGTCACAATGGACACAAGCAAGATCAACATCAAGGGATTTCATCCCGCAACTGTTTTTGAGATGGACAAGTGCATCGGTTGTGCGAATTGTGCTACAATTTGCCCGGACTATGTGATTACTGTAGAAAGATTCTAGTTTAGGGAGGTAAGGTAATGGCTAAAGTATTGATGAAAGGTAACGAGGCGATTGGTGCAGCAGCAATCAGAGCAGGTTGCAAGTATTTTTTCGGGTATCCAATTACACCTCAAAATGAGTTGCCAGAGTATATGTCTAGAGAAATGCCTAAGGTTGGTGGCGTTTTCCTGCAAGCTGAAAGTGAAGTCGCTGCAATCAATATGGTCTATGGCGCATCTGGAGCTGGAGCAAGAGTAATGACTTCTTCTTCATCACCTGGAATCGCACTCAAGCAGGAAGGCATCACATATATCGCGGGTGCCGAACTCCCTTGCGTAATCGTAAACATCGTTAGAGGCGGTCCGGGGCTCGGTGGTATTCAACCTGCTCAATCCGACTATAATCAAGTTACACGTGGCGGCGGTAACGGTGACTATAAATTATTGGTTTATGCTCCGGCAAATTTACAGGAAATGGTTGACCTTATGCAAGAGGCGTTTGACGCAGCAGATTTCTATCGCAACCCGGTAATGATGGTGGGCGATGGTATGATCGGTCAAATGATGGAGCCTATTGAATTCAAGGATTCGGTTTCAAGATTTGAATTGCCTGAAAAAGATTGGGCTACAACAGGAACAAAGGGTCAAAGAAAACCAAACATCATCAACTCGCTTGCTCTTGATCCTGCTGAACTTGAAAAGCATAATCACAAACTGCAAAAGAAATATGATGCTATGAAAGCAAATGAAGTCAGATATGAGACTTACAATATGGAAAACGCTGATGTGGTCATCGTTGCATATGGTACCACTTCAAGAATTGTCAGAAATGCAATCAATGACCTAAAAGAGCAAAATATCAATGTAGGTCTGATTCGTCCGATCACATTGTGGCCTTTCCCTGAAAAAGCATTCGATGAAGTTCCTGCTGCATGTAAATCGCTATTGTCTGTTGAAATGTCAATGGGACAAATGGTTGACGATATAAAAATCGCTTCCAATGGCAGATGGCCAGTAAGTTTTTATGGCAGAGCAGGTGGAATGATTCCTACACCGGAAGCTGTGATGGAAAAAGTTATAGAATTGATTGGAGGTGCAAAATAATGGCAGTTGTATTTCAAAAAACAAAAGGTTTGACTGATAAAGAGACCCATTATTGTCCAGGATGTACGCACGGGATCATCCACAGATTGGTTGCAGAAGTACTGGAGGAACTCGATGTGCTCGGAGAAACAATTGGTGTCGCACCGGTTGGTTGTTCAGTTCTTGCATATGACTACTTCAACTGTGACATGCATGAAGCATCTCATGGTAGAGCACCTGCAGTTGCAACAGGAATCAAAAGAGTTCACCCGGATAAGGTTGTATTCTCTTATCAGGGCGATGGTGACCTTGCGTCCATAGGTACCGCAGAAATCGTGCATGTGGCTCATAGAGGTGAAAAAATCACTACAATATTTGTCAATAACGCAATTTATGGTATGACAGGCGGACAAATGGCTCCGACCACTTTGATCGGACAACGTGCCACTACAGCTCCACTCGGCAGAACTGTTGAACATTCAGGAATGCCGCTAAGAGTGTCTGAAATGCTTGCGACCATTGATGGCGCTGCATTTGTTGAACGTGTATCAGTGGATTCTCCAGCAAACATCAGAAAAGCGAAAAAAGCGATCAAGGAAGCTTTCCAGTGTCAGATCGATCGCAAAGGCTTCTCTATTGTTGAAGTGCTCTCAACTTGCCCGACCAACTGGGGTATGACGCCTATTGATTCTTTGAAGTGGCTTCAGGACAACTTGATTCCTTACTATCCACTAGGAAACTTAAGAAGACCAGAGGGGGTAAAATAGATGTTGAATGAGAAAATTATTTGTGCGGGATTCGGAGGCCAAGGTGTTATGCTTATGGGTCAATTGATCTCTTATGCCGGAATGCTTGAAGGCAAAGAAGTATCGTGGTTGCCTTCTTATGGACCTGAAATGCGTGGCGGAACAGCAAACTGCAGCGTCATGGTATCTGCAAAACCAATTGGCTCACCAGTCATCACAGATGATGCGACTACAGCTATTGTCATGAATTTACCTTCGCTTGACAAGTTTGAGGTAGATGTTGCAACAGGTGGAAACATCATCATCAACAGCTCGTTGATTGAAAGAAAAACAAAGCGTGACGATCTAAAAGCTTATTATGTTCCAGCGAATGATATCGCAGTGGAACTTGGAAATGCAAGAGTTGCCAATATGATCATGCTTGGAGCTTATCTTGAGCTCACAAAAGTCGTTTCTGTTGAATCGGTCATGACAGCTCTCAAGAAAATATTCGGAGAATCCAAAGCGCATTTGATGAAGATCAATGAAGATGCCCTTGCAAAAGGTGCTGAATCCATTAAAGCTCAATAGATAAATAGACCCAAGAGACGTCAGCATGAACTGCTGACCTTTTGGGTCTTTATTTTGTATACAATGTATGAGATAATTAGAACGAAATAAAAATTGGGAGTATATATGAAAGATTTTTTGCAGGCCTTTGGATTGATATTTATAGCGGAGATGGGCGATAAGACTCAAATTATGGCGATGGCGTTTGCTACGAAATATAAAGTCAGAAATATTTTGGTAGGCGTATTGATCGGTTCGCTCCTTAATCATGGCATTGCTATAATGCTCGGTTCAATGCTCAATCGGATCATTCCGATCGATGGCCTGCAGCTGGTGGCAGGAGTGCTTTTTGTCGCTTTCGGGTTGATGTCGCTTTCCATTGCCGAAGAAGAGGAAAATAAGGGATTCGGTAAGAAATATGGGGCAATCATCACAGTTGCGATCGCTTTCTTTCTGGGTGAACTTGGAGATAAGACACAATTGACCGCATTGACACTTTCAACTCAGTCGGCATTACCCGCCCTGACACTCGCTGGAACTGTATCCGGCATGGTTGTCGTCAGTTCTGTCGGGATTTTCGTCGGTGCGAAACTGGGCGATCGAATTCCGGAACATATCATAAAGATTATGGCGTTCATGATTTTCATGATCTTCGGCCTCAGCAAGATTTTCATGTCAGAATATGTTCAAAGCATGGGCACGGTCTTTGTGGTGTTGCTCACAGGAGTGATAATGGCACTGACGGCATTCCGTATCGTTATTTTCAGACGTCAGCTTAGCGAGGTCTCACTTTCCGCACTGCGTGAGACTGCAAGTGATCTCAAAGCGTTCAGAACCACTTTGAAAAGCAATGTGGATGGATTGTGCAAAGAATGTGAGGTGTGTTCTGAGGCAGAATGCCTTGTGGGATATATGAAGAACCTATTGTCAGAAAAAGTGGATCCCAAAACGATCGACCAGGAATACATCGACAAGATGCTGAACAAGCATTTTGATGTCAACAGGGCAATAATGATCAAGGATATTTTGGACGGGTATTTTGCAGATCATCCGGGAGAGCATGAGAGCAACCTGGAACTTAAAAACATTGAATTGATATTGAATCAGATTATCGATAAAGACCATTCGTCTTTGTTTAATATTATAAAAAACAGCTAAGGAGCAAATTATGTCTAGAATGTTTGGAACTGACGGTGTCAGAGGCGTTGCGAACAAAGAATTGACTATTGAACTCGCCATGGCACTTGGTAAATACGGCGCACATGTCATTACAAAGGGTAAGAAAAAAGCTAAAATCGTTGTTGGAAAGGATACCAGAATCTCTGGTGATCTGCTTGAGAATGCATTGATATCCGGGATTCTGTCTACGGGTTGTGATGTGATAAATTTAGGCGTTATCCCAACGCCCGCTGTCGCAAAACTTGTCAGAACCATGGGAGCCGATGCGGGGGTCATGATTTCCGCTTCACACAACCCCGTAGAGTTCAACGGTATAAAGTTCTTTGACAGTAGTGGACTGAAACTTCCGGATGAAGTTGAGGATGAAATCGAAAACAATATTCAAAATAAAAAAGAAATCGAATTGCCTATAGGGGAAGGACTTGGTCATATCAAATCATATGATCATGCGAAGACCGATTACATCGAATATGTGCTAAAAACGTTGGAAGGTGTCACTTTCGAAGGGTTGAAAGTTGCAATGGACTGTGCCAACGGATCGGCATTTGAAGTGGCTCCGATTTGTTTGAACGATTTGAATGCAAAAGTATATTCCATTCATCATGAGCCGGACGGCACGAATATCAATGAAAATTGTGGGTCGACCCACATGAACGATTTGAAGAAATTCG
This sequence comes from Firmicutes bacterium UBA5201, assembly GCA_002412775.1. GTDB lineage: Bacteria > Bacillota > Clostridia > Peptostreptococcales > Acidaminobacteraceae > Fusibacter_D. The sequence goes on along the minus strand of DHVT01000021.1, from coordinate 10,690 downwards.
TGAGTGTGGTAAAAGCGGATGTCGGACTGGCATTTGATGGAGATGCGGACAGACTTCTCGCGGTGGATGAGAATGGCGAATTTGTCGATGGGGATAAAATCATGGCAATTTGTGGCAATCACATGAACAAAAAAGGATTGCTGAAAGAAAACACAATAGTGACAACAGTGATGAGCAACTTGGGCTTTGATGTCGCTGTCAAAGAACACGATATGAAAACATTGAAAACCAAAGTTGGCGACCGTTATGTGCTTGAAGCCATGCTAGAAAACGGGTATGTCTTGGGTGGAGAGCAATCTGGTCACATCATTTTCCTGGAGCATAACACCACTGGCGATGGCCTTTTGACTGCAGTCCAACTCTTGAAAGTCATGAAGGAAACTGGAAAGCCGCTTTCCGAACTCGCGAATATCATGACAGTATACCCACAAGTCTTGAAAAATGCGAAAGTAAGCAACGCAAAAAAATACCGCTTCATGGAAAATAAAGCGGTAGCCGATCGTATAGATGAAGTTGAAAAGGCATTCCATGGCAACGGTAGGGTTCTCATAAGACCTTCAGGTACGGAGCCACTTGTCCGTGTCATGATTGAGGGTTCGGATCAAAGTGTTCTTGATCGGTATGCTGAGGAGCTGGTTCAATTGATCGAGAAAGAATTGAACGATTGATCCATTCACCGATTTCATTCGCACAGGTTGCATAATCGATGCACGTGAATTCCGACTTGTGTTGATGTGAGTCAATGCTTTTGAAATAAATCGGATCGTAATGGTTTTCGAGCAGTTTTTTTGTGAGATTCTCATAATCACCCAGCTTGAAATGTTCCGACAGTTCTGCGAACAATTCTTTGGTGATGTAAGGCTTTATTTTATCGAGGGCGGCTTCGAATGAATGTTGAAAATCCGGAGCGCTCACATAGTCTTCAATCAAACCTTTAATTCTGAAATCCAGGGAGGCAGATACTTTAATGTAGATGCCTCCTTGCAATTTGTCGAAGATCGCATTAGGGACAAAAACGTGGCCTATGCGTTTGCTTTCAGACTCCACAAAACAATAGAAACGATCCACTTGACACAGTTGGTGAAAAATTTCGTTTTCAAAACTTTGGACACTTTGTATGCCTGTGGTTCCTATCGCACCAAGGTGGGAGCCTTTGTGGTTGGCCGCACCCTCCAAATCCAGAACGGGATGTCCCAATTTTTTGAGTTCCATGAGGATATGGGTCTTGCCGACCCCGGACAGACCGTTGACGACGATGAATGTGGGCAATTTCTCAGAGTTTTGTAGAGCGCTCAGCACTTCCTGGCGATAACTTTTATAGCCGCCCTGCAACCAATAGACGGGCATGTCGATACTTCGCATCAAAAGAGCGATGGATCTGCTTCTGTAACCACCTCTTGCGCAGTAGAACACGATCTTTTTGTCGGGATGGTCTTTTCTCAATTGTTCAACCGTTTCAAAAAAAACCAGAAGTTTCGCAGATCCGTGCTGAAGCCCGACTCTCTTAGCTTCCTCCACAGAGGCGTTTTTGTAGATCCAGCCGACTTCATGACGCTCGATATCATTCAGGATCGGTAGGTTGATCGCACCAATGATATGACCTTTGTCGTACTCCGATTCACTTCTGACATCAATATATAATCTATTACTATCCTTGTAATCGTAGGGAATTGCTTTATACATAAAATAATCCTTTCCAAATTTGTGTCATTGACATCATAACATAAAACAAAAAAACGGACCAGTTTTTTTGTTGGATCATGAATGGATGGGTATACTAATAAAGTGAGGTGTGAAATATGAGATTGGTAAATATCGCTGAAGTGCCGCAAGGCAGTAAAATTGCAAAACCGGTTTACGATTCGAAATTGTCGCTATTGATCAATAGTGGTGCCACACTTACTGAGAACCTGATCGGTAAGCTGATGCAAGTGGATATAAGGCATCTGTACATTGAGGATGAAATCTCAAAAGGCATTGTTCTGGAACCTATGATTTCCGATGAGCTCAAATTGCAAACCATTGTATTTATGAAAAACATATATGACTCCCAGATGCAAAAGGACAACGCGCCGACTGAACAAGTTCGGGAGGACAGCATCAGAGAACTCAAAGCGTTGATTGATGATATCATCACAGAAATATACAGCAAAAACAACCAGAAATATTACAGCACTGAATTGATGGGTGCGGAAATGTATCATTACAACCATGCCGTGGAAGTGATGATTTTGTCACTTCTGATTGGAAAGAAAATGGGTCTTGATCGAGAAAGATTGCTGAAACTTGGAATGGGGGCTGTACTCGCAGATGTGGGTAAAACAAGGGTTCCTCAGGAAATTTTGAACAAGAAGGGGAAACTTGAGCCTGAAGAGTTCGAAGAAATGAAGTATCATGTCCAGTACAGCTATAACATTTTGAAAGAATTGGTGGGGCTCTCATCCTTATCAAGACAAATTGTGTTGTTACATCATGAGAAGCTTGATGGAAGCGGATATCCAAACGGTTTTACCGGAGATCAGATTCCAATGTTGGTAAGAATTGTGACTGTTTGTGATATTTTCAGTGCCATCGTTTCAGACAGAAACTACAATACCCGTATTTCAGTGGATACTGCGCTCGAGATTTTACGATCGGCAACACCGGTCAAACTTGATTCAGACGTTTTTCATACGCTCATGCAAGTTGTAGACATATATCCTCCCGGAACATTGATTGAACTCAGCAATGGAGAATTCGGAATAGTGGTGATCAACAATCCGAACTCTCCAACACGTCCTGTGGTTAGAATCATCAGTGAATCCAAAATGAATGAAGATGATATGATTATAGATTTGATGAAGGATCTAACTTTATTCATAAAAAAAGTGTTGGCCAAACTCCCTTAGGGGAGTTTTTGTTTTGTTTGCATGGGTGATATGATAATATATTGTTAAGATTTGAAATGGAGGACTTGCTATGGAGAAAAAATACATTTTGTCACTGGATCAGGGAACGACCAGCTCGAGAGCGATATTGTTTGATGTTGCGGGAGAAATTGTCAAATCTGCCCAAAAGGAATTCACTCAGATCTATCCCAAATCAGGGTGGGTGGAACATGATCCAATGGAAATCTGGGGATCACAATCCGGTGTCGCACGTGAGGTCATAGAATCAGCAGGCATCAAAACGGAAGAAATCGCTGCGATAGGAATCACCAACCAAAGAGAGACCACAGTCATTTGGGACCGTGAGACGGGAAAACCGATTTACAATGCCATCGTATGGCAATGTAGGAGAACTGCTGGAATTTGTGACGATCTCATCGAAAAAGGATATGCCGAATATATTAAAGAAGCTACCGGACTGGTTGTGGATGCTTATTTCTCAGCAACCAAAATCAAATGGATATTGGATCATGTGCATGGTGCGAGAGAAAAGGCCCGATCAGGCAAGTTGCTCTTTGGGAATATAGATTCTTGGCTCATTTGGAACCTGACAAGAGGCAAAGTTCATGTCACCGATTACTCAAACGCCTCAAGAACAATGATGTTCAATATAGATACTTTGACTTGGGATGATCAAATTTTGGAGTGGTTGGATATACCTAAAGCCATGCTCCCTGATGTCAGACCATCATCTGAAATATATGGTGAGACCGATCCACAAACGTTTGGCGGCTCTCAAATTCCGATTTCGGGATGTGCGGGAGACCAACAGGCGGCATTGTTTGGACAGACCTGCTTTTTACCTGGATCGGCCAAAAACACTTATGGCACGGGATGCTTCATGCTCATGAACACAGGTGAAAAACGTGTGCCATCCAAAAATGGACTGCTGACAACCATAGCATGGGGATTGGATGGCAAAGTGGAATATGCTCTGGAAGGATCGATTTTTATAGCTGGAGCCGCTATTCAATGGCTTCGTGATGAATTGATGCTGATTGGAAAAGCTGAGGACAGCGAATATTTCGCTTCCAAAGTGGATGATACAGGTGGAGTATACTTTGTTCCGGCGTTTGCAGGACTTGGAGCGCCTTACTGGGACATGTATGCAAGAGGTGCCATCGTTGGAATGACCAGGGGAACGAACAAAAACCATATCATCAGAGCGACACTCGAATCTCTGGCATACCAGACACGAGATGTTTTGGAAGCTATGCAGGAAGATTCCGGATTAAAACTCCGCAGGCTCAAAGTGGACGGTGGAGCCACAGTCAATAATTTCCTGATGCAATTTCAAGCGGATCTGCTCGGTACAGAGGTGGTGAGACCCAAAGTAACGGAAACCACCGCACTTGGAGCGGCATTTTTAGCGGGTCTTGCAGTTGGATTTTGGGAGAACAAAGAGGTTTTAAAGAAGCAATTTGCAATTGAAAGAACGTTCGAGCCGACCTTTGGAGAAGAAAAACGCAATAAAAAATACAGAGGATGGCAAAAAGCTGTGTTGAGATCAAAGGCTTGGGATGCTGAAGAAGAATAATCTCAAAGTCGATCATACATATTGTAATATAAATTTCATTGTCTATATTACAGTATGTATGATATAATTTTTTTGGAAAGGTGGTGATGTAGTGATGCGACCGAAAATTGAATAGAAGCGCCAGAACTGAGCAATCAGTTGACGAGGGCGGGGTTAATCGAAAGTTCGGCGGGTGCCCCGCGGTGTAATCAACACCGTTAAATACCTTACAAAACCTTGAAGTGATTTGAGGAACAAAGTGGGTAGGTTGATTCAAGGCTATAAGTGCGTAATTTTGCAGACACCTAGATAGGTGTCTTTTTATTTTTTGAATACTAAAATTAAAAGGAGATAACATATGTGTGGAATAGTAGGATACGTAGGAACGAACAAAGCAGTGCCTTACCTGATTGAAGGCTTGTCAAAACTTGAGTACAGAGGCTATGATTCAGCCGGAATCGCAGTCAATATAGACGGTGCTGTAAAAGTCATCAAAGCAAAGGGAAGACTTTCAAATCTTGAAAGCATTGTCGATTTGGACATGAATACAACTCTGGGAATCGGCCATACAAGATGGGCGACACACGGTGCGCCTTCAGATGTCAATGCCCACCCGCACATGAATGGCAATGAGACAATTGCGGTCATTCACAACGGCATCATCGAGAACTACATGGAAATCAAGGATTGGTTGATCAATGACAAAAATTGTCTTTTCAAATCCGAAACCGATACTGAAGTCATAGCACACTTGATCGATTATTACTATGAAGGCGATTTGTTGAGCGCTGTGAGAAAAGCGGCGGACAGAATGGAAGGCGCTTATGCCATCGGAGTCATAGCCAAAGATGAACCGGATCGTTTGGTTGCTGTGAGAAAAGATAGTCCATTGATTGTGGGCCTAGGTGTGAATGAGAATTTCATCGCCTCGGATATACCGGCGTTATTAAAATATACCCGTGATATTCTGCTGATTGAGAATGATGAATTCGTGGATTTGAGAAAAGACAAAGTCACAATATACAATTCACTCGGTCAGGAACAGAAAAGGGAAATCTATAAAGTCACATGGGACATAGACGCAGCAGAAAAAGAAGGTTTTGAACACTTCACTTTGAAAGAGATTTTTGAACAACCCAAAGGCGTGAGAGAGACATTGTTCAGAAGACTGAACTCAGAAGATGAGCTTGCCATGGAAGGCATTCGATTGACTGCGGATGAGCTTAAGAACATCAATAAAATATATATCGTAGCATGTGGTACCGCTTACCATGCCGGTCTTGTGGGAAGAAGAGCCATAGAGGCATTCGCAAAAATTCCGGTGGAATGCGATGTGGCCTCAGAGTTCAGATACAGAGATCCATTTATCGATGAAAGAACTCTGTTCATTGCCGTGTCTCAATCCGGTGAGACGCTGGATACACTTCAGTCTCTCCGTGAAGCGAAAAGAAAAGGTGCTAGGGTGCTCAGCATAGTCAACGTGGTTGGCAGTTCAGTCGCCAGAGAATCCGATGATCTTTTCTATACTTGGGCCGGACCTGAAATCGGTGTCGCATCCACAAAAGCGTTCACAACTCAATTGATTGCATTTTACTTGATCGGGATGCATTTTGGCAGAATGAATGGAAAATTGTCTGAACAAGATTTCAGAGACACAATTACAGAAATGAAGACGTTACCCGAAAAAGTGTCCGAGGTTCTTGCTAAGAGTGAGGAAATCCAAAAATTGGCTGCTAAGCAGTTCAACAATGAAAAAGTGTTTTTCATGGGTAGAGGAGTGGATTCCGATCTTGCGATGGAGGCTTCACTAAAACTCAAGGAAATATCTTACATCAATTCGTTTGCCATTCCTGCAGGTGAACTGAAGCATGGAACAATAGCACTCATTGAGGACGAGACATTTGTAGTGGCACTTGCGACTCAAGATAGACTTTACGATAAGATGCTATCCAACATCAAGGAAGTGAAAGCACGTGGAGCCCATGTGTTCGCCATAGCAAAAGAAGGCCATTTGCAAATAGACAAGACTGCGGATGAAGTGTTTTACATCCCTAAGACATCCGATGCGCTGGCGCCACTACTTGCCATCATCCCTATGCAGCTTTTCGCATATTATGTGTCTGCTCTGAGAGGCAACGATGTGGATAAACCGCGTAACCTGGCAAAATCGGTTACAGTAGAATAATACAAAGCCTTTGTTTGGATTTCATAGTCCAAACAAAGGCTTTTTTATTGGATCAGTTGAGAGTTTTCATTGAAAAACGTCTTGTAACCTAATTGTACAAATAAGATCACACATAATGAAACACTACCCAAGATGCCAAGCATGATCGCGATTTGATACTCTATAGCAGTGAGTGGCGATGTGCCAGATAGGATTTGACCTGTCATCATCCCCGGGAGAAAAATTATTCCCATGCCCATCATGGAATTGATTGTCGGCAATATTGCGGCATCAAAAGCCTGGTTGACGATTTCCTTGGTGGCAACTTTCGGTGTCGCACCGAGCATCAAAGCAGCTTCAATCAAGTGGCGCTGTTTGCTCATTCCACTCGTAAGAATCGAAACCCCTAATGCAATTCCTGTCATGGAATTGCCTATGAGCATTCCGGCAAGCGGTATGAAATATCTTGGATCGTACCATGGTTTTATTTGCACCACCACAAACAAGAAATACGATAAACTTGCAAGTGTGCCTGTGAGCATTGAGAATGCGATGATCTTTTTCAGTTTTGTGGATAAGGTCATCTTCGATCTTTTATAGATATTGGCGATTGCGAATATCTCCATAGCGGTTATAATCAGAACTGTAACCACGGGATGGGGGGCATCGAAGATTCTGATCAGAATGAATCCCGTCACGATCAACTGTAAGGTCATTCTTATGGATGCAATCAGGATTTCCCGTTCTCTTGATATTTTTTTGATTTTTACTATTGTAAGCAGTATGACAACGAATACATATGATGCTGCGAGTTGCAACAAACCTAAATCCACTACTCCGTCCATTGATTCACCTCCCCCGATTTCACGACTTTTCCGGCACTCATTTCCACTATGCGATCGGCATATCTGAATGCGATCTCTCTGGTGTGGGTGACCATGACAATGGATTTGTCTCGTGTATCCATTGCATCCACCAACATTCTGATGAGCGAATCCTCTGTATTTCGATCGAGAGATGATGAGGGTTCATCCAAAAGAATGGTATCAGGTTGCATAAGCAAAATGCGCCCCAGTGCCAACCTTTGCTTCTCGCCACCGGATAGCCGCTCGGCATCATCCGTAAGCGATTTGTCAAGTTGGATCGACCGTAAAACGGCGTTGAGTTCGTGACTTGATGCGGGATATTGTTCTGAAAACTCAAGTCCGATTTGGAGATTATCTTCAATCGTGCCAGGAAAAATTGCAGGTGTTTGGCCCAGCATGACAACTTTTCTTCTGAGTGGGATTGTATCCTGATCGTTTAGAGGTACACCATCAAATGAGATCATGCCTTGATCAGGAGAGATAAACTTGTTGAGCAACTTGAGCAGAGTGGTTTTTCCGCAGCCGCTTTCTCCGAGAATACATGTTGTTTTCCCTTTTGGAATATGCAAATGCTCAATGTTGAGTATGCTTTTGTAAGTGACGTGGTCTAAAATAAACATGAATGACTTCCTTTCAATCCATTTCTTTGAAGAGTTCATATGCCTTGTTTCTGGCTTCAACCAGTATCGTTTCTCCATAGGGTGTGATGCCGTAATATTTTCTGATTTTTCCCTCCACGTTTTCCTCGGTTTGTATTAGAAGTCCGCTGGTGGTCATACTATGGAGTATGGGATAAAGTGTGCCCGGACTCATATCGTAGCCGTGTTCTTCGAGTTCTGAGATCATCCACGAACCATAAAACGGTTCCTTCTTCGCGTGATGCAAGATGTGAATCTGAATGAATCCTAAAAACAGTTTTCTAAGGACTTTGTCACCCATTATAGCCTCCTGTCATTAACGAATATCAATATCGGGTTTCGATAATAGTATATCATATAACACTATCCTATTCAAACCAAAGGTCACTTTGATATGAGGTCCAACTGGTGTATAATAGATAGGACAAATATCGAGGAGGTACAAATGGTAGGGAAAATTTTTATGACATCATTATTGGCATTTGGGATCATCAATCCTTCATTATTCATCAAATTGACTGAATTCTGGAAGTTTGATAGAAAAGCTCCCACTGAAAAAGTATTGTTGGCGACAAGAATTCTATGTGGTGTGGCGATCCTTTTGATTTGGATCATGTTATAAGTGTGAACAAAATGTTAAGATTTATTAATAAATAAAAGTGCTTTTGTTATAACCTAAACTTCTGGACGTCGCATGGCTGTCCAAAGCGATGTATACATAGTAAAATGATTTTGACAATCGTTTAACAGTGTACATCGAAAGGGTTGTGGCAGAAGTGCTTTGTTTTTTATAATTATAATTCGAAATCCGTAATATACATTTGAGATAATTATATTTGAAACATATTAAATCGGGTAACGTAGCAACAGCAATTTATTACGTATTCGTAACAAGTGGTTGGTAATGATGCAATATCTCAAAAACATATTCCAATTTAGTCAAAAATGTTATATATTAGTAATGGATATTAAATCGATGTTACATTTCTTTGAACGTTTTATAACATTTTGCTTGATTTGTTAAAAATCGTAGTGTAATATATTAAATAATCCATAGAAAATTTTTTAGATATGAACCTTGGGGTTTATATAAATAGGGTCGTTCAATATTAGGCCCGTCAATTTTAAGAAGGAGGATTATTTAGAATGAAGAAATCTTTAGTTTTATTTCTTTGCTTAGTATTGGTATCTACCGCGTTTTTGGCAGGTTGTAGCCCAAAAGCTGACACCACCACTCCGGTAGTAGAGACACCGCCAGCAAGCACAGATCCAACACCAGCAGAACCAGTAGCAGAAGAGCCAAGCGGTACACTCGTAGTGGGTATCACTGAGGCATCAGGTAACTTCAACCCTCTTTACTATTCATCAGCATATGACGGATACGTGGTTGATATGGTTTTCGAAGGCCTTATTGAAAGAAACTTCGAAGGCGAATATGAAGGTTCTGTAGCAGACAGCTGGGAATATTCAGAAGATGGAAAATCGATCACTTTCGACATGAAAAAAGATTTGGTTTTCTCTGATGGACAACCACTTACTGCAAACGACGTAGTATTCACTTACAAAATACTCGCAGATCCATCTTACACAGGCCGTTACAGCTCAGCTGTAAAAGACATGGTAAGCTATCCTGAATACTATGCAGGCGAAACTGATGAGTTTACAGGTGTTGTCGCTCTTGATGATTACACAGTACAATTCAACTTTGTTGAAGCACTTCGCGTCAACTTCGCAAACTGTGGTTATGCGATCTTACCTGCACACTACTATGGCGCTGACTTTGAGCCAGGTAACACTGCAAGCGTAGAAGCACTTACAACTGAAGCTATGGGTTCTGGCCCTTACGTGATTTCACAGTTCAAGGAAAAAGAACTTGTTTACCTTGAAAGAAATCCACTTTATAAAGGCGAAGGCTACATGATTCAAGATATCATCCTCAAGTTCGTTGACATGACAACTGATATCGTTGAACTCACAAGCGGAAACGTTGACCTTTTAGCAGGTCAAATCGAGCCTACAAAGATTTCTGAAGCCAGAAACAACGGTTTCTCAATCAACAGCTACAACAGAAGCGGTTACGGTTATATCAAAACAAACAATGAATACGGTCCTACAACTGACAAACTTGTAAGACAAGCGCTTTACTATTCATTCAACACAAAAGAATTCGTAAACAGCTACTATTATGATAAAGATACAGATCAAGTTCTTGCAGTAACACAATACCACCCATTCTCACAAGTATCTTGGGCAATTACAGATGCACTCAAAGCTGAATTGATCGAGTACGAGTTCGACCTCGAAAAAGCAAAAGGTTTATTGGATGAAGCTGGCTGGGTAGTTGGACCATCAGGATTCAGAGAAAAAGATGGCGTTGTAATGGAACTTAACATCGCAGCTATGCCAGATCATGATATCCTTGCAACTCTTATTCCTATGTGGGAAAGAGACTGGGGTCAAGGCCTTGGCGTGAAACTTAACATCGCATACCTTGAATTCAACACAATTCTTGACTATGTCATCTACAACTCAGATGCAAACGTTCAAAACTGGAGCTTGTTCTTCCTCGCTACTACAAT
>DHVT01000020.1 GCA_002412775.1 Firmicutes bacterium UBA5201 | reverse complement strand
CTCAAGATGAGATTTCCCATCCAGTAATGGAGTAAGACCCCATGTAGATAATGTGGCAATAGGCCTGAGGTGTAAGGGCAGTAATGCATTCAGCTGACAGGTACTAATAGGTCGAGGACTTGACCTTGAAATAATTAGAGCGTTTGATAAAAGTCGAAGTAATACGTATGCAATTTTGAATGTACTGGCGATTTTTCGTAAAACGAAAAATCGGGCGTAGGTATGGTTCTCGCGAAGCGAAACTATACTAGCGTACTGTCCATTAAACGACAGTGTATCAGATGTATTCTAGTAAATTAAGCTTTGTAAAAGGCTGGTAGTATATGTTTTCAAAACACATACACGCCAAAATTTTACGAAGATAGTTTAATAACTAAGTAAGAAGTCTTTATCTACGCAGTTTGTAGATTGACATAATCGCTAGTAAGTTTCTACGAAACTTACCTACGCGTAATTTTTCTTGAAAAGAAAAATTATATCCAGTGATGATGGCGGAGGGGCAACACCTGTTCCCATACCGAACACAGAAGTAAAGTCCTCCAGCGTCGATGGTACTTGGCGGGTAGCTGCCTGGGAGAGTAGAACGTTGCTGGTTTGAAGATGTGTGGGAGATGAGGATCTCATCTCTTGCATGTTTGTTTACATCACATATGTGAAATCGTGTAGATCGACGGAGTAATCTGGATTTACATAGAGGCTAGTGTATTTTGCTTCGCAAAACACACCTACGCCAATTATTTCACTGCGTGAAATAATTTTCCAAGGTAGCTCAACGGTGGAGCACTCGGCTGTTAACCGATAGGCTGAGGGTTCGAATCCCTCCCTTGGAGCCATAAAATTTTTCCGTAGGAAAAATTTACTCGACATAGCATTTGCTTGCAAATGCAGGAGAGGCACTGTAAATATGTTTTACAGATTTCATGTAAAATAGTTTATATTTAACGTTTCACACGGCCCCTTGGTCAAGCGGTCAAGACACCGCCCTTTCACGGCGGTAACAGGGGTTCGATTCCCCTAGGGGTCACCAAATGGGAGTATAGCTCAGCTGGGAGAGCATCTGCCTTACAAGCAGAGGGTCATAGGTTCGAACCCTATTACTCCCACCATCAAATTCATGCGGGTATGGCGGAATTGGCAGACGCGCTAGACTTAGGATCTAGTGACTAGTTCGTGGGGGTTCAAGTCCCTCTACCCGCACCAACTTTTTTTGCATAGCAAAAAAAGCGCGTAGGTAAGTTTCGAAGAAACTTATTAGCGACATAGCAAAAAAAGCGCGTAGGTACAATGTTTTGTGAAACGAAACATTGGGCGTAGGTATGGTTCTCGCGAAGCGAAACTATACTAGCCTATAAATAACTATTATAGTAATGTGCTTAAATATCATCATTAATTGATCATTATAGTAAAATATTTGCAGAAGTGGCTCAGTGGTAGAGCATCGCCTTGCCAAGGCGAGGGTCGCGAGTTCGAATCTCGTCTTCTGCTCCATTTTTTTTGCGGGTGTAGCTCAATGGTAGAGCCCCAGCCTTCCAAGCTGGTTGTGAGAGTTCGATTCTCTTCACCCGCTCCAAATACGATCCATTAGCTCAGTCGGTAGAGCACCTGACTTTTAATCAGGGTGTCCCGCGTTCGAGTCGCGGATGGATCACCAATGGCGGCGTAGCCAAGTGGTAAGGCAAAGGTCTGCAAAACCTTTATTCACCAGTTCAAATCTGGTCGCCGCCTCCATTACGCGCTCTTAGCTCAATTGGATAGAGTATCTGACTACGAATCAGAAGGTTGGGAGTTCGAGCCTCTCAGGGCGCACCAAATTTTTTTGCTTTGCCGCTAATAAGNNCTTATTAGCGGCAAAGCAAAAAAATCGCGTGTGTAAGTTTCGAAGAAACTTATCAGCGGAAAAACAATAAAATCGCGTATGTAAGTTTCGAAGAAACTTATCAGCGGAAAATCTAGTGAAATGTAATATTTACTAGTGATATTGTAAGTTTTCATTAATAATGCAAACTTGCATTTTTTCGATTTTTGAAAGTAGTATAAATTTTTACAGCAAACGGGAGTATAGCTCAGCTGGGAGAGCATCTGCCTTACAAGCAGAGGGTCATAGGTTCGATCCCTATTACTCCCACCATTTGCAGAAGTGGCTCAGTGGTAGAGCATCGCCTTGCCAAGGCGAGGGTCGCGAGTTCGAATCTCGTCTTCTGCTCCATTAACTCGCAATATTGTCAATTGATGATATTGCGAGTTTTCTTTTTTTGAAAATTGGAATATAATTGGAGTAAGTGATAGTAGAGGTGATCCGATGAAACATTCATTTGAAGATGAAATCAATAATATAATTATGGACGCGTTTCATGAATCTGTAATATCAATCAGGGAATGTGGAAATCATGATCTTAATAGAAATTACGTTTTTCAGGTCATGACAGAACAAAATAGAAATTTGATAATAAAGTTCTATTATAAGGCCAATAAGCGTCTTAGAGAAGCCAATGCCTTAAAACATATCGAACATAGCGCGTTGAGAATTGAAAGGATGGGAGAGACATTTGATGGCACTGAGTGGTCTTTATATAACTACATCAAAGGAGAAATGCTGGAAACTCTGATTCCCATTTTTACAGACGATGATTCCAAGAAAATATTCTTCGAGATTGGCTGGGATATGGGCATGTTGCATTCGTCAAAGCAATTTGACTATTTTGGTGATTGGTTAAAAGAGAAGCAAAGTCCAGTTGAACAATATCAAAGTTTCATCATCAAGGACACAGAACGTATTATCAATAATTTGCGTTTTTTGCCTGAAGAGGACCAATCTATACTGGCTTATGCCATTAAAGCTGTCAGAGAAGAGTATGAGCATATTCGAGTATTAAAAGTTGGAAGACTCTGTCATAGAGATTATGATGGCAGAAATATAATTATCGATCAAAATTCAGAAGGTGAGTATCACTTGAACGGGATCCTGGATTTCGAAAAGTGTGTTGTTTTCAATGAACATTATGATATCGTCGGTTTATATCGGAAATATTTTCTCTATAAACCTGAATTGATAAAACCATTTTTTGATGGCTATACTCAAAAAATGAGCATAGACAGCTCTTTTGAGACCGAGTTTAGATTCAATCTTTTTAGAATGGGATTGGATTTATGCAGTTGGTCAAAACGTGTATCAGAGTCATTTTACGATGAAGTATTTCAATATTTGAAATATTTGATAGAAATTGATGGGAATTTTGAGAAATTCTTATATGAATAGGGTATATGTAGACCACATATGTTCTTTTGGAGGTTTGTATGAACTATTTCAAAGATGATTTCAGATTGAAAATGACTGATGGCACTGAATTGACATTGGAAAGATTGAGAAAAGAGAATTTTGTTCTATATTTCTATCCCAAGGATCTTACTTCAGCCTGCACACTTGAAGCTCTAGGGTTTTCAGAGTTATATGACGAGTTTCGAGAGCAGGGGTTTCATATTTATGGTGTCAGCAAGGATACGATAAAAAGTCATGAAAAATTTCGGGCAACAAACAATATTCCATATCATTTGATCAGTGATGTTGAGAAAGTTTTGTTGGATTTATTTGAAGTAATAATAGAAAAAAAGATGTATGGAAAATTGGTCAAAGGTACTGAAAGATCAACGTTTGTGTTTGTTGAAGGGTTAGTGCTCAAACAAGAGTTCAGAAACGTGAAAGCTAAAGACCACGCCAGAGAAGTTTTGGATTATATCATTCTCAAGTGTTGACAAAATTCTAACACGTGTTTATACTTAAATAGAAAATTGAATACGAATTAAGGTGCTTAGCTTTAAGCTAAGAGGGAAAGAGGTTAAAATCCTCTGCAGCCCCCGCTACTGTAATTAGTGATGAAATCCTTTATAACCACTGAGAAATCGGGAAGGAAAGGAAAGTAAGATGATCTATGAGCCAGGAAACCTGCCTTGATTTTTGTTGTTTGGATCTACTTCGGAGGGAAGTCGGGTGAATTGGTTATGAATCTATTAATCAGCACACGCTTTTTCGCGTGTGCTTTTTTTTATTGGAAATATCGGGGGAAGAATATGTCAAAGAAAATCATGTTCCAAGGTACAGGTTCTTCAGTTGGAAAAAGTATCATAGTAACGGCAGTTTGCAGGATTTTAAGTAATAAGGGCATTAATGTCGCACCGTTCAAATCTCAGAATATGGCATTGAACTCATATATCACGGAAGTTGGAGATGAAATTGGAAGGGCACAGGCTGTTCAGGCCGAAGCGTCAAGAATCGATCCCACAGTGGACATGAACCCGATCTTGCTGAAGCCAACAAGTGATGTAGGCAGTCAAGTGATTTTAAATGGAAAAGTATTAGGAAATTTCAAAGCATTTGATTATTTCACTTTAAAAAACAAATTGATACCGGAAATTTCAAAAGCTTTTAAAAAGCTCGAGACAAATCATGACGTGATCGTAATAGAAGGAGCAGGGTCACCTGCGGAAATCAATTTGAGAGATCGTGACATAGTGAATATGGGACTTGCTGAAATCGTCGACACAGATGTTGTCTTGATTGGAGATGTCGATAAAGGTGGTGTGTTTGCTTCCCTCTATGGAACTTATCTTTTGCTTGAACCTGAAGAACGAGAAAGAATCAAAGGTTTCCTGATCAATAAATTCAGAGGTGATGTTGAACTTCTTATGCCTGGAGTGAGGATGTTGGAAGAAAAAATCGGGATTTCTTGCTTGGGAGTGATTCCCTTCATCAAGGATTTGAATATCGATGATGAGGATAGTGTGACCGATCGGTACAGGAGTGTTGAGAAAAGCGATGTAAATATTGGCGTGATTCGATTGCCTTATCTTTCGAATTTGTCGGACTTCACATGTTTTGATAATGAGAAAACAGTCTCTATCCGCTATGTGGATAAATCAAGTGAAATAGAGAAGTGTGACATGATAGTGATTCCAGGGAGCAAGAATACATTACATGATATGAAATTCATTCATGATTCACATATGGATCAGGCCATATATCATGCACATAGGAATCAAATTCCGATCATTGGAATTTGTGGTGGTTATCAAATGCTTGGAGAGATCATAACAGACCCAAATGAAATGGAATCCGCTTTGATGTCGATCAATGGACTAGGTCTTTTACCGGTCGAAACCATAATGGCCGAAGATAAAATAACAAAGAACAGTGAAGGCGTATGGCAATCGAATTTTCTAGGCATCCATTTGAAAAATCCCATTCTCAAAGGTTACGAGATTCATATGGGAAGGACGAAATGTCGATCTGAAGCATTACCGATTTCAATGCTCAATGGAGAAGGCAATACAGATGGTCATGTGGATCATGAAGGTCTCATCATGGGTACTTATTTCCACGGCATATTTGACAATGATGAATTCAGAAATGCTCTAATCAACACATTGAGAAAAAGAAAAGGACTTGATGCGATAACACAGGATGAAATATTTGAAGTTCAAAAAGACAAAGCA
The DNA here is from genome assembly GCA_002412775.1 of Firmicutes bacterium UBA5201. Classification (GTDB taxonomy): domain Bacteria; phylum Bacillota; class Clostridia; order Peptostreptococcales; family Acidaminobacteraceae; genus Fusibacter_D. The sequence continues at coordinate 60,759 of DHVT01000020.1, read as the reverse complement.
TATGACAATCTCGCCGAACATGTTGAAAAACACATGGATTGGGCTGCAATAGATAAGATTTTGTCCGAATCGAGACCGACACCATGATGGAAATTGTTGTTGCAGTCGGTATCGATTGGTTACTTGGTGATCCTCCTGATTGGCCGCATCCAATTAGGTTTATAGGGTGGGTTATTCGAAAAATGGAAACTTTGGTGAGAAACACTTTCTCCAATTTGTACACTGGAGGTTTCGTTTTACTTTTTACTGTGATTGCAGTGAATGTTTCATTGCTTTCATTGGTGAGACTTATAATCCATCCGACTTTTTTTAAAGTCATAGAAATTTATTTGTTATATGCTCTTCTTGCGGCAAAGTGTTTGAGTGATGAAGGACTGAAAGTAAAAAAACACATTGACGATGGCAATCTCGATGCATCAAGAAAAAACTTTGCCTATTTGGTGGGAAGAGATACGGAAAATTGTACTGAAAAAGATGTGATCAGGGGTATGGTAGAAACAGTTTCAGAAAATACTGTGGATGGTGTCCTCGCTCCGCTCATGTACATGATTATAGGATCACTCATCGGCCATGGTCTCACTTTCGTTTTAGTTTATAAAATCGTCAACACGCTGGATTCCATGGTGGGATATGTCCAAGCGCCCTATAGGGAAATAGGATATGCTTCAGCTAAGATGGATGACATGCTCAATTTTATACCCGCTCGAATCGGTGCTATAGCCATGTTGTTGTCTGGAGTGCTGTTGAGATATGATTTTAAAAATGGAGTCAAAACTTTCATGAAAGATAGAAAAAATCATAAAAGTCCAAACTCAGGACATCCAGAATCGGCTGTTGCTGGACTTTTGGGTCTACAACTTGGAGGCAGCAACTCTTATTTCGGGGAAATGGTTTTTAAACCGACAATTGGAATTGCGATGAAAGAACCCAAGTCGATCCATATCATGGACACCATTAAAATTATGTACCTCTCGGAAATTCTTGTAATAATAATCGCTGGTGCACTGGTTCTATTGATAGGAGGTGGGAGATGAATTTTCATGGAGGACAGTTTCACCAAAAGGGGATTATAGATTTCAGTGTCAATATACCTGAATTGGATTATCCTGGAGGTTTTGATGAAATGATCAAAAATGCTCTTCTGCAGATAAGAAAATACCCTGATATCGATGGAATGAATGCTAAGAAAGCAATAGCCGAATACAATGATATCGGAGCAGATCAGATTGTTTTAGGCAATGGTGCGACTGAACTTATTTACTTGATGTCGAGAGCCATCAATATAACGAAAGCGACAATCGTTCAACCGACATTTACTGAATACAATCGTGCCTTGATTCAAAATAATGTTGAAGTGTCGCATTATTATTTGGATCCAGAATTGGGCTTTGAATTGGACGTTCAAAATTTGATTCAGCACTTGGATGACACCGGTTCAGATCTGCTGGTACTATGTAACCCCAACAACCCAACCGGAAATCTGATCGGAATGGATAGTATTGAAGAGATATTTCTGAGTGTCAGGAATACAGAGCTTATGGTGATGATCGACGAAAGCTTTATGGATTTCGTTAGAGACTATGAACACGATCAACATCAGCAAAGAATCAATGCATTGCTCAAAACACATTCGCTGATGGTCATAAGGTCGCTTACAAAAAACTTCATGATTCCTGGAATCAGAATCGGTTATGCGATTGGATCCCAAAACATGGTCATTAAGATGAATCAACTCAAAGAGCCATGGAGTATCAACGCTTTTGCTCTTGAAAGCATACCTTTCTTATTGAAGCAAAAAGATTATTTGAAGGCATTAAGAGAATGGTGTCAATCGGAGCAGTTATACCTCTCGTCGAATCTGTCTGTAATTGATGGTCTTACAATCTATGAGAGCGCAGCCAATTTCGTGCTTTTCAGGTTGGATAAAGAATCGGTTGAAAGATTTATGAGCTCAATGATCAAAGGCGGGATTTACATCAGACCATGCAATGATTTTGAGGGACTTGATCACCGTTACTTCAGAACAACTTTAAGAAAACGAAAAGATAACAGTCAACTTATAAAACTAATTAAACTCACAATGGAGGCGGCAAAATGAAAAAGTACGGTATCTTGATAATACTTATGGCATTTATAATGGTAATTTCTTCTTTTAGTTTCGGTTCAACGGTTAATATCAATGGACAAACAAAAACGCTTGAGACGTTGGTGGTCAGTGATCGTACTTTTGTTACTTCGGATTCCATGAAATCTTATGGTCTCAATACAATTGTGACTGAAGAGCAGATCAAAGTTTTCAATTCCAATGTTGAATTTGTTTTTTTCAACCTCAGCAATCGCGTTAAAGTAAATGGCATTGAGATGACCATGGATTCAAAGACTTTCAAACGAAATGGGAAAGTATATATTCCTATGAGATTCATCTTTGAAGCAATGAACTATGAAGTCGGCTACAACAGCAATACGAAGCAAATCACCATGAAAACAAGAACTGAAGTCAAGTTTCCACTGACAATAGAAGACAGCGGCAAATCATATACATTTCAAAAACCGGTGGAGAGTATAGTTTCGCTTGCACCGTCAATTACAGAAATTTTGTTTGCAATAGGAGCAGAGTCAAAAATATTGGGTCGTACGATCTATTGCAAATATCCACTAGCCACAGAGAAGATCAGAACCGTAGGATCGCTTTATGAACCGGATTTGGAAGGTATTTTGGATTTGGCACCAGATGCTGTAATCGCTGCAACCCATATGAATGAAGATGTCATGAAGAAGCTTGGCCAGGCGGGCATTTCCACAATAACGCAAAAATCACCTGAAAAAACGGCTGAAATTTATACGCTTATTGAACAACTGGGATTGATCACCGATAGAAATTACACTGCAAGAGCGCTTGTTTCCACTTTGAAAGCAAAAGAGCAGAGAATCAATAATATAGTAAAAGTCATTCCTCAAAATGAACTCAAAACGGTTTACTATGTCGTCGCTACAGGAAACAAAGAATATAGTGCTGGCAAATTGACATTCATTCACGAGGTGCTGTCAGGAGCTGGAGGGATCAATGTTGCTGCGGATGTAGATAAATGGGCATACAGTTTGGAAAAATTGCTGGACCATAATCCCGAGTTCATTTTGGGTGAGAAATATCAATTTGATACGATGATTGAGAGCGGCAACTACAAATCTTTGAGCGCGCTCAAAAATGGCAAATTCATTTTTGTGGATACCAATTTATTCTCAATTCCTGGTCCAAGAGTAATCGACGGCGGCATGAAGCTTGTAATCGAGACGCTGTATCCAAAATATAAGTACATGTTGAATTATTGATATTGGAGTAAATGAGTGAAGAAAAACGGCGTTGCACACAAAAAAACAATTGTTGTCATAATGATAGTGGCACTTTTCATCACCGGAATATTCTCATTGACTCAAGGTTCTGTCAAGATACCGGTTTCCAACATCGTTAAAGTCATCATGATGGAAATGGGCTACGGGGTGGATGACACAATCAAGCCCGCGCATATTTTTATCGTCACTAATGTAAGGTTGCCTAGAATCATCATTTCATCAATCGTTGGAGGTATTCTGGCAATCATCGGTGTGGCTTTTCAGGCCATCTTCAAAAATCCGATGGCTGATCCCTATGTGATGGGCATTTCGTCAGGAGCGGCATTTGGAGCAACATTAGGGATTGTGTTTGGTTGGGGAGTGAATTTTGCAGGACTCAATATGATATCCGGAATGGCTTTTGTCGGCGCTGTTTCAACTGTGTTTATCGTCTACAACATGGCAAAATTTGGTGCGAAAGTATCTACAACAGGCATTCTGTTGGCAGGTATCGTTATGAATGCATTCTTATCTTCCTGGATATCACTGATTATGATCCTTTATCACAATGACATCGATAAAATCGTGACTTGGACCATGGGCAGCTTCAATGCTGCCTCGTGGGATCAAGTCAGGATGATCATCTTACCGGCAATTCTAGGCATCCTATTTCTTATTTCACAGACCAATGCACTCAATGCGTTGGTTTTGGGTGAGGATGAGGCCCAAAATCTAGGTGTGGATGTCCAAGGTCTAAAAAAGAGAACACTGATCATCGCATCTTTTTTAGCGGCATTTGCAGTTTCGGTCAGTGGCATCATAGGTTTTGTGGGTTTGATCATACCGCATTTGTTTAGAATGATATTCGGAGCAAACCATAAGGTTTTGATTCCGACGGCTTTCATTGGAGGAGCACTTTTTTTAATGGGATGTGACACCCTTGCCAGAAGCATCGTTCCCAACATGGAAATTCCTGTGGGGATCATCACATCTATTTTCGGAGGACCATTCTTTTTCTATCTGCTCCATAAGAACAAGCAAAAAATGGCCTAGGAGGCGTTATGGCTGCACTTAAAATCAAAGACATCAGTTTCAGATATGGTGTTGAAGATGTATTGAAAACCATAAGTTTGAATATAGGTTCCGGTCAACTGGTGAGCATTTTGGGACCTAACGGTTCCGGCAAAACAACACTGCTCAAAAACATGTGCAATATTCTGGAACCCCATGAGGGATCGATTGATATTCTTGAGCAATCGATGGATAGGTACAGTTACAAGGAACTCGCCAAAAAAGTTGCCGTTGTGCATCAAAGCGCTGAACATGATTTTGAATTCACAGTGGAAGAGGTCGTGCTCATGGGAAGATATCCCTATTTGAAACGCTTCCAAAATGAAAGTGCCAAGGATCTCAAGATCGCTGAGGAATCGATGAGAAAGACGTCGACCTATCATTTGAAAAATAAAAGCATCAAAGCGATCAGTGGTGGTGAGAGACAGAGGGTCATGATCGCCAGAGCCTTGACACAAGAGACTGACATTTTGATGCTTGACGAGCCAATCTCACATTTGGACATCAAGTATCAAATGGAAATCTTGAAGTTGTGCAAGAGACTGAATGAAGAGAAACAATTGACGATTGTGACGACATTGCACGACATCAATTTGGCATCTCGATTTTCAGATTATATCGTGCTAATGAAAGAGGGCGAAATTGTCCATTTCGGCAAGCCGGAAGATGTGATCACGACCGAAAATATATTGAAAGTGTATGAACTGGATGTTGAACTTTTTATGAGATATTCCTATCCTTGGATTGTTCCCGAATAGGAGGTAAAAGATGGGCGGAATACTGATACTGGGTGGCGCGAGAAGTGGAAAGAGTTCTTTTGCGGAAAACCTGGCCAAATCTTTTTCTGATCAAGTGCTTTATGTCGCCACGGCAATCCCCTTTGATGAGGGGATGAAAGATAGAATAAGAAAGCATCAAGAGAGTAGACCTCCGCAATGGAATACAGTGGAACTCTATTCTGAGTTTCAACTCATTCAGACACTGGATAAATTCAAAACGTCTGAAGTCGTGCTTTTGGATTGCATAACTGTCATGGTGACCAATTTAATGTTGGACCAAGCTGTTGATTATGACCAGGTTACACATGAGGAACTGGACAAGATCGAATCCAAAATATTCATTGAACTCGAAATGCTGCTCAAAGTGCTTGATTCATCAGGCAAACAGTATATTCTGGTTTCTAATGAAGTTGGTCTGGGGCTCGTACCCCCATACAAATTGGGCAATTATTTTCGGGATATTGCAGGCAGAGTCAATCAAAGGATTGCTGCTTTTGTCGGCGATGTCTATTTTGTCGTTTCAGGCATTCCTATGAAAATCAAATGAGGTGTATATGAGCGCTTTTCTGTTGATGTTGTCATTTTTCACTCGCATTCCGATTGGGCACCGGGTGGCATATAGCGATGAAAGATTTATAAAAGGTATTGTATTATTCCCTTTGACTGGTTTGGTTGTGGGAATTTTTCTTGTTGTTCCTAAATTTTTGAATATATCCTCAAAACCTGTGGAGTCGATCTTGATCATCATGCTGTATCTGTTGCTGACCGGAGCCATCCACATCGACGGACTAGCTGACAGTTTGGACGGTCTGCTGAGCAATCGTGATCAATCCAAAATTTTGGAAATCATGAAAGACTCAAGAATAGGTGCGTTTGGTGCAATAGGATTGATCGTGTATTTTTTGACTTTATTTTCCACTTTCCAAATTGTTGATTTCAAATGGTTGTTTTTGACGCCTTTTATTGGTAAAGTGAACGGTTTTATCTCTGCAGGAGCAAGTGGATATGCAAGAAGTGAAGGCGGAATGGGCAAACTCTTCATAGAAGGCATCCATTCAGGCAAGGCATCGCTTTACGGTATCATTTCAGTTGTGGTGTCTTATGCTGTATTGGGTGGCTTTGGCGTTATGGCATGCCTGATGACTCTGATGACCACAATGGCATTGAGCAAGGCGATTGTCCGAAAAATTGATGGAATGACCGGTGACACCATAGGTCTGATTATAGAAGTGAGTCAATGTGTCTTCCTATTAATAGGCGCAATGAGGGGGTAAATATGAGTGGGATTATGATAGCGGGTGTATCAAGCGGATCGGGAAAGACGACGTTTACTATGGGATTGATGCATGTGATCAAGAAAAGAGGATATAACGTACGCGCTTTCAAGACTGGACCAGATTATATCGACCCCATGTTTCATAGACATGTTTTAAAAGATCGATCTTATAATCTTCCCCTATGGATTATAAATGACGAAACAATAAAGTCATTATACCTGCATTCGCTAAAAAAGGGGGATATTCCTATTATAGAAGGGGTCATGGGCTATTATGACGGTCATTCCGGCAATTCCGATTTTGGAAGCAGTTCGCATTTGGCGGAACTTTTGGATTTGTCCGTAATCATCATGATGGACGCCAGTCATATGGCTTTGACAGCGGCCGCAATAATCAAGGGGCTTCAAGAATTCAAGACCCCATCAAAAATACGAGGTGTTATTTTCAATAATATCAGTTCATATGCACATTATTCATTGTTGAAAGAAGCCGTAGAGTCCCATACTTCTGTAGAATGTTATGGTTATTTGGAGCGGAACAGTGGATTCGAAATCAAAAGTCGACATCTGGGACTTTTGCAGGCTGAGGAAATATCGGATTTGGACCAAAGGATTGAAGCTATCGGGGCAAGTATTGAAACGACAGTGAATATTCAAAAAATAATGGATGATTGCGTAAAAAAAGCCAATCAACTTGACGATTTTTCGCTGGAAGTGTATGATTTAGAAAGATTGAATAAAATTCAAAATCAAATAAAGGGTCGAAATGGTCTTAAGCTTGGTATTGCAATGGATGAGGCTTTTTCTTTTTATTATGACCACAACCTCGAACTTCTACAGGGTTTAGGGATCAAGTTGATACCGTTCTCACCACTGAAGGACAAAGTCTTACCTGTAGAATGTGATGCGCTCTATATTGGAGGCGGATATCCCGAGGTTTTTGCCGATATTCTTGAAGCGAATGAATCATTCAAAAATGACATCAAAGACAAAATGCTCTCAGGATTACCTGTTTATGCGGAGTGTGGTGGTTTGATGTATTTGGCGCAGAGCATCACCAATTTGGATGGCAAGAAAAACGCAATGGTTGGTTATTTTGATGCTGAAGTTCAAATGACATCTAGATTACAGCATTTTGGTCATGTCGAAGCCGTGTTCACCACCGGACAGAGCAGTATCGCCTACAGAGGCCACGAGTTTCACAAGTCCTTGTTTTTACCGATAGGTCATATCGACACAAGAATTTCAGTTGCAAAAAACAATCAATCTTGGGTATGTGGCTATAATTCGCACAATACAATCGCAACCTATGTGCACAATCACTTTTATAGCAATCTTGAGTTTTTGGAGTTTCTTGTTGGATTTTGGATCCAAAATAAATAATGAGGTGAAAAGTATGAGAATGTCGAATTTATACATGCCTACTTTGAGAGAAGTGCCAAATGATGCGGATATCATCAGTGCGCAACTTCTTTTAAGGGCAGGTATGATCAGAAAATTGGTTTCAGGTGTTTATTCATTTTTACCACTTGGTTTCAGAGTGATGAAAAAAGTGGAGCGCATTGTCAGAGAGGAAATGGACAGATATGGTGCTCAAGAGGTTTTGATGTCTGCAATTCAACCAAGAGAGATTTGGGAGGAAAGTGGCAGATGGGAAAATTTCGGACCTGAAATGTTCAAATTGAGAGATCGACACGAGCGTGAATTTTGTCTAGGACCCACACATGAGGAATATTTCACATTCATGATCAACAATGAACTGAAATCCTATAAGCAATTGCCACTCAATCTCTATCAGATTCAAACCAAGTACAGAGATGAGAGAAGACCTAGATTCGGACTGGTCAGGGCAAGGGAATTCATCATGAAGGATGCGTATACTTTTGATGTGGATCAGGAAGGTCTTGAAAAATCATATGACAACATGTGGAAAGCATATGAAAGTGCTTTTGACAGATTGGGATTCAAATACAAGGTCGTTCAAGGCGATTCAGGCAATATGGGGGGACAGATCTCACATGAGTTCATTGCGATAACTCCAAATGGAGAGAGCACCATCGCATATTGTGACCACTGTGATTATGCGGCAACAGATGAAGTTGCGGCATCGATCTTTAATCAAGCAAATTTGGAAGAAGCAACAGCTGAAATGGAAAAAGTGCTTACAGTGGACATACGTACCATAGAAGAACTCGAGAGTTTCTTTTCAATGAAAGGAGACCGATTCATAAAAACTCTACTCGTGAAAGCGGAAGATGACAGTCGAGTATTTGCCGTCTTGATTCCTGGTGATCGAGCACTTAGCCTGATCAAACTTTCAAAGCATGTTGGTGTCCCGGAAGAAAATCTGATGATGCTCACTGAAGATGAAATCTATGGAGCGACGGGTTCCATTATGGGTTTTGCCGGACCATTCGGACTTAAGGATAGTGTTGAAATCGTTGCGGATCGACGGGTTTTCAACATAAAAAATGGCATTTGTGGCGCGAATATAAAAGATTATCATTATAAAAACGTCAATTTGATCGAAGAGGATTTTTCAGTTTCAGACGATCTGATTTTGGTGGAAGCGGGAGATGCGTGTCCTTCATGTGGAATGCCTCTGGCGATCGATCAAGGCACTGAAGTCGGCAATATTTTCCAACTTGGAGACAAATATTCCAAATCGATGAATGCGACCTTCTTGGATAAAGATGGGAAAGCAAAGCATTTCATCATGGGATCCTATGGCATAGGCATATCCAGATGTGTTGCAGCAGTCGTGGAACAATGCTTCGATGACAAAGGCATTATCTGGCCTCTTTCCATTGCACCTTATCAAGTGGTGGTCACAATAATCAACACCAAGGTTGAAGCTCAAGTGGAAGCGGCAGAAAAAATATATGAAGTTCTATTGAAAAAAGGTGTGGAAGTGCTGATTGATGATCGAAACGAACGTGCCGGTGTAAAGTTCACTGATGCGGATCTTATTGGAATTCCTATGCGGGTCACAGTAGGAAAAGCAATTGATCAAGGCTTGGTGGAATTCTCGCTCAGAACGGATGGTGTGAAGTGTGAGTTGGCTATAAATGAGGTGTTTGAAGCCATTGACAATGAATTATCAAAAAATCACCGATAATTAGTAATTTTTTATTTTCATTTCCGAATTATTTGTTATAATGGTGTAGAGGAATTATATAGAAATTAATAGAAATGAGGGATTGTATGTCTGAAAAGAAAAAAATTGTAATTCTCGGCGGGGGATATGCAGGTGTTAAAGCCGGTAAGAGCCTCCACAAAATCTTCAAGAATGATGATTCTGTAGAGATTACACTGATTGATCGTAAAACCTACCACACATTAATGACTGAGCTTCACGAAGTAGCCGGTCACAGGACAGAGCCTGACGCAATCAAAATCGATTTAAGAACAATTTTTAAAGGTAGAAAAGTTAAAGTTGTAACAGACTCCATCAACGGAGTGGATTTTGAGAAGCGCGAATTGAAGTCGGATAACAGAACTTATGCATATGATTATTTGTTGATCGCATGTGGTTCTGATTCCAATTCATTTGGAATCGAAGGTATTGATGAGCACGCATTCACACTTTGGTCTTATGAAGATGCCATCAAAATCCGTGAGCATGTTGAAAACATGTTTGCACTTGCCGCAATCGAAGAAAATGAAGAAAAAAGAAAACAACTTTTGACATTTGCAGTTGTAGGTGGCGGCTTCACTGGTGTTGAAATGGTTGGAGAACTTGGCGAAGCCAAAGATCACTTAAGTGACAAATACGGCATCGACAAAAAAGAAGTCACAATCTACAACATCGAAGCGACTCCGAGAATCCTCAACACATTGAAGGATGAAAAACAAATCACAAAAGTTGAAAACCGTTATAAGAAATTGGGTGTTCAGCTTCTTAAGAATGCAGCACTCGTCAAAGCGACGGAAGATGGCTTCATCTTGAAGGACGGTACAGAAATCAAGACCAAAACCCTTATTTGGGGAGCCGGTATCAAAGTCAACAACTTTGTCGGTAAATTGGGTCTCGACGCCGGTCGTGCCGGTAGAGTCGTAGTCAATGAATTTATGCAATCTTTGCAACATGAGAATGTATTCTTGGCTGGAGACAATATTCATTACGAAGATCAAGACGGTCCATTGCCACAAATCGTTGAGGCAGCAGAGCAATCGGGTCATACTGCGGCTGAAAACATCGGTGCTTTGATCAACAAGACAGAAATGCACAAGCATAAGCAAAATTACCATGGTTTCATGGTTTCAATCGGATCAAGATATGCTGTATCCGACAATAATGGATTAAAATTCAACGGATGGCTCGCTGTCCTTGTCAAGCACATGGTCAATTTCTACTATTTATTCACCGTAAGTGGTGTGGCTCAATTGTTTGAATATTGGAGACATGAGTTCTTCCATGTGAAAAACAACCGTTCATTCCTTGGTGGTCACTTTGCCAAATCCACACCGAACTTCTGGTTGGTTCCTCTCAGAGTATTCCTTGGTGTCATGTGGTTGATCGAAGGCATCAAGAAAATTGATGAAGGTTGGATGTCTGAAGCGAAAATGTATGCATCAGACGCTGTATCTGCGGCTTCAGAGTGGGTAGAGCCAGGTGCTGAGGCAGTTAAACCTTTGATTGAAAACGTACCGGGTATCGTTCAGTGGGGTATTGACAACATTATCGCACCTAACGCTGTGTTCTTCCAAACAGGAATTGTACTCGCGGAAATCGTATTCGGACTTGCTTTGATCGCTGGTTTATTCACATTCATTTCAGCTGTAGTCACAGTTGGTTTGACCGTAGGAATTACGCTCACAGGAATGTCTGATGTATCCATCTTATGGTACTTCTTTGGTGGAATAGCGCTGATCAGTGGAGCTGGTACCACATTTGGTCTCGACTACTATGTTATGCCTGTTCTCAAAAAATGGTGGAAAAACACAAAATTTGCTCGTAAATCGTACTTATACTTTCACTAACTAACGCGAAATCGTACCTGCAAAAGCAGGTACGATTTTTAAATGATATTAGAAAAAGGTTGATTATATGAAAAAAAATGACGTTATACTCATTGGTTTGGTTTTGATCATCAGTTTATTATCCTTTGTTGGAATCAACTGGTATCAAAATAAATCTTCAGATGATATGCAAGTCATCATCAGGCATGAAGGAAAAGAGATCAAAGTTTTCCCTTTCAATGAAAATACAGATGAGGTCTTTGTTTTTGTTGATGAAGATGCGGATGAGACGAATACTGTAATCATCAAAGATGGCATAGTGACAGTGGAGGAAGCCAATTGCAGGGATCAGATCTGTGTCAAGACGCAATCCATCTCAAAAAATGGTGAAATCATTGTTTGCCTTCCACATCAATTGACAGTTGAAATATATGCAAAGTCGGGTGAGTTTGAGCTTGACGGAGTAGCGGAGTAAAATATGAATGAAAAAAACACATCGTTAAAAACGCGAAAACTCGTTTTCATCTCGGTTTTGGTTGCACAGGCAATGATTTTGTCTTTCATTGAAAGAATGATCCCAGTGCCATTCATCGCGCCAGGTGCAAAACTCGGTTTGGCAAATATAATTACTGTAACTGCGGTTTATATGTTGACTTTTAAAGAAGCGGCCGCTGTGGTTCTACTAAGAATCATTTTGACTGCGACGACTTTTGGTTCGCTTTCTAGTTTTCTATACAGTTTATCTGGAGGAGTGCTCAGCTTGCTGGTGATGGCTTCCATAGTAAAGGTCTTTAGAGATGAAGTAAGTTTGGTCGGTGTAAGTATTTCAGGAGCAATAGCCCACAATATTGGACAGCTGATAGTTGCCGCGTTTGTGATCAACAGTTTCCTGATCATTACCTATTTGCCCATATTATTGATTATTGCAATACCCACAGGAATTTTTGTTGGTTTTGTCGCAAGGTTTTTAATCAATTATTTGAATAGGATCAACTTCAGAAAGTGAACATCAGGTTCATGTATTGGAGAAAAGAATGTCAATTATCTTGAAAATAAATACAATGGATCCATCGTTACAAAACGAATTGGATTCTGAAATCAAAACTGTGCGCAGTATGATTTTGAAGCACACTCGCACCAAATACCATGGCGTGCGAGATATCATTGAAGATGTGCTGGATTTGAACGGAAAAATGCTAAGACCGTTGTTTGTCCTTTTGGCAGGTCATTTTGGAGAATACAAATCAAATAAGATGGTGAATCTAGCCGCCTCGATTGAAATGCTTCATATGGCGACGTTGATTCATGATGATATTGTCGATGACTCAAAACTCAGAAGACATCGTGAAAGTGTCCAGAGCAAATATGGTAAGGACATGGCGGTCTATACCGGAGATTTTTTGCTTGCAAAATCATTGTCGATCCTTAACGCAAAAGAATATGAGGCGAGTCACATTGAGAGGCTTGCAAAAGGCATCGAGCGTATTTGTGAGGCAGAGCTCTTGCAATATCAAAGTCGCTTCAAGACCATGACATTCAAGAATTACCTGAGAATTGTCTCTGGTAAGACGGCTGCACTTTTTGCAATCAGTCTGTACGTAGGGGCATCAGAGAGCAAATGCGACGACAAATTGTCCAATCAATTGGGTAGAATCGGGTATGAACTCGGAATTGCGTTTCAAATCATCGATGACATCCTGGATTTTTCAGAAGATCCTTCAAATGTGGGGAAATCCATCAAGAACGATCTGAAGAAAGGTTATTTCACATTGCCTGTAATCTTGGCGCTGGAAGAGCAGAAACTGAATATTGAAGATTTCAGTGACGCGGAGGAACTCCTAGAAGGTATCGATTTGGACAAAGGGATTGAATACTCGAGGATCATCGCAAAAAAATATACAAAAAAAGCTTTCAAACGCATCTCAAAATTGCCGGAAAGTGTGGCAAAAAATGCACTGGAAGCAGTGGCAAAACATATGCTGAATAGAAATTATTAAAAAGGCAAGAGTGCTCGCACTCTTGCCTTTCGCGTAGGTAAGTTTCCGAAGGAAACTTATTAGCGTCTCAGTAAAATTCAGAAACCTCTTGTGCAAGCACTCTTGGCTTTATTTCATTCAAAATCAACATATTCCATTATGAGTTTGGCAATACTCTCCAAATATGCGGCGTCAACAGGTGTAAAACGATCAATTTCTGGACTGTCAATATCGAGTACACCAATCAATTGATCATCTTTCACAAGTGGAATGACAATTTCACTGTTGGAAAAAAGATCACATGCTATATGACCTGGATATTGGTGAACATCTGGAACTACTATGGTGGTCCTATTTTCCGCACTGGTTCCGCAGACACCTTTTCCCATAGGGATGCGAGTGACTGCCGGTTTGCCCCAAAATGGACCTAGAACGAGTTCTTCTCCATTATATAGGTAAAAGCCCGCCCAATTTAAATCATGCAGCAGAAAGCCAAGAGTCGCTGCGGCGTTGGCAGCATTGGCAATCCAATTGCTTTCTTCGCTTAATAGTTTTTTCATCTCATCCATAATATAAGGGTACAGGATTTCTGGCGCCTTACTTGGTGAGGGATACATACATGCCATGATTGACCTCCTTTTTCATAAACAGTATAGCTCAAAATAATGTGTCAGGCAATGTCTAAAAATTAATAATTCGAATTTCTCAAAATTATATTTCGAATTTCGAAATATATGTTATAATGGTTCTTGGTGATGATATGAGAGCTATAATAGACGATTATAAAACTTTTTTTAAAGACATTTCTTCAAATATGATTCTGTATTTGGGGATCATTTTGTTTGCGACGATTATTTCTTCCGCTTACAATATCTTGTTTGGCATATACATGAAAGAGATTGGATATAATGAAGAATTCGTAGGTAGAATTTTATCGCTGCAGACCATAGGTGTCGCACTCGGTGCTGTGCCGGTTGCGATTATTTCTGATAGGCTCAACAAGAAAAAGACATTGATTCTTGGATTGGTTGTCATGATGTTCAGCAGTTTCATGATCTTGAATGTCCACCTGAACTTTGCCATGGAATTGTTCGCAATCGTATTTGGTATTGGACATGCAACGGTTATGGTGCTTCAAGCTCCTATTATTTATGAAAATACGCCTGATGAACATCGTGTGACGGCATTCAGTTTGGCGTTTGTTTTTCAGAACTTGGCATTTGTCTTTGGAAGCATGGTTCTGGGGCATTTATCGGAATTCCTATCAGGCAGGTACGGTGCGGGCACAGGAAAACTGATGGTGCTGAATGGATCGACTGTATTGGTCGCGATTGCCATAATAATTGCATTCAAATTCAAAGGCTCACAAATGACCACTTCGAATAGAAACGATTCTGTGATAAAAGCCCTGGGCAATGTTTTGTCGGGGTATAGACGTCTGCTGAGAGGGGATACGCTCAAATATCTGACACAAGTGGGATTGGTGGGACTTGGTGCGGGTATGATTGTACCATTCTTCAGTATGTATCTCAAATATACTCTTGATGCTTCTGACGGTGTTGTCGGAAACATCATGGCCATCAGCCAGGTGGGGACGGTTTTGGGGGGATTGATTGTTCCTCCACTCGCAAAACGAATGGGACCGGTAAACACTGTAATCGCATGTCAGCTTTTATCGATTCCGTTTCTGATATCCATATCTTTTCCCCAGGGAATATACATCATAACGCTTTCTTTCTTTTTCAGGTCATCGCTCATGAACATGGCGAATCCGATACTTGGGAGTATGGCTATGGAAATCACAGAAGATGATACGAGAACTTTCATGAGCAGCATGATCTCGCTGGTCAACAATCTTTTTCGATCGGTCGGCATCTATACCGGTGGCTATTTAATGTTCAAATACAGCTACAATACACCATATTACTTTACGATCCTTTGTTATTTGATCGGAACTTTTATACTCTATAAGGTTTTCGGTGGGAAAAAGAAAGCAGTCGCATGATAGCCATAAAAAAAACCAAGCCATTCGGCTTGGTTTTTGATTATAATAATTCGAGCACTTTCAATTTGACACTGCCTCCGTTTGGTAAACTGACATCCACTTTATCGCCTTTTTTCTTACCCATGAGTGCGCTACCCATAGGGGATTCATTAGAAATCTTGTTGTTGAGTGGGTCGGATTCAATGCTTGTGACGATTTCCATGATTTCTTCGTCTTTGGACTCGATATCAAGGAGTTTCACTTTTGAAGTGATGGTAATTTTATTCTTATCACCGGTTTCGGTTACCAACTCATACGATTCCAAAATGCTTTTCAACTTGAGGATTTCAGTTTCATTATGAGACTGTGCCTCCCTGGCGGCGTGATATTCAGCATTTTCTGATAAGTCTCCAAATCCACGGGCACGTTTGATTTCGTCCGAGATTTGGTGTCTTTTTTCTATCAGATCATCATATTCATGTTGTAATCTCTCCAATGCCGATGGGGTTAACAATGTTTTCTTCATATCGACAACTCCTCTTTTTGAATTTGCATATAACATATACTATAGTACCAAACTTGAAAGCTTTTGTAAATCGATTTTTAATGCTCAGCAGAAAGAAAAGGTAGAAATTTTGGTCTGAGTTGTTATAATGGAAAATGAAGACTATATGACGAGGTGAATCATGCAAAATTTGTTGAAAGTATTGGTTGAGAACAACAGGCCTTATTGTGAACATGGGAAAGTGGCCAATTACATACCTGAGCTCGGAAAGACAAATAAGGACCTTCTTGGCGTATCCATCTACGACATAGAAGGCAACCTCTACCAGTCAGGTGATTCCGATCATCGTTTTACGCTGCAAAGCATCTCAAAGCCGATCGTTCTTATGTTGGCACTACTTGACAATGGTGAAGACATTGTTTTTGAAAAGGTGGGAAAGGAACCAACCGGAGATCCCTTCAACTCCATAGTGCGACTGGAAACTTTCAATGAACACAAACCTCTCAATCCGATGATCAATGCGGGTGCGATTTCGGTATCAGGTCTGATCCATGGGGCCAATCCAGCAGAAAAGACGGGACGAATTTTAGAATTCATTAGAAAAATAACCCATAACAATGATATACAGATCAATGAAGCCGTTTTTCAATCGGAGCTTAAAACGGGAGACAGAAATCGGTCCATGGCGTATTTTTTAAAGGATTTCGGCAATTTGGGCGGCAACGTGGACGAGATATTGGAAGTCTATTTCAAACAATGTTCCATCGAGATCACTTCAAAGGAGCTGGCCTATATAGGGGCACTGCTGGCGCGAAACGGCAAGGATCTTATGACGGGTGAGCAAGTGTTTCCACTCAGGTATTGCCATATCGTCAAATCCTATATGGCCACATGCGGTATGTATGACGGTTCGGGTGAATTTGCCATCAATGTCGGTGTACCGGCCAAAAGTGGTGTGGGCGGAGGCATTATGGGAACTGTTCTTAATCGTATGGGCATTGGTGTTTTCGGTCCTGCACTGGACAGAAAAGGAAACAGTTTTGCCGGGCTTCGATTGCTTGAGCAGTTGTCCGAGGAATTGTCTTTGAGTATCTATTGATAAGATTGAGGTGATGATCATACCATGAACAAATCGATATTTGGAATACTGGTTCTATTGGCATTTGCATTGTCTGGTTGTTCAAAGGATGATTTTTCGATAAAAGAGGGCTATCCGCCCGATCAGGCATTGAGTGTCTATTTGCCAGCAGGTGATTTTGAATTTATGGGTGAAAGAGGATATTATCATTATTATAAAAATCTCAATGTCGAGGAACAATCCGATCGAGTCGTACTTTCCATTTCAGGAGAAGTCAAAGACAATTCAAGGAGCATCGGAAAGAATGATCATGGATTTCAGGTTGAACTTTGGGTCGACAGTGAGAAGATGGTACAAACAATTACAGGTCAAATGCTCAATGAATCGGAGTTCGACCGTTTGATACTGCTCAAAAATCCTATTCAAGAAGAGGCTTCATGGGAATTTGATTCGCTTGACCAAAATGGCCAAAAGCATACTGTGACCGCGAGGATTGTTGTGATCGATGAAGAGGCTGAGACGATTGAAATCGAATATACGACAAAAGCGGGATATCATGAAAAAAGAATAATGGCTAAAAATCGCGGGACCATTTCTTTCGTAAAGCAGGTCGCCTACAAAGATGCCGTGACCTACACCGGTTATCATCATATTCCGGCCGAGACAGCCATAACCGATGAGAATGATCCGGATCATAAATACAATACTTTGGAGACCATAGAAATTGATTTCGAAATGTATGGGATTATCGATGAATTCAATAAACGATGGGTGAACTATATAAAAAATATCGACCAATCCCTGATGGAATTGATCGATTTGGATTCAAACGCATATCATAAGGTGGTGGCCATCAAGGATGAACCCATCCAATTGAATGATTACCTGGGTTTCAAACCCTACAAACTGGACATCGTTGATGACACGACTCTGGTTTATGTGCTTGAAAAGTTTATGGTCAATGATGATGAAGTCCATTACAACGCCATTTGCTATGAAGTGATTAAAACGGATAAAGGCATTTATATATCGGATTTCTACTTGGCCAATCCATAAAGTGTTATTTCAAAATGGGAACATTACCTTTATAGGATACTTTGTTACGTCCTGAATTCTTAGCGTCATAAAGACCTTTGTCGGCGACTTCAAGGAGAGTTGTGACATTCTTTCCATCAAATGGGTATGTCGCGATTCCCATGGAAATTGTAAATGAAGGCGATGACTTTTTCATGATGCCAACCCGGATCCGATCGCAGATTTCATAAGCCATGGGGGCGTTGACGTTCGGAAGTACCAGTAGGAACTCGTCACCACCATATCTTCCAAGCGCATCGGTTTTTCTGTTCTGCGATAAGAAGGCTGTCGCAAGTTGTCTAAGACATTCGTCACCGACAATATGTCCTTTTGAATCGTTGATGTTTTTGAAGAAGTCAATGTCGAAAAAGGCGACTGAGAATATTTTGATGTCCGGATCGTTGATCATCGAAGTAATGGTATTGGTTATGCTGCTCCTATTGAGTGCTTTCGTCAGTGGGTCACGAGATGATTTCTCACGTATGTTCTCGACATGGTCCACCATTTGTGAAGTTCTTTTTTTACTCTCAAAGTCCACTACACGCTCAAATCTATTTTCCAAATCATGTAGCCGAGTTTCTCTAAGGTTCATTTCTTTAGTGAAAATGTGTGAAGTCAATGCAATATCGGCGATCTGGTAAATGATGATCAAAAATGTTCCGACAGTCATATAATAATAATTGTTGCTGATACTGAGCAGCAGTATTCCAAAAAAAGCGAAAAACTGAATTTCAATAAACTCCTTGTGTGTCTTGTCCGGAATCTGGCGATAAAGGACCAGAACACCAAACGAGACCAGAGCAATGAGCAAAATCAAGATCCAATTGACCAGTATTGTCGGCAATAGGAATTGGTTGATCAGGGCAATGAATATAAATACCGAAGAAATCATACCAAGTGACAGCAATACGGAATCAGGTTGTTTCCTCAGAAGATAATGCCCTACCAATTGCATGAGATACAGTGCCATCAAAGCGTATTTGAAAACTGTGAATTCGGTCACAGGAATGGATAGTCTTGAAGTTGCCAATACGACCATAAAGGGTATGAAATCAAATATTCGGGTGATTTTCCTGGTGTTGTTGGGTTTGAATCCTATCAAATGCATGATGAAACTGACTAAGAAAAGTGATGCGCTGATGTAGATACTATTGATCTGATCCATTTTTTCCTCCTGTTTGTTTCCATATACAACATAGTATAAGAAAAAAACACAAATATCAATGGATTATTTTGACTAAACAGAACGCTTAAGTTATAATTTAATAGAATTTAAAATCAGTCAATATTGATATAGATTGGAGGCAAAGTATGGAAAACATTCGCATTAAAGAGTTGTACCAAAACCCGTCGGCTTTTGAGAATCAAGATATTCAAATTTCAGGTTGGATCAGAACAAGCCGAGCTTCGAAAACATTTGGATTTGTCGAGTTGAATGACGGGACCCATTTTAAAAATGTCCAAATTGTATATGATGAACATTTGAAGAATTTTGAAGAAATATCAAAATTGTCAATAGCATCGGCCATCATCATCAAAGGTAGAATGATTTTGACACCTGACGCAAAGCAACCTTTTGAAATATTGGCGATTGAAATTGAAGTGGAAGGTTATTCCACTCCGGATTATCCACTGCAAAAGAAAAGACATACAATGGAATATCTTAGAACCATTGCACATTTAAGACCGAGAAGCAATACATTTTCAGCTGTATTTAGAGTGAGATCTGTTGCGGCATATGCCGTTCATAGATTTTTCCAGGACAGGGGATTTGTGTACGTCCACACTCCGATCATAACTGGAAGTGACGCTGAAGGCGCAGGAGAAATGTTCAGGGTAACGACACTTGCCCTTGAAAATGTTCCTAAATCCAGTGATGGAAAAGTGGATACATCTGAGGATTTCTTTGGAAAAGAGACCAACCTCACGGTCAGTGGGCAACTTGAAGCTGAGACATTTGCTTTGGCATTTAGAGATGTCTATACTTTCGGTCCTACATTCAGAGCTGAAAACTCCAACACCAAAAGACATGCGGCTGAATTTTGGATGATAGAACCTGAAATTGCTTTTGCTGATTTGTCCGACAATATGCAACTCGCTGAAGACATGGTCAAATATATCATCGATTATGTCTTGAAAGAGTGTCCGACTGAAATGGAATTTTTCAATGAGCGTATTGATAAAGGCCTGCTGGAACGTTTGAATCACGTCATCAATTCTGATTTTGTCAAGGTGACCTATACAGAAGCTGTTGAAGCACTGAAAAATTCAGGTCATGAGTTTGAATATCCGGTATTTTGGGGTGCTGACCTACAAACAGAACATGAAAGATATCTTACTGAAGTCATATACAACAAACCAGTATTCGTCATCAACTATCCTAAAGAAATCAAGTCATTCTACATGCGCATGAACGACGACCAAAAGACCGTTGCAGCCATGGATTTGTTGGTTCCAGGGGTCGGAGAACTGATCGGTGGATCCCAAAGAGAGGAAAGACACGATTTGTTGCTCAATCGTATCCATGAAATGGGACTTGAA
The DNA here is from genome assembly GCA_002412775.1 of Firmicutes bacterium UBA5201. Classification (GTDB taxonomy): domain Bacteria; phylum Bacillota; class Clostridia; order Peptostreptococcales; family Acidaminobacteraceae; genus Fusibacter_D. The sequence continues at coordinate 40,183 of DHVT01000020.1, read as the reverse complement.
GAGCAGGACTATTGGTGGTATCTCGAACTCAGAAAATACGGTGGTACACGTCATGCCGGATACGGACTTGGTTTTGAACGTATGATCATGTATTTGACTGGTATGGGCAATATCAGAGATGTAGTGCCCTTTCCAAGAACAGTCAAAAATGCGGAGTTTTAAATACTCAAGGCATATCAAATATTATTTGATATGCCTTTTTTGTTTCCGAAGAGTCTAAACGGGTAAAATCTTTCAAAAGGAGGCATGCTCATGAAAGTATTGATTGTCGATGATAGTAAAATGAATATTAAAATTGCCGAAGATTGCCTGATGGAATATCGTGTGGTGGAAGAAATCAAGTCGTGTTTGAGTGGGGAGGAAGCACTTGAGATCATGAAAAACGAGAAAATCGACCTCGTTTTGCTGGATATCGTTATGCCGGGTCTGACGGGAGTGGATCTGCTCAAAATAATGAAACATGAAAAATGGCTGGATCGAACAGAAGTGATCATGCTCACCACAGTGGATGATCTGCTTGTCCTCAAAGAATGCTTTGAACTCGGTGCGACAGATTACATACAAAAACCATTCAATAAAATTGAGTTTGCAGCCAGGGTGAAATCCGTGCTGAAAGAAGTTGAGAGCGAAAGAAAACTGGTTAGAGCGCTGGAACTTCTGGAGAAACAGAATGTTGAACTGATCAGAGTAAACAAAATGTTGAAAGAGGCGCAAAGTTACTTGATTGAGAAGGAGAAAATGACCGCGATTGGAGAGTTGCTTGAGGGATTGGTCCATGAAATCGAGATGCCTTTGATCAAACTCGAAAAAGAACTCAACAGATCATTAAGCAGGATCAATGATCTGGATGAGCACATCTCACCAATGACAGTCATGAACATCAAGAATAATTTGATTGAAGGTTTCAGTGATACCAGTGATGAGATTGTAAAAATCAAAAAGTTGATCGCAACTCTTGGAAATTTCTCGAGAAATTCCAAAAAAGATGCTCGGTCACCAGCCAAACTCAGTGAAATGATAGAGGAAGTCCTGCTGATGATCAATAGCGAAATCAAACTGATTCATTCAGTGGAAAAACAATACAATGACCACAGTCGAATCCTATGCAATAAAGGTGAGATCAAACAAGCTCTTATGAATGTCCTTATCAACGCCATCCAAGCTGTCAAAGATGTCGATGAGAGTAAAATTGTCATTCGTACAATCGAAACCGAGGATGCGGTAATTTGCCATATCAAAGACAATGGGGCGGGCATACCGGACGAGTATTTTGACAATGTGTTCGATCCGTTTTTCACAACCAAACCCAAAAACGAAAACATGGGACTGGGTCTCAGCATCGCGTATGATATTGTTGTCAATAAACATAAGGGACAAATTGAGTTCGATAGTGATCGCAATAGGGGTACTCAGTTTTCACTGGTATTCAATAAAAATTAGGATGTGGACTTTTGGACTCGTACTTTGAGTCCGTTTTTATTGTGTTTATCTTTCAATTGGTATACGATGATATGGGATAAGACCGTTAGGAGGACACAATGGACCAACACAGAGTAATATTATATATTGTGACAGCAATCAATGTTCTCGCATTTGTCACTATGGGGATCGACAAGCTTAAAGCGATCAAAGGAAAGAGAAGAATATCAGAAAACTCATTGTTGATTTTTGCGTTATTGGGTGGAGGCGCAGGTTTTTCTCTTGCAATGGTTCTGTTCAGACACAAATTATCCAAAGCGAGGTTTAGAATCATGGCAGCTGTTTCTATGGCCTTTTACTGGGTGGTGTTATTCTCCTATATATATTCACAGACAGGCAATATTTAAGTTTTATTAAAATGTTTTTGTGAATGTTTTGTTTTACTATGTCTCACATTCATGTAAAATAGAGTAGGTTGGCATATTTTTCACGAATATTTTTTTAAAGGGGAGTATATAATGAAAAGGATTTTGATTACAGGCGCATCTGGCCAAATCGGTACTGAATTGACTGAACTTCTGAGAAAAACATACGGTGTTGACAACGTTGTGGCTTCCAGCAGAAGCTTTGCAAAAAATGAAACAGTTGAAAAGAATGGAATCTTTGAGTTGGTGGACGTTACCGATGGAAAGAGAGTACATGAAGTTGTCAAAAAATATAAAATAGATACAATCATGAATTTGGCTGCGATACTGTCTGCAATTGGTGAAAAAAATCCTCAAATGCTTTGGGATGTCAATATGAATGGTCTTTACAACTGCCTCGAAGTTGCCCGCGAGACCGGTTCAATGGTCTTTACACCTAGTTCCATAGCAGCTTTTGGACCTTCCACACCCAAAGATCTGACTCCACAGGATACAATACAGAGACCATCCACTATTTATGGTGTTTCCAAGGTTGCCGGTGAACTTTTATGCGATTATTACTTCAATAAATTCGGCGTCGACACAAGAGGTGTCAGATTCCCTGGCCTGATTTCGTATGCCGCGCTTCCAGGTGGTGGTACGACTGATTATGCTGTCCATATTTATTACGAGGCATTGAGAAACAAAAGATTCACATGCAACCTCAATTCAGAGACTTACATGGATATGATGTATATGCCCGATGCGCTGGATTCAATCCTTCAACTGAGTGAGGCGGATCCTACGAAACTCATTCATAGAAACGCATTCAATATCACGGCAATGAGCTTCTGTCCAGAAGATATCAAGAATGAAATCAAAAAACATATTCCTGAGTTTGAAATGGATTATGATGTAGACCCGATCAAGCAAGAAATTGCCAACTCATGGCCAAATTCCCTTGATGACAGTGATGCGAAAAAAGAGTGGGGTTGGAAACCCAACTATAATTTGGAGAACATGACTGTGGATATGCTTGAAAAACTCAAAATCAAACTGAATTTGTAAAGTGGTCTTAAAATCGACGATAATATGTTTATAATGATTAATCATGAGACATAAATGGAGGTTTTTATATGAATCAAATTATTCAATGTGTTCCCAATTTCAGTGAGGGAAGAGATCTTGAAAAAATCGAGCAAATCATATCCGCTTTTAGAGGCAAGAATGGTGTCAAGTTATTGGACTACAGCAATGATGAGGACCACAACAGATTGGTCGTCACAGTTGTAGGTGAAAAAGAAGCGCTTAAAGACGCAATGCTTGAAGCTGTAGGTACTGCAGTGAAACTGATTGACCTCACAAAGCATGAGGGTCAACATCCCCGTATGGGAGCTGTTGATGTCATTCCATTTATTCCTATTAAAAACGTCACAATGGACGAGTGTGTCGAGCTTTCCAAAGAAGTGGCAAAACTTTTATATGAGACATATGATTTACCATGTTTTCTATATGAGAAATCCGCATCGTCATCAGCGAGAGAAAACCTTGCTGCGCTTAGAAAAGGTCAGTTCGAGGGCATGTCCGAAAAAATAAAGGACGAAGCATGGAAACCTGATTTTGGTACAGAGATTCATCCGACAGCGGGTATTGTAGCGATAGGTGCAAGAATGCCTCTCGTTGCTTTCAATGTGAATCTTGCAACAAACGATCTTGAGATCGCAAATAAAATCGCTAAAAATGTAAGACACTTGAGTGGTGGGTTGCGTTATTGCAAAGCCATCGGAATCGATCTTGAAGAGCGTGGCATCGTTCAGGTTTCGATGAACATGACAGACTTCACAAAAACACCGCTTTATCGCGCTTTTGAACTTGTAAAGATTGAAGCGAAACGTTTTGGCGTTTCGGTTGTAGGCAGTGAAATCATAGGACTTGTTCCAATGGATGCATTGATCGGAACCGCTGAATACTATCTCGGTGTCGAATCATTTTCATATGATCAGGTTCTTGAAAAAAGAATTATGGAGTAGACGATGAAAAAAGGAAATCTAATCATAATCAATGCAAACCAAATTGTGACATGTAGCGGTTTTAAAGGCAAATCCGGTGCTGCCATGAGTGACCTTAATGTGATTGAAAACGGATCGATCGTCATCGAAGACGGTGTGATAGCAAAAATCACACAAGACGTTTTGGATGTCAAAGAATATGAATCAAAAGGTTTCGAAATCATCGATGCCAGCAATCGTTGTGTTCTTCCTGGTTTTGTGGATTCACATACCCATCTTGTTTTTGGCGGTTATCGGGAACAGGAATATAACTGGAGACTTGAGGGTCAAGGTTATATGGACATCATGTCGAAAGGCGGCGGCATTATAAATTCTGTGAAAGGCACCAAGGACGCCTCGGCAGAAGAGCTGATCAAAGTAGGCATTAAACGATTGAACTCGATGACAGGGTTTGGGGTGACAACTGTTGAAGGCAAGAGTGGTTACGGTCTCGATTTGGATACGGAAATCAAGCAACTAGAAGTCATGAAACGTCTCAATGAGATTCACTCCCTCGATATTGTCACGACTTTTCTAGGTCCACATGCCAGACCTGCCGAGTACAAAACCGATCCTGATGCCTTTATTGATTTTATGATCGATACGGTACTTCCCGTTGTGGATGAAAAAGGATTGGCAGAGTTCGCCGATATCTTCTGCGAAGAAAATGTCTTTTCTGTTGAACAGTCAAGGCGATTTCTCGGTGCCGCAAAAGCGAGAGGTTTCAAACTCAAAATACATGCGGATGAGATTGTTCAGTTGGGTGGCGCTGAGCTGGCGGCTGAACTTGGCGCATATTCCGCCGATCATTTGCTTCAGGCTTCCGACGCTGGAATCATAGCGATGAGAGATGCCGGGGTAGTGGCGACGATTTTGCCTTGCACAGCGTTTTCACTCAAGGAATCCTATGCTAGAGCAAGAACTATGATCGATCAAAATTTAGTGGTTGCACTGGCTACAGATTTCAACCCTGGAAGCTGTTTCACTGAGTCCATTCCTTTATTGATCGCACTTGCCACCAACCAAATGGGAATGTCCATTGAGGAAACCATAACAGCGCTCACAATCAATGGTGCCGCGGCACTCGATAGGGCGGATCAAATCGGAAGTATCGATGTCGGTAAAAATGCCGATATTGTCATCCACGAGTTTCCTACCTACAAATTTTTGCCTTATCATATAGGCGTGAGCACAGTTGAGAAAGTCATAAAAAATGGTGTGTTGATCCTTGATAAATTCAATGATCAGCCTTACTGACAATGCAATGGGAGGTTAAAATGCTTAGAGATATGAATTTACAGGACTTTTTAAATCAAACAGCATCCAACGATCCGGTTCCAGGTGGTGGTAGTGTTGCCGCATTGTCTTCGGCACTGGCTTCATCACTTGCCGCAATGGTCGCCAATCTGACAATTGGAAAAAAGAACTATGAAGAAGTTTCGGATGAGATGGCTACCATTGCAGAGCAGATGATTGCTTTCAAAAGCGAATTCGTCGAATTGATCGATAAAGATGCCAACTCCTTTGACGGTGTCATGAAGGCGTATAAACTGCCTAAAGAAACTGACGAGGAGAAAGCCGAACGTACAAGACAAATACAAGCAGGCATGAAATATGCGGCTACAGTACCTCTTGAAGTCGCCAAGAAGACAAGCGAGTTGTTTGATTCCATTGAAGTATTGGTTGTCAAAGGCAATCAAAATGCACAAACCGATGCGTTGGTGGCAGGCATGATGGCTAGGACGGCAATTTTGTCTGCACTCTACAATGTCAAAATCAATCTTGGTTCCATAAAAGATCAGGCGTTTATTGAAAGTGTGAGTGCCGAAGTGAAAGAACTTGAGAAACTGGCTGTCGAAAGAGAACAAAAGGTATTGTCGTTATCCTCACTTTAATGAATTTGACCACCTCAAACGAGGTGGTCTTTTATTTGATATATTTCGATAATTGAAGTATAATGAAATTATTAAATTTTAGGAGATGAGTATATGTATAAAGTAGTCGGTGACAGCAGTACAGAAGTGGATCAGTCGTTTCTTGATCTTTATCCCACAACTATTGTGCCTTTTAAATTATATTTGGATGGCATCGAGTATGTGGATGATCAAAATCTGGACGTTGATCAATTTGTCGAAACAATGAAAAAATCGCAAGATCTGCCTAAATCAGCTTGTCCATCACCTAACGATTTTCTCGAGCAATTCGAAGGCGAGGAAGATGAAGTCTATATCGTCACGATCTCATCAAAATTAAGTGGTACATACAACAGCGCAATGGTGGCAAAGCAACTGTATGAGTCCGAGAATCCTGGAAAGAAATTCATTCATATATTTGACTCGCTTGGAGCGGCAGCAGGAGAGACTCTGGTGACTCGCATGATTCATGAGTTCAAAAAACAAAATCTCGCAAAGGATGAGCTTGTTGCGGAAGTTTCCCGTTTCATTGGAGAAATGTCAGTGCTTTTCATATCTGAATCACTGGATAATCTCATCAAAAATGGTCGCATCTCCAAGTGGAAAGGACTTATAGCATCCACTTTGAATATTCTGCCGATCATGGGTGCGGATGAAAATGGCGAGATCAAACTGGTCGAAAAAGTTCGCAATTCAAATAAAGCCTATATTCGACTGATTGAAATCATGCAGGACGATATCGTGAAAAAAGGCAAGAAAATCGTAGCGGTCACACACGTCGGCAACTGGGAAAGAGCCAACCAAATCAAAGAAGAAATTGCAAAAATCCCGAATGTTGAAGAAATAATCAATTTGAAATGTGCGGGATTGTCCTCATTATATGCAGATAAAAGGGGCATAATCGTAGCTTTTTAAGCAAAAAACATACCACAAAAAGACTTTGGAGCGATTCAAAGTCTTTTTTATTCGCAAAATTTAAATTTTGTGATAAGGATTCAAATTTTTAAATAAATTTCACAAAATGATGCGGGACAAATATTGTTATTAATTAGATAAAATGATATGATAATCATGATTCAAAAATATATTTTTGAGGTGATATAAATGCATAAGAGACTATTTATCCCAGGTCCTGTGGATGTCAGAGAAGATGTTCTTCAAAAAATGGCGACACCACAAATTGGTCACAGAACGAAAGATGCTTCTGCGCTCCAAAGAAGTATCTCCGACAAAATGAGAAAGTTAATGTACACCGAGAATGAGATTTTACTCTCCACATCTTCGGGAAGTGGTTTGATGGAAGGTGCAGTTAGATCATGTACCAGAAAAAGAGCCGCAATTTTTTCAGTAGGTGCTTTTGGCGACAGATGGTATGAAATGGCTACAAGCAACAATGTTCCGGCTGACATATTCAAGTCTGAACTTGGCAAGCCGACAACACCTGAAATGGTTGAAGAGGCATTATCAACTGGAAAATACGATTTGGTGACAATCACTCATAATGAGACATCAACTGCAATCATGAATCCTGTGGATGAAATCGCAGAGGTCATGAGAAAGTATCCTGATGTGATTTTCTGTATGGATGCTGTAAGTTCACTGGGTGGCACTAAAATTGAAGTGGACAAGTTAGGTGTCGATATTTGTATCACATCCACACAAAAGTGTCTTGGGCTACCGGCTGGTTTAAGCATCTGTTCAATATCGATGAAAGCTATAGAAGCTGCGAAGGAAGTCCCACACAGAGGTCTTTATTTCGACTTGTTGCAACTTTATGAGTACATTCAAAAGAAGGATTACCAATATCCGTCAACACCATCACTCTCCCATATGTTCGCCCTTGACTATCAACTGGACAACATCATGGCTGAAGGACTCGAAAACCGTTTCAATAGACATCTTGAAATGGCTAAGTTCACTCGTGCATGGGCAGAGAAGCACTTTGAAATGCTTGCAGAAGAAAAATACGCATCCAATACTTTGACAACAATCAGAAATACCAAAGAAATCAGTGTTTCAGATCTTAACAAGGAACTTGGAAAACGTGGTTATATGATTTCAAACGGCTATGGAAAATTGAAAGATGTGACATTTAGAATCGCTCATATGGCAGACACTCAAATGAATGATCTTAAAGTGTTGCTCGAGACCATTGAGGAAATATTAGGCTTATAATCAAACATACCTCGAGGCAATTGTCGATCAATTGCCTCATTTTATGAATTTGGAGGCGAGGAAATGCAATTGAAAATATTGGCTAATGACGGCATGGATAAAAGTGCTGTTGACGCATTGGTCGCACTAGGCCATAGCGTAGATACCAACCATTACGATGGTGAGACTCTAGTTGAGAAAATGAGAGCTTCAAATGTTATTGTTATCCGTTCTGCGACCAAAATCAGAAAAGATCTGATCGATCAAGTCAAAGACAGTGAGCTTAAATTGATGATCAGAGCCGGTGTCGGTATCGACAACATCGATCATGTCTATGCTGAAGAAAATGGATTTGCTGTAAGGAACACTCCTAATTCAAGCAGTGCGGCGGTAGCGGAACTTGCAATCGGCCACATGTTCTCGGTAGCGCGTTTTATCCATATCTCGAATGTGACTATGCGTGGTGGCGAATGGAACAAAAAACATTATACAGGTGTGGAGCTTTCAGGAAAAACGTTGGGCCTCATCGGAATGGGCCGTATTTCTTACGAGGTTGCAGTCAGAGCGACGGCACTGGGTATGAAGGTTGTTTATACCAATAGACGTGGAAAGCTCGAGCAATATGACCAATTCGAGTATATGGCTATGGATGATCTTTTGAAGAATGCGGATTTCATATCACTTCATATTCCTTTTGATAAAAATTTGGGACCAACAATCAAGAAAGAACAATTCGACATGATGAAAGATGGCGTTTATCTAATCAACACAGCGCGTGGCGGAGTAGTTAGCGAAGCGGATCTTTTGGAGGCACTTGACAGCGGAAAAGTAGCTGGAGCCGGTATTGACGTGTTTGAGGAAGAACCGACAAAGAACATCGCTTTGATCAATCACCCTAAGGTTTCTGCCACGCCGCACATTGGTGCGTCAACTGGTGAAGCTCAAGAGCGAATTGGTGAAGAGACTATATCCGTTATCACGAACTTTTTCAATTTATAAAATGGAGGTGCACTAGTGGCAGTTGTTAGACCTTTTAAAGGTATATTACCAAAGCCGGAACTTGTGGAACAAGTGGCGTGTTTGCCATATGACGTTATGAATCGTGCAGAAGCCAAAGAAATGGCCGAAGGCAATCCTTATTCTTTCTTGCATGTTGTGAGATCGGAAATAGATCTTCCAGATTCTGTGGGTGATTATGACAAGTTGGTTTATGAGACATCAAGAAAAACGCTTGACCGATTCATATCCGAAGAAATCATGACCAGTGATGACCAAGCGAACTATTACATTTATCGTCAATTGATGAATGGCAGGGTTCAAACCGGTATCGTCGCATGCACATCGATCGATGACTATATCAATGACACCATTAAAAAACATGAATTCACAAGACCCACTAAAGAAGTGGATAGAATCAACAACTTTGACTATTGTGATGCCAATACTGAACCGGTATTTCTGACTTACAGAAAAAATGATAAGATCAATGCGATTGTCAATGATTGGATCAAGTTCCACATGCCAATGTATAACTTTACTTCAGATGATCAAATCACTCATATATTCTGGAGATTGGATGATTCTGAATTGGTTTCACAGATCGAGAACCTTTTTGAGGGCATCGAATATCTTTATATCGCCGATGGTCACCACCGTTCAGCATCTTCGGTAAAAGTTGGACTTAAAAGACGTGAAGAGTTCCCTGACTATGATGGTACTGAAGAATTCAATTTCTTTATGGCTGTCATATTCCCTGATGAGGACTTGTTCATCATGGACTACAACCGTGTTGTCAAAGATTTGAACGGCCATACCGAAGAGGCGTTTTTGAGCGCCATCTCAGAAAAATTCGAAGTTGAGAAATTAGGCCAAGTTGAGCCATACAAACCAATGAAAAGAGCTACATTTGGTATGTATCTTGCTGGAGAATGGTACAAGATCGAAGCTAAAAAAGGCATATATGATGAAAATGATCCTGTGGATCGATTGGATGTCTCAATCCTTCAAAAGAATTTGTTGGATCCGATTTTAGGTATTGAAAACCCTAGAACTGACAACAGAATTGACTTTGTTGGTGGAATAAGAGGACTTGGAGAACTCGAAAAGAGAGTTCAAAATGGTTTTGCAGTGGCATTTTCAATGTATCCTACTACAATGGATGACTTGATTGGTATCGCTGACGCAGGCGAAGTTATGCCTCCAAAGTCCACGTGGTTTGAACCAAAACTCAGATCAGGTCTTTTCGTACACAGATTGTTCTAGTGAAACATAAGCAAAAGCTACTTTCGATTACACGAAAGTAGCTTTTTTTTTAGTTTTCATCCAAAATAATGAGATTTCTTCTATATTCCAGATATAATTTTGTCAGTATGGACATTTGTGAGTTCATTTCAATTTGAAGATCGGATGCCACTGAATAGTTGCAACTGGCGAGAGCATCTCGAATTTGGGAGAATATGGACTTCGTTTGCATCGAATCCTTCATGAGTGTGTGTTTGATGGTGTTGATATGTTCCCAGTTCACAATATCCAAATCTGTGATTTCGTTTTCATCATGCAGTTTCTTCAATCTGCGGATGATTCTTGTGTTCGTCGGAATGATTCTCTCCTTGAGTTCAGTGGACCACTCATCCAACATGAATGCCTTGTAGGAGTTGATGATCTTAGTAGAAAAAACATCATCCTTTTTTAGAATCTCAACCTTTGAAGTATTGGCATCAAAAGCGAGCAAGTTTTCATAAACGGTTTTGGGTGGTACTCCAAATAATGCATCTCTCTCTTCGGAGGAGAAGTCTTCAAAAACATCTTCTTCGCTTCTGTAAACACGGTCATACTCCAGGTAGAAGTGTTCTTCACCTTGTGATTTGTTGAAGCCCTTTTCGATTTCTTCAAGGGTCTTGCCGCTATCAAATGTAGCCTTTATACCATCAAGGCATGCTTGGCAAACTGCAGCAAGGAGCAAATATGAGTTGGAATTCGGATTCGGTGACCTGAGTTCGAATCGAGTCGCATACGGGTTCTTGAGATCTCTGATCAAGCCGATTAAAACGGTTCTGTTTCTCGAAGGGACCTCAGGAGAATGACCTAATGACGAAACGATACAAACTGGAGCTTCAAAACCGGGTTTCAAACGATTGAGGCTGTCATTGGTTGAAGATACAAAAGGGTTGATGACCTCATAATTTTTGAGAATGCCCATCAAAGAACCATAGGCGATTCTTGTCATGAAATTGTCTTCAATATTCATTGGAGTGAACAGATTGATGGTTTTTCCATTTTTCATCTTAAGGGCTGCGCCAACGTGATGATGCTCACCGCTACCGGCGACGCCTTCAAGTGGTTTTGCCTGGAAAGTGACATTCAGACCATTGGCCTCAAAAACGTCTTTGATAATATCTTTGGCTACAATTTCCTTGTCAGCCGCTATCAAAGTCTCGTCATATTTCCAGTCGATTTCCAATTGTTCCATGACATGAGTGAATATGTTTGTGCCAGCGAGTTTGGATGTGACGCCTCCAACTTCCTTGTGACCCATTTCAGGTTCGAAACCGTATTTTTCAAGAGTCAATAAAGATTTTTCCATAGCGGTTCTAACTTGACCATAAGTGCGTTTCCAATACTGCTCCTTCAGATTTTGAGAAGCGGAAAGTTTTTCGATGTCGGTTTGGGTATCCGGTGTTTTTACCCAGAACTCGAGCTCCGTGGCGCTGGTTAAAACCACGTCTTCGATATCATCTATGCTTTCAATGCCTTTGTATTCATGGATTAAATCAGGGTTGTCGCGAAATAGACCGATGATTTCGGATTTGAAGTGATCCACAGCATTTTTAAGTACACTCCTGGAACAAACAGGATTATTTTCATGGTGAAGAAATGAAGGTATGACAAGTGTTCCTGAAAATTTACCGTCACCGATGGAATGTCCCATGTTGTAGTCAATGATCCAGTGGGAATCCATATCCGGAATCAAGTCTACTTTGGCATTGTTGATAGTCGCTATCTCCGGCAGATAAACCGAAGACCCATCAGTCTGTATACCGTTTCTAAAGAAATCCTCCAAATCATCGATCACCATGTTGACTGGAATTTTTTCATCAGTATGGTTGTTTCCAAAATCCACTGCAAATAAAGAAACAAACTGAATTTCCGGATGTTTCTTCAGTAAAGCGCTTAATCTTGATGGAGATCTATCCTCTTTTTCAATAAAGTATAATGTGTTTCGCATTTCATCCTCCTTTAGATTGTATACACGACCTAATATAATGAATAATTATAGCATATAAAGAAAAAATGTAAAGTTTTTTTTATTGCTAAAAAACCCTACATTTATTGTATTTGTTTGTGTACATGAAGTTGTTAAGTAAATTATATATAATGCGATCGGGGTTAATGTTCGTCTATTTTTGTTGTGGCATTATAAGATTTAATCAAAACCAGTGAGGTCATAACGATGATCGGTCCAATGATAAAGCCGGGAATACCGACAAATCTATAACATGTATACATTGAAAACAACATGATGAGAGGATGAGTTCCAATTTTGCTGCTCACAATTTTCGGTTCGATAATCTGTCTTGTCAAAGTGGTCGTCAGATAAATGATCAAAAGTACAATTGCAGTGGAATATTCGGACATTAACGCAATTAAAATAATCCAAGGCATATAAATTATTGCCGGACCAACCATCGGAATCAAGTCCACCAGTGCTACAACCAATGCGATCAGCGGGCTAAAAGGAATCCCAAGAATGGTGAGGCCAACTACGGAAATCGTGAAAGTGATTGAAATCAGTATAAGCTGTGCTTTAAAATAATTCTTGATCGTGCCGATTGAACTCGATTTGATGTGGTGGAACAAAGGTGATTTTATCTTTTCAAAATTCTTTTTGATCAATAATGAGATCCGATCGCGATCCTTCGTGAAAAAATAGAGGGATAGAAACATAAAAAACATGAATAATGCCACACTAGGTATGGTTTTGACCACTGATACAACAAAATTCAAAACGGAGTCGGTCAAACTTGATATTGTACCTATGAAAATATCATAAAACTGAAACAACACGTCGCTGAGTGCGATCGGGTCCTCTTGCCAGGGAAGATTCAATTGGATAAGAGATGCCGAAGCTGTAAAGGATTGAATATTTTGGGCAATCGCTGATAAAAAAGCTGAAATTCCCCTCAGAGCCATGATGCCTTTATAAGCGGCAAATGAGATTCCAGTTATGAAAATGCCGATAAAAACGATGACAACAATGAAGGACAACAAATTGACTGGCAACTTTACCTTACTTCTGATTTTCTTGACAAGAAAAGATAGAGGTCTTGACATCGCATATGCCAAGAGGAAAGGCATCAATATGAAGAAAAATTTGTAACCCAACCATACTGCCGTTAAAGAGAGAACAATGAAGACTAAGACAAAAGTGATCTTACTGACGAAGATGTTCATATTGACCTCCAAATCTGTCTATTGCTATGTTATAATTGTATCATAAATCAAATAACAAAATCTGTTTTCAAAAGGTGATAATGATGAAAAAATATGACTTTAGAAGCGATACTGTCACTAAGCCAACCCAAGCGATGAGAGATGCCATGTATGTGGCCGAGGTCGGTGATGATGTTTATGGGGATGACCCTACTGTTATTGAACTTGAAAAACTGAGTGCTGATCTGCTTGGCAAGGAATCTGCTTTATTTATACCCAGCGGAACCTTTGGAAATCAACTTGCATTATTGACGCATACAAAAAGGGGCGATGAAGTCATACTTGGGGATGCTTGTCATATTATGATGCATGAAGTCGGTGCCGCAGCGGTGATAGCTGGAGTTCAACTCAGGACGATTCAAACTGTCAACGGACATATGGATCCATCCGTGGTGAAATCGATGATTCGTGAGGACGATCTCCATTATCCGGACACTGGACTCATATGCGTGGAAAATGCACACTCCAGCGGGGCAGTGATTCAACTTGAAGAGATGATGGCGGTATATGAAATCGCCAAAACTCATGGCATACCTGTTCATTTGGACGGTGCCCGTATTTTTAATGCTTCAGTGGCGCTTGGTGTCCCTGTCAGCCGTATTGCGGCGCAAGCGGATTCCATAATGTTTTGTCTCAGCAAGGGGCTATGCGCACCAATTGGTTCCATGTTGGTAGGGAGCCAAACTTTTATTGATCGAGCCAGAAAGAACAGAAAGCTTATGGGTGGTGGTCTCAGGCAAGCAGGAATAATAGCTGCAGCCGGTCTGGTCGCGTTAAGGGAAATGACGGATCGATTGGATGAAGATCATGAGAATGCGAAACATCTTGCAAAAGAACTTGCCAACATTGACGGCATCACCGTATTTGAGGACCGCTTGGATATCAATATGGTGTTTTGTGAGATCAAAAATATTGAAAACCATGAAATGTTTGTAAAATCTTTGCTGGACAAGGGCATATTGATTAATGGACCTGAGCTTGGTGAATACAGATTTGTCACAAATTATTGGACACCGAGGGAATCAATCGATCTGTTGGTTCAAACAATTAAAGCAATCATTTGATAAATGAGGTGAATCATGGATTATGGTATGACTGATTTGAAAGAAGCTGTAAAACGATTGGAAGATGCCGTGGATTCAAAAGATGCTGAAGATGTCGACATGTACGTCCGATTGATCAGAAACATATCCACTCAGATCAAGAATGAGTTTTGGGCAACCCACATGGAAGACAAGAGTATCGTCATTCAACCGACGCGTAATGAGGATAGAAATTATAAAACCATAAACACTTTGGAATTTCTGTATAAACCTATGCATTTTTCCAATATTTACGAAGGCAATGAAATCGAGTATTATTCAAAAGAACGCACTGAAGAGTTGGTGGAATCCGGAGCGATAGACTCGCACAATGAATTTTGGCAAAACCATGAGATCATTTATGGAAATGTCTATGGTTCCGTTCCCATTGAACTGATTTCAAAAGAGACGGTTGGGAAATTGATCAGATGTGGTTGGAAAAAAGTGACAGTGGACATCATCGAGTATAAAAACGTTGAAAGCGACAAACAAATGAGAAGTGTCGCGGAGAAGAAATACCGCCATTATATTTTATTAAAGGAAAAAGAGACCAAAAGTACACTGTTACTCAGGTACAATTTTTAGTTAGGAGCATTATGTTCATTAATAAGGAAACCTTACGACTGGATTATCAGGTCGAAGCCGAGGAAGAGGGACTGAAAATCATTGATGTCCTTGCGACATCCATGAATGTGTCCAGCAGATTGATCCGCAAATGCAAGAGCAACAACAATATTTTTTTGAATAAGAAAAACGGATCGGTGAACCGAATCGTCAAAGCAGGAGATTTGATTTCACTCATGTTGGATCACGATGAGAACACTTTTGATCCAAATCCAATTCCAGTGAGAATTCTCTACGAAGATGGAGATCTACTCGTTGTGGATAAGCCCCCTTTTTTGGTGGTGCATCCCACAAAAGGCCATCCTGATGGTACTTTGGCAAATGCTTTGTCCCATCATCAATATGTGAGTCATCAAAATTACAAGATCAGATTCATCAATCGATTGGATCGTGATACATCAGGTATTGTACTGATTGCAAAAAACGCATATTCGCAACAGATTGTTTCCGAACAAATGCAGGACAATACGGTAGACAAGGTATATTTTGCCATAGTGGAAGGACGTCTTGCCCCTGATTCAGGTACCATCGATTTTCCCATTGACAGAGTAGAGGAGCTCGATATAAGGCGAGCCGTTATCGATAGCGGCATGGCATCGGTCACCCATTATGATGTCGTGGAGAGGTACGCTTCCCATACACTTGTGAAAATAAGATTGGAGACAGGCCGCACCCATCAGATCCGTGTTCATTTTGCCCATATAGGCCATCCGATTCTAGGGGACCACCTTTATGGTCATGTGAGTGAGTGGATTGGCAGACAAGCCCTACATTGTTATGAGATGACATTTATTCCTCCAAGAGGAGAGGAGCGCGTTTCTGTGATCGCACCGATTCCCGATGATATTAAATCTGTTATGGACAAATTGGATGGTCAACGAGATTGAAAAAAAATCAAAAGTGATGTATAATAGTAAAAAGGCGCCTGGAATGTTGGTTACAGCTATAAATTTTACCACTGACTATTTTTCGGGAGAACGTGTTCCATTGTCTATGGCAAGCTGCTTTAAGTAGAAGTCAGAAGCAACGGATAGTCCACCCACCTAACTAAGGTGTGGTGTGAAATTTGTACGTAACGGCATTCTGGACGTATACACAACATTTAGGTCGACCTAACAGGTCGACCTTTGTTTGTTTTGATTATGTTAACAAAATGTCAAATGATTCTAATGGTATTTTAATTTGAATTCTACTGATATCAATCGTATAATAACACAGTGGAGGACGAAAAATGAAAATCAGAAAAGAACTCATATATATAGCTTCAATAGTACTTGCCTATGCTCTTAAGACTTTATATTTCTACATAAGTACGGATATGCCCCTAGACAAGTTGGTTTATGGATTGGTGACGATTTCGGTGTTTTCCGCAATATTGTTCCTATTTCATAGAAATTCCAAAATATACATCATTTTGACGCTCTTGCTCTCCGTGATTATGTTTGGTGACTTGTTGTACTACAGATATTTTATGGGTTTTTTATCCATTAAATTGATTCATCAGGCAACTTTCGTTGGTTCGGTGACTTCCATTATTTTCTCAATTGTAAAGATTACCGATCTAATTCTATTTGTTGACCTCATCTTATTCTTAAGCATGAAGAAAAGGATTGGCAAGGTAGTGATTTACAAAAGAAAATCAGCGATTTTGATCACTATGATCATTTTGCCATCCATCATACTTGGAATATCATTTTCGGAAATCTATACAGGCATTAAAAAATATGAATTTTTCAACTATCATATCTTTGATATCATTTCCACCGACTTTGAGAACAACAGGTTGATGTCTGATGACAGAAAATTTGTTTTGGATGAGATGGAGAAAAGGACCAACATGGGTATTGAATCCCAATATTTCGGAGTTGGCAATGATCGGGATTTGATTATTGTACAAATAGAATCCTTGCAAAACGACTTCATTGGCAAGTCCTATGAAGGACAGGAAATATTGCCGAACTTGAATGCTTTGGTTCAGAAGGACTCGCTTTATTTTTCCAACTATTATCAACAATTGGGTAAGGGCAACACGTCAGATGCCGAATTTGTATCATTGAACTCGATTTATCCGATTACTACCGGCAATGCTTACAACGTCTATGAAAAGAATGCGTTTTACGGTCTCCCTTGGATCATGAGGGAACATGGCTACACCGCCACTTCATACCATGGATATCAGGCTTCGTTTTGGAACAGGGAGAATATCTATCCATTCTTGGGTTTTGATCAAAGCTATTTTGAAGACGATTACATTATGGGCGAGAAAATTGTTTTTGGACTTGATGATCATGACTTTTTCAATCAATCCGTTCCTTTGATGAAAAATATCGAGGGAAAGAGATTTGACTTCATGGTAACACTATCTTCCCATAAACCGTTTGATTTACCTGAAAGTAAAAAGAATATTGTATTGAATGAAGAAGACCAGAACTATTTTGGAAGTTATGTGCAGTCCGTCAATTATGTGGATGGTGTCATTGGAGATTTCATTGAACAATTGAAGTCAGAAGGTTTATATGATAATTCCATCATTGTCTTTTATGGCGACCACTATGGAATCGGTGTAGAAAACGCTGAGGCGATCGATAGCCTTGAAAGGTTTCTCGGGCATGAATATACCCATGAGGACATGTTGAACATTCCATTGATTGTTCATATTCCAGGACTTGGAACTAGTGAGACCTATGACATTTCCGGTGGTCAAGTGGATTTGCTGCCGACGCTCCTCAATTTGATGGGCATTAGAAACGAGTATCTTACATTCGGCAGGGATTTGATCAATAGCGAACAAGGCTTTGTCGCTTCTCAAACTTTTATGGAAAAGGGTTCTTTTATCGACAATGATGTCGTTTTTGAGATTTCAAGAGATGGCATCTTCGAGAATTCAATCGCATACACCAGAGATAGCCATGAACCGGTCGATATTGAGTTGTGTAGGGCGGGATATGAACTTTCGACCTATATGATCAATCTTAGCAAAAAGATCACAGAATCCGATTCGATAGTACAAATCATAAACGATTTCAATTATGGATCGGGACAATTCCTTAAAGAATAAAAAAAAGCGCATATGCGCTTTTTTTATTTTGCATTTCTATGTTCATTTTCTTGTGTCTCATTGTTTGTTTTCTGTTTGTTGTTTTGCGATTTGTTGATATCAACCAACTTTGAATTGTTTGTTTTCTTGAAGGAGTCGTGTATTGTGCTATCCACTTCGATTTTAAGTTCCTCTTCAGGATCCACAACACAATTGCCCTTGAAGGAAGCGCCTTCTTTTGTGTTGAAACTCTTGGCCAGAACATCACCAATCAATGTCGAATTTTGATACAGGTTCACTTTTCCCTTTACTTTGACATTACCTTCGCATAAACCATAGATTTCTGAATTGGAAGAAGTCACATCACCACGAACAGATGCATTTTCACTGATTATCACATTTCCGAGTGTTGTCACATTGCCTATGATTTTGCCATCGATTCTGATGCTGCCCTCACTCTCGACATCACCTTTGATCATTGAATTGGGACCGATTATGATGTCGAAATTGGATTCGGCCTCTTTTTTGCTTTGAAACATTGGAACCTCCTATTTGAGTATGTTTAATGGATTTATTGGCGTGCCATTATATCTGATTTCAAAATGAAGATGTGAGCCTGTCGTACGGCCGGTTCTTCCCATTTTTGCGATCAAGTCGGCCTTGGAAACCGTGTCGCCTGCGTTCACCAAAAGCTCACTGCAATGTGAGTATACGGATTCATAACCATAGCCGTGATCAATGATGATGACCCTGCCAAAGGCACCGCTGTAACCGGAAAAAGTGACCACTCCGGATCCTGCGGAATAGATTTTCGTGCCGACTGAGTTGCTGATATCAATTCCGTTGTGCTTCTTTGAGGCACCAGTTATAGGATCTCTTCTATAACCGAATTTTGAGCTGAGCCTGCCGACAGTAGGATAAAAGTCAGGTCGACTTTCCAGGTAAGTGAGCTGGCTCTCCAATTTGCTGACGAGTTCATTATATATTTCTGATTGATCCGAAATGATTTCTGCGATTTCATCATTGGTGATCAAAGCATCAATTTCCATAAAGAGCAAATCGTCGCCGTTGACATCCACTTCGGTTTCGCCGAGCGTCTGGACACTGTCCATCCTGCTGAATGAGCGACTTGTCGGTACTGGAAGAGAAGAACTGGTCTCCTCATTGAAAATCAATACGAGTTGAGAAATATATTCCTGTGTCTTATCCATTTCGTCCAATCTGCTTTTCAAGAATAGTGCAGATGATTCGAGTGTGATCTTCAACTTGTCGATTTCCTCTGAACTGTTTGAGTTGATATTGTATAAAGAATTGATTTTGTCTTGTGTCATCAACAGATTTTCTGCCAACTCATGGTTTTCTGAAGACAAATTGACGGCGACCACTCTGGAAGTGACGGTGCCAAACAATAAAGATACATTGATTACAATCAAACCCACCAGTATGACAAATGCTATGGATAAGTTGAATTTCCACTGCCGAATTGATTTTTCAGCAACGGGTATAACCATAATTGTAACTTTATGTCTATTAAAGAAATCTCTGAATTTATTCATAGAACCCCCTGTTGTAATAAAAACTTAATATATTCTAACATAATTTTATATAAAAATACAACGAATACAGAAAATTTAGTTTACCTAATTAATAAAATTCTGTAAAATAGAGTAATGAGGAGTGGAAAAGAGCTTTCCACTTTTTTGTCGTATACACAATTAGAATAGATGGAGGAAAAAGAATGAGAGATAGAACCGTACGAATCGAGGAAAATTTGAGGCGTGTGTGTTATAAGATAAAAAAGAAGGGCAGAGAAATCCTAAATGATGTTGAAATCACACCCCCTCAATTTGAAGCACTCCAACATCTAATATATGAAGACAATCTCACCATCGGTGAGTTGAGCTCCAAAATGTATCTTGCATGCAGCACTGTAACCGATTTGCTCGATAGAATGGAACGCAACGATCTTGTAAAAAGAGTCAAAGATGAGAGCGACAGAAGAATTGTACGTATTTTTGTTTTGCCCAAGGGGCACGATTTGCTGGAAAAAGTCATGGAGAACAGAAGAAATTATGTCGAGCAGGTCATTTCAGGACTCGATGAAGCAGTAATCGATCAAATTGACAGCAGTTTTGAAATATTTAACAAAATCTTTGAAATCTGATTGTTATAGAAAATCTGTTGTGATGGGAGGCATTCGGACTTGAAAATAATAAATGATCGCTATGAAATAGTCAAACCACTGGCGAGAGACAACAATTGGATCGAATATCTCGTTAATGACATCCAGAAAAATGGCATGATCAAACGCATTCGTATCTTTGATATAGAGATGTCCAATTTCGATTTCATCATCAATATGGAAGATGAATTTGTTGAACTGAAAAACATAGTTCATGAAAACCTATTGTCCGTTTTTGAATTTCAACCCATTTACACGATCAATGGAAGTCGCATCAACCGCAAGCAATATTTTTACACCTATGAACATTATGATGAGAGCCTGGTTGTTCATTACACGGATCTCAACAAATCAGAAGTGAACAGCGTGCTTGTACAACTATGTAAAGTGTTTCGTTTCTTGCATTTCAGGGGAATCATATACAAGTACCTCAATTTCGATCATTTGCTCATCATAAAGGACAACCATAAGGTCACGGTCAAATTGAAGGATATCGCCAACAACTATGTCAATGATTATCACTTCAAGATGGATCACGATCGATTCAATCAGTTCATCGCGCCTGAAATCATGTGGGGAGAGGAAACCGATCTCACCGTGGATATTTTTTCTCTTGGCATATTGTTTTATTATCTTTATTACCGCATAGACTATCGTCAAAAATCGATCAATAATGTTGTCAAGACATCCAGTGCAAATGACATACACAAGTTCATTTTAAGAGCGTCCAGTCATATCAAGGAAGAGAGGCATTCGTCTGTCAACCAGTTCATTGAGGAACTTTCCAAACTGATATGGATTGAAGTCGATAACAATGACTCCAGTTGTTATGACAAGGTTTATGACCACACGAAAATAATCGGCAGAGATGCGATTCTGAAAGACATTCGAAATCTGATCGATGAAAAATACAAAAAAACTTTGAACTATAACGCAATCTATATCAGAGGCGAATCCGGAATCGGAAAAACAAGGATCCTCAAGGAGATTGCCCAAGTGGCGAAGTTCAACCGTTTCGACTTTGTCAAATTGAAACCAAAGCAGGTTGAGAATATACCGTTTGGAACCGTGAAACAAATTCTAGGGTTTGTATCATCACACAATGATGTATCCCCTCTATTGATTCAAAAATATGGAGCTGAGCTCTCGAGTGTCTTGCCAGAGTTGCAGGCAAAGTGGAACATCAATTCGGATCAGATCATCGATGTGGATGAGCAATATCTCAGGGTGCTCAATAGAGTGTTCAATTTTTTCCTTGAGTATTGCAGCGATAAGTTTATTTTGATTTTAGTGGATGACGAGGAAAGAATCGACCCGAGAGAACGCTATTTCTATGACCAGTTGCTCGAACATAAAGGCGTTTCAAATTATTTCCTGATCATTACAGGATCTGAAGTCAAATCAAAGGAAAACAGTAAAAACGAGCAACTCCGAATATTGAAATTGCCATCATTGACCCTTGAAGAAACCGGACAAATCGTGAAAGCGACATTGGGTGTCAATTATATTCCTTATCGCTTGACACATAGATTGATGCTTGAGAACCAAGGCAAAGCCAGCATCACCAAAAATATGATTTTCAAACTCTGGCAGGACGGTTATATCTATTTTGACACCAAGAAAATGCAGTGGGAGCTGGATGGATTTGATGATCATTTTGTTTTTGAGTATTTTGAGGGCAGAAAAGAAGATTACGAGTCACTTTTGAGTGACTTGAATCCGATTTATACCGAAAATCTCAAGAGACTGTCTATTCTCAGAAGTTCATTCAATATGAATTTTGTGTTCAGGTTCTGTCATTTGGATGAAGAAACCGGATATGCGTTCTTAGGTGAGATGGAAGAAAAGAAGATTTTGAATAAGAGAATAAGCGATGTGGAATACGTTTTTGTTTTTCATGACAATGAATTCAAAAGAGTATTTTTTGACATGCTCACAATCGATGAAAGAAAAGCGCTGTACAAAGAGGCGTCTGATTATTACGAACAGCGTTTCATGGCCAACAACGAAGTCAATGAGAGTATGATAGATTATCTGATCCAATGTGATGAACTGCTTATGGCGGCAAAATATTGCATTGTTTTCGCCGATCATTTCATAGGGAGTTTCAACAACCTCAAAGCATCTGAATTGTTGGACAGGGCAAGTGGTCTATATGAGAAAATTGGTGACAAGAACAAGGTGATCGAGACCGGGCTCAGGCTGATCAAACAATTGATCAAAGTCGGAAAATTGGAAGATGCTTATGAAAAAGCGAATGAAATCATCAACCTTTCAAAATCGTACGATGAGATCAGTCACGTCGACTCAAAACTTGAGCTAAGCAATGTGCTTTATTATAAGAATGATGTGGAGACCGCATATGCAATAGCGGAAGAATGCATGAGAAAATCCATCGAGATCCAATATATCGATGGGGAATTCAAATCGGCGCAAATGTTGTGCAGATGTTTGACTAATACTGTAGATCTGGACAAGCACATCGAATTGACAAGAAGTTATCTGGATAAAAGCATGATATCAGGCAACGAATACTATCAAGCCGTTTTTCAGAATGAGCTGGGTGTGAACCACCTCTATCGGAACAACTACGAAGACAGCCTCGGTGCTTTTTCGGAGAGTCTCAAGTGCTATAAGAACCTGAACGATGAAGAAAACATCATCAAAGCCTACAATAACATGGGCGTTGTGCATTTCGACGGATATGGCGATTATGTCGTGGCTAGAGATTTTTTCAGAAAAGCATACACACATTCCATCAACCGCAACTATATTGTAGCAACACCGATTCATCTCAACAATCTCGGTGAAACCTATATGACTGAAGGCCGATACGAAATGGCAATCAAATACTTCGAGGAATCCCATCAGAACGCTGAAAAAATAGGTGACAAAGGTGTCGATTTATTGGCGCTGCTCAACTTGTGCAGCGCATATAACCAAGTTGAGAAATATGGTAAGGCCTTTACATTGATGAATCGACTGGAGCACGAGTTCTCAACCCTTGAAAAACGTGATTTCAATCGTCAGGACTATTACTTGCTGCACCTGGACTTTTTCCTGTCCATGCACAGCATCATGAAGGTTGACAAGTGGCGTTATGAATTCGGTTATCACAGCATAGAGGATGATTACAGGAAATACCGTGTCCAAATCATCGACATGATTTTGAAGTATAAAAAGAATGACATAGTCAACGAAAAAAGAGAAATCCCTCTAAAAACCATTAGCAACCTTGTGGAAAAAACTGTTAAACCTTCCGAAGTGAAGCTGCTCAGGACGTTTATCATGGATGTGTTGATCGATCTCATCGATCGCTATGACTATTTGTCCGCGGAGGAACTTTTCAGACTGGATTCGATTCTCGCAAAACGTTACAACACCAAGTTCATTCGACTGAAAAACGAAGTGATTGAAGCGGCGTTATCGGACTTCTCCATAGAACGCATTGAAAACCTGATTGAACCGATCGAGGCTATTTCCCATGAATTCCTTTGGAAAGTCTATAAAATCCTTGGAAATGAGAATTTCAATCGAAACAATCTTTATCAGGCACTCAAATACTATCTGATGGCTCTCGATGTCATTTACGACTTATCGAATAATGTGCCACTGGAGTATAAAGAGACTTACATCCTCTATGACAACTCCAAGATGTCACTAAAAAACAGCATCAACAAGATCACCAAGCGCTTATTGAGTTTGGATGGCATTATTCAGAATGTGATCTATGATGAGCGTTTTGAGACCGTTGAGGATTTCTTTGATCTAAGTCAACTCAACAGGCTTTATCACAGCAAGGAATTCATCAGATTGATCACTGAAAACATCGATGACAGGGATGAGGTCAGATTCGAGACTTCCATTGATTTGATCAGGAATCTCGAAAAGGATGAAATCAACAATTTGAAATTGATATTAAAGTATCTGAAGCATTTGACATTTGCGGAACGCGCCTTCATCTACCTGTTGGATGAAAATGACAATATCAGTCAAGTGATCAAAGCGGATGAGGCATGTGAGGATTATGACGTCTCCAAACTCATCAATAATATCGGCAATGACATTGATGGCATTCTGATCACGAAAATCAATCCAAAGACAAACATCCAACTGCTTTCGGACAATCAAAAGAGCATCATCTGTTTCCCGGTTTATGAGACTTCCTCTGTTAAGAACGCAAATGACAAACGCAAGGAAGATTTGCTCGTCACAAAGCAAAAAGTCATCGGGTATGTGTTTATGGACTCAAAGAACTTGATCAACCGATTCGATGAGGTGACATTTGAACAGGCTAAATCTTTCATCAATCTGATTTATGTCTTTATCGACAACTACAATCTCAAACGCCTTTCGACAATTGACAAGCTGACCGGTGTCTATCTGAGAAAGTTTATTGAACAAAAGTTCGCACTCCATATGAGCATCGCGAGACAGAACAATTACAACCTTTCCGTGATCATGCTGGATATAGATAAGTTCAAATTCGTCAACGATACCTATGGGCATCGCAAAGGGGATGAAATTCTTACCCGCCTTGGTGAGATATTGAACAATTCCGTAAGAAGTACCGATTATGTGGCCAGATATGGAGGAGAGGAGTTTATCATTCTCTTACCTGAAGCCGACTCTGAAAGTGGCTACAGAGTTGCCGAAAAGACAAGAATGCTAATCGAAAACAGCAAATTGCTTGGCGATGACAAACCATTGACCGTCAGTCTGGGCGTTTCCACGTATCCCAAAGATGGTGCCAACGAAGAGGAGTTGATCGAAAAGGCGGATCAAGCGCTCTATTACTCAAAAAACAATGGAAGAAACCAATCGACAAGTTGGGATCATAAACTGATCAAGGAAAAGCACAGATACGATCGCCTGACAGGCATACTGACCGGCAATATCTCCTCTGACACCAGAACGGTGAAGGCTTTGATCGACATTCTCAATCAATTGGATCATAGTTTCTCCAGGGAAGAGAGTATCAGAAACGCTTTCATCTCACTTCTGGACATCACCGAAGGAGATGAGATTCAGTTCATCAAGTTCGATGAAAATCAGAACATAGAAGAAGTGATCTACAAGAAAAAAGGTCAAGATAAAATCAGTGATGAACTTGTCTTGAATGAGCGATTGATAGGTAGGTTCAAAGGTACGGACAGCTCTGGTTACTTCATCGATTGGGAAGAAGTCATCGCTTATGATGCGAACCTCAAAGTGCCGAACTGGAAATCTTACATTATCATCACTTTCCTAAAAGGCAAAACAAGTGGTATACTTTCCATAGCGGTAGATATCAAGGACAAGGAATTTGAATTTAGCAATTACAATTTTGTGGATGCTTTAAAACCTGTTTTGGAGCATGTATTATTCAATTAGAAAGGGCAATAAATGATTTTAAATGATTTTCTTCCCATCAATAGGGAAGATTTAAAAAAACTCGAATGGGACGGTGTGGATTTCGTCTTGGTATCTGGAGATGCCTATGTCGACCATCCGAGTTTTGGACCGGCGGTAATCGCAAGGGTACTTTTGGATGCAGGTTATAAAGTCGGGATAATAGCTCAACCGGATTGGAACGATCCATCCAGCATTTCTATTCTAGGAGAACCGAGACTGGGATTTTTAGTGACGTCCGGAAATATGGATTCAATGGTGAACCATTATTATGTTTCAAAGAAAAGAAGAACTACAGACGCTTTCACACCAGGCGGAGTAATAGGCAAAAGGCCCGATCGGGCAACTATTGTATACACCAACCTCATCAGAAAATCCTACAAGAACAAACCCATCATTCTCGGTGGTATAGAAGCTTCACTAAGAAGATTTGCCCATTATGATTACTGGGACAACAAAGTAAGGCGTTCCATATTGTTTGATAGTGATGCGGATATGTTGGTATTTGGAATGGGAGAAAACCAGATTACCGAAATCGCCGATTATCTGAACAGTGGAATTGATATAAGGCACATCATTCACATACCAGGCACTTGTTATGTGACAGAAAGCGTCGATCATGTCGACAGACCGCTGGAGATCGATTCGTTTGAGACGGTCAGTACAGACCCTGTGGCATACGCGAGAAGTTTCAAAATTCTGTATGACGAGCAAGACCCCATCAGAGGTCGGGCAATAGTTCAGAGACACAAAGACAGATACCTGGTTCAAAACCCACCAACCATGCCACTGGAACGCGATCGTCTTGATTGGGTGTTCAATCTGGGCTACATGAGGGCAATACACCCGAGCTATGTCAGCTTCGGAGGCATACCGGCCATTCAGGAAGTCAAACTCAGTATAATCAGTGAAAGAGGCTGTTTTGGAAATTGTTCCTTTTGCGCACTCGCATTCCACCAAGGTCGGATTATCAGTTCCAGATCGCATGAATCCATCGTACAGGAAGCGGAAGCCATCACTCATGACCCAGATTTCAAGGGGTATATCAATGATGTCGGAGGTCCTACAGCCAATTTCAGAAATCCAGCATGTGATAAGCAGCTGAAACATGGCGCATGCAAGAACAAGCAATGCCTATATCCAGAACCGTGTGAAAATCTGATAGTAGACCATAGCGATTATTTGGCCTTACTGCAAAAAATCAGACAAGTGGACAAAGTCAAAAAAGTTTTCATCAGAAGCGGAATTCGATATGATTACCTGATGCATGACGAATCGGATGCATTTTTCTATGAGCTTTGTGAACATCACGTCAGCGGACAACTTAAAGTCGCTCCTGAACATATTGATGAGACGGTACTGGACTATATGGGAAAACCTAGCGGCAAACTATATGGTGAGTTTGTTGAAGCCTTCAATGTGATCAACAAGGAAATCGAAAAAGACCAATACATCATACCGTATCTGATGAGCTCGCATCCAGGCAGTACGATCGCATCTGCAATAAGATTGGCGGAATACCTAAGAGATATCAATTACACCCCTGAACAAGTCCAAGATTTTTATCCGACTCCTGGAACGCTAAGCACTTGCATGTATCATACGGGTATTGATCCTAGAACCATGAAAAATGTCTATATCCCAAAAACACCAAAAGAAAAAGCGATGCAACGTGCTCTCCTGCAATTTAAGAATCCGAAGAACTATGATCTTGTGTATGAAGCCCTAATCCTCGCAGGTAGAAACGATCTCATCGGGACTAACCCAAAAGCGTTGATCCGACCTAAAACGGAGAGGAAAAGCAATACTGGCAAGACTCAAAAGAGACGGTAATCCTATAAACTGAAAATAAAAGATTTAAGAGGGGATCATTTATGAAAAGTAAAATTATAATTGACGGAAAAAATCTTACGCTGGATCTGGTTATGGATGTTGCCAGATTTGGAAGCATCATCGAATTGTCACCCGAATCCATAGAGAAAGTTCATATCGCAAGAAAATTCGTGGATGAACTGGTGGATTCTAAAAAAGTGGTCTACGGCATTACTACCGGCTTTGGCAAATTTTCAGATATAGTGATCTCCAAAGAGGAAACGACAGACCTGCAAACCAATCTGATCATCAGCCATGCATGTGGAGTCGGCAATCCATTTGATGAGGAAATCGTCAGAGCGATCATGCTCCTTAGAGTCAACAATTTGGTCAAAGGTCACAGTGGAGTCAGACTCACTACGATCAACACACTGGTGGATATGATCAACAAAGGGGTCCATCCTGTGATTCCTGAAAAAGGATCGCTGGGAGCCAGTGGTGATTTGGCACCTCTAGCGCATATGGTACTTGTCATGCTTGGAATGGGCGAAGCTTTCTATAAAGGAGAGCGTATGGACGGGAAAAAGGCAATGGAACTTGCTCAAATTCCAACCATCGAACTCACTTCCAAAGAAGGTCTTGCACTGATCAACGGCACACAAGTCATGACTGCTGTAGGATGTGTTACCACCTATGAGGCCATTCAACTGTTAAAACTGTCCGATATCAGCGCATCATTGACCGTTGAAGCATTAAAAGGAATCACGGATGCCTTTGATGCCAGATTGCATGCGGTCAGACCGCATCCTGGACAAATTCAGACCGCTGAAAATTTAAGAACCATTTTAGAGGGCAGTGAAAGAACTACCAAACAAGGAGAAATAAGAGTGCAAGATGCCTATACACTCAGATGTATTCCTCAAATCCACGGAGCGAGCAAAGATGCGATTCAATTTGTTGCGGATCGAATTCAAATCGAAATCAATTCGGTCACTGACAATCCGATCTTATTCCCTGAAGATGGCGTTGTTTTCTCTGGTGGAAACTTTCATGGGCAACCGATGGCCTTGCCGTTCGATTTTCTTGGAATAGCCATTTCTGAAATCGCAAATGTGGCTGAAAGAAGAATTGAAAGATTGGTCAATCCTCAACTCAGCAATTTGCCGGCATTTTTGACGCCACATGGCGGCTTACATTCCGGTTTTATGATCGCACAATACGCCGCAGCTGCTTTGGTGTCTGAAAACAAGATTTATGCTCATCCGGCAAGTGTGGATTCCATACCATCATCCGCCAATCAGGAAGATCATGTCAGCATGGGGACCATAGCGGCCAGAAAAGCCAAAGAAATCCTATTCAATGCCCAAAACGTGATTGCAATCGAACTATTGTGCGCTGCTCAAGCTATCGATTTCGAAGCGAACGGAAAACTCGGCAAGGGATCAAAAGAAGCTTATGATGTGGTGAGAGCAAACGTTGAGAAATTGGAATCGGACCGTGTAATGAATATAGATTTTAACAAAATATATGATATAATTAAAACAAATAAAATTTTAGAGGCAGTTGAATCGGCTGTCGGCGAATTGAAAATTTAGTTGCCATTAGGCATTAGAAAGGTAAGAATGTGTTAGGACAGGAAAAATTGGATCGAATCAATTATTTGGCCAACAAGAAAAAAAGCGAGGGATTGACAGAAGAAGAGTCAATTGAGCAGAAAGAACTTCGTGAGGCATACATCAAAGCCTTCAGGAAAAACTTCAAAAGTCAACTGGACCATACGGATATCATCTATAAAGATTAACAGGGGGGATTCAAGTGGCAGAAAAGCAATATATCATTTTCAAACTCAATAATGAAACTTTCGCAACCAGCATCAACCACATCGCATCCATTACGGAATATTCTTCAATTACACCGGTTCCCAGCGGACCTCCATATGTGGATGGACTGTTGAATCTGAGAGGCGATATCATACCAGTGATCAATTTGAAAAAGAGATTCAAAATGGCTGATAGCCAGATGAAGGAAAAAAGGATCATTATCGCAAATAAAAACGATGTTCAAATCGGTTTTTTGGTTGACGATGCCTCCCAGTCCATGAATGTTGATGAATCTCAAATTTTGCCACCGCCCAAGATCGCGATCAAAAAAAACAACGACTATATTTCCGAGGTATGCATCCATAACAATGAACTGATCATAGTAATTGATTTGGATAAAGTGCTCAGCGACGACGAAATAGAGGAATTGTTGGATCTAAGCTAAACAATCCCGGTTTATGGATGATATAATTAGGACTAAATATTCAAAAAAGCCCACCTTATTTATGAGCGTGGGCTTTTGTGATATAATAATCATCGGAGTGTGCAAAATGGATAATAGTATCAATTACAAGAAATTGGATCAGATCATTCAGAATACCGCTTTTGCTATCGAAGACGGGAAAAAGGAGATCTTTGAAATCTCAGAACAGATCCGTCATGAGTATATTTCTTATGAACAGGAACTCATAACAGTCAAAGCGCAGATCTCAATCACAATAAATGAAGTGGATAAGTTGCAGATTCGTTCTCAGATGGCTAAAAATATGATCAAGACGATCAACGAACATTTTGACGAGTTCACTGAAAATGATATCAAAGAAGCCTATGAATTATCTCAAAAGGTACAAGTCCAACTTTCCTTCAAGACCCAAGAGGAAAAAGAACTGATAGAAAGACGCAATAAGCTCGAGCGCATGCTGAGAAACAGTATGGAAGTGCTCAAAAAAGCGGAAGTGCTTGAAATGAAAGTCAGTGTCGCACTTGAGTATCTGACCGGTAATGTCATGGAACAAATCAAAGAGAAAAAAGATGTTGGTCTTAAAATCATCGAGGCTCAGGAAAAAGAGAAGAAACGGATCTCCAGAGATATACATGACGGACCCGCACAATCGCTGGCAAATGTCATCTATAAGGCCGAATATGCGTCAAAAGTCATCGACTCATCACCCAACAAGGCCAAAAAAGAGATATCTTATTTGCAGGATGATGTCAGAAACATACTTAAAGACATCCGAAAAATAATTTATGATTTGATGCCAATGTCGCTTGATGATCTGGGTCTTGTACCAACCGTCAAAAAAATGGTATCCAACATAATGGATACCACCAAGATTCAAGTGGATTTGAAGGTACATCAGGATAGCGTCGTTGAAAATTCATTGGTCAATCTGATGGCGTTCAGAGTCATACAAGAAAGCTTCAATAACATAGTGAAGCATTCGGAATGCAAGAAAGTATTGTTCACAATCGAAATCAATCCGAATACGATTGAACTTGACATTATAGATAATGGAAAAGGATTCGATGTCATGGAAGTTATGGAAAATGCAAACGGATATGGTTTGTACAATATGAAAGAGCGAATAGATCTTGTCAACGGATTATTTAAGATATCATCGGAACCTAAAAAAGGAACACATATCAGAGTCAGTATTCCAAACATGTAATGGAGGAAAATATGCGTAAAATTAAAGTGGCAATTGTAGACGATCACGCATTGATAAGAGAAGGACTTAAAAAGTTGTTGGAACTCGAGGAGACCTTAGAGGTTGTCGCTCTTGCCGGTGATGGTATTGAAGCACTTGTGGCCATAGATGATAAACAACCCGATATCGTCCTACTGGATATCAACATGCCGGGTATGAATGGCATTGATTGTCTGCATCAGATCAAGAAAGACTATGAAGATGTCAAGACCATAATGTTGACAATTCATGAGGATGCCGAGTATTTGATTGAAACCATCAATATGGGAGCTGAGGGTTATGTTCTCAAAGATGCTGATGTATCTCAGTTGATTGACGCCATACACAGGGTCATGCAAGGTGAAGTCTATATCCATCCGTCACTTTCAGGTGTATTGGTCAGGGAATACAAACGCAAAGAATCATCTTATAATGATTTGAGCAAGAGACGACTGACCAAAAGAGAACTCGATGTACTCAAATTACTTGCAAGCGGATTGAACAACAAAGAAATATCGGAAGCGCTTTTCATAAGCGAAAAAACGGTCAAAAATCATATTTCCAGCATATTTAGAAAACTGAATGTGAATGATCGTACCCAAGCGGCACTTTATGCCATCAAGCATAATGTTACGAAAATTTAATTCTCTTGAAGTCGTATAAATTTTTTTATATCCTGTAATTGACAGAATATTTTTTATAATGAATTAAATCAGGGGGATGAAATGGAAAAAAAGAATCAATTTGAAGAATTGTCAAAAGAACTGACCCATACCTTCAAAAATGCTTGGGAAGCAATGAGTGAATCCGAGACGAAATCGTGTTTTGAATTCAGTGAAGGCTACAAAGCATTTCTTGATGCCGGCAAGACAGAACGTGAAAGCGCAAATGAAATCAAAAGACTTGCAATCGAAAGAGGTTACAAGAACATTGACGATTATTTGAGCGGAAAAGAAAAATTGCAAAAAGGTTCAAAAATATACGCGATCAACAGAGACAAATCCATCATATTATTCCTGATGGGTGAAAAATCACTTAAAGAAGGCATGAATATCATTGGTGCTCATATCGACGTGCCAAGAATCGACTTGAAACCATTTCCACTTTATGAAGACAGCGATATGGCTTTCCTTAAGACCCATTATTATGGCGGCATCAAAAAATATCAATGGACAGCAATACCACTTGCAATCCATGGAGTGGCATTCAACAAAAACAACGAGAAGATTGAAGTGGTCATCGGTGAAGACGAGGCAGACCCTATTTTCGCAATAACGGATTTGTTGCCTCATTTGGCCAAAGACCAATCTTCAAAGACACTCTCTGAAGGTATTGATGGAGAAACGCTCAATGTTCTCGTAGGACATATGCCGATGGGGGATGACAAGACCAAAGATAAAGTGAAGCTTCATATTCTCAAAATTCTCAAAGACAAATATGGACTTTTGGAAGAGGATTTCTTAAGTGCTGAATTTGAAGTGGTTCCAGCCGGAAAAGCGAAGGACCTGGGATTTGATAGAAGTATGATTTCCGCATACGGCCACGATGACAGGGTTTGTAGCTACACTGGGGTCATGGCACTGTTTGAACTCGAAGATGTCAAGACGACCGCGTGTGGCATGTTCATGGATAAAGAAGAAGTCGGCAGTCAAGGCAATACGGGCTCACAGTCAAGATATTTCGAGAATATCGTTGCTGAATTGATTGCATTACAAGAACCTGATTTCAATGACCTTTATCTCAGAAGAGCAATTTCAAATACACAAGTATTGTCAGGTGATGTCGGTGCGGCTTACGATCCAAATTTTGCAGCCGCATATGAAAAACGCAATTCTGCCCACATAGGAAAAGGCGTACAGCTGGTCAAATATACCGGAGCAAGAGGCAAAGGTGGATGTAACGATGCGAATGCCGAATTCTTGGGTGAAGTAAGGAAGATATTCAACGACAACGATGTCGTATGGCAAATTGGCGAACTTG
Organism: Firmicutes bacterium UBA5201; assembly: GCA_002412775.1. Lineage (GTDB taxonomy): Bacteria > Bacillota > Clostridia > Peptostreptococcales > Acidaminobacteraceae > Fusibacter_D. The sequence goes on along the minus strand of DHVT01000020.1, from coordinate 7,139 downwards.
GAAAAGTGGATCAAGGCGGCGGTGGCACCATCGCATACATTTTGGCAAACTCCAATGCAGAGGTTGTGGATTGCGGTGTTCCGGTTCTCAGTATGCACGCACCATATGAAATCGTCAGCAAAGTCGATGTCTTTATGACGTTTAAAGCCTATAAGGCGTTCTTAAACCGTTAATGGACACAATTTGTTCAAATTTCATTCATGATAAGAAATAGATATCTGATAATAAATATTGTATAATAGTATTTGTAAGACAAAATGGAGCATTATTCATATAATGCTCTTTTTTATATTGATTCATTTAGGAGGGGTTGCTGTGAATAAGAAAATATTTGTCATTGATGACGATGAAAACATCAGAGAGTTGATCTCGTTGTACCTCGTCAAAGAAGGTTATGTTGTTGAGCAATATGAGAGTGGCGAAAAAGGCGTTCAAGCATTAAAGACAAGCACACCTGATTTGATCATGCTGGATATCATGATGCCTGGCATGGATGGTTACGACACTCTTAAAGAAATCAGAAAGCTAGGAAAAACACCTGTGATCATGGTGACAGCCAAAGATGAGACTTTTGATAAGGTTCTCGGGCTTGAACTCGGAGCAGACGATTATATAGTAAAACCATTTGAACCCAAAGAAATGACTGCACGTGTGAAAGCTGTCATCAGAAGATTCTTGAGTAATGATAAGCCGGATACGGAAGGCATTGTTTCCGTAGCGAATCTCACAATCAATATGATTGATTACAACGTCACTTATTTTGATACGGTACTGGAACTGCCTCCCAAGGAAATAGAACTTTTGAACTATCTTGTGAACAACCCGAACAGAGTGTTTACAAGAGAACAACTTTTGGATCGCATCTGGGGTTATGATTTCTTTGGAGAGACAAGAACTGTTGATGTTCACATCAAAAGACTGCGTGAAAAGTTTGAAAGAGAAAACAATGGTTGGGAAATCAAAACCGTATGGGGTGTAGGATACAAATTTAAATTGGATTAAGAGGATTAGAATGAAAACTATATTTCATAAATTTGCATTTGTTTATATTCTCATATTTCTCATATCTTTCATTTTGATCATCATAGGTGTGCGGTCAGTTCTGGACATTTATTTTGTGAGTCATGAAACGGATTTGATTGTAAAGCGGATCTCCAATTACGAAGAGCTTGTAAACAGCAGGTATATCAATTCGATCAGCTTAAACTTGCTTCAGGAGCAGATTATGTTGCTCGATGGATATACTGGCGCAAACATATGGCTTTTCACAGAGTCCGGGGCGCTGTACACCACTGAAGAGAATCGAGTCTCCATTGATCCTGACAAGTATCAGGAGCTGACTGAGGACATCAAGACCGTGTTCTCGGGATTGACGACCAGTCGGGAGGTTTTTTACAAAGATCTCTATACGGAGAGAATTCTCAGAGTGGGTTATCCTTTTACGGTGGGTGAGACCAGGTATGCCATGTTTGTCAATATTCCCATGCCTGAAATTGAGGACACCATCTCAAAAGTATCTGTAATTATCTTCATTTCACTTTCTTTTTCTGGAATTTTAGCTGTTATCCTGATATTTTTGATCACAGAACGCATGGGTTATGAGATTAAAGTCATCAATGATGCCGCCAAATATATTTCCGAAGGCAATTTCGACAAAAAAATCATCATAAATCGGAAAGATGAACTGGGGCAGTTGGCGGAGAGTTTCAATCTGATGGCCGACGAGCTCAATCAACAGGAACAGACAAAAAGGATGTTCATTTCCAGTCTGTCTCATGATCTCAGATCACCACTCACCAACATAAAAGGTTACACTAGAGGGATGCTGGACGGGACAATTGAGGAAGATAAAAAGGAACGCTATCTCAAGATTGTACTGAACGAAAGCGACCGACTGATCAAAATGATCAATGATCTTTTGGACCTTTCAAAGATGGAAAGCGGTGCGCTTGTTTTAAACAAGACCGATTTTGATTTGAACGAAATGATCATCAATGTACTGGACAGTTTTGAACAAAGCATCATTGAAAAGAGAATCAAGCTTACAATAGACCTTTCCCATGACAAAATAAAAGCACATGGAGATTATGCATCCATTCAACGTATAGTTTTCAATCTGCTCGACAATGCCACAAAATTTGTGGACATGGATGGTACGATCAGCATCAGGACAGAGCTCAAAGGCGATAAATACTTCGTAGGCATCAGCAATACGGGAAGGGTGCTATCTCCAAAGGAACTTGAAGCCATTTGGGATCGATTCACAAAACTAGACAAATCGAGAGGACTGGAAAAAACTTCTTCAGGTTTGGGGCTTTCCATTGTCAAGGAACTTGTTAAGGCTCATCATGAGAAAATTGAGGTCTATAGCAATGAAGACATAGGAGTTGCGTTCATATTCACAGTTTCAACGCAAATTTTTAAATAAGGTTTATCAATTATTCATACTATGTTAAAAAAAATAGAATAAGATTTGTAGTGTAGGAGGTGTGTAAAATTGTTGAAAATGAATCCGGATAAACTCAGTTCCAAGCATAGACAGGCACTGGATCAACTGTTTTACGATGTAATGGAGGAAAAGGTCAGTTGTGTTGTCAAAAAAGGTGAAAGCGTAATCAACACTTTTGATGTGGATGTTCGTGAGAACGAGACCCGCTTCATTGTTGAGGCTGAACTTCCTGGTTTTTCCATAGAAAATATTACAATCGAATATGAAAACAGTTTTTTGAGCATTATCGCACAAAAACATGAAGTCAACGAAGTTGACGATTATGATTTTATACGCCGCGAAAGAAGATATGGAGCTTTTAGACGTAATTTTCTAGTGGAACGGGTAGATAAGGAAAATATCAGGGCGACATTAAAAAATGGAGTCCTCAAAGTGGAACTGCCGAAAATTTCTCACACGATGTTTTAATGATTTATGAGGAGTGATCAAAATGGATGAAAAGGAATTTGAAGAGCAAACTATTGTTGAAGAACAAATTATTGTTGAAGAAGATGACATGATCATCAAAAGTGAAGCGGGTCAAGAACAAGTCGTACCAGTTCAAAAAAAGAAAAGATGGAAGCAAGTCATGGCATTCATATTGATTCTGGCTCTTGTAGGTGGAAGCACCTACACCATCGGATACTATTATGGACAGATCAATATCAATGAAGCTGCACTTGATGAAAAAATCGGCGAACTTTTAAGATCGAATTTCCGCTCCGAAATTTATACTTCTGTGGTGGACTATATGGATGAAAAGCCAGAACAGTTTGGAGGGTCGACCATAGGTTACTCGGAAATTTACGACAATGTGAGTGGATCGATTGTTGGCATCACCAGTAAGAAGACATACTATGATTGGTTCAATATCCAAAGAACACAAGATGGTTCAGGTTCGGGAGTGCTCATCGGTGAAACCAAGGATTTGTTTTATATAGTCACCAATTTTCATGTGATTGATGGTGCAACCGAAGTCGTTGTGGATATTTCCGATGGACTTGTCGTGGATGCCACACTTGTGGGCCATGATTCGGATACGGATCTTGCTGTTCTTTCCATTAAAAAAAGTGAGATACCCGAATTGATGGTGAAAGCACTCAAACCGATTGCCGTTGGAAATTCAGACGAGCTTAAAGTGGGAGAGCCAGCAATTGCCATAGGCAACCCACTTGGATATGACAGAACATTGACAGCAGGTTTTGTCAGTGCTGTGGAACGCGATGTCAAAAATGAGAACAATATGAAATACATCCAGATTGACGCTGCCATCAATCCTGGCAATTCAGGCGGTGCACTTGTCAATCGAAAAGGTGAACTGGTGGGGATCAACACTTCAAAAATAGCGGATACACTGGTTGAAGGCATTGGTTTTGCCATACCTTCCAATGCGATGATGCCGATAGTGGAGGAACTCATCAAAAATGGTTATATCGCCAGACCTTTTATCGGGATTGGTGGTGTGGATATCAATGAGGCAGATTCGGAACTCTATGAAATACCTATGGGTGTCATGATCCGATATGTTTATGAGAATTCACCAGCTGCTAATGCGGGGCTCAAAGAAGCCGATCTCATAATTGAAATTGATAATGTGAAAATATTCAATATGGCCGATTTGACAGAATACCTGGGCGGTTTGAAACCAGGTGATCAGATAGAAGTGAAAATCATACGTAACGGTGAGGAGAAACTGGTCATTCCGGTTATTTTGGGAAACAGAAGCTCCAATTGATACGAAAGCTTATTATTAAACCAGACAAATGTCTGGTTTTTTATTGTATGAAAAAGTGGTATACTGTATTGAATAATAAGAAACTCAGGAGGAATACGTTTGAAGAGTGATCAAGTAAACGTAAAACCATTGGAAATCGATATTATCGATTTGAATGAAGATGGGGAAGGCGTTGGAAAACACGAAGGATTTACATGGTTTGTACCAAATACCGTACCGGGAGATCGTGTGTTTTGCATCCCGGGAGAAAAAAAGAAGAGCTATGGTTGGGCTAGAGCTACTGAATGGGTAAAACAATCCAAAATAAAGGTTGAAGCACCCTGTCCATATTTTGATAAGTGCGGTGGTTGCCAGATTCAAAACATAGACTATGACCAACAACTTTTGCTGAAGAGCAAATGGGTATCCGATGCTCTGACAAGAATTGGCGGCTTTGAAAGCATAGTGGTCAAACCTGCAATCGGAATGGAATCGCCATACCGATATCGCAATAAAGGCATCTATCCAGTCAAAGAGCAAAACGGAAAAGTCCAAATTGGATTTTATCAAAAAAAATCCCATCGTGTGGTGGATATAGCGGACTGTCTGATTCAGCATGAAGGCCACTCCAGTATACTGAAGGCTTTCAAGCATTACATGAACGATTTTAAAGTTCCGGCTTTTGATGAACGAACAAAAAAAGGTATGATCAGACATCTTGCGATCAGACAATCAGATGATGGACAGTCCATAATGGTGATTGTAGTCACTTATAAAAAATCATTGACCATGACCAAGGCGCTCGTCGATTTGTTGCTCAAGGCAAACCCTAAGATAGTATCTGTGGTTCAAAACATCAATCTTGATTTGGGTCCAAGTGTATTTGGCACTGAAAACAAGATGCTTTATGGTGCTGATTCCATAGTGGATCATCTTGGTGATCTTGATTTTAGAATATCTCCATTGTCCTTTTTCCAGGTCAATAGTGAGCAAGCGCTCAAACTTTATGAGACAGCTCTTGGATTTGCGGCTTTGACTGGAGAGGAAACCATCATTGACTTATATTCGGGTACTGGAACTCTGTCATTATTCCTTGCCGAAAAGGCGAAAAAAGTATATGGCGTCGAAAGTTTTGCTGATGCAGTCAATGACGCGGTCCGGAACGCTGAGATCAATAACATTAAAAACGCTGAATTCATAATAGGTACTGCGGAAGAAGTCACTCCGAAGTTTTTGGAAGAAGGAATTCTGCCGAATGTTGTCGTAATCGATCCACCTAGAAGCGGTTGTGAACCTGAAGTGCTTGAGAGTATCCTGAAAATGATGCCTGAGCGAATTGTATACGTGTCCTGTAAGCCGTCTACTCTGGCTAGGGACTTGAAAACACTATGTTCGGATGATCTATATGAGATCAAGGAAGTTCAGCCTGTGGATCTATTTGGACACAGCATGCATGTGGAAACCGTCTGTCTGCTGACAAGAAAATAAATGTAGTTGCCCTTGAAAATGGCGTATTTACGGTGTTTTCAGGGGTTTCTTTATTTTTTGATGGTTGGTAAAGTGATGGATTTGGGGTGTGTTTTAAGGGAATAAGGTTTTGATGATGAAATGAGCTCACCCATGGAAATATAGTTTTGCTTTAAGGGTTCAACCGTTTAGCAAAAGAAGTAGTTGTTGATGGTCATATTCTGGGTTGAGTGCGTATCAATAATTTCCAATTGCTCATTGCTATTGTTCGTTTCTACGATTATAATATATAGTATACATTAATAAAAATTAAGAAGGTGGGTTCATGGATTATATTACAACTAAAGAAGCTGCTGAAAAATGGGGTTTAACCGAACGCCGAGTACAAGTCTTATGTAGGCAAGGGAAGATACCTGGTGTAGCCCGTCTTGGCTGGGCATGGGCCATACCTAAAGATGCACAGAAGCCAGAAGATGGTAGATACAATAGGAATACTGACAAAAAATAAGTAACGGAAGGTGAAGTAATATGGCGATGAAAAAGAGCGAGCTATACAGTAGATTATGGAAAAGTTGTGACCAATTAAGAGGTGGAATGGATGCCTCACAATATAAAGATTATATTCTGGTGTTGCTGTTCATGAGATATGTGACAGATAAATATTATGGAAAAAGAGATGCGCTCATAGAAGTACCGGAGGGCGGAAGCTTCCATGATTTAATAAAGCTAAAAGGTGACAAGGAAATTGGTGATAAAACCAACGTTGTCATCAGAAAAATGGCTGATGCTAACGACTTGGTAGGTGTTATTACAGTTGCTGACTTTAATGATGCGGACAAGCTTGGTAAAGGTAAAGAAATGGTTGATCGCCTTACCAACTTGGTGGCAATTTTTGAGGATCCTGAGCTTGATTTTGGTGGGAATGGTGCAGATGGAGACGATATTCTTGGAGATGCTTATGAGTACCTAATGAAGCATTTTGCCACTGAATCTGGAAAAAGCAAAGGGCAGTTCTACACTCCATCTGAGGTTTCCAGAATCATGGCTAAGGTTATAGGTATCGAGAAGGCTAAAAGTCAATCTCAGACCATATATGAGAGAATCATACAGAGATTGATACAATTTAATGAACCTCATTGTTGCTATGCATAGGGGTATGCAAACTCAAAAAGGAGTATGCATTTTATAGAGCCGGGATAAGCCGGTTATTTTTATATAAATTTTACCTTACATTTAGAGCTGATAATTCTGTATATAGATAAAGCTGCAGGAAGGTGGTAAATATGTCTTATCAAGATTGGTTTTTAAGAGTAGAGAAAGAGTTACAAAGGCTTCGAAAACAAGGGATTCAACTTGCTGCAAACGTCATCGGACAAACCTTATATGAAGATGGATAGGTTACACTAAGTTAGACAGATTCCTTAAGGTCCTATAAAATAAGGATTAACATATGAGGGAGAAAAATCATGT
>DHVT01000011.1 GCA_002412775.1 Firmicutes bacterium UBA5201 | reverse complement strand
AACTATCTATTTCCCGACAGCCCCATTTTATTCCTATTGGCATGGATCATTTTTGATAGATGCTTACTTCATTGATCCCATCCATCTCTTCCAATTTGACCTTGACCACTTCTTTGCTGGAGGTTGGCACATTCTTTCCTACGAAATCAGGTCTGATCGGCAACTCACGATGCCCTCGATCCACTAAAACTGCCAATTGTATGGCACTTGGACGACCGTAGTCAATGATGGCATCCATTGCGGCTCTTACTGTTCTTCCAGTATATATGACGTCGTCCACCAATATGACGACCTTTCCATCAATCTCAAAATCCACCTTGAGTCCTTTTACATCCGGTTCATAGCTCTTAAGAGACAAATCATCCCTATAGAGGGTGATATCAAGTTCTCCAACAGGCAACACAGTACCTTCGATTGCTTTAATCCTCTGTGAAATCCTGTGTGCGATTGGAATTCCTCTTGATTTGATACCAATCAATACCAAGGATTCCGTTCCTTTGTTTTTTTCGATTATCTCATGTGCCAATCTGGTCAACGAACGATCAATGGCCTTATCATCCAATAATTTTGCTTTAAATTCCATTACGGCCTCCTATATTTCCTATTATATCGATTTGCATTTCTTGATCAAAATCTCGAAGTATTCAGGCAGTTCTGAATCGATTATCAACATTTCTTTGGTTCTAGGATGTATGAATCCGATTTTTTTGGCATGAAGCGCTTGACCGACATGCTTGACCCGCTCACTTTTCACTCCATATATAGGGTCGCCCAATATCGGGTGTCCAATAGAGGCCATGTGCACTCGAATCTGATGGGTTCTTCCCGTCTCAAGAACCAATTTCACGAGTGTGTGGTATTTGTAACGCTCCAACACCTCATAGTGAGTGACTGCATTTCTACCGGCAAATTGTATAGCCATTTTTTTTCTATCGACACTGTGTCTTGCAAGCGGCGCATCAATTGTGCCCTTATCTTTTCCCACTCTGCCGTTGACAATCGCGACATATTCTCTTATGGTCGTTTTTTCCTTGAGCTGTCTGGCAAGTGATTCGTGGGCCACATCATTCTTTGCGATCATCAGCAACCCGGATGTATCCTTATCAATTCTATGGACAATCCCAGGTCGAATCACTCCGTTGATACTGGACAAACGATCTGATACATTCATTAAAGCGTTTACCAATGTTCCGGTATAATTACCTGGTGCCGGATGCACCACCATGCCCTGTGGCTTGTTGACTATGAGGAGATCATCATCTTCATAGACAATGTCCAGTGGTATGTCCTCAGCGACGATGCCCGGCATCTCAGGCTCAGGAACAGCCACTTCAAGAACATCCCCTATGCTGAGCATCATTTTTTTCGAACTGATCACGGTTCCGTTGACCTTTACTTTTTCTTCACCAATCAATTTTTGAATATAACTTCTGGAAAGACCATCAAGTGCGTTTCCGAGATATGAATCTATTCGTACACCGTCTCTATCACAATGTATTACTAAAAGTTCTGACATCAGTTCTCCTATCTATATCTGTATTAGTTGAGTTATAACGATTTTATCAAATAATTAACAATAAAAAAAGAGTATTTAAAAGTTATTTTTGGTATAATTATGGATAGCTTTCAAATAGGAGTCGAAAAATGAATGATATGGAACTAAAAAGAATCATAAATATCGCAGTTGAGGCCGGCAAGATCATGCTGACCAACGGTGCAGAGACATATAGAGTGGAAGATACAGTGAAGCGTATGGCGGAATCCAGATTGAATACAGACGTCAATGTTTTTGTGATTCCAACCGGCATGATTTTCAGTGCTGAACCCGATGGCATACTCATCACCAAGTTGTACAGAGTCAATCCAAGTGGCATCGATCTCGAAAGCATAGATCGAACAAATGAGTTTGCAAGGCAGTTCAGTTCTACGGATATGTCGCTCGACGAGGCGGAATCAAAATTGTTGGAACTCGTCTCACCTCCCAATTTTTCTAAGTTGACCCGATTTTTCTTCAGTGGGATGGCAGGAGGATTTTTTGTATTGCTCTTTGGGGGTACCCTGAGTGAGTTCATTTTATCTTACATCGCTTCTTCATTTACAATCTTATTGTGGGACAATTTGACTTCCAAGAACATGAACTTTTTCATAAAAAATATTCTTGGTGGATTTCTCGCATCATTGTTATGTTTCATCGGAATTTCAATAGGCAAATGGATTGGTGTGGACGCTTCATTCAATATGGTCATAATAGGACCTCTGATGACCTTGGTTCCAGGTGTATCGCTCACAAACGGCATTCGGGATTTGATCTCAGGCGAACTGTTGGCTGGTAGTGCCAAAATCATGGAAGCACTTTTTATTGCCATAGCACTTGCTTTTGGAGCCGGTATGGTGTTGCAGTTTGTTCTAGCATGGATTTAGGAGGTCATCAGTGAACATTTTTCTTCAAGGTTTATATTCATTCTTTTGTGTGGTTGGATTTTCCATTATTTTCAATCTGCCAAGAAAACTCATTTTCATAGCAAGCATCAATGGCATGTTTGGATGGATGTTATATGCATTTCTGCAAAGCAGCGGCACAAGTTTCATCGTGCCAGCCTTTATTGGATCGATTTTCGTTGGGCTCGTAGGTGAGTTCCTTGCTTCTGTTCAAAAACATCCCGCAACTTTGTTTATCATCCCAGGCATCATTCCCTTTGTTCCTGGATATGGCATTTATTATACCATGTATCATATAGTATCACAGGATTTTGAAACTGCCATGACCACCGGCGCGGAATCTCTGTTCATAGCGATTTCAATTGCATGCGGCATAGTACTCGCCACATCACTATTCAGAATCGTTAGGCCATTCATCGATCGAAAAAGCAACACCATATGAAGGTGTTGCTTTTTTTGGGATTACAATCTGAGTCCGCCGTTGACGGATAAATTATGCCCTGTGATGAATGAGGATTCATCACTTGCCAAAAATAATACCGCATTTGCTATTTCCTGAGGTTCACCCAATCTTCCGAGCATAGTCTTTTGTCTTATGGGATCCAGAACCTTATCTGGTACGGTTTTCATCATCTCTGTGTTCACATAGCCCGGTGCCACGGAATTGACACGCACAGCCTCTCCTTTTCTTGAGAACTCCTTGGCCCATGTTTTGGCCATGGCGATCACACCTGCCTTGGTCGCAGCATAATTGGTTTGTCCCACATTTCCATACTCGCCTACCACTGAAGCTATGTTGATGATCGACCCCTGCTTTTGTTCGATCATATGAGGTGCCACCACTTGAGTGATATTAAAAACACCTTTCAGATTGACATCGATTACCAAATCCCACATATCTTCAGTCATTTTTCCAATCAAGGCGTCTCTGGTGATTCCAGCGTTGTTCACCAAAACATCAATGTGTCCGTATTCGCTTACAATATCATTTGCAAAGTGTTCAACTTCTGTACGGTTTGTGACATTCAATTTGTACCCTTTGACACCTTCACATACATAGGTCATATCCGACAAATCCACAGCTACGACTTTTGCGCCCTCTCTTGCAAACGTTTCACAAATGGATTGGCCGATCCCTTGAGCTCCTCCAGTGACAATGGCAACTTTTCCTTGCAGTCTCATACTCTTCCTCCTCAACATATTGAATGACTTTCAATAATAGTGTTTGCAACTTCCATGCCAAAGATATAAGATGTAACTACCAATACTATTGGAGTCATCTATGTTGGTCAACTTGAAAGTGAGGTTTTAAGATGTATATATTGAGATTATTACTGGGGTTATTCGTTGGGTATTGGGTGACATTCTATATTTGGGTCACTCCACTAAAAAAATTGGCTAAGGATTCAACGTTGGTGTTGAACACCGTCATAAAAGAAAAAGAAAAAACGGGAAACATATAAACAAAGGTGCCGAATCCGAAGATTTGGCACCTTTTTCATATTCATTCAAACAGATTCACATGGTTCCTTCAGCAAGTTCGGCAAGAGGACTGCGTTCGACACGTTTAAGCGTTATATGACCGGTCAGAGTGGAAGTTTTCATCTTTTCAACTGTATAAACCAGCCCATTGGATTTCTCATCCACCAAAACGTTATCAATCTGGTTGTCACTCGGATCACCAATAAATACAAATTTCGAACCGAAACCTGCTCGGGTCAACATGAGTTTAGCGAGGTGTGGTGTAATTTCTTGAGCCTCATCCACAATCACAAGAGCATCGGAAAGCGTTCTTCCTCTCATGTAGGTAAATGTTTTAGTCTCAATCACACCATACTTGCGATATTGCTCGATAAAGTCATCCACACTAAATTCAGGTTTTTCACTGTAAACCATGTGTCTGCCCTTGCCCTGTGTCTCTTTGCTTTTTTTCATGATCTTCTTGTCGACCAAGTTCTCTATGGCATCATAAAAACTTCCCATCCATGGCCTCAGCTTCTCCTCCTCGGTTCCAGGGAGAAATCCTATATCATTTCCTGCAGGGACAACCGGCCTAACAAAAACAATCCTTCTATATTGACCTTGCTCAATTACTTTCTGAAGGGCAACTGCTGTCGCCAGAATCGTTTTCCCTGAGCCTGCTCCACCCGTTATGGTCACAAAATGGATATCCGTATCCATTAAAAGCTCATATGCCATCTTTTGTTCCCTGTTGATCGGTGACAATCCCCATGAGATCTCATTCACATACTTTAGTGGCACAACCTTTGAACCATCATATCTGGCGATGATTTCATGTGAATCCCTATCGGAACTCTTGATGTGCAAAAACTCATTGGGATACAGTCCTTCTGAAACCTCGACCGGCAATATCAATCCTCCGGAGTATATGCTGTCAATGGACTCGCTTGGTAAAAAAATCTCCTGATAGCCTTTGTAGATTTCATCCGCTTCGACCTTGTCATTTTGATAATCTTGGATTTCAATGCCTATAGCATCCGCTTTGATCGCCATATATAAGTCTTTCGTGACGAGTATGGTTTGCATAGGCTCATACATTTCTTTTAGCTTTTTGGTGACTGCGAGAATCCTGGTATCATTTTTAGTGATATCCAGGCCATCGGGTAAAGTGTTCAAATCCAAATGGTTCAGTTCAATGCGTATACTCCCTCCGTCCGGTAGCTCTATTCCTTCCGAAAGACTTCCTTTTTTTCGAATATTGGAAAGTTCCCTGGCGGCACACCTGGCTTGGTAGCCCACCAGCCCTTCTCTGGTTTTCAGGCGGTCCAGTTCTTCAATGCAAATTATCGGTATGATGATTCTATTGTCTTCAAATTTGTAAAAACATGCGGGGTCATGAATCATGACGTTAGTGTCAAGCACATAGTTTTTTATCATCCAATCATCCTCTCTATCGCTTTGGCATAAATCTGAGTGCATTTGATCAATGCATTGATTTCTATGAACTCATCCGTTTGATGTGCAATTTTGGTGCTTCCTGGAAAATTAGGTCCGAATGCGACACAGTTTTTCATCGATCTTGCGTAAGTAGCTCCACCGGTAGCAATAGGAGTGCCATCAAGACCTGTTTCCTCTTCATAAACACTTTTCAGTGTTTGAATCAAAGGATGTTCCTTGGAAAGGTAAACAGGTTCGAGATAGTCCAGCTCCTCATATTTGAGCCCATACTTCTCAGCGACTCTCTTGAGCCCCAATGAGATGAATTTTTTATCTATTGTCACTGGAATGCGTATATCCATTCCAATAACTTCTCCATATTTACTGACGTCAATTTGGTTGACTGATATTGTCAATTTCCCAGAAGGTTCATCTTCGCAACTTCCAAAAATGAGTTCACCATTTGTTGTCAGCGCTATTTTTTCAGCGATAAAATCGACAGCTGGGGTATCCAGTCCCAACTCTTTAAGGGCCATCACCATCCGGGTCACCGCATTGACTCCCAATTGGGGTTTTGCTGAGTGGGCACTTTTCCCGATGACATAAAGCTCATCATTATCAATTTCATGATCGAATCCCATTTTTTTGAGTTGTTTTTCCAATTTGTACAGATGACTGCCATGATATGTCGCCGATTCAGGCACGGAATTCATTGCGTTCCCACCTTTGATTCGGATTTTGGATTTTAAATCCGATTTAAGCTTCACTTGTAAAAGACCCTTCTCCGCGTAGATGACCGGGAAGTCGGAATCCGGTGTAAAGCCGTAGTCCGGTATTTCTTCATCCCGCATGTAATGGCATATGCCTCTCCATTGATTTTCCTCATCTGTTCCGATAATTACCCTGACACGCTTGTTGAACTTGATGCCATTGTCAATCAAAGCCTTCAAGGCATACAATATGGCGATGATCGGACCTTTGTCATCCGTAGAACCTCTACCATACAATTTTCCGCCATTAAGAATGCCTTCGAAGGGAGGGAAGGTCCAATTGTCCTCATCACCGCTTGGTACCACGTCAACGTGGGCAAGTATACCGATCAGTTCACTACCTTCACCGATTTCCGCATACCCATAATAACCTTTGGGATCATAAAATGTCTTCATGCCTATCTTCTCAAATTTGTTCAGTGTCCACTTGAGCGCATCGTCAATAGGCTTTCCAAATGGCTTTTCAAGGTCCATTTCATCAATAACACTGGGGATCTTGATCAATGCAGACAAATCATTGATAATTTCCATCTCGCTTGCTTCAATGTAATTTTTAATTTTCATCATTTCTCCTCCCCTCGTTATATACTATATACTATATATGAACCAATTTTGACATTTCAATCAGAATTTAAAAAAATAAGCAGAAATTTTACTTTCTGCTTACTTTTTGATGTTTCACTAATTCTGTTTTATGCGTTCAAGATAAAGCATGACATCATGGCCATTGAGGCTATGGGTTTCGTATTCTTTTGATTCCGCGTCACTCAGCTCAACACCCAAAGTCTCCGACATAATATAGTCTGCATGCTTGACAACAGCCGCTTTAAAGACTTCAGGAGCCTTATAGAATATTTTGATTTGATCCATCATTTCAAAGTCATTGGATTTTCTCATTTGTTGAATTCTGGAAATCATTTCACGAGCATATCCTTCTGTGATCAACTCATCAGTCAGATGGGTATCCAATATGATGAATCGGTTGTTCTCCATCTTGACAGTAAATCCTTCTTTTGCGGTAATGTTGACAAGTACGTGCTCACTTGTGGCACTGAATACCTCATCTCCTAGATCCAGATCGACCGTCTCACCTGCCTCAAAGGACATGGCGTATACTTGAGGGTCCAGTGCGGATAATGCCTTGCCGAATGCACCCATTTTATTGCCGATGACAGGTCCAAGCACTTTAAAGTTTGGCTTGAGCTGGAAATTCATATATTCAGGCAAATCTTTTGTGAACTTGACATGCTTGACATTGAGCTCCTCTTCAATCAAAGGCACAAGGTCAGAAATCAATTCCTCATATTTTCCATCTACAATCACTTCTGAAATAGGTTGTCTGACTTTGATCTTTACAGATTCTCTAGCAGCACGTCCAAGTGTAACGAGTTCTCTGATCAGGTCCATACGCTCTTCGACACGCACCTTGATCAAAGATTCATCCGCTTCAGGATATTTGCTGATATGAACAGAGACTTCGCCTGTCAAATTGCGATAAATTTCTTCAGTCAAAAATGGTGCAAATGGTGCTGCGAGTTGACAAACCGCTACCAGCACTTCATAAGTCGTGTTATAAACTGACATCTTGTCACTTGATAAATCCGATTCCCAGAATCTTCTTCTGGACCTTCTGATGTACCAGTTGGACAAATCCTCACTGACAAATATCTGCATTTTTCTAACCGCTTTTGTGGAATCGAACACAGCAAGGTCAGCATTGACACCTTTGATCAATGTATTGAGTTTTGAAATGATCCATTGATCGAGCTCCGGTCTTTCCTCGACAGGAACGTTGAAAGATTTTGCATCGATATTGTCGGTGTTGGCATAAAGTGTGAAGAAGTTGTACACATTCTTGATGGTTCCAAAGAATTTGGATGAGACTTCAATCAAACCCTCCTCATCAAATTTGGTTGGAGTCCATGCAGGTGAAACATAATACAGATACCATCTCACGACGTCAGCACCGTAATTGTCTAGAAGTTCGAATGCATCTACTGTGTTGCCTCTGGATTTGGACATCTTCTTACCGTCCTTGTCGAGTACCAAGTCGTTGACAAGAACATTTTTATAAGGAGACACACCCATTACAAACGTACTGATCGCAATCAGAGAATAAAACCATCCTCTTGTTTGGTCGATCCCCTCGCAAATAAAATCTGAAGGGAATAACGTATCGAATTCTTCTTTGTTCTCAAATGGATAATGGTGTTGAGCAAAAGGCATTGCACCACTGTCGAACCAGCAATCTATTACATCCGGAACTCTGTTCATCGTTCCACCACATTTGTCACATGGCAAGTGGACATCGTCCACATAAGGTCTATGCAATTCTATGTTGATATCAATGTCTTCAATCGCTCTGTCTTTTAACTCTTGTCTGGACGCCACTGTGGTCAAATGTCCACAATCACATTTCCAGATATTCAGTGGAGTTCCCCAATAACGGCTTCTTGAAATAGCCCAATCGTTGAGGTTTTCAAGCCAGTTGCCAAATCTTTTTTCTCCGACATAGTCCGGGAACCAGTTGACGGAATTGTTGTTGGCGATCAGTTGATCTTTAAGCTTGGTCATTTCAATATACCAGCTCGGTTTTGCATAATAAAGGAGTGGAGTTCTGCAACGCCAGCAATGCGGATAATTGTGCTCCATTTTCTGTTTTCTGTAGAGTATGCCATTCTCTGCGAGCCAATTCACAATTTCAGGGTCCGCATCAATTACAAAAGTGCCTTTCCATGGCGTCTCAGTATATTTACCCTCTTCGTCCACGGGTTGAACCACAGGCAAATCGTATTTGACGCCAGTATTATAGTCGTCTTCACCAAATGCAGGTGCGGTATGCACGATACCGGTTCCATCTTCCACAGTCACATAATCAGCGCAAGTCACAAAAAACGCTTTTTTGTCCACAGCGACAAAAGGCATCAGCTGGTCGTATTCCATGTATTCCAGTTCTTTACCTTTCATTTCCTCTATGATTTCAAATTCTCCTTCAAGAACTGAAGGCGCAAGATTTTTTTCAACATACAACACTTCTCCGTTATTGCGAACTTTGACATAGGTCTCATTTGGATTGACAGTGATTGCAACGTTGGACGCTAATGTCCAAGGTGTGGTCGTCCAAACCAGGAAGTACTCATCATGGTCTTTCCTTTTGAATTTCACATACACCGTCACCGTCTTTATTTCTTGGTATCCCTGAGCCACTTCATGGGAAGCGAGTCCAGTACCACATCTTGGACAGTAAGGTAAAATTTTGTGGCCTTCATAGATATAGTCTTCCTTGAAAAATTTATCAAGAATCCACCATTCACTTTCAATATAGTCATTTTCCAGTGTGATATAGGGGTTGTCCAAATCTATGAGATATGCCATCTTCTTGGTCATTTCTCTCCAGAGATCCTCATACTCAAATACTGAAGCTTTGCATGCATGGTTGAAGTTTTCGATGCCATAGGCTTCTATTGCGGTCTTGTCATTAAGATTAAGACGTTTTTCAACTTCGATTTCCACAGGCAAGCCATGTGTATCCCATCCGGCTTTTCTCTTGACTTGATACCCTTGCATGGTTTTATAACGGCATACCGCATCCTTAAGTGCTCTAGCAAGAACGTGATGGATCCCTGGTTTGCCATTTGCAGTTGGAGGACCTTCATAGAAGATAAATGGTTTTTCTCCTTCTCTGCTGTCGATGCTCAATTTTAGAAGGTCAATTTCCTCCCAATATTCTCGCACGTTTTTTTCATTGTCCGCTATCGCGTGTTTTCCAAGCTCCTTATAACCCATAATAGTCTTCCTTTCATCTCTGATTTCAAAAAAATAAAAATCCCATAGCTTAAAGCTATGGGACGGATATTCCGCGGTACCACCCAAATTACACAATAGTGTCTCTCAAACATGATAACGGTATCTAACCGACCGACGTTACTAGTGGTTCACGTCGATGACTATGGGTGATCTTGGGCGATATGTCCACTGCTCGTTCACACCAACCACGAGCTCTCTTAAGCGACATAGGGCTTACTTGTCCCAATCATTGCTTTTTTTATACATTTGATAACTATTATAACGGAAGGTCTTATCGACGTCAACCTTTATTCAATACTTACAATCATTTCATCAACAAGTTTGAGTTGTGATTCCAAAAGCACTTTGAATTTGGTCTGAAATGCTTTAAGTTCCAACTTGGCGGCTTCATGACGTTTGAGAATATCGAGCACTTCGTTGTTTGCGTCATTCATGATTTTTTTGGCTTGATCCTCTGCGCGCTCAATGATATAGCTTGATTTTTCTGAAGCGTTGTGCACCATATCCTCGGACGTTTTTTGTGCCAAGATCATGGCTTCATTGATTGTTCTCTCCATACTTTTGTATCTGGAAAGCTCATTTTCAAGCTCCGTGATTTTTGCGGTCGTATCGATGTTCACGAGAATCAAATCTTCCATACTGCGGACTACAAGTCCCAAGTACTCTTCGACTTCAGTCTCACTAAAACCTCTGATTGTTTTTGAAAAATGTTTATTTTGAATATCTAATGGTGTCAACATAACAGCCTCCTGTGATCCTTTATCTTGAATAAAATGATAATTCCACTCTTGTTCTGTCTTTTTTTGTTTGTCCTAGAATACTTTCAACAATAAATCGACCGTGCTTTCTCACAGAAATCAAGTCACCGACTTTAAGCTCAAGTGATGTATTGATCTGTACGCGATGATTCACCTTCACTAACTCCGAACCAATCAACTTCTGCGATTCACTTCTTGATAAATTAAGCCCCATTGCCACTATACTATCCAAACGAATCGACTTGACGGTGCCTACTACTTTCCTATATTCAATTTGCTTATCGAACAAGGAGTCCGTTGAAACGACTTTCACCTTTACACCGGCTCTACCGATTTTGTCAATGGAAGCCAAGAGATAGGATTCAAGCGAACTGTCGATTGCAACTTGCAAGGCACTCTCAGAAACAACGATGTCTCCTATTTTTTTTCTTTGGATTCCCATTGCCATCAATGCGCCAAGCGCATCTTTGTGCTCGAGTTTATTGAATTTGTCATTATAGTCTATCTGAAGAACAGAAATATGCTCCTCAAAAGGTATGACATCTAAAAAAGAAGGGTAAAAACATAGTTTCACCCGTTCAGCATTTTCAAATCCGCCATTTTTTTCAATTTTGACTTGTCCGTCTTCTTTAGCGATACGATCAAAAATAAAAGCCAAATCGGGACTCAGAAAATCAGTCATTTGTGGTTCAAAGTACGTTACCGCATCACTCAATTGATCCAGAGTCTTGAGAAAAACACCTTCTGAGTCAATAAAATCCTTATAGTGATTTAAAATACCTTGTTTGTTCATCAGAACCAACCAAGTACCATCGCACTAAGCATCTGAATGAGTAAAAGAGCAACCAATGGGCTGAAATCTATCATGTTGCCACCGATTTTCAGTTTGATCAACAAAGCTCGGATTGGTCCCAATATCGGTTCAGTGAGCGTCAACAGCAATTTCATCAATGGGTTCTTGGGATCTCTTACAAACCAAGACAACATGGCTCTGGCAAATACAAGATACATGACAACCTGTAAAAAATAATATATGGCTACTTTCAATTCCAACATTTATAGTCCTTCCTCTTCTATGATTATTCTTCTTCTTTCAACCAAGCACTGACAGGGCTATCTGATTTTTTCATGACATCCCCTGTAATATCCACATTTTGTGGCGCCAAAATAAAAATACCCTTGGCGACTTGTTGTATATGACCATCCACGGCATAAAGGGCACCTGAACAAAAATCAAATATTTTTCTTCCCAAGTCCTTATCCAATTCTGATATGTTCATTACAACAGGTCTACGACTCTTTAGTGTATCCACAATATTTGTGGATTCATCAAAAGTCTTTGGATTAAAAAGCACCACATTCATTTGTGAATTGGAATGGATATTCAATATTTTATTGGATGTCTTGATGGTATTGATTGATTTTTGGGATGAATCCGAAATTGACGAGTAAGAATCCTCGATCTCAAGATCTTTGTGTTTCAATTCGTCGTAAAAATCTTCAGTGGTATCTTCTTCCTCTTGTGTGTCCACGCCCCAAAAAAACTTGATTTTGTCAATAAATTTATCACCCATTATGAGCCTCCTTATTTTTCGTCGCCATGCGCTCACCATAAATTTTGGTACCTATCCTAATCATATTTGATCCTTCCTCCAAAGCTACCTCATAGTCGCCTGACATGCCCATGGATAAATAGAGAGGTATCACATTGGAATATGAGTAAGAAGATAACGAATCAAACAATTTCTTCATTTCTCGAAAATCCGTTCGTAACAGTTCAGGATCATCTACTAGAGGTGCTATATTCATAAGTCCACAAACTCTGATGTTCGGCATTTTGGAAACCGCCTCCAAAACGCCTGGAAGTTCTGTTTCCGGTATGCCGTATTTTTGAATCTCGTTTGCAACATTCACTTGAATCAGTACATCCTGGATCTTTTCGATTTTTGAAGCCCTGTTTTGAATTTCCTCGGCAAGTTTTATACTGTCGACGGAATGGATCAAATCAACTTTGTCTATAATATATTTTACTTTATTTGTCTGTAAATGTCCAATAAGATGCCATCGTACTTTATAAATGATATCATCAAATTTTCTAGTGATTTCCTGAACCCTGTTTTCTGCGATGTCCGTTATTCCCTTTTCGATGGATGCATTGATGATTTCCGGCTCATAGGTCTTGGTAACCCCGATCAAAGTCACTTCATCCGGATCGCGACCAAGTCTGTCGCAGATTTTGAGAATGTCGTCTTTGATTTCAACAATATGTGATTTCAAATAATCATATGACACTGGGACCTCCTATTCAATGCGGTCTCCCGCTTTATATTTATGAGCATTTCTAACAACTTCCTGATTGGTTTTTATGCTTCTGACCAAACCTTTTTCGGTGTCATAAAACTGAGAGTTGTATACTATCGCACTTTGATCATCATACCCCAAAATTTTGATGGGCACAAATTTCAGACGTCGATCATTTTCGACAGCATACACTCCGAGCTGTCCTTCCAGATTGATGATGGAATCCACATAAACCTTAAGACCACGGTAATTCTCTCTTACTATATTGGCATCGATCCATCTGCGATTGTAAAAACCATCGAAAATCTCATTCATTCTTATCGCAACAACGGCCTGATGATCATCTGTAAACACATCGTAGACTTCTCCTGTAAGGGATTGCGATCCAATTTCAACGAGTATTTTTTGTACATTCTTATAAGTTTCAACTTCCTCGTTTGGAATGATTGCCACCAGATAGTATGTGGCATTGTCCACTATTTTAAAGAGTGTTCCGTCCTGTCCAGTGTTATTTTTGATGATTGATGTGGCTGTGATATCCACTTTGCTGATTTCTTCGTAATTGATATTGTAGAGATTGTCAATGGTGATGAACGATTCATAACCATCGAGTTTATATGTCAAAATGCCGCTGGCTGGCGCCAGTATCGCTTTTTTCTGACCTTCCAGCAGTTTGCCCTCACCGATGGTTTGCTGAGAGTAGGAAGCGATTCTATTGGATAAAAATTTGTTTTCCGACTGCAATTTGTCGAGACGTTCGAATTTCAATATCAAATCTCTTTTGTGCGTGGATATGGCATCGAATTTCTGGTTTTTCAAATTGAACAGAATCTGATTTTTGATGTTTTCAATATCATATGCAAGTGAATTGTAATCAAATTCTATTTGCTTTCGATTGAGTTCTCTTTCAGTGGCCTCCACAATTTCCGATGTCGATCCGTCATTGAAAATTTCAGCGACTTGATCATTCTTCGTCACGAAGGTCCCCTCACTTGTGAAATAAGTGATTTGCCCTGCTATTGCCGTGTCTACCACCAACTCGTTTCTCAAAATCAAGGTTTTATATTCTTTTTCGATATTAAGTGTATCCACTGAAACCAAATAGGTCATATGCTCTTTGAAAAACATGTCGATGCCCAGTTTGATCATGAAATAAACCATTAGCACAAAAAATATCAAACTAAAAAGAATGCGTCCATATTTGGGTCTCCGTTTTTTCTTCTTTCTGATCTTTTGTGCTGACATACACTACCTCTTCTTAAAGCCAGTTGATCATTTTCGACGCATATTCGTCCATTTCATGCTTTTTACTGCGTGTCATAAGATCCAAAACTGCTTCCCTGGCATTCTTGTCTTCATAAAGTACACGATAAAGTTCAGTGGTGATCGGCATCTCAATATTGTATTTCTCTTTGAGTCGGTATGCCGACTTGACTGTATATGCGCCTTCAACAACCATTCCAATGGTATCGATTGCCTCTTGCAATTTTTTTCCTTTTCCAATCAGTATGCCACACCGTCTGTTTCGTGAATGCATACTTGTACATGTGACTATCAAATCACCAACTCCGGCCAGTCCTTTGAATGTATCCGCCTCAGCTCCCATTGCGAGTCCCAATTGTGCGATTTCATTGATTCCTCTGGTAATGAGTGCCGCTTTTGCGTTATCCCCAAAACCTAGGCCATCACTGATTCCCGCACCAAGTGCGATAATATTCTTGAGTGCCCCGCTGATTTCAACACCGATTACATCCGGATTGGTATAGATTCTCATAAACTCATTTGAGAAGATATCCTGGATAAACTCAGCATGTTCCCTTGATTTGGATGCTGATACCAAAGCCGTCGGCAACTTCAACGCCACCTCTTCAGCATGTGACGGACCTGAAAGCACAACAAACTTGGCCTCAGGCAACAATCGCGAAGTGATTTGGGAAGGTGTCTCAAGTGTCTCCATATCAATACCTTTTGAGACGTTTACCAAAATCATATCAGAATTGATCAGATTTCGATCAAGCATCATTTGCAGTGTGTTTCTGTAGTGTTGGGAAGGTACAGTGAATAAAATGACCTGTGCGCCTTCCACAGCTTTACTGATATCATTTGTGAAATCTATTCCATCAGGTAAGACCAATCCTGGCAAGTACTTTTCGTTTTTTCTTGTCCTAAGGATTTCCTTGATTTGTTTTTCGTCGCGAGCCCAAGTGACCACATCGTGTCCATTGGCGGCCAGAACCATTGATAACGCAGTTCCCCAGCTTCCTGAAGCGATTACAGCAACTTTCAATTTATTCCTCCTTGTAATCTATATCCATCATTCCATATTTACTTTACACCATCTGTTATTATACCATATTTTGCAGTCAAAGACCATCCTGAATAGTTGCAAAATCAAGGTCTGCATCATTTTCATCGTCATCATCGTCGTCATCATCATCATCATCATCTTCTTCTTCATCGTACTCTTTCAGAGGATCATCAATCAAATCATCTTCCCATCCATTCCAATCGTCCCACTCATCGTCATCGTCAATGGGATCACCCACGCCATCATCATCCTCGTCGAACGGATCCTCATCCCAAGGATCTGGTGGCGCGTCGCCTATATCAATTTTAAATTTCAAAGATTTCATAATCATCACTCCCGATTATATTATACCCCATATGACATGCAAAAAACCCAAGATATCCACTTGGGTTTTTCTAGGTTAGCCTCTTGCTTTCACATTGAATACAATAGGTGTCCCCTCAAAGTTGAAATTCTTTCTGATTTGATTTTCCAAATAACGGACATATGAAAAATGTGCCAATTCCTTGTCATTGACGAATAGAACAAATGTTGGCGGTTTTACTGAAGCCTGGGTCGCATAGTAAATCTTGAGTCTCTTACCCTTGTCCGAAGGAGGCTGATTAAGCGCCATCGCTTCATTGAGCACGTCGTTGAGGACGCCTGTGGAAATTCTAAGGGCATGATTGTTTGAGACATAAACTGCCTGATCAAGCAATTGCATAACTCTCTGTCCTGTAACAGCGGATACGAACATAATGGTTGCGTATGGCATATAAGCGAACTGCTCGCGAATGACCCTTTGAAATTCATAAAGGGTATCGTTGTCTTTGACGAGCAAGTCCCACTTATTGACTACGAACACTGCCGCACGGCCTGCTTCATGTGCATATCCAGCCACTTTTTTATCTTGATCGGTAATGCCATCTTTGGCATCAATCATGATAAAGCACACATCTGATCGTTCAATGGCTGAAATCGTACGAATAACGCTATATTTTTCTATATTCTCATTGACTTTGTTTTGTCTTCTAAGCCCTGCTGTATCAATCAATACAAATTTTTGTCCATTATATTCGAAAGGTGTGTCTATCGCATCTCGGGTCGTACCGGCAATTTCGGAGACAATGACTCGGTTTTCTCCTATGATCTTGTTCACCATCGATGATTTACCAACATTCGGTTTTCCAATGAAACAAATCTTTATGGCATCATCTTCCTCGACAAGTTCTGATTCCTCAGGAAACAATTTTACGATTTCATCCAAAAGATCACCTATTCCAAGAACATTGACCGAAGAAATCATAATAGGTTCACCCAATCCGAGATTATAGTAATCATAAAAGAAATCAGGCTCTTTGTACTGATCAATTTTGTTGAGCACAAGAATCACAGGTTTTTTTGAGATTCTCAGCATTTGTGCAATCTCTTCATCAGCTGTTGTATAGGTGTTTTTACCGTCACATAGAAATAGAATGACATCTGCCGTATCTATTGCGATCTGCGCCTGATCACGCATCTGAGACAGTATGATATCCGATGTGTTGGGTTCGATACCACCCGTGTCTATTAATGTGAAATTGTGTGTCAACCATTCGCAGTCGGCATAAACCCTGTCACGCGTAACACCTGGTGTGTCTTCAACAATCGAGATTCTCCTTCCGGCGATTCTATTGAAAAAGGTCGACTTACCTACGTTCGGTCTACCGACCACGGCCACTATGGGATTTCTACTCATTGGATCCTCCATTCAAAATATGTTTCAATAAATCCTCACCATCCACTTTGACTTTCAAGACGGGAACATTAAAGTAATCTGATAAATCATCTATAGTGACATCATCCAATAAAACGACATCTTCAGATTTAAAAATTGATTCCGGTAAAAGTATTCGATCATATCCATCCACTGTTCCAAGCTGTGCTTTTATATCCGTTCCGGTCAATAGCCCAACCACAGTGATGCGTTGACCGAAAAAGTTGTTGACCACCGTTTTGATATCAATCTGAACATCAGGATATCTAGAAGCGATTTTATCGCAAATGGTTTTCATGTATGGGCTTGCGGCCACACCTGTCACAACCAATACTTTTTGTTTGGCTCCTGGTTTTTCTGTATCTTTTTCGAGCATTTCATCCACTTCTGTGATCAGTTTTCTGATCATTCCGATACCGTCCTCCAGTTGGATGTACCCCTCGTAGGAGTCATCTTCAGGAAAATCACGTTCAGCTTGGATATAAAATTCATCTGCCAAAAAAGCGAATCTCGTATCGTGAATCGCGAGGATTTTATGTTGAAAAGCGTCCATGATTGCTATTGTTTCTTCGGCCACTTTTTTATCCACAGGGCTCATCTCAATCAAACCATCGCGATGCCTGGTCAGACCAATCGGTACTACAGCCACACTGTTTAATGACGGATAAAAGCGTATAAGATCGTTGAGCGTATGATCAAGAGCCTCTCCATCATTATAACCGGGGCAAAGTACAATTTGGGCATTGACCACAATGCCACTTTGAGTCAACTTTTCCAATCGTTCCATGATGTTGCCCGCAAATCTGTTACCCAGCATTTTTTTTCTAAGCTCCGGATCGGTTGTATGTACCGAAACATTGATCGGGCTGATATGGTATTCGATGATTCGATCGATATCCGCCTCTTTGAGATTGGTCAATGTCACAAAATTGCCTTGAAGAAAGGACAATCTGGAATCATCATCTTTAAAGTATAGTGTTTCCCTCATCCCTTTTGGTAACTGATCTATGAAGCAAAACACGCAATTGTTCGAACATCTTTTGGCATGATCAATTATGGGATTGACGAAATCAATTCCAAGAGGTTCATCATACTCTTTATCAATTTCAAGTGACCAGATTTCTCCAGACTTTTTTTGTATGTCAACTTCTATATATTCATCGTGACACAAGTAAATAAAGTCCATGATGTCAACAATTTCACGCCCATTGATGGATAAAAGGACATCGCCCTCTTCGACTTCGAGTTCCTCTGCTATAGAATTTTCATACACTTTTTTGATATGATTCATCGGATCACCTTTCCAAACCTGTAAAAACAACAATCGTACAATAGATAATTGTAATACAATTCAGGCACAATTTCAATACTTATTATTATTTGAGTTGGACTATGGCACTCATCATACCACGTTTGCCTCCTTTTGCTCTCCGATGTGAATGGTATTTTTCAGGATTGCAGATGGTGCAATCTGAATCGATCTCCAGATGCTTTTGTAAAATTCCCGCATCCCTAAAAAGTTTGGCGTTAGCTTCTTTCAGGTCAATCATGTATTTGCCGTATCTTTTCGGAATGACAAAGTCCCTCAATGCATCCACCGAAAATTTCATTTTGAGCGCATCAATGACATCATCTCCGATTTCATAACAGCAAATTCCAGCACTGTGCCCAATTCCAACCTTGATATCCGATTCGGAAGAACCATATTCAGAAACCATTTTACGGACTGCTTCAACTCCAACCGCCTTGGCCGTACCCACCCAACCACTATGAACCGTCGCCACAACATGTTTAACTGGATCGTATAAGATCAAAGGAACACAGTCAGCATAAAAAGTCACTAAAATCACATCTTTTCGGTTGGTCATCAAACCATCTGTGACAGCTGATATATACATTTCAAATCCATCAAGAGGCGTGTTTTCAAGTTCGACTCTTTCCATTGAGTCAAAATTGGTCTTTTCATCAATAATCACCACATTTTCCGAGTGAACCTGCTGAGCCAAAATGATTATTTTTGCATCTGTTCCCAGTTCACTCAATGCTCGTCTTATATTCTCAAGAACTTTGTCCCTATCATCATCACCAAATATTCCGGTATTCATGGATGAGTATGCTCCGGTGCTGACACCACCCAAGCGTGTGGTAATTCCATGAATCAAATGATCGCTTTCCAACATTTTGAAGTTATTCAAAATAAAACACCTGCCTTTTTACAGTTTAAAAAAAAGCAGCGAAATCACTGCTTTATCTTATTTTATATTGGTTTTTTCATTTAACAGCTTGGTCAATTCATTTATGAAAGTATTGATATCCTTAAATTGTCTATAAACAGAAGCAAACCTGACATAGGATACCTCATCAAGATCCTTAAGTCCCGACATGACAAGCTCTCCGATCCACTCTGACTGGATTTCCTTTTCCATGGAACTGTGAAGTTTGGACTCGATGTTATCAATCAGTCTTTCCATCTGTTCCATGGATACTGGCCGTTTCTCACAAGCCCTGATGATTCCGTTCAGTACCTTCATTCTGTTGTACGATTCTCGGTTTCCATTTTTCTTAACGATGATGATAGGAATCTCTTCGATTTTTTCATAAGTGGTAAATCGTTGCTTGCAATTCATACATTCTCTTCGACGTCTAATGACATGACCGTCGTCTGTCGGTCTTGAATCGATTACCTTGGATTCTAAACTGCTACAATAAGGACACTTCATACTCATCACCTCAACTAAATTAATTGATCCAAAAATAAAACCTTGCAAGAAGCAAGGTTATCGTTTTTTTCTTAAGAATGTAGGAATATCAAAGGTGTCATCCTCGCTCTGTTCAGCTTCTACTTGTTGAACTTTCGGGGCTTCAGTTTTTAATGTTTTGGTCTCTGCCTTGATTTCAGGCTTAAACGATTCGAATCCTGTAGCGATTACAGTTACAGTGATTTCGTCCTTTAAGGACTCGTCGATCACTGCACCCATTATAATGTTAGCATCTGGATCCGCTTCTCTGTATACCAAATCCGCCGCTTGTTGTATTTCCATCATTCCAAGTGATTTTCCACCTCTGATGTTCAGCAGAATTCCTTTGGAACCCTTGATGGAAGTTTCAAGTAATGGACTATGGATGGCCTGATTCGTTGCGTCGATCGCACGATCGTCACCACTTGAAGAACCAATACCCATGTGAGCGAGACCTTGTTCATACATGATGGTCTTGACGTCTGCGAAATCCACATTGATCAGTCCGGTTTCAGTAATGGTATTGGAAATACC
The DNA here is from genome assembly GCA_002412775.1 of Firmicutes bacterium UBA5201. Classification (GTDB taxonomy): domain Bacteria; phylum Bacillota; class Clostridia; order Peptostreptococcales; family Acidaminobacteraceae; genus Fusibacter_D. The sequence continues at coordinate 326,796 of DHVT01000011.1, read as the reverse complement.
CTGAACACCTTGTCTGAGCACATCATCCGCTATAGTGAACGCATCGAGGATTGAAGTTCTTTTTTCAACGATTTCAAGCAAACGATCATTTGGAATTGTAATGAGCGTATCAACACGTCTTTTAAGTTCCTCTATGCCCTCTTCAGCATGTTTCATTCTTCTTTTGCCTTCAAATGAAAATGGTTTTGTGACAACCCCAACAGTCAAAATGCCCATTTCTTTTGCAATTTCAGCTACGATTGGAGCTGCTCCGGTTCCAGTTCCACCACCCATACCAGCAGTGATGAACACCATATCCGCACCTTGAAGCGCCTGATAAATATCGTCTCTACTTTCCTCAGCGGCCTTCTTGCCCACTTCTGGATTCGCACCCGCTCCAAGTCCGCGTGTCAATTTCTCGCCAATTTGCAATTTATATTCTGCAGCCGAGCTGTAGAGTGCTTGTTTATCTGTGTTGATTGCAATGAATTGAACGCCTTTGAGATTCGACTTGATCATTCTGTTGACAGCGTTGTTACCTCCACCGCCAACACCAATTACTTTAAGCTGGGCAAATTCTTCAACAGCAACATCAAATTCTAACATGTAAATCCTCCTTATCCCGCAAAGTAATAACTTTCAGGTGTTTATAATCTATGATATAAACGTGCTACTTTAATTATCTGCAATAATTTGCTACATCCATAAAACAATCCTGATGAATTTCGTAGGTATTCGCAATATGTATTGCTGTAAATACCTAGAGCTCCACTACATATAGTATATACTCTTTTTTGTTATTATGGAATATTTTTTTTGGAAAAATTGATTTTTTTTGATAAAGTCAAGACAATCCAGGTCCAAAGGCTTATAAAATCATATTTTTCCTCGATATTTGTCTATGGTATAGCGTCTTATACTTCCGATATTGTTGAAAAGACGGGTTCCAAAAACAAATATGGCAGCATAATAAATCGGCACTCCGAGCTTGTCTCCCAAATATGAAAGGCTGATCGCCAAAAGTGCATTGACAATAAAACCACTGAAAAATATCACAGCGTCAAATTTATCTTCCAAACTGGCTCTGAGCGCACCCAAAATGGAGTCAATTGCCGCCAATATTCCCACTGAAATATATAGGGATGAAATAGTCGAAAACTCGTATGGCAAATAAAGACCGATCAAAATACCCGCCAATATACCTAGTATCGCAATAATCATAATCTCGCCTCCATTCGTTAATTCAAGTATTGATAATCCACAAATCCATCATACGCGGGAATGTTGATATTGATGGAAGTGTTGACTTCCACGAAAAGTCCCCATTGCCTGAGGCTCTCACTATAACTTCCGGGAGCATTGATTGCCGACTCCAGAAATTTGCGATCTCCAATGGCTTGTATGATATAAGGTGGTGCGAATACTTGATCATTCACTTTTATAGTCGGTCCTGTACACTGTACCTTGGACTTGTTGAAAACAACACGTTCATTGTTTATGGATATTGCTTCGGCACCGGCATTTCTGAGATCATCGACCATCGCTCTGATGTCAATGTCGTGAACAAGTAAATTGTTCGGGTTTTCGTTCTCCCCCAGTTCCCTTGTGCCGTCAGTAACAATGATTATTACTCCAGGGCCTTCAAGGTTCGTCAAACCTGCGATTTTACGGGTCGACTCGATTTCCGACTTGAGAAATGCCTCATAGTCGATTTCTTCGTCGTCTTTCGCTGTTTGATAAGCGTCAATTTGAGACTTGATTTCATTTATTTTGCTATTCAATTGGTCTATTTCCGATTTTTGGCTTTCAAGTTCGATGCTATAAGCATACATATCTTTTATGGACATGTATTTGGCACCGCTGGAAACCAACCTCACTTGCAGTGCGATGAAAATTCCAAGCAACACTGATAAAAAAATGAGGACGTTTTTTTTATTGGACATTAACTCACCTTACCTCACAGTATTGGCGTATTGAAATTTGATGCTGCCGTTAAATGCCGGCAACTCAATAGTCTCCACTTGTTTCACTTCGATGTAATAACCGATTTCCCGGATGTTCTGAACAATTCCAAATCTCTGATTCAATGCTCCATCAAGGGTTCTGGAATTTCCGATGGCTTTGATCACAAAAGGTGGGCTGATTGGAATTGTATTGACGTTCACTTGGGTTCCTGCCAATCTGACCTCCGTATTGTTGACCATTCGCTGCTCATTTATGGCTATAGCTTCAGCCCCGGCAGAGTTGAGTTCGTTGATCAGATCCAAAATCAATTTGTAATCGTATGCGATATTCTTATCCAGTCCTAGATTCACATCCTGTGGCGGGTTGTCTATCGTAATCATTATTCCCGTTCCAGAAACCTTTGTCATGCCGGAAAAGGACTTGAACCGATTCAACTCATCAGTAAGATTCTTGATGATCGCATTTTCATTCGATGCGGAATCTTGAATTTCATCCAATTGGTCCTCAAGCCTCGAGATTTCTTCAATCAATTTCTCTTTTTCAGCATTTACTGCGGCAAGCTCATTAAGTATGCCAACTGTTTTCTGCGTCGGTGTCGAACCGTTCAAATATGTGCCTTGTATAAATTTCATCTGAAATGCGATGAACACGCCTAAAACGATGCATGCAAGACCTATCCAAAAATAATCTTTTTTCATTGATTCACCTACTCTCCAAAAGGTCTATAGACAGGTAGACCTGCACTGCTGACGTCTATAGTTCCAGTTATTATATCTTCTGACTTCAAAGCTTCATATATATTGATGAAGTCATTGAATTTGCTTTCAATTTCAGAACCGTTCCCGAATCTCACTTTCAGTTCCCCGAATCTCAGCATTATGCCGTCGTGTTCATAACTGATGATCGGAATTTCCTCAATATGACTTTTTTTGAGCAATTGGATCAAGAGTACGATATTCTCCAGCAAGTACTTTTTCTGAACGATGATTGTCTGACCTGTTGAGAAACTGTCAAACGCAAACCCCTCAACAGTATAGCCATCCATAGGTTCATCCAGAACCTTGAGTACATGCAGTGAGTCATCCAGAGACAATATGATATCAGAATAAACGATGTTGAAGTAATGTTCTCTGTATACAATGTCAAGTTTAAGAGTGTGTGGAAACTTCTTTTCGACCTTGACAGACTCAATATAGGGATGTGTCTCCAGTTGAGTCTTCACTTCGCGCGGTTTGACCATGAAATACGAGGTCCCCAGTTCCACTTTGGAATATCTTTGAATTTCATAAAGATCTATATTGTCATTCAAATTATATTCAATTTCTTGGATACGAAGAATCTCCGTATTCCCATAGACATAATAAGCCCCATATACCAGTGCCCCCAGTAAAATCAATAGCATGAGGCGTTTTAAAAATTTCTTCATAAAAGCTCCTGTCCACCTTATTGCCCGTCTGCCAATCTATAGACAACCGAAGCTATGACATCCAATGTTTTGGTAAGATTGATTTTATCACAGTTGGATCTCATGATTTCAAGTTTTGAACGGTCTTTATAAAAATCTGTGATGATGTGGGTGATGAGATCCACGGTCAAATCTTCCTCTTTGACAATGACCCCCATACCATGCTTATCCATGATTTGTGCATTATAAAGCTGATGATTGTTGGATACGTTCGGTGAAGGAATGATGACCGATGGCGTCTTTGAAGCGATGATTTCATTGATGGTTGATGCGCCCGCTCTTGATATCACCAAATCTGCAGCACTCAGATAAGTCGGCATGTCCTTGAGATAAGACATCAACTTGAAATTTTCACCCAAATCAAATGTCCCGGATTTGATCTCTCCTTGGAGTTTGTCAAAATAGCGGTTGCCGGAAACGTGAATGAATTTTATTTGTTCCATTTTATTCATTTTAACATACGCGTCAAGCATAATCTGATTGAGTTTGAGGGCACCGTTGCTCCCCCCGACAGTCAGGACCATCATTTCATTTTTTGACAATCCGAGTTTTTGTTTGGATTGCTCCCTCGATGTGACAAAATAATTCGACATGACCGGCAAGCCCGTATAGACAAGCTTTTCCGGATATTTGAAATGTTGCTTGGCATCATCAAAAGTCAACATGATCACATCTGCGAATCGACTTAGAATCCTATTGGTCAAGCCCGGGTATGCATTTTGTTCATGAATGGCGGTAGGAATGCCTCTCAGTGCACCCATGAGCACTATGGCGCCTGCGACATAACCCCCTGTGCCTACAATCACATCCGGTTCATATCTCTTGATCGCTTTGTTGGCTTGATATATTCCTCTGAACAGAGACAAGATCGCTTTAATTGTTTTTTTGCTTAATTTTTTATTTAACGGAGCCGCATCGATTCCAAGATATGTCAAACCATTTTTGGGAACTATGTCCTTTTCCATGCCATCTTTCGATCCGACATAAACAATTTCAATGCCCTTATTATCTTTCTTCAATTTTTCCGCGATTGCAAGCGCAGGATAAATATGACCTCCTGTACCGCCACCTGTCAACATAACTTTCATAATACACTCCGTTTAACTGTCCTGTTTCATGGAATATTTGGATATGTTGAGCAATATGCCAACAGCACCCAACATAATAACAATACTTGTGCCACCATAACTTATAAAAGGAAGAGTAACTCCCGTCGCTGGCATTGATGAAGTCGCCACCGCATAGTTCATAAGAATTTGAAGTCCGAACATCGCTGAAATTCCTGTTGCCAGCAGAGTGGAAAACACATCTGGAGCATTCATAGCGATTTTGACGCACCTATAAATCAGAATCAGGAACAAACAAAGGAGTCCAACTGTGCCCAATAATCCCAGTTCCTCTCCGACAGTCGCCAAAATAAAATCGTTCTGCGGTTCAGGTATATAGAGTTTGTTTTGTGTGCTCATCCCTACACCAACACCATAAATACCTCCGGTACCAAGTGCATAAAGGGATTGTATCACTTGCCATGATTCATCGTTCTTATATTTGAACGGATCCATAAATGCGGTCCACCGACTTAAACGATAACTGGCTTTCATAACGAGTACCCATGCGCCCATAGCCCCAAGACCGATTATGGAGATCGTATATCTCCACCATATTCCAGCAACAAAAAGCATGATGGCAAGTATACCGCCAAGAATGACAGCAGTACTCATATTGGGCTGTTCCATGATCAGAAAAACCATAAGAGCAATTATACCAATGTAAATGATCAGCACCCGTGGTTTGTTGATTTGCTTATAATTGAGTTCGAGCATAAATGCAAAATATATGATCGCACCGATTTTGGCAATCTCGGCAGGCATGAATCCTTGACCTGCTATATAGATCCAGCGCTGTGCATTATTGACCACAACGCCATTAAAAAGAACATACACTAAAAGGAAAAGGCTCAACAGAAAGAGTGGAATAGCCACTTTGCGATAGATTTTATAAGGGACCATTGAAGCGACGATCATCGCAAGCACACCAAATCCGACCCACTTCAAATCATTGAAAAAAAAATGGGTTTTGTCTTGCATTTTGTCAATCGCATAATAATAACTTGAACTGAACACCATAAGAATCCCGAAAGATACGAGAATCAAGGTGACTACAAACAGTGTATAGTCCATTTTGGAATTTTTCATGTTACCCCCGATCAACTTTTAAAGCTTTGACGCAAGCTTTAAAATGTTCACCTCTTTTTTCGAAATCCGCATACATATCCCAGCTGGCGCATGCAGGAGACAATAATATCGCATCTCCAGGTAAAGAATTCCTAAATGCGGCTTCAACCGCTTCCTCCATTGTATTCACAATCACAGTATTTGTAAAATTAAATTTGTGTGCGGTTTCTTCTATGGTGTATTTTGTCTCACCTAAAAGAATCAACGTCTTTATTTTATCATTGAAGACCTCAAAAATCGAACTGTAATCCGATCCCTTGAATTGACCACCTGCGATAAGATGTGTCTGTGTATTCATGGCATTGATTGCACATATTGTCGAATCCGGATTGGTCGCTTTGGAATCATTGTAGAATTTTCTATCATTGATCGTATCCACATATTCGATTCGATGTTCAACTCCTTTGAAAGTTTTCAAAGTATCAATGATCACTTGTGGTTCCAAGCCCGATAAAGTGGCTATCAGAACCGCAGCGAGTGCATTTTCCTCATTGTGTCTTCCAAAAATCAGCATCTCCTCCACTTTACAATACGGAGTGACTTTGCCGTCGAGACGGGTTTTGATCCATCCATCTTCTATGAATGCACCTTCATCCGGTTTTTGATTCAAACTGAAAAATGCAATTCTACTTTTGGCCTTGTCCGCCAACGCTCTGGTAAGTGGATCATCAAGATTGAGAACCAGCCAGTCTTTCTCTGTTTGATTTTCAAAAATTCGCGCTTTGGCTTCAGTATATTTTTCCATAGTTTTATGTCTGTTCAAATGATCGGGAGTCAGATTCAGTATGGCCGCTATATGGCAGTGGAAATCAACTATTGTTTCGAGCTGAAAACTGCTGATCTCAGTGACAAACACAGTCTCCTCGTCTGCTTCGAGCGCTTTGGATACTGCTGCCAGTCCTATATTGCCGACAATGAAATGCTTTTTTCCGGAATTTTTGAACATTTCCCCAGTGAGGGCTGTTGTTGTGGTCTTTCCATTGGTGCCTGTGATTCCAACAAACTTAGCGTCAGTCAGTAAATAAGCCAACTCAAGCTCACCGATGATCGGTATCTTGTTTGCTTCGATCTGCTTCACAAATGGTATGTCAAGAGGGATACCCGGACTGATCACCACAAGATCATAGGTTCCCGACAGGTCAGGATGCTCACCTAAAATCAACTCTACCACAAAGGGTCTGATTTCATCTGCAAGGCTTTTAAGTGAATCTTCACTTTTTATGTCAGTTACGGTGACTTTGGCATTCATTTCATGAAGAGCTCTTACAGCTGCCACTCCCGAACGGGCGAGACCAATCACCAATATGTTTTTATTTTCAAATTGCATGCCAGCCTCCTATATGATGCTCAAATATGCTATAAATGCTCCTAGAGCAGTTAGACCTGTAAAGACAAATACGATTTTCTTTTCGTGCCATCCTGAAAGCTCAAAATGATGATGAATGGGAGCCATTTTAAAGATACGCTTCCTGGTCTTCTTGAACACCAACACTTGTATGATCACCGACAACGTCTCAATGACGTAGACTATTCCTACAATGAGTAGAAGAAACGGCATCTTGAGTGCAAACGCCACCGCAACAACATATCCACCCAGAGCCAAAGACCCCGTATCGCCCATGAAAACCTTGGCAGGATACCAATTATATCTCAAGTATCCGAGAAGTGCACCTGCCATAGCCAGATTGACGACGATCATGAGCTCATTCCCTTGGTGCCAAGAGGCGACCGCAAAAAAGACAGAAACAACAAAAGTCACACTTGCCGCCAATCCATCGAGACCATCAGTCAAATTGACCGCATTATTGAACCCTACAGCCATGAATACCGCAAAAGGATAAAACAACCACTTGAAATCGACGTAAGTGCCGATGAACGGCAAATGAACCTCTGTCCCTATGCGTCCGGCCAAATAGGCTACTACTATACCAACAACAAGTTGCATAACAATCTTTTGTTTGGCTCTTAGACCCAAATTATGTTTTTTCACCACTTTCAAATAATCATCAATAAAACCGATCGCCCCGAAGCCAACCATGCCAACGACCACAAAAATGACCTCGTATGATTCAATATTAAGGAAAACCAAAAGTGGCGTCAAAAATGCCACCACAAATATCAGTCCACCCATTGTCGGCGTGCCCGACTTCACAAGGTGCGCTTCAGGCCCATCCTCACGAATGGCCTGTCCAAATTTCAACTTTCTGAGCCTAGGTATGACTATTGGACCAAACGCCAACGACGTAACAAGACTGATCATAAAATAAATCCATGCTTGGTTCATAAAGATTTTCCTTTCAAAATGGTCTATTTATTCTTCAACAGAAAGTATGATGATGGCATTTTTTTCGACTTCCGTTCCGAATTTCGGAAACTGATCGATGATGATCACTGTCTCATCCTCAATGTTGATGGGTTCTGTAGAATACCTTAAGTCAAGAGTTTTAAGAGTTTTAATGGCTTCAGCCAAAGTCTTTCCTTTGAGATCCGGTACACTGACCTGACCCTTTGCTTTGACATCTGGAATGATATTGCTATACCTTAAGATGTCCTCCAGTATGGCTTTTACCACAGGTGCTACGACAGTGCTGCCTTGTACCTCTTTTTTCGGTTCGTCAATTGTGACCAGAATTACAAATTCAGGATCTTCCATCGGTGCAATCCCGACAAATGAACTGATGACCACATTGTCCTCATATTCAGCTCCAACAACCTTTTTGGTCGTTCCTGATTTGCCTCCGACTGAAATGCCTTCTATATAAGCATTGCGTCCTCCACCTGTCTGCACAGCGGCCTCAAACAATACTTTCATCTTATCCGAAGTGTCTTGGGATATGATCCTTTCTTCAAAAATAGGCTCAAAAGACTGTAACACAGCTCCTGTCTCGTCATAAATTTCTTTGACCAATTGGGGCTTCATCAATGTGCCTCCATTGACAAGTGCCGAGATTACTCTGGTCATTTGTAGCATCGTAACATTGATCCCGTGTCCATAGGAAAGTGTCGCAAGTTCAATCGGACCTACTCGGTCCATTGGCAATGTGATTGAGTTCGCCTCACTGGGAAGATCAATTCCTGTAGTTTTCATATATCCGAATTTTTCAATATATTCATAAAACGTTTTTTCACCGATTTTTTGCCCGATTTCAACAAAAGAAGGGTTACACGAATTCACAAATGCCTGGACAAAAGTCTGGTCGCCGTGACTTCCAGGAAACTTCCAACAATGAAGTGGAACACCTTTGACATAGATCAAGCCATTACAGAAGAAGTGATCATCCATTCGAACCAAATTTTCTTCAAGAGCGATTGCAGCTGTAATGGCTTTGAAAGTGGATCCCGGCTCATAAGTGTTGCTCAGAACCGTATTTTTCCACATGCCATGCCAATAAGTCACTCTCTCGTCATCGGTCATTGTCGCCCATGTTTCTGCATCCATGTCATTTCTGTATTCCCTGGGAGAATTGAGATTGAAATCCGGTTTTGAGGCCATCGCCAAAATTTCACCGGTTTTAGGGTTCATGACAATTGCCGAGACAGATAAAGCCTCGTTTTCAATTAAAGCGGTTTCCAAACGTTGTTCGACAAAATATTGGATTGAATCATCAAGTGTCAATCGTATCGAATTTCCGTTTTGTGGTGCTGTGATATTCTCTTCACCGTATGCGAGTTGTCTTCCATAAACATCTGTCGTCACATTATATAGTCCTGGTGTTCCCTTGAGCAGATTGTTATAGAAAAGCTCCAGTCCAAGAAAACCGTCACTGTCCATGTTGACGTTGCCTATCAGGTGAGAAGCCAAATTGCCATACGGATATACTCTTTTCGTGTCTTCGGTGATTGATATTCCCCGAATGCTTTTTCCTCTGATCAGATCCGCCTCACTTTTGGTCAGATTGGCGACCACCTTTACCATGCTTGTTGACGCACTGATTATTTTGCTTGCTATAGGCTCATATTCAATATTCAACGTTTGGGAAATAAGCTCTGCCGTTTCGACAGGTTTTGTTATTTCAAACGCACTGGCCCAAATGGAATACGTTTTGATGCTGAATGCCATTTTGTCACCGTTACGGTCCAGTATGTCGCCACGTTTCGCAGGGACTACTATATTTTTGTTTTGTTGATCTTTCGCCATCTGAGTCAACTCATCACTCCAATAGACATGGATATAAACCAATCGTCCTACGAGTGCAGCCATTAAAATTATCATGATGATAAAAAAAATCAAAAGTCTGTTCCTGAATTTTAACATGTGTTGCCTCCAAATAATCACTACTACTATTATAACGCAACATTAGGATTAATCAATTATTGTTGAAGTAAAAAAAGCCTGCTTTCGCAGGCTATTATGATTGTGTCAGTTATTGGTCCTGAACAGGGCTAAAACCAAATCATGGACAAGTTGATCCGAAGAATTGCCTGTGCCAACGTCACTACCTTCAGCAGTTTGGAATTTAGGCGTTTCCAGTGCATAATTATAATTTGAGTCAATATAGACGAGTTGCTCCTTGGATGGATACTGCATGTTCAGTTCCTCAGTGGCGATTCTCTCAATATTGTTCAGTTCTGTGTGGTTTTCGATTTTAGCGTTCATTTCCTCAACCTTTGCATTGAGCGATTTAATCTCGGCCTTCAAATTGAATATATCATATTTTGCTTCGTTGACGAGAGAGTTTTGAAATATGATTGAGCCGAATATGACCGCAAATACCAATACAATCGCGACAGAACAAAACAAGTTGACAACTTGATTAAACGCTTTCTTTTTTGCTTTTTCGCGCTCAAGTCTTTTTTTCTTTATACTCACGATTTTTTCGGATTGTGAATAGTTGAATTGTTCAATTTCATAAGCGGATGATTCGATTCTAGCCGTCATAGCAACCCCTCCTGGGACTATTTTTTCTCTGCAATCCTCAATTTGGCACTCCTTGCTCGAGGATTATCGATAACTTCCCGTTCCGATGGTAATATAGGTTTTCTGGAAATGATCTTCACTTTGGGTTTGTTGTTGCATATGCAAACCGGAAATTCAGGTGGACAAATGCATCCTTGCGCCAATTTCTTGAAAGTGTTCTTGACGATTCTGTCTTCCAGGGAATGGAATGTTATAATCGCAACACGTCCGCCCTTGTTCATCACAGAAACTGCATCTTCTATTGTTTTTTCAATGATTTTGAGTTCATTGTTGACTTCTATTCTTATAGCCTGGAATGTACGTTTTGCGGGATGTGGACCATCCTTTCTGGCACTTGCGGGAATAGCGTTTTTTATGATGTCAACCAGTTCGAAAGTTGTCTCAAGAGGCTTTTCGCTTCTTGCTTCCACTATGAACTTGGCTATTCTGTTTGCCCAATTCTCTTCACCATATTCTCTGATGATTCGAGTCAACTCATCTTCTGAATAGGTATTGACCACATCGTAGGCTGAAAATTCATCTTCTTGGTTCATACGCATATCCAGTTGCCCATCATTCATATACGAGAAACCTCGCTCGGCTTCATCCAGTTGATAGGATGACACTCCGAGATCCAGTAGAAATCCATCTATTTTCTTTATTCCAAGAGTTTCAAGCACTTCCAAAAGGTTTGAAAAATTATTGTGCACCGGAATGAACTTATCTCCGAATATGGATAATCTTTTGGATGCCGCCTCTAACGCATCCTGATCCTGATCGATACCAATGACTTTTCCACCATCTATGAATTGGATGAGTTTAAAGGTGTGTCCGCCTCCGCCAAGGGTGCCATCCACGTAGATGCCATCAGGTTTGATGTCAAGACCGTCCATACACTCTTTCAGCAAGATGCTTACATGACTAAATTCCATAATCTACTCCTTTTAAAAACTTATTCCTAAAGATTCCATGTCTTCAGCCAATTCATCCATGTTTGCTGTCAAGAATTCATTGTATGCTTCCCAAGTTGATGCATCCCAGATTTCAATCCGAGACCCTGTGCCGTTCACGTAGACATCTTTCTCAATTTTCGCATGGTCCCTCAAATTTTGAGGAATCAATACACGACCCTGCTTGTCGAGTTCACACTCGCTGGCACCTGCAAAAAAAGATCTGGCAAAGGCTCTTGCCTTGTTGTTTGAAAGTGGCAATGCTTTGAGCTTTTGCTCAAACAATTCCCATTCTCCGAGTGAGAAAACAAAAAGACAATGGTCAAGTCCTTTTGTGATGTAGAATACATCACCAAGTTTATCTCTGAATTTGGATGGTATACTCAAACGATTTTTCGCATCAACTGCGTGTTTGTATTCACCGGTAAACATCATTTATCACCTTTTCAATCCAAATTCATGGTCTTTCATCCCACTTCACTACACTTTGCACCACTTCTTATGCTTATTGTAAACTTTTTTTTAAATAAATGCAACAAAAAAAGGTGACTTTATATTGATAAAGTCACCTTTTCAGGTACAAACAGTACTATGGTCCCAATAAGTTATTCCTTAATTTTCCATAATCTTTTTTTTCTTACTATTATAATGAAAATTATTCCGACAATTATAGAAACCAAACTGAAAACCTGTGCAATCCTAAGGGGTCCAAACATCAAGCTATCTGTTCTCATTCCTTCGATGAAAAATCTGCCCACTGAGTATAAAACCAGATATTTAACAAAATGCTCTCCGTAAAACTTTCGGTTTTTGAATGTGAACACCAATGTTGTGAAAATCATGAGATTCCAAATGGATTCATATAAAAATGTGGGATGGACCTTCACTCCGTCCACCATGATTCCCCAAGGTAGATCTGTAGGTCCGCCATGCGCCTCCTGATTGATGAAGTTGCCCCATCTTCCGATGGCCTGACCGAGGATGAGCGGCATTGAAACCATATCCGCCAAATCTCCGAAATTCAATTTCTTATATTTACAAACAATCCAACCGCCCAATACACCGCCAATAATTCCACCATGTATAGCAAGACCGCCTTCTCTGAATGCAAAGATCATAGAAGGATTTTGCGAGTAATAGGACCATTCGAAGATCACATAGTAAATTCTAGCAAATACGATTGCCATAGGCAATACCACCATGACCAAATCCAAGATGTCGTTTTCTTTATAACCGTATTTTTTTCCTACTTTCAGTAAAATCATGGTCCCGATCAACATTGCGGATGCGATGATGATGCCGTACCATGCAATCTGTAGCCCAAATATTTCAAATGCGATTTTATTCATTGATGCCTCCGTTATTTTTTATCTTTAATCATGGCTGACATACTGGAATTGGACAAATCATAAAAAGTCTTCACAGAATTTTGAATGTCGTCGTATGACAATTTGTTGAATGCCTCCACCTGTTCAAATAGATCGAAACCTCTCATTTTCTTAAACGTATAATTGCTTGCAATGGATTGCAATGAATTGAATGACGCCACAAACCTTCCGAGCAGCTTTCTTTTCATCCTAAGAAAATCCTCGTATTCGAAACCGTTGTTCAAATGAGATTCGAGGGTGCGGAGAATTTCTTCATGAAGCAAATCGACATGATCGGTTTGATTACCGAAAACGGCATAAGCATAACCGTCACCAAGTTGAACATCCATGTCATAACTTTCAGTGATCCATCCTTTTTCGTAAGCGCGGGAGAATGCTGCGCTGCTTTTACCGAACATCATATCACTCGCTACTCTAAGCGCTGCGAGTTTAAGTTCACGATCTTCTTTTCTGATGTCGGGATTTGATTTGAAACCAACAATCATACTATCTTTTGCAATGGACTTCGTAATGATGCTTTTCGGACGAACAATTCGGAATGGTTCGTTCGGCATGATCAGTCTGGGAGTGGTTTTTCTTTTTATGAACGCTTCGGTTTGATTGGCCTCGATCAGTTCAAAGATATGACCGGGGTCCACATCTCCAAAGACAAACATTGCCATGTTGTTTGGGTTGTAGAAATACTCATAGCACTTAAGCAACTGTTCCTTTGTGGTTGACCTGACAGATTCAACTGTTCCAGCTATATCATCTTTGACAGGATGTGAATGATACATGTTCAGCATCAGATTTGTGCCCATCTGCCATTCAGGTTCATCTTCATACATCTTGATTTCCTGGATGATGACTTCTTTCTCTTTTTCAACACTTTTTTCTGTAATCTGAACGTCGAGAACGAAATTCATGAGCATTTCAAGCGCTTTGTCAAACTCCTCAACTGTCTCTATATGATATACCGTTGAACCGTTGCTTGTATATGCATTGACGCTTGCGCCAATTTTTTCGAATTTTTCAAATGTGCTTTCCAGCTCGTCCTCAAAAATCTGATGTTCGAGAAAATGCGCTATTCCTTGTGGCATTTCCACTCTTCCAAGGCCATCCACTTCGAATATATTGTTCATTCCGCCATAATGGGTGCCAAAAAAAGCGTATTTTTTTGCAAAATGCTTTTTGGGCAACACATAGACTTCAAGTCCGGATTCCAGTTTTTTATAAAAAATAGATTCATCGATATATTGGCAATAGTCTTCATGTTCAAAACCCATATTATTCCTCCCCTTTCAAGCGTACTATGGTGTCGAGTTCAAAATGTTTCGCGGCCATTATGAGGTCGTTCTTTTCAAGTCTGTTGATTCGCTCAATGTATTCTTCCAAATCAAGTGTTCCCTTTGTCAGATATTGATTATAATAATAGTTGATATAAGAATTTTGATAATCCGATAAGGATTGAAGATTCGAAATCAAGGTTTTTTTGGCTATTGCGAGTTCATCATCGGATATATCGCCGCTTTTTAACGCCTCTACCTGTTCGATGATCAAGTTTTCCGCTTTGTCGAACTTGTCAAAATCAACTCCTGCATAGATCAACAATACAGACTTGAATTTGTCTGCTCTTGCAAATACAGTATAGCATAGACCTTCTCTCTCCCTGACGATTTTAAACAGCTTGGAGCTGCCTCCGTAACCAAGTACTATGGTCGCCATGAACGCAGGAAGATATTCATCGCTTTCATAAGGGATATTGATTCTGTACCCCATGGCCAGTTTGCCTTGGGCGATATCATGTTCTTCTACCACGCGTTTGATCTGATCCGGATGATATATGATATCTTCTCGAGCTACGGGTTCGCGTTCTCCCTCATAAAAGTGAAGATTATTTTCAATCTCACTTTTCATGGTCTCCGGTTCAAAATCTCCGATGACAATCACATCAATCGATGAGGTCTCAAGCACTTTTTGGTAATGTTCATAAAGTGATACAGGAGTGATTTTCCTAATGGCTTCCACATTACCATATTCATGGATTCTATAGGGTTCGTTCTCACTCATATTTTCTACGCAAAGACTGAGTGCCCATCCATCTTTATCATCTTTTCTCATTTCCACTTCAGAAATAAGTCCCAATTTCTCAGATTCGAAAATCTCGGGATCAAATCCGCCATCCACTAATTTAGGACGGTTTAGTATCTGGTCTATAAACTGAAGTGCTTGGGCTGTCACACTCTCTTCCCCGACATATTGTGCTCCGGGAACTTGCATTTTGATCTGAATCATCTGTTTTTCACCATATTTGTGAATATCAGAAACTATGATTGCACCATACAGATTTTCAAGAGCGCTGCTCATCTCTTTTTGTGTGGGATAAACAGAGCTTACCTTGTCGATCACCCTTGACAACAACGCATTTAAAGAGACTTCACTATCATTCAATGGTCGTTTGATATAAACGCCATACAATACCGTTTTAAATTTCCTGGATTTGACCAGGTGCAGATTGACTCCGGGAGTCAATTCAAAATACTGTGTCATATCGATCATAATGTCACATCCTTATCTTAGATTCAATTGCCTTTATCCATTATAACTTATTTACATTGTGTTGTTAATGGTTTATAATTTAATGATGTGAATTGAGCACAATAATTGTTTATATAAAGGAAGGTTATTCATGAAATTAGGTATCGTAGGCTTACCAAACGTAGGTAAGAGCACTCTTTTCAACGCTATCACCAAAGCTGGCGCTGAAAGTGCGAACTATCCATTCTGTACCATTGAACCAAATGTTGGCGTTGTTGCAGTTCCCGATAAAAGGCTGAATGTACTGAGGGACATGTACGACTCAAAAAAAATAGTCAATACAGCGATTGAATTCTATGACATCGCCGGCCTTGTGAGAGGTGCATCCAAAGGCGAAGGTCTAGGCAATCAATTTTTGAGCCATATAAGAGAAGTAGCTGCAATTGTACATGTGGTAAGATGTTTTGAGGATGATAACGTCGTACACGTGGAAGGAAAAATCGGACCACTGGATGACATCGAAACCATAAACATCGAACTCATTTTGGCAGACTCTGAAATGCTCGAAAGAAGAATTGCCAAAACAGTCAAACAAGCCAAATCTGATAAGACAGCATTAGCTGAACTCGGGATTCTGGAACGGATCAAGACTGTTCTAGATTCGGGACTCAATGTCAGAACGATGGAGCTTGAGCCCGAAGAACGTGAGTTTGTCAAGTCGCTCAATCTTTTATCCAATAAACCCATCATCTATTGCGCAAACGTCTCTGAAGATGATATAGCAGCTGGTGAGGAAAATGACTATGTGAAACAAGTTCGCACTTTTGCCGAATCCGAGAATGCTGAAGTGGTTGTGATCTGTGGAAAAGTCGAGCAGGAAATCGCTGAACTTGAAGATGAGGATCGTCAAGCCTTCTTGGAAGAACTCGGTCTTAATGAATCCGGACTCGACCAGTTGATCCGATCCAGCTATCACCTACTCGATCTCATCAGTTTTCTAACCGCTGGACCTCAGGAAGTAAGAGCATGGGATATCAAAAGAGGCACAAAAGCACCTCAAGCTGGTGGTAAAATCCATTCGGATATCGAACGTGGCTTCATAAGAGCAGAAACAATCGCTTTTGAGGATCTTAAAGCATATGGCAATATGGCCGCTGCGAAAGACGTCGGAAAAGTAAGACTTGAAGGCAAGGATTATGTCATACAAGATGGCGATGTCATTCTTTTCAGATTCAACGTATAAGGAGAAATATAGGTCGACATAGGCTGAGACGCTAATAAGTTTCCTTCGGAAACTTAACTACGCGAAAAATAAGATGTGAATTGTAGCGAAGCTGCAATTCACATCTTATTTTTTATAACATCATATTTTGTTGATCGCATCGATCCTCAATGCAACTGGCGGATGTGTATAATGCATCAGCACATAAATCGGATGTGGTGACAGATTTGAAAAATTCTCTTGAGACAACAACTTTAGAGCGCTGATCATATGCTTACGATCGATGTATTCAGCAGAAAACGCATCCGCGGCATACTCAGCTTTTCTACTTAACGCATTGATAGGAATACTGAGCATAAAACTGAGCGGCTGAACGAATACAGAAAAAAGAATGAGACTGAAACCGAAATGAATTCCACTCAGTCCAAATGCAAGCGGTAAGGTCTCACTCCCTAGAACAAGACCTAGCACTGCCATGAACAGTCCAAAGAATACGATTTGTCTCAGGAACATCTTTTGTACATCCTTATGGCTGGCATGGCCAAGTTCGTGTGCAAGGACAGCCATGACTTCATCCTCACTTAATTTTTCAATCAAGGTATCAAATAGGACAACGTCCCTCACTCTTCCCATGCCACTAAAAAATGCATTGAGTCTGGTGGAGCGACGCGAGGCATCCATAATAAAGATGGATTGAATTTCAAAACCGGTCTCCAAAGCCAACTTTTGGATTCTATTTTTGAGAGCACCTTCCTCCACTGGGGAGAGCTTGTTAAATAATTTTACGAAAAATCTGGTGTTCATTAAAATCATAAGGACCATAACAATTGTGACCACAACCCATGACAACACTATAAATAAGAACATGCGATCGTTAAACATCAAATATATGACATTGATCAAAGCCAATAGTCCACCACCGAGTACAGCACCAACAAGGAGTCCCTTGACTTGATCCATGACAAATGTCTTGAGAGTCATTTTATTGAATCCATATTTCTCTTCAATCACAAAGGTCTTATAATAATCAAATGGTAAAGACAATATCATGTAAATCATAAAATATATTCCAATAAACGAAAGCGTTTGCAAAATTTCATTTTGGAACCACATTGCACTAATGGACTCAAGTTTAGCGAATCCACCGAGCAACAACATACTGGACATGATGAGCAAATTGAGACATTTCAGAATCATTCCAAATCTGAAATTCTCCATAAAATAGCTTAGCCACCGCTGATATTCAGGCTCTTCATATATATCTCCCACATTATCCGGCAGCGGGGCATTCCTATTTCTATAATTCAGAATTGAGATTCCGATATCCACTAAAAACATTATGATTATAATGCCAATCACTACAGTTTTCATTTGCACCTCCATGTAAACTTATACTTTATTTATGATTATATCACTAAATAATAAAAACTCAAATTGTACTCTGGTTCAACTATTGACAACATGGTATACTTAATCCAAAATGTCTATCGAGGTGCATATGAATCGGGAGCTCAGGGGATCTATTTACATAGCATTGGCTGGAATCAGCTGGAGCACTACAGGAATATTCGCCAAGAATCTGTTGGAGAACGGGTTGACTTCTATCGAAGTCAGTTTCATCAGACTATTTTTGGGTGCGTTTTTCTTTTTTGCCTACTTTATTTTCGGGAAAACCCATCTATTTATAATCGATAAAAAGGGATTGATCCTAACTTTTTTTATGGGTGTCATCACTCAAGGCATTTTCAATTTGGTATTCTTTTCTTCCGTCGATCTGATTGGGGTGATCAACGCAACAGTGCTCCTCTACCTCGCTCCACTTTTCTTGACCATCTTTTCAGTATCTATTTTCAAGGAAAAATTGACTATAATCAAAAGCGCAGGTGTTCTATTGTCGATCATAGGTTCTATTTTGGCTCTTACAGGTGCTGTGTTTGACTTTCGTGACCTCTCAATAGTCGGTGTGGGTTATGGCGTTATGGCGGGATTGGGGTACGCCCTCGTCAGTGTCTTCGGAAAATTCGGACTGCAAAAGTATCATGCCAGAACGTTGATATTCTACAATTCATTATTTGGTATGGCTTTCATATTGCCACTTGTGGACATAGGAGACCTTGTTTTGAAAATCAACGCCCCTATTGTTGTCTACTGCAGTCTTGGCCTTGGTGTATTTGCGGTGGTTCTCGCTTATCTTTTCTATTTTGAAGGCATTTCATCTGGAATAGATCTATCAAAAGTCGGAGTCCTCAGCATGATCGAATTGATTTTTGCAGTCACACTGTCCGTCATCTTTGTAAATGAAAGTCTAACCTCAATTAAAGTATTTGGTCTCAGTCTTATTATGGTGGCCATTTATCTGATCAATAAAAAAGTGAATAGAGCACCCTCTATCCACTGATTCCTAGATCACTTTTTGCTTACGTAAGCTATTGATTTTATGGTGTGCTTTCAATGCTGCAAAACCAATTGCGCCTCCAAGGAAGAATATCACCCCTGTCAAACTGTAGTATCCAATGCCAGCACCATATTGACCAAGATTGTGAAGTTGTGAAAATCCGATGACAAATTCAAATATAGCAACGATTCCCAACATATTTCTGATTTTTTCATAAACTTTGATCTGTGAATCCACGTCTGTATAAAGTTCAAATGGACCTTCAATGGCGGGTTTTCTGAAAAAGACCCAACGTCCCCAAGAACTAACATACTCCGCACCTGTTTCCTCAACAAATTTTATGTAATCCATAGATGATTTTGTCCCAGAAAAACTGTCCATAAGATCAATTTTATAGATGAACTCATTTTCTTCACATCTTTCAAAGGTGTATACTCCAAAGAAAAAATTGCTCAGAGCCCACCCTTTGCCAACCAGCTCATTGAGCCAGATTTCTTCTGCATCCTTGTCTAAATACAATCTTAAAATCTTCATATTCTATCCTCCAATGCGATTTTACTGTTTCTGATCAACTCTTCAAGTCTTTCAGTTTCTAACTTCATAATGTCCTTTCCGGCATTCGTGATTATGTATTCCTTTTTCTTTCTTGATGCCACTTCTTCACTGTAAAGTTTGATCCAACCCTTATCCAACATGGTATTGATTGCACCATAAAGTGTTCCGGCACCTAAAACCAATCGTCCACTGGTCAGGTGCTCAACATCCTGAATTATTCCATACCCATGATTGGGTTTGATAAGTGCAAGCAAAATGTAAAACACGCCTTCAGTCAAAGGCAAATCTTTATTCATTATAAGTCACCTCCTGATATATCGTTAGCTGATATATACAATATATCGTCTGCCGATACGTTTGTCAATATTATTTTTAAAAAAATACCAAACAATCCATAAGATCGTTTGGTATTCCTATTTACTCGCCTGCCTTGACCATCGCTTTGTTTCCAATCAGGAAGAAACCCATAGCAAAAAGAAACACACCGGTCACAAGCAACAATGTTTCTATACTGACCGAATCAGATAAGGGTCCAAAGACCAACATTCCAAGAGGCATCATACTGCTATGGATCATCCCGAGGACCCCAAACACCCTTCCCATGTAGGCTTGCTCGACTTTTGTCTGTAATATGACTGCCGCAGGTGTATTGAAAATCGGGATTGTAATTCCCAGGAATGCCATCAGTGACAAATACATCCAAAACGGAGGCATTAGACCAAGTGCGAAAGTTCCGAGACCAACCATCCACGTAGAGAAAGCCATGGAATGAATCTTATTCTTGAATCCTCCCCAAGATGCCATGATGAATCCACCCAAAATCATTCCTGATGAAAATGTGATCTCCAATGCCGAGAGACGCCAAATATCATCTCCATAGCTTCTAACAGTTTGAAGAGGCGTCAAAAATGCAAGTGGACTGATCATGAAAAAGAAAAAGACACTGAAAACAAAAAAATACTTCAAATAAGAATGATTCCTAATATATATGAAACCTTCCTTCAAATCTTCCAAATAACCGGTTGTCTGAAGCTCAAGTGCCTTTTGATGTGTAGGAACATCCACTAAAAACACCAAAACGGCAATAGCAAATATTGCTGTAACCACATCGATGAAAAAAATGTATTGAAGTTCGAACCACCCCAACAAAGCAGCACTCACAATCGGAGATATCAACATGATGATCGATTGGACACTAGTGTTGATTCCATTGACCCTTGTAAGTTGATCTTCTGGTACCAATTGTGGAATCACAGCACTGATGGCTGGTGCATGAAGTCCCGATCCAAAAGCTCTGACTGCGGCTATGACGAAAAGCAACCAAATGTATTCATAACCCATCATGAAGAGAATTGCCAACACAAGAGTCGCAAAGGCTATAAAAGCATCTGCCAAAATGATGATTCTTTTTCGGTTGTATCGATCCGCCCAAACTCCAGCAAACGGTGACAAGAAAAAAGTAGGCAAAAATCCACAGATGATATAGATGGTCATCATCACTCCTGATTGGGTTTCAAGTGTGATATGCCATAAGATCGCATATTGTACAAGACTAGATCCAAAAAGTGAGATGATTTGTCCAGTTAAAAATAACGTGATATTCTTTTTCCAGTGCTCGAATCTCTCCATAAATCACTCCAGTTCCAAAATCATACCCACACCGACTTCGATAAGGTTCATTTGTTTTGACATTTCAGCCCTGACTTTAAATGAGGTACAATGGCAAGGATACAAAAAACGAATATCATTTTCTTTGAGATATTCAATCGTTTGTAATGTTTGTTCATTAAGTTCAAAAAGATGAAAACCACCAATCACGCCCAAGACTTTTGTTTCACCTGACACAAATTTGGCTTGTTCAATAATATTGCATATCCCACTATGTGAACATCCTGTGATGACAAATATTCCATCTTTGGACTTATAGACTAGTGCCGTATCATCAATTAATTCATCAGGAATCTGAAAGTCAGCTGTTTGAACAATCCCAATAGGGTGTTTAGCTTCAAATGAATTAGTCCTCAGTATTTCACCTAGGAACCATATGTTTTCACTGATTTTAACAGGTTCACGGGATAAATGGAGATCGCATAATCTCCCCAGTTCTTCCGAGGACAATGGAGATCCTATTTCAAGATCACCGATGGTTTTTTTATGAAAAGCGCCTGGATGAGCGATCATCTTGGTGCTTTCTCTTCCTCCACTTTGAAAAAAGTACTTCAATCCACGGGTATGGTCATCATGTCCGTGCGATATGACAATTGCATTACTCGAATGAACATCAATATTCATCATCAAAGCATTCTGAATGTATGCGTCTGAGTACCCTACATCAAACAAGATTTTTGTACCTTCATCCTCGATAAAATAAGATACAGCCGGTTCGCCTAAAAAGTATTTGTCGATTATTGTGTTGTTGTCCATAAGTACTGTAAGCTTCATATCAAACCTCCACATATTGCAATCTTATTCTATTATCCAATTGAAAAAAAGCATCCAATATTTGGTTGCTTTTTTCAATTTACAGATTAATAAATAACTTTTTCTGGTATTCTGATGACACCATGTTCATTTCGATCACTGGAATAATCAGCCGATATAACACCACTCTCAATCAAGGTTACAAATGCGTTTACCAACTGAGGGTCAAACTGTTTCCCAGCTTCACTAATCATAATATTAATAGTCTCTTTAATCGGAATTTCTTTTTTGTAGCATCTTTTCGACACCATGGCATCAAACGCATCAGAAATGCACAATATTCTTGCAGTCAAAGGTATATCTTCACCAGATATCCGACGAGGATAACCACTTCCATCATAACGCTCATGATGGCCCAAAACCGCTGGTATTACGTAATCAAGCGAAGGTAAATGTTTAATGATATCTATTGATGCTTCAACATGTCCTTGCATGATTCTGTATTCACTATCAGTGAGTTTGCCAGGCTTATTTAGAATTTTTTCAGGAATGCTGATCTTACCTATGTCATGAAGCAAAGCTGCTTGCCGAATGTTCTCAACGATATCCTCATTCAATTTTAAATACTTGGCTAAAGCAACTGCGTGTGAAGCAACGTTGTCAGAGTGATTGAAAGTATAATGATCTTTTGCATCAATTGCTGCAGTCAAAGCATAAATCGTAGATTTATACTCATCATAAACGCTTGTATAATCGTAATCCTCGGATTGATCTCTTTCGTTGTGAATAAAAGTCTCAAATACTTTAATGGCATTTTTACCTTTTCTTTTAACATTGTAGATGGCTTGTTCTGCATTTTCAATCAATTCTTTGACATTTTTTGCACCATAAGGCACAATACTGATTCCAGCACTGATTGTAATGATCTTCTGATAGGAACTATTGGAACTTTTTCCCAACAAGGCAATTTGATCTCTAATACTTTCAGTAAGCCTTTTGACAGAAAACACATCATATCCAGGAAGAATGATTGCGAACTCTTTACCACTATATCTTGCGACCACCCCTTGTTGACCAATACTGGACTTTATTATATCCGTGATTTTCTTTAGAGTCTGATCACCTTTTTTGACACCGTAAAGTTGATTGAACAATTTGAAATCATCTAAATTAATGATGACAAGTGCAAGTGAACCGTCCTTGTTTTTTTCAAATTCATCTTGAATGACTTCAAAAAAATGTCTTCTGTTCAAAGCGCCGGTTAATTCATCTGTCCTCGCTTCCAAATATGCCTTTTCATAGATGTGGGCATTGTTGATAGCTATTGATGCAACTGCACTTAATGATGAAATCATGCTTAAATCTTGTTCTCTAAGTTTGTTTTTCCTTCCTTTATCCGAAAACATGATGAGACCGATCATTTTATCGCCATCTTTTAGACTGGTACAATATGTGATTCCCAATCTTATGAGCTGTAATTTTTCAGACTCCCACATTGACTTGTACTCTACGGAATGAACAAACTCCTCCATGGAAATATACCCTTCATGATTCTGGATCCATGAAATTATCGGATTGTCTTTTCTGATTACAAATGATAAATCAGCCAGGGTATGATCACTGTATCTCATTATATAATCACCAGATTTATGGTCAAAAGTGGCAATGAAAATATTTTTGATGCTTGTGGCTTTGGCAATTGCCATAACTGTACTCTCAAAGATATCTTTTAATTTTAGACTCTTGGATACCAAGTAACTGAACTCTCTAAGAATCTCATTATGGTTTACTTCATCTTTGATAAAAATTTCTGCTATTACTTTCTTCCACAATTGGAAAAGTAATGTAAGCACTACTAAAAAGAACACCAAATAGATCGGTAACGCAAAATTTATAGATAACTTGCTTTCAATATCGATCAGATGGCTTAGAAATGGATAAACACTATAAAAAACACCAAACGACAATGCTACACTAAATAAGTATCCCACACTCTCTGAAGCCATCAACTTAAGTTTGAACAATTTTCTTTTGATGAGTGCAAACAATAGAAACACAGCATTCAACAGGCCTGAGACGATATCAATCGGAAATCCTTTGAAGATTGGCAACATCACCGACAAGTGACCTAAAAATAAGATCAAGATTCCAATTACAATTGGTATGGCCTGTTTTCGTACTATATGATTACTTTTTGACGCAAGAAACAACATTTGAATCATTTGCATAATCATAACCACCGAGATCACAATGAGCATTGCAATGAAAGGCGAGAATTGATCATATACCATGACTGACCTTCCACCCATATCTGCTATTATTGGCCATTTTAAAATAATGCCATTTGGAATATTAATCAGAAAACAACCCAATAACAAAATGAAAAAGATGCGACTTGACACTTTATTGGATAGGCCTAAAAAAGCCAAAATAAAACGATAGTAACTGAATAGCATCAATAGTATTCCGCCAAATGACATATGATACCAGAATACATAAGTTGGAAAGACTTGTAGCCGCATCATAAGTGACCCACCAGTCCAAAAGACCATAGACAAAAGTACTAACAGAAAAGAGTTGGTAATCTTATTTTTTTCTGCATTGATGAAAATCATCAACATAAAGAGATAGGACAATACTGCTATGCTGGATAAGTATCCAAATATACCGTCACCCACTCTAGATCACCCGCCTTTCACTTCCTTGAAACTCTTGTGCCTCCATCAACTCCATTATTTCATAATGATTTGCATTTATTTTGGTGATATCTTTATTGTGCATGCTGTTATAATTGCTAAACGTACCACACTTCAGAATGGTTACGACCAATGGATCCATTCCCAATATTTTCTTGAGATCTCTATAATCCTGATCAAGATATTTAAAATATGTTGTTAAAATCTCTTTGATTATTTCAGTGTTGACAGCTCCATCGATCAATGAGCTTTTCTCCATTTCAACCAACAAATGCATATACGGTTTGTTATTGTCGTTATAAGCCTTTTTGGCAGTCCAATTGACAACTTTCAGACCTGAAAGTTGCAACGCGTTTTCAATACCATTTTTGGATATTCTAGTAAACCCAGCGATATCGATTACAGTCGGTACACGGTCAATATACTCGAATCTTGGAATTCGAGTATCATCTTCTTTGTTGGTTAATCCCACACATCTATACATATCTCCGACACGATATCTTGCAAACGCTCCACCCTTTAATACCGATATGACCAATTCATATTTTTCACCAGGGACAACTTCATCCATCAAATAAGTTGAAGGTTGGTGATTGGAATTTTCTAAATTCTTGTACATGTCTTTTTCTGATATAAATTCATAAAAACATGAATCCGGGAAAAAATACATGCCACTTCTTGTCCATGTTTCGGTGCCAATAACAGTGGGTTCAGTACCTGCGAATATTTCCATAGGTCTAATTCCCCATAAGGATTCCAGATCATCTTTATAACATTTATTGTCGGTTCCAGCTACCATGAAACCTTTTAATTTAAAAATATCTTTTGGCATCAGTGCGCGATTTTCCTTTTTAGCTATGTACTTACCACGAAGTATACGATAAATCATTTTTGGTTTACACTTTAGTAGAGCGGATACACCTCCAGAAGACTTGGCATTTAGATCACCAAAACTTCTGCTTATGGCATAAACCACACTGCCCAAACCGAAAAAATAATCAACACCACTTTTCATTGCCAACTTGAATCCCAATTTATTCCTCTCTGAGAAAGTCATGTCTTCCGCATCCTTCACAGCGGGTAAAAATTCAATATCTATCTCCTCATTTAACAATAATGGCAGAATACCTGTGGCATATGGCAAAGGTGCCAATCCGTATAGTATTTTATCAGATTTTGAAACATCAAAATGTCCCTTTGCTTTGCTGGTTGAAAGTAAAAGACATGCAGTGACATTATTTTTGTAGACATCCAACATACTTCTTGTATAAGGAGCAACCTTTATCGGGTGTTTGCCTCCTTCCCAAGTGGTTTGAATCCATATGACAGGATTCTCAGGAAGCGTCTCAGCCTTTTTTTGTAAAAGTACATCCGCATAATCATCATAGGTGGTCAGAGGAACCATTGATCTGAATTCATCTATACTTTTTGGAATCCTTCCATTCAAGATACTTTTTCCGAGAAATGAAGTGCTCCACATCTCAATCTGTTCCATCATCAACCTGTTTTGTATAGACATGAACCCCTCAAGATTCAAATCCAGAAAACCGCAATATGAATTCCAAATATGATCGTATCTTTTTTCGCTCAATTTAGCCTGCAAATTCATATCATTCTCCTATTTGAAATCTAATTGTATTAATCATCCTATTGACACTCTTGAAACTTGGAATGATAAAGGGCGTCGAGTTCGCATATTTTTTATAATCTATAAATAATCTTGGAAAAGTCCACAAATCTTGAAATATTACATAAACAATATTCAAAATGCTAAAAACAACTGCCATAATAAGAATTAGCGAATTACCAGTTAAAAAATATATCGAAAAATACAGCCCAATAAACCAGAGTGCTCCTGGGTGACGGGATAATGCGTACATACCTTTGGTATAAACTTGCCTACCTTTTTCGTTTTCTAAATAGGTTGAACCAAATGGGAGTGCAAAAAACAACGAATAAATCAACAAAATCATAAAAATCAAAATCATTGAAATCCATAACCAACTCATGACAGAATTCAACACAATATCTTCTCTAACATAATAAACGGCTCCAGTAGTGCTGAATAATACTAATAGAAAACCTATGAAAAAAAATTGATTCACTAGATTGGATTGCCATTTCATACTATTCACATCATAAATAAAGAAAAGTAGAAATCCTAAGCAACCTGCTAATATAAATACCATCAATTTCGCCTCCTAATCATAGTGTAGAGATAATTTATTATATCGTAATAAAAGCAATATGAAAATACATCTTTGGGACTATTATCAGAATCCGCGTGTCTGCCCTTTATATGGTGGTTGTTTACCAGCCAAATGCTCCTCTATTCCAGGACCGCCAAGATTTTTTAGACGCCACATGCCATAAATATAACTGATCACAAGCACACTTATGGTCACTGGCCATCCGAGAAGTGTTTTCCAAGCAAAAAGTTCTGTCACACTTTCACGTGAAAGCAAAACCATCAACACCACAAATCGCAGCAAGAAAAAAAAAGACCAAAGCAGTGTCACTTCTCGATATGCTGGCTTCACATCGGATCTCCAAAACCAATCAAGAGCCCATCCCCTTGACAAATGGCTTGCCCATGCCGCTAGTGGTTTTCCCACCAACACACTCATGATTGAGAGTAAGAAAACAAGTCCACTACTGATTATCCCAGGCAAAAAATAATTTGCGGCGCTTCCTGAAAAATAAGAAAACCCTGATGCCACAATGATGCCTGCCAAGCCTCCAAAGGCATATTGCCACTTTTGCTTGTTCAATACTCTCAAAACGCCTACAGCAATCGCTGACAGTGCAGAAATGACAACTGCCGCTCCAAGCCCCACCCTACCATTTAACACAACAAACAACAGCGGAGGCAGAACGGCATCCAGTGTTTTACCGGAGATTACCGATCTCAGTTCTTCCACAATCTCCTTACTCCGAGTCAAGCTCTGTCACCCATAAAGAACTTTTGCATATCGCCTTTGCAATTGAACAATTGTATTAAAACATATAGTGCCCCAGTGAAGAATCCGAGTACCATCATCAAAGCAATCCATATTCCAGAGACTATAATATTCTTTTCGCGAAAAGCAATCCACATCGAAAACAAAGTGAAACCAACATACAGATCCACCATGGATACTATGCCCCAAGGATTGGCAAGAATTTCACCGCCATCCACGAAAAAATCGCCTTTTGTGAATCCGAAAAAAAGCGCTCCGGTCATAGCCAATATTCCTAAAAGAGCCAATAGTTTTGCAACTTTCATATCGATACCTCCATCTGGTTTTAACTGCTTGATATCACGCTGTAATAAGACTCCAAATTGAATCCATGATTGGTCACTGACATTATCGATCTGTTGAAAACCTGACTTTCCGCGAGTGAGATTTCAAGCGAGTCACAGTTGAGTTCCATGATCCATTTGTAGAAATCATCCACTTTGAGTCCTGCACTGATGCTCAACTTCAATATTAATGTCTTCACCAACTCAATGATCAACGATTCATTGCTTTTGGGTTTCAAATTCCGAAGAGATTCAGAAACCTCCAGGGGTGCCCTGTTCAATTTGGAGTTGAATTCATGCAAATAGAAATACAAACCGAAATTGTGGAGTCTACCTGTTGTAACGTCAATGAACAACAGATCCTTTTCCAGGCCTGTTGAAGTTAAGCCCATATACTTGAGTGCGGTCAAATCGTAGAAAATACCTTCGCATATTTTTCTGCAGGCGAGTGGTTTCAGATAACCTGAAACAACCTCCAGAGTGACAATCGGTTCAATGCCCTTTTCTTTTTTTATAACAATATAACCATGAGTTTCGGTGTCGAACGAATCAATGATTTCGGGAATCGGAACTTTGAAGTAAGCGCCCTCACCATTCTTAACGATTTTAATCGAATCCATGAAAATCTTGCGTTTGAGTTTCGTGATTTCAAGTAGAATATGTTCTTCGGATACATACATGAACCCCAGTTCAATGATGACGCGCTTCAAATATTTGAATCGCACACATTTCCCGGAATTTGTCTTCAGCTCGATCACTCGTTTTCTTTTACTTCGTTTCAATTCCTCTTTAAATTCAGAATAATCGACTTTAGATTCTTTGATGTCACTTTTTTCGTCTTCGTCGTATCGTCTTCGATCTCTATTGAGAATTCTTTCTTTCTCATAAAATTTATGATTTTTGATCAGAGATTGTCCCTCATTATAAAGTGCGTTTATTTTGCTCATTATATAAAGCGCTTCCCTGACTTCAGATATATCCGGATGCCAAATCTTGGCCAACGCCCGATACTCTTTTTTAATGCCCCTCACCGTGAAGAGCTCAGAAGGCATATCGCAATGCATAATGTAATGTTTGTCGTTGAATTTATTAGTCCTTGACATAAAAACCACCAGTCTATAGTTGTCCTATCATTATACATCCACACTCATTATCTATCAACTGAACATTCGTTGACCTATAGCTTTCAGTCCATGCCTTCCGATCGGGAGGCGTTTTTTATTCGCCAAAGACATCTTTTTCACTTACAATCTTAATCGGATATCCCTTTTCTTGCATTTCCATGGCTTTCTTGACTTTGACACCATAACTCCCGTATGACCACCCCGGATCACCTTCATTACCTACTATGACATAATCCACAGCACGGGTTACAGTCGGATGGATTTTTCCGCCATGAGCCAATATAAAAAGCTCCACATCTGTCTTTGAACCAAAACTGAAATTGCCAGTCATGCAAAATAATTTCCCATCGATATTGATGGCGCTACAATCGATATTTTTCAATGGATCCACACATTCAAGAAGGCATGTTCTCAAATCACCGCCCTGATCCAGTTTTGCCTTTACTTTTTTATATACCAACTCAGAATCTAAAAATTGGTGTCGCTCCATCCAATCTTTTAATCTAGTGATTGATTCTGTCGTGATTTCATTTGAAGTCAGCATCAATTTCAGATTTTCTAGAAACTCCTGGATCTGAATTGTTCGTTCGGAATAGAATCTGTTTGATGTATAACTATTAGCAGAATGTTCACGATGCGACAATTTGCTTTTGTAAATGGATACATCACTTTCAGAGTACCCATAGTTTGTCATCATTTTCATAAAGATGCCTTGACATGCTTTTGTATCCGACATGGCATTGTGATGCCTCAAAAGTTCCACTCCAAAAAAGCTGCTGACCACGTCCAAACTATACTTGGGTGATCTTATCCTTTTTCTCGCCATTGTGACTGTGCAGCTGTATTTGATTTCGGGCATTTCAATGCCATAATGATGCATGACTTTGTCCAGTACAGCAAGATCAAAACTCGCATTATGCGCCACCACTACAGCCTCGATGAAATACTTTTTGATTTCAGGCCAAATTTTGTCAAAAGTAGGTTTACCGCGAACCATTTCTCTTGATACGCCATGTAACTGGACATTGAAAGTATCAAAATAAACTTCGGGGTTCACCAGAAATTCCCGTTCAAAAACAGTCTCACCATCAATCATATGGATGAGTCCAAAAGAACAAATCTTGTCATTGGAACGATTTGGTGTTTCCAGGTCAAAAAATGTAAAATTCATACCAATCTCCTGTTAAGATCCCTTTTGCTTAAGCCGTTCATTTTAATTTGATGGCGCCAGCCCATTTCAGCTCCAATTTTGTAGCCGATTTTCGGAAAATTTGGAGATATATAAAGATTTTCACCCTCTGAACCTGCATTGATGTTCGATGCCAATTGATCGAGTGCCATAGAAAAGTTCTTTTTAGGCCCTTGGCCATCCGGAACACTCGCAAGATTTTGAATCATTCCTCCACCACCGACGCCCAAGCCCTGCCCCCAGGATACACCAGCCTTCACGCACCAGTTCTTAACCATCTCAAGTGCAGGCAATGCTTGTTGTCCTTCGAAGAAACCACAATTGACTATGGCATACACGGTCATATCAGTTCCAGCATATCTTTTTAAATGTTTTTCCATTTCGAAGAGACAATTCAACAGATGTGAAGGGATCCCATCCACATATAGAGGAAAAGACAACACAAGAATATCGCTTTCCATGATTGAAGCTAGAGATTCCTCTGGCATACTGGTTTTGTTCAGGTTGAAAAGGTTCACAAGAAAATGGCTCGATAATTTGATTCTCAATGACTCCAATAGAGCTTCCGAAGAACTGCTCAACGGCTTTGGACTGCCACTTACCAAACTTACTTTTATTGGTTTCATAAAATTCCTCCTTCAATTTCCTGAGGATATCTTACAAATTGAATGTCTTTGATGTCACTGTTCATATTGATGCTGTTCGCAACGACCAACTTGTTTGCGGTCGCCTTTTCGTCATCTGTGATATCATCACCATAAAACCAGATAGAAGTTTCAAATTTATGATTATATCTTTTCTTGTGATGCATTTCATTGTTTCTTGTTTCAAAATATGGATGTATGTATGAGATGCTTCTATCAAGAACATTTTTGACAAACGGGCTGTAACCACCATAAAAGCATTTGCTCAAGATGACCACCTCATCTGATTTGGCGAGCAATTCACCCATATCCCCATAATGATCCCTAATGACGCATACGCCAGGTGTCTTGATCCAACATCCGAAACAACCGATACAATTTTTGATGGTCCCGTCATTGGAAATTATTTTTACATCATCCGGTATATTCGGGAATAGCCTTTCAAACTGTTTTTCCTCTAAATCATGTATGATCAGCTTCATTTTTTTCCTCCTCGATCACTAGATGAACCTTCCAGTTTTCATGACTTGCTTCTTTTATTGTCTTGATCAGATCGACACCATATTTCCCAAGACCATCCATCATGGCAGTGTAATTTTCAACCCGCACCTCGACGGGTTCCGACCATGTGCTCAGGAGGTCATAAAGAGCATCCAGATTGCCTCCATAATATTCCGGAAATTGGAATCCATCCTTGAGATGATTGTGTGCATCTTGCTTGGTAAGCATTTTCAAACCATCCAGCAGTAGATAATTCATGTCATTCCTCCCCATACAGTTGTTCAAACGTCTCATAATGGTCGGCAGTATAGAATATCAGTCCATCATTCGAAAAAACTATTCTTTCAGCGCCTCTGTAACCGCCTTCATAATGGATATCACATTCATAATACTCTCTTCCATTTTGAGCAGGCAGCAACCCCTCGCGATTTCCAAACCGATCACCACCAATGCTCATACCCTTTGCGACATCCCATAAATTTCCTTCATTTGCTTTCCAACCAAGTTTGGTGGCTTCTGCCTTGGTTATGAAATTGGAAGGTAGCACACCATATTTGTCAATGTATGCGGCGACTTCATCCACTGAAGTATATTGACCATCTTTTTCAATATGGATTGGCGAAGCCACTTCTGGCCTTTCATTCTCTCCGACAGGTTCATCGACCAATGGAAGGTTGGTGAATATAAACATCGCAAATGCCAACAATATCAATATGGATACCAAATATTTTTTCATGAACGCTCCTCCAAATTATCCTTTTACAACAGCGACTGTTTTTAACCTTTTCACTGTTTCGATCAAATCTCTTTCGTTATCAATCACATGATCAATATCCTTATAGGCAAGTCGAGATTCCTCACCTATATCCACTTTTTTCACTTTTCCAATAGTCACTCCACGCGTTTTCAAATCCGCAACAGTCGACACCATTGAAAACTTTTCTTTAGCTTCCTTTCGACTCATTAGACGTCCTGCGCCATGGGAACAGGATTCAAAGCTGACAGGATTTCCCTTTCCCCTTACTATATAAGAATATGAACCCATCGCACCAGGAATAATCCCTTCTTTGCCTTTAGGGGCTTGTATCGCGCCTTTCCTATGCACCCACACCATTTTGTCATAATGCTGCTCGAAAGAAGCGTAATTATGATGACAATCCAGAACTTCTGACATTTGTATGTCCGAGAAATCCACATATTGCTTGATCAGGTTGCGTATGGTTTGGATGACTACGTTCATCATTTTGGTCCTGTTCTCTTTCGCAAATTCCATCGCAAAATTCATCCAACGGATATATTCCATGCCGAGTTCACTGTTCGCATCCAAACAAGCCAAGTTCCAAGCCTTTGGTACGGACAAAAATTCTTTATCGTTGGTTTCTTTTGCCAGCGCATTAAAAGTATTGCATATCTTTAGACCGAGGTTTCTTGATCCGGAGTGGACCATGATTCCCAGATACCCTTCATCATCGACCTGTAATTCTATAAAATGGTTGCCACCTCCGAGTGTCCCCACCTGCATGAGAGCTGAATCAAGTTCTTTCAGCAATGCTTTGGGAGTCTGTCTCGAGGGTTCATCAACAAGTTGCACTCTAAATTGATCCACTGCCTCACATTGTTGCTTGTATTTATGGTGACTGAAACCCGTAGGGATTGCTCTCAAAATTTCTGAGACAATTAAATCCGTCAGCTTGCCTTCAGCAGTGTCCGTTGAAGTTAGCTCCGCTACGGGAATATTTGTCATGACGAACTGCATCCCACAGCCGATATCCACCCCGACAGCATTTGGAATTATAACGTTTTCAGTAGCGATCACCCCGCCGATCGGCATACCGAACCCTGGATGGGTATCTGGCATTAGCGCCACCCATTTGTGAATGAAGCTCAAATTGGCGAGGTTCATAGCTTGCTTGAGACATTCCGGTTCCAGACTCGATTCATCATTGAGCCAAATTTTGATTGGCCACTTTTGTTTGTCTTCATCAAAGATACTGAACATGTGAACCTCCTAATACCATTATACGATATTGATAAGCAGATACAAGCTCAACACGGAAAACAAAATGACCAGCGCGTCAGCTCTGGCCATTCTTTTTCAACTTATATTGGGTTTTGAATTTGTACATTCTTTGGTCGGCAATCTTGAACAGGGTTTCCAGTTCTGTTCCATCTTTTCCAAATGTCGCAATACCGAAACTGAATGAAAATTCAATGAGATGCTGATCAATACTCACCGGTTTATCATTCAGTTCCAGGAGGAAACGGTTGAGTCTCCTTGACAATTGTGCTCTGGTCGAACCAAAAAACACACCAACAAACTCGTCACCTCCATACCGGGAGATCACATCGCTTTTTCTCATGAGATGGGAGCAATAATCAGCGTAAGTCTTGATCACTAGGTCTCCGGCGATGTGACCAAATTCGTCATTGATTTTCTTCAGGTCGTTCATGTCAAAAAGGACCAGTTGAAAGGGTTCATCATATCGTAACGCTCTTTCCCGATGATGTTTGAATAGTTCCTCAAAATGGCTTCTGTTAAAAAGGCCTGTCAAACTGTCAAATCTGGAAAGGTATACTTTTTCTTGATAGAGCAGATGATTGGCTATCGCTATCTCTACATTGTTCCTGACGAACTCCATCAATTTGAGGTCGTCATTATTGAATCCATTGACTTTGATGGAATCCACATTCACAGCTCCAAAGAACTCGTCATTGATATAGATCGGTGCAGTTATAGTGGACCTGATGAATTTGTCCTCATCGTCTTTTGAACTTATTTTAGGATATTCCCCCATTGCCAATAAGTCATCTATCTTTGCGATTTCTGAAAGTCGACCTTTTGTGGCCTTATAAATGAAGGACTCATTCAGTGGGATCCTAAAACCTTTGATGCTATCGACTCTAAATCCGCTCTGTGCGGATACCTCAAGGTATTCTCCCCTCTTCAACAACACTGTTCCAAGTTCCGCACTGGGTATGGCTTCCATTGCCTTGTTGAGAATCATTTGGTAAAACACATTCAGATCCCCTGTTTTTACAACGGATTGGGAAACATCCAACATAGCATCTCTCAGTTTCAGGAATTTTTCAAGTTTCATTTTCTTCTCGGTTATATCCGTAAGATTCGACAATAAGTAGGTTTTACCCTCACAGCTCACGAGTCTGCTCTGATAGTCCACCCAAATCCATCCACCATCTTTGCAACGTAACCTAAATTCATTCATATCATCGTATTTCTTACCTTTCAGCGCTTTGCTGAGTCTGATGAAAAACTGATATTGTTGATCGGTTGCAATGGTATTTTGGAATCCTGAATGGATCAGATCTTTCATATCATATCCTGTCATTGCAGTAAAAAGATCATTGATATATAGGACTTCATCAGCCGTCATCACAATTACCGGAGTCGCAATCAAGCTCCCAAGGCTATTCAATGTATCCAATGAAACATTATGAATTTCTTCTCTCACATCAGGACCGTCCTTTTCAACATACTTTCTTTTATGTTATCAGAATAATCAGTGTTCATCAATAAACTAATTCGTCATAATAGATTGATTTTCATTCAAATCTGTGTTATTATTTCTTGACACCCCCTACCACGGGGGATATTAACGATTATAGGAGGCTGAATGGAAACAATATTGATACTGGTGGCCGTAGTGGTTGTATTTACAATCTATAAAAAATTGACCGCACCAAAAGTCACAATGGTCACTAAGACTGAGCTCACCGGATTGTTGCAAGATAAGAAAACCAAACGTTCTTATATAGATGTAAGGACCGCTGAAGAGTTCAATCAAAAGAAAATAAAAGGCTTCAAGAACATTCCCCTTCAGTCGCTCTCAATGAGGACCAGTGAAGTTGACAAGTCCTCCCCTGTAGTGCTTATCTGCGCATCCGGTTCAAGGAGTATGCAGGCTGCTAGAATATTGGCCAAGCAGGGATACGGAGAATTGATCAATGTCCGTGGTGGAATAGGCCACTAACAACTCAATATCCCTTTAAAACAGCGTCTCATAAGAGGCGCTTTCTTTATGTGTTTTTTATGCAAAGTATGTTAAACTATATTCATATATCAGTTCGAAGGAGGTTTGTAAATGGATTTCACGCAATTTAAAAATAAGCTTACAAGTCAATTTGAGAATAAATCCAGTGTGCCTGAGATCTATGAAGAATTGGAAGCCTCCTACCAACAACTGCTTGCGATGTCTGAGCAATTGGAGCAATCTGAGAATAGGTATTCCTTATTGATTCAAAATATGAATGATATCGTGTGGATCAGCGATTCTGTTGGAACCATCCTATATATAAACCATTATGTTACGGATTTGCTGGGATACGAGAGAGATGAGATGATCGGTAGACCGCTTTATGCATTCATGTGTCCACTCCACAACTATAAAAGCGGTCCTTGTAAAAATGTGGTCAACTTAATGAGCAAACAAGACTTTGATCATGAGGAACTTTGGATGCTCCATAAGGACGGCAATACAAGAAAAGTACTCGAGGTCAACAGCAAACGGGTCTTTTATAATGGACAGACCGTTGAAATTCAAGGCGTAGGAAGAGATGTTACTGAACGTATTCAAATCCAGAGAAAAATCAATAAACGGAATAAGCAAATGGATTTCATCAATGAACTCAGTATGGCCATCACGACCAATCTCTCGCTCAATGATTTGGATGGTTTGCTGAATGACATCTGTAAGAACATTGTCAACGTGATGCATGTGCCACTTTGTACAATCAGACTTATCGAAGAGAACGAACTTCATTTAAAATCGGTTTGTGGAAGAATCAGACATTTGGTCAACACATCACCAATGCCAATTATCGGATGGGAATCAGAAATCGCATTTAGAACGGGTGAGCCCGTCGTGACGCATTTGGATACCCTCACCAAAGACCATCTTCACTTCAACTCCATACTAAGAGAAAACAAGATCGAAACAGTCACCACAATCCCGCTGATTGCCAATGAAAAACCACTTGGAGTCCTTATTATCAGTACGGATGAGAGTTATGACCAAGATTATGTCATGACCCTATCCTCCATCGCCAACAATATTGCATTCGCAATTGAAAAATCAAATTTGTATCGAGATTTGAAGCAATTTTACGTTAAAATCATTGCAACTCTTGTCGCTGCAATCGAAGCTAAAGACACTTATACCCAGGGGCACTCTTTACGGGTTTCTCAGTATGCTTTGAAGATTTCCAAACAAATGGGGTTGGATAAGGATGCACTTGAAGAAATAGAGATTGCTGGGCTTTTGCATGATGTCGGCAAAATTGGTATTAGCGACTCTATCCTGACAAAGCCGGGGCAGTTGACCAAGGATGAGTACGAAATCATCAAAAATCATCCTTTGATTGGAGCAAAAATATTGGAACCTATAGGACTATCGGACAATATCATGTGTGCAGTCAAACAGCATCATCTCAGATTTGATCTCACAGGTTATCCAGTCACACCAGAACTCGACCAGATTACAATATATGCAAGAATCATCGGTGTTGCAGATGCTCTGGATGCCATGACATCCAACCGATCCTATAAATCCATGATATCAAAGCAGCAAGCTATTGATGAATTGCTGACTTGCTCCGGCTCTCAGTTCTGTCCGGAAGTCGTTCAAGCAGCAGTTGAATACCTCGTTAAAGGAAGGTCATAAAGAATGGATACAAAAACACTGATGCTCGCAAACATGGTCGGGTACATATCTGTAGTGGTTTTCATGATTGCCTACAATCGCAATCATTTGAATAAAGTGAATCGAGAACATTTCATCTCTCAAGTCATGTTTGCAATGGCATTCATTTTTTTCAGCCTTGGCTATTTCTGGGAAGCATTTGATGCCTTATCCACGATTCTAGGCAATATTGGAATGATCTTTGGCAGTACTTTCATTATGATTTCAATTATTCGGTTTTGCGACCGAATGAGCAGCTCTCTTTACAATAAAATTATAGGAATCAGTTCAATTCTTGCAATTTCTTCTGCTGTTTTTCGCATAATACCGGACTTCTCCAACCTGAGAATTGGTCTGGTCACACTTACCATTGCAGTTTATCTCACAATCTCATGTTTCTTTTTGCTTAAAAACAAAACCAAATCACATTTGCAGACAGTCATAGCTTATGCATTCCTATTTGTGGCTTTCACACATTATTACAGGACATGGGAAGCCTTTGATTTCAGCAGGTTGTATACCATCGAAACACCACACATCGGACATGCTTTGGCAATGATCGGGATGTACATCTATCTGATCATTAGCGGATCTGGAGTGGTCTTGATCTCCAAAGAAGCCTCTGATGAAAAATTGTATCACGCTGCCACCTACGACGGCTTGACTGGTTGCTTGAATCGCCAGAGCATCGTGACAATGGCTCAAGATATTATTGACAACAACTCATCATCGGATCAGGTCATCGCACTGGTCATGGTGGATATCGATCATTTCAAGGCACTCAACGACGATTACGGTCATGATGTCGGTGATGAGATGCTCATCCGATTCACAAAAACCTTAAAAGACAACATGAACCCGGAAGACTTATTGGGACGATATGGTGGAGATGAATTTATACTATTGATGAGAGATCAGTCCTGCGAGTCGATTCGGTCCAGATGTGAGGCCATGCGACACGCCGTGGAAATCAGCGGTTATGAATCGATTTATTACACAGCGACGTTCGGAGTCGCCTGCTTGACGTCCGATATCAGATTTGATTTCGACCACTTCGCAAAAGTAGCCGATCATGCACTTTACAAGGCAAAAACCATAAGCAGAAATGCAGTGTACGTACAAGCTGTGGAAGCTTAAGTAAATAGGAGAAAAAAAAGCTGTAGCAATTACAGCTTTTTTATTGTCCTCAAATGATGAATCCAGCAATCAATACAAGAGCCACAATGATTGGCGCGGGAACTTTTTTACTGAAGAGCAATATGATCGTGAGCAAAGTGACAATCAGGTTTTCAAGGGCAAATCCGCTGCGCTGCATCAACACAACTGCGGCAACCGCTATAAGTCCTCCTGCAACAGCATTTATTCCCCTTAGTGAAACTTTGATTCCCCTTATTTTTTTCAAATTCTCCCATACGGGATAAACAAAAAATATGAGCAACAGACCGGGAAGGAATATACCAATTCCACCAATAATTGAACCCATGACTTGATATAAGGCACTTGCACCCCGCGTAGCCATTCCACCCGCATAGGCACTAAAGCTGAACATCGGACCAGGTAATCCTTGTACCAAACCGTAACCCGTCAAGAACTCCTGGGCGGTCATATATTTACGGACCTCGACAAGTTCACTGAACATGACTGGAACTACAACCTGACCACCACCAAACACCAAGTACCCGAATCTGTAAAAACTCTCAAAGATGTGGACCAACTTATTGTCCCAAGTGAGTGTCAAAAACACACCACCAATAGCAAGTGCGAAAAATGCGATCAGATATTTCCAAGGTGGATTCAGTTTCACCCTATTCCATAAATCCGTTTCAACTGAATTCATGATACTGACCAAACCACCAATGATCAACACTACCGGGAAAATCCATGGTGCTTTGATGAAATAAGTTGTAACCCCACCGAAAATCATTAAAAACAGAGTCATCCGATCCGTTATGACTTTCCTGCCTATTTTATAAGTTGCCACTATGATGAATCCTACTGCCATCGGTCCAATGAATCTTAACCCATCACTGGAAACATGCATTAGATCCAGAAATTGGTATAGAAATGATAGAATAGTCATTGCAGTCAGTACAGGGAGCGCCCATACAAGCATGGTAAGGAATGCCAACATCGGCCCCCCTGTTTTATACCCCATCGCAACGATTGCCTGAGTGCTTGTCGGTCCAGGTAAAATGCTGCATAAAGCGACAAGTTCCACCATTTCCTCCTCTGACAGGTATTTTTTCTTTGTGACCATTTGATCGATAAAGACACCAAAATGGGCTTCAGGACCACCATAGGCTCCTAGAGAGCATATGAAAACGTCTTTAAGAAAAGTGTTCCACTTTATTTTTTCCATATTGATCATGACCCCATCACTCCTTTCATACTTATAGTATATAGAACATTAAATTTTGGGTATATATATTGTGTAGTCTTTTATTGATTGGAGGTTCATATGAAAAGCATTAAAAAACATCTGATAAAATTGGTAATCGCCGTTCCAGTGATCCTTTTCATTCTTTTGACTCAGGGAGTCAATCTCATCACGAATTTCTTATGGTTTGATTCCATCGATTTCGGCAATGTCTTTATGGTTAGACTTTTGACAAAACTTTATCTCTTCATTCCAGTTTGGATTTTGTTAGGAGGATTCCTATCATTATACCTCCACAAACTGAGCAAATCCTATGACCAACTTGCGGACTTGAATCTAAAGCGTTTCATCACTCCAATCAGCGTCGCCTTGGGTGGTTTGATCGCATTCGTAGTGAGTGATGGCATTTGGCTGGACTATCTCAAATTAGTCAACAAGGAAAGTTTCAATCTAGTCGATCCAATTTTCAATATGGACATCAGCTTTTATTTCTTCACGTTGCCATTTTTGAAGGAAATCATACAAATTCTTATGACATTTATTGGCTTTGTCCTAATAGGTACCACATTTATAGAATTATTATTCAGCAATCAGATAAAAATAGTAGATGAATCATTTAGAGAGACACCATCTGAATTCATTTCAAGGAACATCAGCAAATCATTTTTTATCGGTTTGCTCGCTAAAACAAAGTACCTGATCATGTTTTTATTCCTACTCCTTGGATTTAATTTTTATTTAAAAACATTTGATTTGCTTTATTCTGATAGAGGAATCATATATGGTGCGGGTTATACGGATATCAACGTGACCCTTTGGGCTTACAGGGTTTATGCATTAGTAGCAGTTCTATCTGTAATCACCACTTATTGGGCATCACGCAAGAATAAAACACTCTACCTAGCCGCTGGACCGATTGCGATTATTGCCCTTACTTTAGCCTTCAGCATGACTGCGACATTTGTTCAGAAGTTGGTCGTTGAACCGGATGAAATTACAAAAGAGAGAGAGTATCTTGTCAACAACATAGAGTTCACACAGCGAGCATACAATATGGATTCGGTGGATCTGGTGGAATACCCATATGAGGAAACTCTTGATTATGCCAAAATTCAAAACAACGCAGAAACCATAAACAATATCAGGATCAATGATGAGCGCCCTCTCAACCAAACGTTCAATCAGATCCAAAGCATAAGACTCTATTATGATTTTTATGACATCGACATCGACCGGTATTACATTGATGGAGAATACACTCAA
Organism: Firmicutes bacterium UBA5201; assembly: GCA_002412775.1. Taxonomy (GTDB): domain Bacteria; phylum Bacillota; class Clostridia; order Peptostreptococcales; family Acidaminobacteraceae; genus Fusibacter_D. The sequence goes on along the minus strand of DHVT01000011.1, from coordinate 286,035 downwards.
GTGTTCATATCCGCCAGAGAACTGGATCAATATAAATTGGACAACAAGGCAATGACATGGATCAACCAGTTCCTTAAATACACTCATGGATATGGAATAGTCATGTCCCCTGTGAATCGCGTCACAAACGAAGGTCAGCCTGAACTTTTAATAAAAAACATTCCTCCGATTACGACCACCGACCTTGTCATCAACAGACCTGAAATATATTTTGGAGAACAAACAGACAAATACATCATTGTCAACACGGATGAAATGGAGTTTGACTATCCGAGCGGTTCTGACAACGTAGAGACCATGTACTCAGGTGAAGCGGGAATCAAGCTCAGCCCTATGAACAGATTATTGTTCTCCATCAAAGAAAGAAGTATGAAACTTCTCGTATCCAACAACATCAACTCCGAAAGCAAAATCATAATCAACAGAAGAATATTGGATCGAGTCAGGGAAATCGCACCTTTTTTGGAATATGACACAAATCCATATATTGTCCTTAATGGTGAAGATGGAAAACTCTACTGGATCATAGACAGCTACACCACCTCAATGGCTTACCCGTACTCACAAACGTCCAATTTCAATGGAAAAGTCAAAAACTATATTCGGAATTCAGTAAAAGTAGTCGTCGATGCCTATGATGGCACTACCAAATTCTACATCTACGATGAAGATGACCCTCTCATTAAGACTTATGCAAACATTTACTCCACTCTATTTGAGCCAAAATCGGACTTTCCAACAGGACTTGTCGCTCACACGAGGTATCCGCAGGATTACTTTGATCTACAATCCAGAGTATTCATGAAGTATCACGTGGACAATCCGGTAGTCTTCTACAACGGCGAAGACGTATGGGATATCGCCACTGAAAAATACATGGGTGATGTCCAAACCATGCAATCCAATTATGTGATGTTTAAAATCGAAGAGAAAGCTGAATTTGCCCTGATTCTGCCATACACACCAAAAGGCAAACCCAATATGACTTCTCTTCTCGTGGCCAGAAATGATGAGCCAAATTACGGAAAGATTTTCTTGTATCGCTTTCCAAAGGACAAAACGATTCAGGGCCCCATCATGATTGAGTCTCGAATCGATCAGGATTCAGTAATTTCTCCTCAATTCACACTTTGGGGACAACAAGGTTCCAGTGTGCTCAGGGGCAATGTGATTGTTGTGCCAATTGAAAACTCGCTTCTTTACGTCGAACCGATTTACATCATATCCGACAATGAGGACGCTTTGCCGGAAATGAAGCGTGTCATTTTGGTATACAACGACAACTTTGTTATGGAACAGACTCTTGAACTCGGCTTAAAAAGATTGTTCGGGACAATGGACGATACACCTGAAGCAGCAGAATCCGGTAGTGTGCAGGAATTGCTTGACGAAATCACAGAAAAGTTCAATTTGACCAAAGAAGCATTGGATGCACTAGAATTGCTCATAAAGGAACTTGAAGAAAAAATCAAGTGACGAATCGATGCTACAATGTGATATAATTCATTGATCGACAAAAGTCGCAAAGGAGAACTTTATGCAAAACTATAAAATGAAAATTGCCTATGATGGTAGAAATTATATGGGCTTTTCCCCTAAAAAAGACAAACCTGAGAAGAGTATTCAGGGCAAACTTGAAATGATCCTTGAAAAGCTTTATGGACAGCACGTGGAAGTCATTGGAGCGGTCAACACAGATGCCGGTGTTCACGCCAAAGCGCAAATAGTCAATTTCAATGCTGTTGACGATCAATTGGACGCCTCTGGACTATTCGAGTATTTTGAAAAGTACTTGCCGGATGACATCATTGTACTCAGCATTGAACCGGTTGATGCAAGGTTTCACAGCAAATACTTGGTTGAAAGCATCACTTATGAATATAGGCTATGGAAAGTCGATGCGCCTAACCGACCTCTTTTCGAAAGAAAACAAGTCAATGTCATGGCACAAAAGTTGAATGTCCAAAAAATGAGACAAGCAGCAGAAGAATTGATCGGAGTGGCGGACTTCTCACCATTCACGTCCAACAAGAAAGTCAAGAATCCGATCAAAGAGATCAAATCCGTAGACATTACCGAAACAGACCATGAAATCATATTTACGATGACCGCAAACGGTTTTCTTTTGAACATGGAGAGACTGATCGTCGGAACTATCATTCAAGTCGGACTGAATCAACTCCCTGTCAATACGATTTCAAATGCGTTGACAACCAAACGAGAAAACTATATAGGACATAAGGCGATGGCGGATGCGCTGTGCCTGATCAGTGTGAATTATTGATTGGAATTTAAAATGGTGCAAAAGGATAATCCTCTTGCACCATTATTTATTATCTTTTGACGCATCAATCCAGTCTATATATGACTTCTTCGATTTCTTTCCCACGTGCGTTCGCAAAGCTCATTTCAGAACCGATTTTCACAAATCCGGACTTCTCCAGAACACGTATTGATTTTGTGTTGTCAGATGCGGCCCTACCATAAATCGGTCGTTTTTTTTCAAGCTTCAAGAACGCCTCCACAGCTTTTGATGCAATCCCCCTACCCCAATATCTTTTTCCGATCCAATAAGTGATCTCCGATTCCCCATCCATCTCATACTTCGCAACTGTTCCTGCAATCTCATCATTATAAATGATCGTTTTCATGTGAATGGTTTCATCATTTAGAAGTCTGGTCCATTTCTCAATATACGTTTTTTTATCGGATGGATCCACTGATGTGAACGCAGCCATTTGATTGGACTCATCATCCAGCTGGTTCAAAAAAAATACTTCCAAATCACTTTCGATTGTTGTTCTTAACAAAAATTCCATATTAGCTCCTATTGGGTTCAGATTTTATAAGTGAATTGATAAATTCTACGATTTGATCATATGCATCTTGAACTTCCTGCGAGGAAAATACTTTGTCAAATCCGTGATCGGCACCTGTCATAGTGACAAGTTCAGTTTTTACGCCCAGTAAATTCAATTGATTATGCATCAAAACAGATTGTTCAAACGGTACATCAGTATCACTATCGCCATGGAGAAAAATAGTGGGTGGAAAACTTGCATCCAAATGATCAATTGGGTTGAAAGCTCTAAGATTTTCCAAATTTTCCAGTCTGCTCATACCACTAATTTTTTCGACCCATAAACCATGCTGGCGACAAAAAAGATAATACATGAATCTTTCTGCCGACCCATCAGTCGTACCGTATTTTCCCACAAATTGTTCTGCTGTGGTCAAATCGACAGGCTTCTTTTTCAGATAAAACGCACTTGGTTCAGAGTACCATTCGCCTAGAATGTCTCCATAGCCATACATTGATATGATCGCCATCGGTTTTAAATCTGGCATTGTGCCTAGAAGCAAACTTAAATATCCTCCTGCGGAACTTCCGAAAAAAATCAGACGTTCAGTATCCATGTCATACCACTCTGCGGTTCTTGATTGGATCCATTTGACCGCATCACGAACATCTTCAACAATCTCATCCAGTTTCGTTTCAGGTGCCAACCTATAATCTATGGATATAACATTGAACCCTGCTGTTTTAAAGTATTCCACTTGTGCTTCCGTGATATCTCTCCGAGAGCCAAAGATCAGAGCCCCACCGTGGATATAGACAATGACTGGTGCACCCGGAACCTGATAATAGATGTCCATTCGTATGGAACAATCTTCGGTTTTCTTATACAGTTTGGTTTCTTTCATTCCATGAAACTCCTTTTTATGTCAAGTATAGCATTATATTGGATTTTTAAGAAATTCGTTCACAAAGATATCTGGCCATTTTGGCCTCCAAATAGGGTAACGCACAATCAAATTCGTTGATGTAATTTCCAAAAGTATCTTTTTTCATGAATTCAAAACCTGCCAAAAGATAAATGCCTATCGCTCTGTAACTCCAAGTCTGAGTGTGAAGAAAAATATCTCTATCGCCTTCAATTTCAATCATGCGTCTCATACCCTGATAAACAATCGCCTTACCCAGTGAAAGACCTTGATATTCTGGCTTGACTGCAACCCATTCAATTGCAGGTGTTCTATGTACACCTGTATAATTCCACCATGATGTCACAGTGGCAACTTTCTCTTTTTGATGGTTCTGAACGAATAAAATTCTTCTCTCCGCTTCTGATGAATCCCTCAAATAAAATTCATTGAAATACTCCAGAGCACTTTGAATTGAAACGAACTCGCCAACGGAAGTCACTATCTCAGCCCAGTCTTTTTCGAACCCCTTTTTATAATATGTATAACTGTAGCCGCTAGGGAGACTGATCTGTGGTACTGTTTTTTTAGCGACTCTCTTCATAACTATATTGAAATATGGAATGGTTTTATCCAACATCTCAAACCTCCAATCATTGACCTCTTTAATGTTTTTTTCTGATTTTGAGTGGCACAAACTTATATTTAATGAATACGTATGTTCCTATGACTATCATTGAACTGAGCATGTACATCTCAATGGGAAGTGCTTTTGACGACCAAAAAATCAAACCAATCACAATAATTGTCAGTAACATGGAGTACCACGGCACAGTTATAAGTGCTCCACATTTAGTGCAGAGTATGCTTCGTGTCGGCCCAACCATGATTTTGGTGCCAAGGGTTATATTATTAGCTTTGCAATTTGGACACTGATCCATTGTTTACCTCCGTTTCGCTTTCCATATGAAGCGCCATTCCTTATATTTTATCTTATCCCCCACAGTATGTATAGCAATCAGCTCTTCAAACTTCAATCTATTTTCAGGAGATGTGTAATCTGGATTTCCATGTGTATCTGTCAGATACTTGGCAAACTCATCCTTGTCAGGAAAAACAAGAAATGTACTGTCATAAACATCGAATTCTATTTCAGAGAATCCTTGATCAATGAGTTTTTCCTCAAGACCATCCATATTTGCTGAGTGGATTCCAAATATCATACCGCCTGATTTGAGAATCCGATTCTGATCGATAATCGACGTAGGACCTCGTCTCGAGTAAATCAAGTCAAATTGATGATCTTTGAATGGAAGCGGCTCTTTTGTGCTGCAATGTAAAAAATCAACACGTTGAGCTCTCAGATCGGCTTTGAGTCTATTGGCAATTTTGATCATTTCAATCGAATTGTCAATTCCGATAATACGATTGGCGTGTCTTCTCATTTTCAGGGTAAATTCCCCATGACCACAGCCCGCATCTAATACCTCATCATATTTTTCAAGCATCTTAGAGAGTTTTCTCTCAAATATCGTTTCTCCGGAAACACCTTCAACCGTGTACTTGGCGTTACTCTTGTATCCTCCGTTTCTTTTTGCGATCATGTCATACCATTCCATACTCATAAAGATTTCCCCCTTACGAATTTTCTCTTTATATTGTAACAAATAAATCAGAATAATAAGTTATTTTTTGATTAAATCGTATAATTATCACAAAAAAAAAAGCAGTTTCACGAATAAAATCGAGAAAACCGCTTCTTTAATCCTAAAGTTCATCCAACAATTCGAAAAGTTCCGAATTTTCCGGGATGTCCTGCATGGAATGGCCATAATGGACAAATCTTAAAACACCATTTTTATCAATGATCATTTGTGCAGGCATACGTCCCAATTTGAATAGGTTCACCTTTTGACCGTATAGTTTCAAAACACTGAGCTTCTCATCAGGCAACCCATAAAACGGCAATTGGTTCTTAGCCCAATAGTCCTTGAAACTCTTTGCGTTTTCAGGACCTACTGCAACTATGACGGTGTCTCTTTTGATGAATGAATCATAATCTTGATGCAACTGCATCATATGCCTCTGGCAGAAAGATCAGACAAAACCTCTGTTCAGTACCAAAAGGACGTGTTTTTCATTTTTGAAATCCGATAACTTGAATGTTTTTCCATTGAAATCATTTAAAGTGAAATCTGGTGCTGGTTGATTGACTGCGACACTTGCCATATACTGTAATCCTCCTTTATCAGTATAAGCATGATACCCAATAACTACATGTTATAACAATGGTGTCATTTACAAATCAAGAATGGTACATGCATAATTTCATGTAATCCTCATACTGATCCATATCAAGTAAAACGCCTTCATCATCAACTTCTACATGAAAGGCTCTGTCACCATATGTTTTCAATAATGCTTTCAGACCACCTGTGCCATCATATTTGAGTATCTCAGGGAACATTTTGGCTGAAATAATCGGTGGATGGCCTCGTCTTCCTAAATATACCGGATATATTATATCTTTATTACTGCTATCAAATGCCTCACACAATTGATTGATAGTCTTTTTTTTAACTAAAGGAATGTCCGCGGGCAACAGTAAAAAACCATGAACTGATTTCTCCAACGCATTCAGGCCAGCCAATATGGAAGTAAACATACCTTCATCAAATCGGCTGTTGTAAACCCATTGAATTTTCTTGTGGTCCAACAATGGCTTTAGAGCTTCCGCGTTATGACCAATAACTACAACTATGTTTCCAATCCCGGCTTCTATAAAACCATCAATCGCAGTTTCAATTACAGTGCTTTTTCCCAGAGGCAATAAAGGTTTGAATTGGTGCATTCTAGAAGAATACCCCGCCGCCAGAATAATTCCCGCAAGATTACTAGGCGATATCATTTTATGTCTTTCTTTTCTTTTGCTATGGCCAGAGCCACTTTCTCTGGTGTCATTGGCAATGTAAAAAAATTGATTCCTAGTGCATCATAAAGAGCATTTCCAATTACCGAAGGTACCGATATCATAGGATGTTCACCGATGCCACGTGCACCATAAGGACCGTCTGTCTGTGGATTTTCAATATAGATTGGTACGATTTCATCAGGTATATCCTTTGCAGTAGGTATCTTGTTGTCTGTAAACGAAGGATTGAGCAATTTGGCATCAGGACTGAATTTATAACCTTCAACTAGTGCTGATCCCAAACCTTGAACTACACCTCCCAGTACTTGTCCATCTACCAATTTCTTGTTGATGACCTTTCCGATATCAAATGCAGAGGTGATTTTGAGCACATGTACTTCACCGGTCTCTACATCGACTTCGATTTCTATGCCATGAGCCCCAAAAGTCCATACGAGTCCAGGTCTGCCCTGACCTGTCTCTGGATCCGGATTCGTAAGTCCACTCGCCATGTATACGCCGTGTGCGATGATTGGTCCACCTATGCCGTTACCGTTTTCATACATGTAACCCATCGCCAACTTCTTGAATGGTATTCTTCTAGCGGTATGGTGAACATGATAGATGTAACCGTCACCATGTGCCAATTCATCAGGATGACATCTTAAAACTTGTGCAGCAATATCCTTCATCTGCTTGATCATGTTTTGGGATGCTTTTCTTACAGCATTGCCACCCATAAAAGTATATTTCGAAGCAACAGTATTCCAGTCATAAGGATGCTTATCTGTATCAACATCCCAGACCACATCCACACTATCCATTGGCAAATCCAATTCTTCAGCGGCTATCTGAGCCATTACCGTGTTCGCTCCTTGACCCATGTCGATGGCACCGATCATGATCTTCACATGCCCATCTTCGTCCATTTGCATTATGGCCGCCGTGGAAGTGTAACTTGGCATCGCTGGAGCCTTTTGAAGCATAGCCAGACCCTTTCCACGTACTTTTCCTGTTTTGAACTCTTTATCGCGCTCTTCATCAGTCTTCCATCCGGTCCAACCGATTTCTTTAGCAACTGCTTCCAGACAATCAACAGGACTGCCTGTTGATTCATAAATCAATTCCCCGCTGATCGTATGTGTTCCTGGTCTCAACAGATTCTTCATTCTGAACTCGTATGGATCCATTTTGATTTGACCGGCAATATAATCCATGTGTCTTTCAATCGCCCAGTGAGTTTCAAGATGGCCAAAACCTCGATATGCCGTACTGAATACCTTGTTCGTATATATTGTTCGCGAGTGAAGTTCAATATTTGGTATAACATATGGACCTGCACCAGAATAAACAGCGGTTTTTCCAACGTTGACGCCGTAGTCTGCATAAGCTCCACTGTCCCAGTCATGATAGACTTTCATCGCTGTAATGGTACCATCTTTTTTGACTCCGGTTTTAATCTTACTTCTCATACCTGCACGGGTAGGCAACAAATTGAATTCCTCTTCACGAGTCGCCTTATATTTGACTGGGCGTCCCTTTGCTGCTCTGGAGAGAACAGTGACAAAAGGTTCCAAATGTATACCGGCTTTTCCCCCGAATCCTCCACCAATGTAGGGAACTATGACGTGAACGTCACTTTTATCAATTCCTAATGATTTTGCAAGCAGCTGACGTACTGCAAAAGGAGATTGGGCTGACGACCAAATTTTGACCTTGTTTGAATAAGGGTCAGCTTGGGCTATCGTCACATGCGTTTCCATTGGAACGTGACCTACCGCTGGCAATGAAAATTCATTTTCAATGATGAAATCTGCTTCTTCAAAGCCTCTTTTGACGTCTCCTTTCAAGGTTCTGTTCCAACTTGCAATATTCGTGTGGGCCTGTGGAAAAAAGACTCCTTCCATATGCTCATAGGTGTGAAGGTTCTCGTGGATCAATATTTTATTCTCCAGTGCCTCATCCAGATTATGAACTATCGGAAGTACTTTATATTCGACTTTGATCAGTGAGACTGCGCGTTCGGCAATGGCTTCATCCTCTGCAGCAACTGCGGCCACAATTTCACCTTGATATCTGACCCGATCATCGGCAATCAAATTTTTATCCACCATGTAAAGTCCTACCTTATATGGTGCATCTTTACCGGTGACTATTGCTTTCACTCCGGGGAGATCACGTGCTTCTGTGGTGTCTATGGATACGATTTCAGCATGGGCATGGGGTGAATGCAAACATTTCGCATACAGCATGCCAGGAAGTTCCATATCATGGACATAAACAGCCTGTCCTGTCACTTTTTCCTGTGCCTCTTTTCTATCATAAGACTTGCCGATATGTCTATATTGTTGATCACTCATTGTCCATTTCCTCCCTTTCCTTTTTTGCAGTCGCAATAATTGCATCGACAATTGGGAAATAACCTGTACAGCGGCATAGATTTCCTGCGATTGCCTCTTTGACTTCGTCAACATCGGGATTCGGATTCTTATCGAGTAGTGCTCTTGCGGACATCAGCATACCAGGTGTGCAAAAACCGCACTGAAGCGCATCGTGGTGAATGAACTCCTTCTGGAGTGTAGAAAGATCTCCTTCTTTGGCCAATCCCTCAACGGTCAGTATCTCAGTACCTTCAGCCTCAACTGCTAGTACAAGGCATGAATTGATCGCTTTACCGTTCATATTGATTGTACAAGCGCCACATTCTCCTTCGCCGCAACCTTCCTTGGTTCCGAATAGTTTAAGCTCGTTGTGTAGCAATTGCAGCAAAGTCATAGTGGGTTCGACCATCTTTCTGATTTTCTCTCCATTGACAGTACAAGTCATAGGTACACGCGGCATTCCAGAATCCTCATAAGAAAAACAATTGGCTTCTTTATTATGGTTGTGGTTGTCACACATATTATTGTCCTCCCATTTCTATTAACTGCAATAAACCTTTTTTAGCCAACACACCGGATACATGTAATCGATATTCAGCAGAAGACCTTATATCTGAAATCGGTTTTATATGGTTACGAATCTCTTCAAAAATCCATTCGGCAAGTTCGGTTGTCAACGCTTTACCTGACATAGCTTTCTCTAGTTGAGTCAACCTGATTGGTGTAGGCGCTACCGCAGTCATTGCGACACAAATTTGATTGTCCGATGTCTTTCTCAAAGATACCCCCGCGATCCCCAAATCATGACCTTTGACACGTGCTTGCTTCAAAAATACGCTATTGTCTCCATTTTGAACATCTGGTAGTGAGACCCCCAGCACGATTTCATTGGGTTCAAGAACAGTCTTTTTAACGCCAGTGAAGAATTCACCGATGGCAACTTCGCGTTTTCCATTTGGTCCCGCAATATGCACTATCGCATCAAAAATCAAAAGAGGTGAAGCCAAGTCCGCACCCGGTGACGCATTGCATATATTTCCAACCAAAGTTGCTCTATTTCTAAGTTGGTAAGATGCCAAAGAATCCGCGGCTTGTTTCAAAGCCTGATACTTTTCTCCAACTACCTCTAACTCAGCAATCTCGTTGACAGTAATAGAAGCACCAATATAGAGCCCTTCTCCTTGATTGTATTCGAATCGTTTCGTTTCAGGAATCTCTTTGATATCCATCAAATGTTCAATCAGTTCCATATTACGTCTCAAAACAATCATTAAATCGGTTCCCCCCGCCAAAAGCCTAATGCCGGGGTTTTCTCCCATAAGAACAAAAGCCTCTTGAAGAGTTTTGGGTTTCATGTAATCAAATTTGCTTAACATTGCCAACCTCCCTATTCTTAAATAACTGAGCATAACAAACTGTACCTTCAACCGATCCAATTGAAGGAAAAAACAGACAATTCAGCACGTAAACTCATGCGAGTTTTGAACATATTTCTATAAACACGTCTTGGTTCTAGTTTACACCCAAACAATTGAAATTTATAGTAATTTTAATTGGTAACGGACAACAAAAATCATTGTAATGCTTTGTATAATACATTCTTAAATAAAAACCTCTTGGTTTTCATCCAAGAGGTTTTAACAGTTGTCTATAACTCCTTTTAGTTATCATGTCTTTTCGCCTTGCTCGATCTCTACGACACATTCCGTTTTGATTTTCTCAACCAAGTACTGCAGCGCATCCACCACATGAGGTCTTATATCGCCTCCAATCAGTACAAACATGATGTCATCACCAAGTCCAAGTCTACCCTCATTGAGCCAAACCCGCACATAGTAAATACCATCCAGCATTTTAGCTTCGGCTATCGCCATGTCCACCTTCCCTTGATCGAAGGAAAAATCCATCCCTGTTACGACTGAACCGTCATCAATACCATTTCTAACCTTTGCTTTTGGTGTCTGTCTCACGACGCCGTTATGCGCCAAATACATGCCGACATTTACTGCTGATGGATCTTTTTTTGCTTCCTTTAGCCATGTATCCATTGATGGTGAAACTTTTTTTAAGTTATCTATTATCATATTCCAAAATCTCCTTTATTATTCATCGGCATCATACACCAGTCCGATTTCTTGACGGATTCGGTCCAAAGTCTCCATAAGTGATATCGAAAATTCATGACTGACAATTTTATGGGCTGACTCGCCATTTTCAATAGCGTCGCAAACCGCTTGGGCTTCATACTCATAACCATGTTGCTCTTGCATTGCCGCTACAAAAGTTTGAGTACCATCGGCTGTAATAAGAGTAGCCTCATCTGCCATCCAGAACGAAGGGACTTCAATACGACCTTGATCCCCATAAATGAACAAGGTATTGACGAGATCCATTTCAACAGATGCGTTCAGTGAAGCCATTATGCCATTCGGATACTCGCAAGTGATGAATGTGGACCCATCTACTCCCGTTTGAGTAAAATGGCTGTGTGCATTGATGGAAAGTGGAATGCTTTTATTCAGCGCATTTGCCATCAGCACCGGATAAATGCCGACATCAAGGAGTGCACCACCACCGAGTTTAGGGTTCATAAGCCGCCACTCGGGATCTTGATTGCCCACAAATCCGAAGTTCGCCTCCACAGCTCGTAGTTCTCCAATACGTCCTTCTTCAACCCAAGAGAAAACTTTTTGTATTGTAGGTAAAAAGAGTGTCCAGAGTGCTTCCATTACGAAACGATTTTCTTTAGCAGCAAGTTCAAACACTTCTTTGGTCTGTTTGGCATTGAGTGCGAATGGCTTTTCACAAAGAACATGTTTCCCTGCTTTTAATGCTTTTTTCACCACTTCTGCATGAAGCGCATGTGGTGTGGATACATAGACGACATCAATATCCGGATTACCAAAAAAATCATCTTCTTTATGATAAGCGTGTTCTATTTCATTGGTTTCACAAAACAGTTTGACACTGTCTTCTTTTCTTGCATAAGCCGCAATCAATTTTGCACCCTTCACTTTTGGAAAATCAGCCGCGAATTCCCCAGCAATTTTACCTGCACCGTATATACCCCATCTTAACATGATGATCTCCTTCTCTTTATTTTTATTATATTGTCGTAGTGTCCACTTATAGAATACGATATAATTATGGATAATTATAGTAATTTATTCGTAAAGTATGAAAGGAAGGGTGTTATGATAATTTTCAAAATTTTATTGGTGGGAACTAGCGATGAACTTGATTGTCTTGTTGACCTTAATTTAAATCAAATCAATCAAACAGAAGGAATGATTATTCAATACGAATCCATTACTATGAAGAACATCTCTTTTGAGCTTGTTAGAACTTTTGATTTAATTGTCATCGATATGACACATCATGACTATACATCCGCTAGAACTTCAAAATATAGAGAACTTTCCCGTGACAAGTTGAGAATTATACTTGTTGGAGACAGTACCGAGTATGAACAGGTCCGAAAAATATTTCGTAGCGGTATATATGATTATTGGATCAAACCTTATGATTCAGTAATCATAGCAGAAACTTTAAGAAGCATCATCGATATTTCACTAAAAAAAATCAATTTGCCGGAACAAAAGCAAAAAATTATTCATGCAATCGAAGGACTCAGTGTACTAAATCCATTTGAGTATGACCTTTATTATGCCCATTGTGTACACCCTCAATTAGCCACAGAACTGCTCTATGCTAATATATACACCTGCATTCTTGAACTGATTGAACCAGTGTCGTTTGAACCGATGAAACTGGACAAAAAGAAAGTGGCGGCAACATGTTCCAACTGGATTATAGAAAAAGACAACACCCACAATGCATTTTTTATGATGCTGATTTATTTTAGAAAAATTTATAAAGAAATTTATCATCCAAATGTCCAATCCAAAATCGTCAAAAAAGCTATTTTTGAAGTTCTCTCACCCAAACAGCACCTTAAATCTGTCAAATACATTGCAGACACTCTTTATATCAATCAAAGTCATCTCAGTTACACCTTCAAAAAACACACTGGAATCTCATTGTCGGAATATATAAAACAAATCAAAATATATGGTGCGATGTGGATGCTGATACAACAGGAGTACACAGTCGATGACATAATGAATATACTTGACTACAAGGATGAACAATATTTTTCAAAGATTTTCAAAGATAAAACAGGTATGCTTCCAAGCTCATTCCGCAAGGCAAATAAAAAATATCAAAATAAAGATTGATGTTCCTTTCTGACTTTCCCAATGAAATTCATATGGAAGCCAATAAGATTCCCTACCTTAAAATCATAGTTTTCATTATAATTTCACAAGAATATGATTATATGAGGTGCACGGATGAGTTTAGGAAGAAAAATCGGACTTGCTACAATATTGATGGTTTTAATCACATCAATTGGATTAGGGTACTATTCATTGAAAGTCAGCACTGACGAAATGACTAAGATGCTTAAAGATAACATGATCAACTACAGCCTTGAAGTTGCAGACCATACAAGTTTAATAATCAATCAGGAACTAAAAATACTGCAAGAAATTGCTAGGCGTGGAGTTCAAATTGACACACTGAAAAAAGATGTTGATCGCTTAGGATATCTTGAACTTGCAATTGTTGATTCAAAAGGCAACGTTAATTTTGTTAAAGAAAATATGACGAGAAATCTGATGGCTCTCCCTGTAATCTCAGATGCCTTGAATGGGAAATCAACATTCTCAGATATTTACATGGGCGAAGATGGAACCGCACTCATCATGAATGCGGTTCCCATAATGAATGGATCAAATATAACCGGTGCAATTCTTGGGATTAAAGAAGCCTCGTATCTAAATGATATCATCTCAACTATCAAAGTTGGTGATAATGGCTATGCCTTCATAATAAGTCAAAATGGTACTATCATTTCTCATCCCGACTTGAGCATGGTGATCAATCAAATCAACGTTTTAGAAAACTTGGATGATGAAAGTGCGACTTCAGAATTTGGTAAGGGCTTTGGGAACCTTGGTTTTGGTAAAACAGGTATTATCGATTATAAATATGAAAATAATGAACGCATAACCGCGGTTGTTCCTATACCATCGACCAGTTGGACCATGGCTATAAGTACCGACAAGACCCAAATGTTGAGTGGTCTCACGTCGCTTCAAAAGAGACTTTTTTATATGGCAATCTTCTTTCTTGTAATCGGCACGGCAATTTCATACGTCTTCGCTCGATCTATAAAAAAACCTTTGAGTTTGCTGAAAAAACATGCGGAGGAAATCGCTAATCTTAATTTATCCAATTCTATTGATGAAAAACTGATGAATCGTAATGACGAAATTGGGATCCTCGCAAAATCATTCCAAGAAATACTTATTGCACTAAATAAAATCATCACCAGAATCAATGAAGCTGCCAATCAAGTGTCTGATTATTCTTCACAACTTGACATATCAATTTACAATACCACAATTTCATCAACTGAAATTTCCAAAACAGTAGAGGAAATCGCTCAAGGTGCCAGTGTACAAGCGTCTGAAACTGAAAATGGTGTCATAATGCTAAACAATCTTGGAAATATCATTGGGCAATATGTGAATGCCATTAAACTGTTGGAGCAAGAAGCAAATAAAGTTGAGTCCCTCAAAACTGAAGGAGTCGGTCTTGTGGAAACATTGGTGGAAAAAAATATCAAAGTCAAAGATGCCAGCCTCGACATATACAATCATGTCACTGAAACAAACCTATTTACTGAAGAAATCCAAAAAGCGAGTGACATGATCAAAAACATCGCCAATCAAACCAATTTACTTGCTCTAAATGCAGCAATTGAAGCTGCACGTGCCGGTGAATTCGGTCGGGGATTTTCTGTTGTGGCGGATGAAATTAGAAAGTTGGCTGAACAATCAACTACTTTTGCTGACGAAATCGCAAAGACCATTACAAATTTGAAATTTAAAACAAATGAAAGTCTTTTATCTATGGAAGATGTTACCACTGCACTAAATTATCAAACGATAAGCGTTGAATCCACTCAAAATAAATTCTATGGAATCGCTGAATCCATTGAAAATATACAAGGATTCGTCATACACATCATGAGCCTGATGGAAAAAATCAATCAAAGTAATGATTTACTTCTTATGACTTTTGAACAATTTTCAGCTATTTCTGAAGAAAACGCGGCAAGTACACAAGAAACATCCGCTTCCATTGAGGAACAAACGGCGACTATTGAGGAATTGTCAGAAGCTAGCAAGGTGCTAAATGGTTTATCCGTCAATCTGAAAGAGTTGGTGGCTGTTTTCATTAGAGTTTAATTGCTTAAATATTGCGCTTGAATAGGAGTCATGAAGGGACTGAGATGAATACAAATATCAATTTTTCTATTGAATATGATTATTTGACTAATTTGCCAAACCGAATTGGTCTAATCAGCAAACTCAAGAGAATTCTATCTAAAAATCAAGATGGTGCGGTAATATTGTTGGACTTGGACAACTACAAATTCATCAACAACACTTTTGGTCACTCTCATGGTGATCTCATTCTAAAAGAAATTGCCGATCGTATAATAAATATAACTGACGATGCTTTAACGCTTTTTCGCTTTGGGGGAGATGAATTTTTGATTTTGATTGAATACCATGACTTAGAAAGTAGAGTCCTCTGTGTAATTGATAAAATCTACAACATATTTCATCAGCCATTCAAAGTCAATGGCATTGAAAAGCAAATCCAATTCAGTATGGGAATAGCAGCTTTTCCTCATGACAGCATTGATTTCAATCAACTGATTATCTTTGCGGAAACTGCGATGTACAAAGTAAAAGAATCTGGAAAAAACAACCATGTTTTCTTCAGCCAATCCATGCATGACGAGTTGAACGGTAAACTGGAAATCGAATACATCCTGAAAGATGCATTGAAAAACAATGGGTTTAAACTTGTTTATCAACCACAAGTCGATTCAGAAACAGGAACGATTGTCGGATATGAGGCACTACTGCGGTTGAAAAACCACTTTATGTCCCCAATTCAGTTTATCCCGATTGCTGAAGAATTCGGGATGATCAAAACAATTGGCAGATGGGTAACCAAAGAAGCTATTTCGCAGCTCAGATTATGGAAAAATGCTGGTTTGGAAGACCGTTTTATTTCAATAAATTTCTCAAGCAAGCAGATTTGTGACGAGGGCTACATTGATTTTTTGAATGAAACACTACACGACTTCGATGTAGAACCCAATCTGTTGGAAATTGAAATCACTGAAAGTATACTCATCGAAGAAAAATATCAAAGCATCAGCTTTATAAACCGACTTAAAGATAGTGGGGTCTGCATCGCACTGGACGACTTTGGCACTGGATATTCATCCATCAACTACTTGACATATCTCCCACTAACTAAGATAAAACTGGACAAGTCATTGATAGACAAATCTTTTTTGAATCCCGAGAGTAAACTGTTGGAAAATATAATCACATTAATTAAAAACCTCAATCTAAAGATTACAGCTGAAGGTATCGAAAATAGATTGCAATTGGATTATTTGAAGACATGTAAATGTGACTTAGTTCAAGGATATTTCTTCAGTCGTCCTAAAGAAGTACTAGAAATTACAGAAAACTGGAACTTAACTTATTTAATATAGAGTTATCCCTTTCACAAAAAAGTAATAGAAGGAACGTGTTTTTAGATATAAAAAACACGTTCCTCTTAATTTATAATGATCCGTGTCTCAATGTTGCTTTGACTATTTGATTACTTGATCATGCTGTCAATAGCGGTATTCAGCTTCTCAATGGCGTCTTGGTCACCTGTCTCCACTGCCTCTACTATACAATGGGCCATATGGTCCTTTAATATGACCTTCCCGGTATTGTTGAGCGCAGCAATCACAGCAGACAACTGTATGAGAACATCACTGCAGTCTTTCCCGTCTTCCACCATTCGCTTGACAGAATCAAGATGCCCTGCGGCACGCGACAAGCGATTTATGACTGCTTTGGTCTGTTGATGGGAATGAGTATGTTTTTCGTGGCTATGTGGTTCATGATCTTGTGTTTCATCACAGATTTTTTTCATGGCGTTTCCTTTCAAGAAAGTGTTATTTTCCTACATGAGCATTCTATTCATTTTCAATGAAGTTGTCCATAATGTTTTTTTTAAACTGATTTCAGTATTAATTGGATCAGATCATTTACATCGTTGTCTTCAGTTGTATTGATGACCAAGTTCCCATCTTCTTTTTCCCATTCTTTGAATTGCATCTCAAGTTTCTTTTCAACGGGAAGCGGTAGATTCCCTCTCATCCTCAGCTTGAATCTTTCTTTGATGACATCAAGTGATGCGGTGAACTTTATTTTTTTAACGCCATCAAGTGAAGACAATTTGTTTAAATGCTCCTTTTCAGTAATGACATAAATCAGAATGTTTTCTGGATTCTTGTCTATCAACGCATTTTCAAGCATGTTGTAAAAAATACGCCATGCCTCATTCTCATTTTTGGCCATTCTTATATAATCCTTGCCCGAGTAGACCTCAGCTCCATTTTGTACTTTCATTTGATCAGCTACTGTGGATTTACCCGTACAACTTTGTCCCATAAACATATAAAGCATAATATAAAACCTCTCAACTAGTATTTATTTAGAATATCACTTTTGCGTCTTTTGGCAATTTGCGAACATGATCAAGAAAACTTCTGCTCGCACCTGCTTCAATTTGATTGTATGTATACCCCATTTGATCCGCTACTTCGATAGCCACTTCATCAAATAGATCACACATTGTCAATGTTGCTTCCCAGATGTGATTGATCTGACCATCTGAATAGGTTCTAAGAAATCGCTGCCACAAATCTTCTGATAGAAAACGGTTCATATATTTTCCGGATTTTCCTACGCTTAAAGAGAAGTCTGTCTCTATACCTATTTTCCATGACAGCATATTTACGAGATGTGGCCTTATATGATCATTGATCATATCCATGACATAAGGAACTTCTTCTCTCCAAAGTCCTTTTGCGACATTGTTTAGACACCACCAAAAGTTGTTGCAATCACAGAGGTAGTCATTTTGAGTTGGCTTTCTTACATGATAATCCACATCAGTTGAATCAGGCATCTCAGGTAAAAAATTGTCTTTATCCAGCAGAATAACGCAAAGTTTGTCCTTTGTGATATTTTCCACTCCATATGAGATTGACTCCACATGTAGATCCAGTCTGTTGCCATCGGCCAGTTGAATCAACCAGCCATAATTATCATTGAAGTTATAATCTTTGCCTCTTAATGCATCCATTTTATCAGGCATTTGCATCATCAACCGCTCTCCAAAACAATCGATCCACTCTTCATCATCAATAAATGCTTTAGTGTCAGTGACCACATAACCAATATCATAGTCCTGAAAAATGTCTCTTGGAACGTTTGGGTTGGCACGTGATCCATTCATATAAACAGCTCTAATTTTTGAATTTTGCCGGGCTACTCTTAAAATTAATTCAAGCATCTCTTTTTCAGATCTCATAACAAATACTCCAATATATATTCATTACATCATTTTCTTTACGCCAACTTTTCTTGACTTCCTGATATCAATCAAAATGTAAATTTTCTGTCACAAACATCATAAGTTTTCCCAATTTCATTTTCATCACCTCAATCAATCATCACAATATCAAATTCAAAAGGAAACTCAACTGCTGTCTTTTCAACAAAGTCAACTTTATAGCCTGTTCCATCTTTATAGAAAAATCCATTTGTGAGTTCAACCTTTACATAGCACATGTTTACATCATTTTCATTGTTATGTTTGAAATACCATGGTTCGAAGGCACGGATAAGTTTATCACGAATCTCCTGATTTTGAGGATTCATTGGGTGTCCCAGATTGTAGGCTTTCCCTGTAAAATTATGTGCTTTATTGCATAAGGACACATTCTCATTGATTTCCAGTTCTTTGACTTTTTTAGAATTTGCATAAGTAACAATATAGAAACAACCACTATCAAAATATGTGTCCACAAACCTTATTGAAGGCATGTTTTCATTTGCCGTTGCAAATGCGAATTGATAATCTTTTGCGAATAACTCATCCATAACATAAAGAGTCTTTTCATAGCTACCCATTCCTTCACCTCTTTCACTCACTCGTAATTTCCACTTTCATCCGATCCGGGTCTTCAAAATACACAGCATAATAATCAGGTCCACCCGCATAAGGATGTTGGTCCTCATATAGTATTTTCACACCTTTATCTTTCAACCTCTGAGTAATCTCATCAACGAAAGCCCTGCTTCCCCCTTGGAAAGCAAGGTGATTCAAACCCGCTCTACATCTATGATAAGGGACATCCAGATGCTTCTTCTCAACTTGAACAAATACGATATACGTTTTGTCTAAGATGTAGCTTATACCTTGCTCCCACAGCTGAAAAACGCTATATCCAAGCTCATCAAGCAGCCAGCCCCAAAAGGCTTTGCTTACAGTTAAGTCTTTTACATAAATCTCAATGTGATGCAATGTACCTTTCATTGTCACCTCCAAATTGGTTTATTCCACATTAATAAACAATCGCTCATTGAAATTCACAAACCCTTGGCTTCTGAAAAACTCACCGGAATTGGTATTATGAGTCCAATAATTCATCTCAATTCTTTTGATCTGCTTACTGACGGCGTACTGCTTGGCATAATCAACAAGAGCTTTTCCAACGCCCTTTCCTTTAAACTCTGACTCAACACAGATTTGGTCTATGTGGAGAGTGGTACATGCGTATTTAAAAGGATTTTCAACAGTTGTATTTTCAACTAGTAGCATATACCCTGCCGGGATTTCATCGACCTTCACTATGTATGCGGTTACACTGCTATTTTCAAGTACCTTTTGAAAAAAAGTTTCAATGTGATCCTGATCAAATGGCTTGAATATTTCCGGTTCGATTTCATGGTGAATTTCCTGAACATCATGGTTCAGTCTGGCCAGTAAGTTTGCATCTCTTGTGCTCACGATTTCCATCTTCATTTTTTCATCCTCCAAGCAATATTATATCAAAATAATTCAATGATTGTGGAATATCCTCTTGGGGTAAAAAATATAATGCGAAAGTGAGGTAGCATTATGAAAGATGATCATATGAATCAAATTGAAGAATTTACAATCAAGCTATTATCAGCTACAAAAGAACTCATCTTTCAAAATGAGGAGAAAGAAAAGCGGGCTGCGGAGCTGCTGATTGCCAACAAAGAGCTCGCCTTTCAAAACGAAGAAAAAGAAAAAAGGGCTGCAGAACTGCTGATGATAAAAAACATCCAGAGATTGGCTATAGGATCTTAAGCTCTGTCAATGAATTTTCGGAAATCTCGGAGTATGTGCTTGAGCACCATGAAAAATGGGACGGTACAGGTTATCCACAAGGACTTAAGGGTGAAGAAATCAAAATTGAGGCAAGGATGGTCTCCATTTGTGATGCTTTCGATGCTATGTTGACTTTAAGAACGTATAGAGATGTCTTAAGTCTGGATGATGCCATTTTCGAGTTGGAAAGGTGTTCAGGCTACCAATTTGACCCAAATATTGTGGAAATCTTTATCAATATGATTAAAGATAAAAGTCATGATCAGTAAATGGACATGACTTTTATTTGCTTCCAAAAGCAAATAGCACTTCAGGTTCAAAGCGTATGCCATGCTCATCCTTATGTTCTTGAACTTCGATGAAAGCAAATCTCTTGAACTCCTCGATAACCCCAAGACTTTCCAATCGTTCAAACAAGCCCCGAGATGCATTTGTCCATTGTTCTTGCCACCACTCGGCTTCATCCTTATAATAAAAGATTTTTTGCTCCACTTTCACCTCAATGTCCTTGAGTCCCGCATTTTCAAATACTTGTGTAATTCCCTCTACAGTACTGAAATCAGGTCTAATAACAGGGCTAGCTGATGAAGAGTTTTGTGTTTTTGGATATAACTTTGCGTAGGCTCTGCCAATGACTCCAATATTCTCTCGCTTTTTCCAACTGCTGATCCCAAGTGTACCACCATGTTTGAGCACTCTGACCATTTCATCAACCGCTAAAAGTGAATCTGAAAAGAACGCTGTGGACAATCCACAAATCACATTGTCAAATGTATCGTCATCAAAATCAAGTTTTTCTGCATCCATCTGCATCACCCGGATATTATTGATATCATGCTCCAGGATGAACCTAGCAGTTTGGTTGACCATTTCATGTGAGAAATCAATCCCTATAACTTGCCCCTGAACACCGGCACATTCAGCTGCTGGAAACAATGATGCGCCCCTACCAAATGCTATATCCAGAATTTTTGAACCCCCTTGAATCGCTGCATGTTCAACCATTTTTTGCCCAAAATAGGAAAAATAATTTGGACCAATGCTCTCAAAAGTTGACGCTACCCTGTTAAATACACTTTCCAATTTTTCATTTCGCTCATTAAATCTTTTCATAATAATACCTCCCATAAAATTGAATCATGGCGACTTTTCTGGACGCAAAAAGAGATATACGCGAAACGTATACCTCTCAAATGTGCTCTACATATATTATATCATCAATTCTACTTTGAGACAATCGGAATCAACAAGTCGAGTTGGTCAAACTTGGCCTGATCTGGCTCCATAAGCATATAGTAGGCATATGGATTCAAATGTTCCTCTAAGCTGCCTCCCATCCCCAGTGGTTCGCGTGAGTCGAGCTCATATTTTTCACTCGCCTTGACCCATTCATAAAGCCATTGCCACTCATGAAAATTGCCCATTTGTATAGCATGAGCACCATAAAGGCCACCATCAAAGGACTTTCTAACGATCGGGGCTGTCACTTGTAAGTCAACAGGAATGGTAACCCAAAACTCATAACCATAATTGCCATCCTCATCTTGTTCGCTAGGATTATTGAAACCAAATATCCTCAAATCCGATTTGATATCAGCCAATCCCGTGGTTCTGATAAAATCATTTAGCATAGCCATTGCATTGTCTTCAGGATTCTTTCCAAAATAGTGGCTGGATGCTACAACAAGTGGTGGTAGATGAATAATTCTCACATCCTTAAGTGTACTTAAAGTTTCATTTGATTTTTCTAAAGCTTCCATTGAGTTCTCCTCATCTGTGATCTGATCTTGATCAGACAACGTTTCGATAATTTCAAAGAGGAAGTTATCACCAAGTATTTCTGTAGAGACCCGCAGGGTCAAATTCTCATTGATTCGTTTTACTAGGACAGATAAAAAATCTCGTATCGTCATGAGTGCTGAGATTTCCTTATCCATTAAGCGAATATTGTCTTCAAACGTTTGTAAAGCGGCACAGATATCCTTTTGATCCAATACCTCACCGATTTGCTTAAGTGGGATCCTCAGTTTTCTTAAAACGACTATATGATTGAGACGCTGCAAGGCTTTTTCGTCATAAAGGCGATAGGCATAGTCCTCTTCTCGACGACTGGGCAAAAGACCGATTTCTTCATAATAACGCAATGTCCTTGTCGAAAGGTCATAATGCTTAGCAACTTGACTGATGGTCTTTAGTGCCATCCATTTCCCCTCCTCTCAATATCTATATTAGCCGTTGACGCGGCGTCAAAGTCAACACTTATCAAGGACCGGTACCAAACCCATCAAGTTTCCAACCGAAAGGATACTTTTTAAGGATCGCGAACCGGGTACTTTTTTCACCTGGATTGTTAAACGCTTCTTGTTTCCATTCAAGATTCAGTCTGACCTCAATCTCTATTCGATCCCCATCAAGCATCGCTACGCGGATTTTAGTCCGATCTATCGGTTCAAGCGTATTGGGATCAAATATGCGAACGATTTCAAGATCACTCGCGGATACTATGTTATCTGTCGCTGAATTATCCTCATTGAAATCAGAATGGTAAAGCTTCCCAGACGATGGAAACAAATTCATGGTGAGGGACTGAGCAAGTGAACCTGGTGTCAAGCAAGCATTTGCTTTTCTCAGATTGCCTCGATCCACCGAATCGATATAGACTTCCAAAACTTCAAATGGGGATTGTGTTTCCAGTGCTGAGAATTCTGTCGGATTTTTAAAAATGCCTTCATTGATCAGCCAATTGTCAAAGTTCATACCAGTGATGGCTTCCATACTTTTGCCTTCAAGCGAGGGACCAACGGTACCTATGTTATACATCAGCCATGCCCCTACGATCTGGTTCTCCGCTCTTAGGATCACGACATCCGCCGGCCTTGTAAATCGTGATAAAGGATCCCTGTCAGGTACTTCCTCAATCAATCTATAAACATGTGCCATGACTGTTTTGCCTTTGATGCGGTTGAGATCCAGACCTACATCCTTTGAATAGACATTGGCGAGTTGCCAATAAAGTCCTTCGGGATAACTTCCAAGTTCGACTGTCCAGTCCATTGGTACAGTCACTTCAAATGGCGAGTATTCTTCGCCTGGCGAAAAACCGTAATGCTCCAAAAATGATGCATCACTGACAAGTGCCGCTTTCATCATCGTGCCGCCTCTTATCAAATAATCCTTAAAGTTTGTCCCATAAAGCGGTATCTGTTTTGATGAGTTGATGTCAATTTTATATAAAATTCCGTCGTCCTTGCCAACAGTGATCAAACTCGGATTCACATCGTCCAGCAGTTCAAAAAAGAGCCGCATCGGTTGATCGCTGATCTTTTTGGGTTGACGTGATGTCAGGTCATATGAATAAAAATCCAAATCAATAGGCTCTCCACGGTCGTTGATGGTTGTCGAGGCGTTAAAATAACTACTTATGAGTCCACCTCTGAAATCTTCATATCCGAACAGACCCTCGTGATTGAAGTCAACTTCTGAAAACTCATTTTCAATTTCAGAAATCATCCGATCAAAACGGTCGCTTGCTTCCTCTGCATCTACTGATTCGATTTCTTCTGTTCTGATGCGAAAGCCTTGAACTTTCAAGTCACGATCGAAAGTCATCAGAATATCAAAGCCGTCCCTCTTGAAAGGAATGACCAGTGGATATGCAATCTCAGAACCCTCACTGAAAATGAGCGATTCTGGTTTGAGGATCTGCTGCACATCTGTAAGCGACATCCCTTTTTTAATGCCTGCGATCGGATATTCCCCATAATACATAACCGCACTGATCGGATAAAATGTAATTTCGTCTTTTTTTTCATCTACTGGAGAGTAGATCATCAAATCATCATAGAGGAGATAATCGCCTACAATCCAACCTTTATCATCTGGTGTCCCGAGCCTATCAAAAATCACTGAACTGCTTGAACCGAGTGTAAATTGATTGAGCCTTGGTTCAGATGTAATTTTTGAAAAATCTGGTCCTTGTACCGATGACAATGAAGGTTCATGTAAAATGGCTTTTGATGCAAAATCATACGGCTCCTCTTTTTTCAGGAACTCTTCGGTCCTCAAAAATTCAGAGAAGGATTTATCCCGTATGCGAAAGGTCAGAGTTCGATAAGATGTCTCAAGGACCATAATCGAGTCTGTATCTTGAGTGGGTTTTGAAGGCATCTCCGAGCCAAAAAAAACATAATTTTTATAGAGCTGTGGTTCATCTAGTGAAGTAACATAATAAATATTATCATGGTGATAGACAACATGACCATCTTCATATCGGATATTCATTTGATTATAAAGTGATTCCAGTGGTTTTGTCCTGTCAAATCCAATCAGTTGAAGCTCGGCAACTTCAGTGATCGTTTCCGTATTAAGTCTGACATCCGTATCAATATCTAAGATCACCAAAGCGTAAAATTCTTGTCTTGCATAATGTTCCTTGCCATACTCGGTAAAATCATAAGGAACCGGGTACTCCGATTCATCAAGTGATTTGAGTGCTATCACCCTTCGCTGTAAATCTGGTCGTATGTAATAATACTCATCGCTTGGTAATTCTATTGATGCTGAGCTTTCGTCTATGGTGTCTATGGCCTCATCTTGAGGATCTGATTGGTCGTTTTTCCCTCTTGAAAATGTGAATATGAGCAGTAATATGACAACCGCACCCAAACCGTACATCAATATTCTTTTGTTCATCGTTTCCTCCTATAGAGCACATGCAAATTTAAAGGATGATTCTCCGAAATCCTCGGATGATTAAATGTGGATAGTTCTTCCATACCAATCTTTTTCATGACATTGATCGACTGGGTGTTGATTTGCGCAGTGAATGAGTAGAGCTCCTCAAACCCCAACACACCAAATCCAAAATCCAAACAAGCTTTCGCCCCTTCAGTGGCATAGCCTTGATTCCAATGTTCTTTAGCCAGTCTCCATCCAATTTCCACACATGGAGTGAAGAACGCTTCAAAAGTAGGATTTGAAAATCCGATGAAGCCGATAAATTCTCTGGTTTTCTTGATTTCGACAGCCCATAATCCATAGCCATGTAGTTCAATGTTCTTTTCTATTCTATCCACGAAATCATCCGATTGTACTTTCGTTAACTTATTTGGGAAATACTTCATTACATCATCATCTGAGTTCATATGGAAAAATGGGAGTCGATCTTCATCTTTCCAGCGTCTGAAACCTAATCGCTCTGATTCAAAAATATAGGACATATTCGTTTTCTCCTTCCTACCGAATATCATTAATCGAAATCTCATTTAAATCATACCATTTTGCATTTCAATGCACAAAGCAATTGTGATACTATGATTCTAGAAAGTCAGCAATTGAGGTCAAGAAAAAGAATTCTTCAAATGATAAACTCTTGATAGAGGTGAACAATGAAATATAAAGATAAGGATTTGGATAAAATTGAAGCAGTGAGGAAAGTGCAAATCTTCATCGAGTCCCACTTGAATGATCGAATCACATTGATGGACTTGTCCAGAGTTTCAGGGTATTCACAATGGCATATTGAGAGGCTATTCAAAGAGTTGACCGGAAAAACGCCTTTTGAATACATCCGTGCTATGCGTCTTACAAAAGCTGCCTTTGCACTCAGAGACGATCCGTCATCAAGAAAGATTCTGGATGTTGCACTGGATTATGTTTTCGATTCTCATGAAGGGTTCACAAGAGCATTTTCAAGACAATTTGGGATTCCCCCAAAAGCATACCAAAGAAATCCAGAACCAATCCCGTTATTTTTGCCATATCCTGTAATCAGTCAACACCTCGATTCTAAAAAAAGGAGAGCAATCAATATGTCTGAAGAAAAAAAAGTTAGAACCGTGTTTGTTCAGGTGATCGAGAGACCTGAAAGAAAAGCGATCATTAAAAGAGGCACCAAGGCTACCCATTATTTTGAGTATTGTGAGGAAGTGGGTTGTGATGTGTGGGGAATGCTGGTAAGTGTCAAAGAAGCCCTTTTTGAGCCCGCCGGTTTCTGGTTGCCTGACAGTTGGATCAAGCCTGGAACATCGAAGTATGTACAAGGCGTTGAAGTCCCAATGGATTATGATGGTATTATTCCCGAGGACTTTGAACTCATAACCATGCCACCTAGTAAAATGATGATCTTCCAGGGTGAACCCTATGATGATGAAAACTTTGAAGAGGCCATTGGTGAAATTTGGGAAATCATTAAGAATTACAATCCAAGACTCTATGGATTTGAATGGGCTGAAGATGAAAATCCTAGATTCCAACTCGAACCACAAGGATATCGTGGTTATATTGAAGGAAGACCGGTAAAAGAAATAATTACAACATAACACATCAACAAAAAGCCTGGAAAATCACATTTGATTTTTCCAGGCTTTCTTTCGCAATTTTATCAATTGTTCTCAAACGCCCAATTGGACATGCAATCGAACATGGCGCTTTCTTCACATTCTGTTCCATCACACTCAGATGTCAATTCGATCATGCAGGATTTGAGCGATTGACAGTATTGATCCATGGATTCTGCAACAATCTTGGCATGTGCTATGGCTTCCACCACTGTTTTGGCACCTGTCACCACATCACCTGAAGCAAAGGTTCCAGGTTTCGTTGTTCTCCCCTCTTGATCTGCAATCAGAAGCCCAACTCGCGATGTGTTGAGTTCAGTTGTGTTCTTCACAATGTTGTTACGTGCAACCTGACTGATCGCGACGATTGTGGACTCCGCCTTAAAAAAAGTCTGTTCATCTGGTTTTTGAACAAACCCGTCTTGACCATCCGGGCCAACACTTTCCACGCGCTCAACTTTTCCTAGAAGTACCCCATCTTCGAAAATCTCTATCGGATAACTATACAGATTGAAACTGATCCCGTCCTCAAGTGCTTCACGAATTTCATGTTTGGTGGCAGGCATGTCATCATAACCTTTTCTGTAGATGATAGTGACTTTTTCTGCTCCATTTCTGATAGCGCTTCGTGCGGCATCGAAAGCGACATTCCCAGCTCCAATGACTGCGACTTGCTTTCCTAATCTGTACGTTTCAGGTGATTTAAGATAGTCAATGGCATAATGTACATTACCGAGCGTCTCCCCCCTAATGGTAAGGGGCTTCGGATTCCAAACACCAGTACCAATAAATGCCGCCTTATAACCATCCTGGAAAAGACGATCCAGTGTAATGACAGGGCCTATCAGTGTATTGGGTCTTATTTTCACACCTGCTTCAAAGAGTTTCTCTTCAATTTGATCAACTATTGCATTCGGCAGTCGATATTCCGGTATTCCATATCTTAATACACCGCCAATTTTGTTATGCGCCTCAAAGATTGTGACATCATACCCTCGACCAGCAAGAATAAAGGCTATGGTAATGCCTGCAGGACCACCACCGATAATGGCTATTCGCCCTTTGTCTCTAAGTGATGGTGATAATTTATGGTTCTCGAGATATAATTTCGATACTTCTTCCTCAATACGATGAAATGCGACTGGCTCTCCCTTGGCATTGAGTACACAGTTGCCTTTGCACTGATCCTCATGAATGCAAACCATGGAACACACCAGAGACAATGGGTTATTTTCAAAAAGCATTTGTCCGGCTTCTGCGATTTTCCCTGCCTTATAAAGTGAAACAACCTCTGGAATTGGCGTACTGATAGGACAGGACGCTTGGCATTTTGGTTTTTTACAAAGAAGACATCGCTCTGCTTCTTGCATATTTAAGGTAAACATGTGTCCTCCTGATTATAGAACTCCCCTAACCTGGGGGTGAATTAATCATAACACATCTTTTTTACGGTTCAAACTCTTAATTTGTCAATGACAAATAATAATATGGTACATCTGGAATCATGAAACAACTATATAATACTCCTATAGGAGGGATGCTTATGTCAAAAAAATTCATAGCGCTGTTATTGATTGTTTGTATGCTCGGAATTATAGTGCCTACCAATTACGTGGTAGCTGCTGAAGAGATAAACTTTGAAACTCATTTTGGGAGTTTGGGTTGGAACGAGCCCTATACCCTAAAAGTCAATGTTGGTGATTCAGTTGTACAGAAAAGTGCCAATGTGGTGGCTGTTTCCATTAAGAGACTGTCCGATGAATACGCCTATGGCAATCTTGAAATTGTAACCATCAATGGCGAAACACCTTACTCCGTCAGCTCTGAGAATGAAGGCATTTCAAAATACGTCACTTCATCCTACAACTATGTGGACTTCGAAGCTGAAAATATTTATTACGGTAATCGAGTGAACTACAATGGTGAGAAATCTCTGGAGATTGTCTTTGAGAATTCCAGACCAGAGACGAATTATATGGATTATGCAATTTATTTGGGTTTCTACAAAATAAGTGCCATCACACAGGATGAGTATAACAATGCCACAAATAACAATCGACTAGCCGCTTCCGATAACAAATACTATGAAGTCGAAGAACTCGAAATCATAGGAACCAGTTTACAGGTATCTCCCGTGTCTTTGAGTTATACGCTGCCAGCGATGTTCGAAGGTCTTACAGTGAGTGTTGAACGAGATACTGATCCCTATACGGGTGGATTTCAAGTCAGGGCAAATACATTTTTGGGAGGAAAATATCTTCCACCATTACAAGCCCATGTTCAGGGCAAATATTCAGAATATCAATATACAATAAGCCACAATGTGTCACATGATTTACCATATAAAACCGAAAATGAAAAAAAGAATTTTCTGGAAATGGTTTCTGTTACCGGAAGCAGTTTAAGCACGGACACAAATGCAGAAAGAAAAATACTCAACCCTTTGAATCAAACTACCGTGAATCAATTCCATGCTTCGACCGGATACTTCTCTGAACTTGTGAGATACAGCGAGGAAATAAGGAAAGACAGTCACTTTAATGCATCAAATGTCTACGAGACAGTTACTCACACCAAATCGATTTTGCATTATTTTGCTGCCGCAACACTGGTTATGCCTGATGAGACAGTACATGTCGTAAAATTTGAAAAAAACATATCCTTTCCAGCTGCTCATTTCACAAAAGAAAATGAGCTTGCGAAGGCAAAGGGTGAATTCGAACAATTTCTTTTGTCTTTTGCACTGGCACCAAAAAACAAAGGTATGACACCACAGGAATATGGGGATTTCATAAAAGGAAACAACGAATTTTCAATCAACCTTGTCTCCTCCACTGTAACTGTACCAAATACAGGAATTTATGATACCGGGACAAAATCGGATTCTGCATTTTTACCGGGGGTCAGAATCAACAAGCCCTATGATTACACTGAAAAGCTCTTTATAGTAGGCGAAATATTGGGTAAGCAGGAAAATCCTCCTATAGCTTTTTTTGAAGGTTCTGAAGTGTTCACAATGACACAGGCAACCGAATCAAATTTTGTGGGCTTCAACATGGTGACAAGAGGCGTTCGTGGCGGGACTAACGGCGGACTGAACTTTGATCCAAAACAAAAGGTGAAATTCACACTTAAAGACACTGCAGGCAACACCCTAGCCAGACCGGTCATTTTAAATGTCAACCTCATCGATGTATCCCCGAAAATCATTCTGGTGGAAGGACCTAAAACCGCTGCACAAAGTGGTTCCGAACGTTCATTTATTGTAAGAGTCGAAGATGCGGATGACGAGACACTAATTATGACCATCAGTAGCCCCTTTGGACAAGTCAGACTCTCTGGAGGTGACTTTAAAAAATCCATGCAAACTGATCGCTCCACTTTTGAGGATTTTACAATTGGATTTAGAGCACCTGAAATCGGTAACTTCAACATCAACACCGAGCTACAGAACTTGAGCATGGTAGCTTTGCAAGAGGGAACTTTCACAACACTCGCCGCTGATCTTCAAGGTGTCGCCATGGAAAATTATGTTAACAAACTCAAAGGTCAATTGGATGAGAAAAGCAAAGTCTTCAGAAGCGAATTTGACTGGAACAATTACGATCAAAAGCTGATGGCCATAGACAGTATCAAGGCAGCAAGTCAAAACCATGAGAAATGGAATAACATCAACTCTGCTTATGGTCATTTCGGTAATTCCATGAATGCAATAAATGCCGCTAAAAATGCACAACTTGGTGAAGAAATCGCTGAAGCGATGAACACGGACAATAAAGGTATCTTCGAATCTTCTGTCGACGTGGGCATCGCATCCATCAACGTACTTCAAACAGGAGTCGGTCTATTCACCAGTGCTCTTAGTTATGTGCCTGGCGGACGAGCTGTAGCCGGCAAAACAACACTTTGGTTCAATCTATCCACAAATGTTTGGAAAGCAAATTTACAATATCTATCCAAACTTGAAAAAATAGATCGTGCAGAAGAAGTGCTCGAACTGATTCCTGTCATCATATCCACTGAGGACAAGTCGGGTTTTGTGGTGAGATTTGTCATCCTTGTTCCAGTCATTGGATTGGAGGTGTGATATGAAGCAATTAATCTTATGTGTGTTGTTGATTTTAGCACTGACGTCACCTTCATACGCTTTTGATTCCATTGAGGCTGTGATTGAAGCACACTACTCAGCAGATCTGGCAGGTGATATCAATCAAATGCTACAAACTATGAACATGGATTATATCACGACCCATTTGGCGGATGAAGAAACATATAGGGCTTATATCAGTGGCAATAAGGCGGTTTATAAAACATTGGAAGCCTCTGTTTCAAACATTGAATACGACTTATCAAATGATGGAACATTGGCATTGGCCAAATATGATGTTCAAGGAAAATTTGAAGTGATCGAAACCAAAGAAATCTTAAATTTGAAAAAATCAGTTGGTGCGTATTTGCAAAACAAAAGTGGCAAGTGGTTGATCAACTTCACTATGGATGCAGATATGATGTCTCTCAAATTGGAATCTGGTGCAACGGAATTAAGCTTGGCTTTAACCGAGATTATTGCACTTGAAGATGCGGAACGTCCCATATTCAATCAAGAAGAAAGTCTAAAAATTCAATTTGAGGAAGCTGTCGAATCACTCGGATCTTTCAATGAAGCCACATTAAAACAAGTTAGTAATGAAGAGCTTCAGCCACTTAATACACCAACAGAAAACGAATCAGAGTATGACTTTGAAAAAATCATAGCAGATCAGGAAGCCGCCCATAGAAAGAAAATCATCATTGGCATTCTAATTCCAGTTGTTGTCATAGGTGGTGGCACAGGTGCATTTTTCTATTATAAAAAAAGAGAAAAAAAATGAACGATACAAACGACTTAAACCTCATTGGCAGGTTTAAGTCGTTTGTATTACATGATTGACAATAAGTTGACAAAGTTATACGATTGATTTAATTGGAGGTATAATTATGTCAAAATCTATTCTTATCACAATAATGATCTGTATCTTAACTTTCGGAATGACTGCATGCAGCTCAAAACGTCCTGAATTCACCCCTCAAAACTACATACGTGTCGACGGTTCCACAGTTACTATTCCCCTATCTGAGGCCATTGCGGCCGCACTGACCGGAGAATCCATTGAATCTATCCGTCCATACATTCTTCATAACAAGACACATAGCGCCTATGTCAATCTCATCGATGGCAAGGCCGATCTGATTTTTGTCACAAGCCCCTCCGAAGAGGAACTCGAATACGCTGAGAAAAAGAATGTCGAACTGGAAGTCATCCCTATTGTCAGTGAAGCTTTCGTCTTTTTGACGCATAGGGATAATCCCGTGGAAGAATTGACACTTGAAGAAATCCAAAGAATCTACTCAGGTGAGATCACAAACTGGTCTGAAGTCGGTGGCGATGACGTTCCGATTGTTGCCTATCAAAGACCGGTGAATTCAGGAAGTCAGACCGGTTTTCTCGAACTTGTCATGATGGATAAGTCACCTGTCGACCCACCACTGGAGCAAATTCAGGCTGGTATGGGAGAGCTCATCGATGCCGTTGCGACTTATGATAACAAACCCGATGCCATCGGATACTCCTATTACTATTTTGTAGTGGACATGTGGGGCAATGAAAAGGTCAAGCTTCTGAAGGTGGACGGTATCTATCCTGATCAGGAAACCATCTCAAGTGGCGATTATCCCATCAGAACCGCTTATTATGCAGTGTTCAGAAAAAGTGAATCTGTAGGCAGCGATGTCAGAAACGTAGTGGACTGGATTCTCACAGAGGAAGGTCAACAACTTGCCGAGGAGGCGGGCTATGTCAAAGTCAAATAAAATCTTTTGTGTTTTTCTTATAGTCTGCATGCTTTCAATTACAGCTTGTTCCAATAATCCGGAGGATTTCTCACATTTATTTGAATCCAAACCTGACAATATTGAACCTTATCCGATCGGCAAACCGGTTTCCACCCCTGTTAAAATTACAACACTATATGAAAATCCCATCGTCACTCAAAGAATTAAAGAGGGTGACTACTCAAAAGTTAGGATTTCAGGACTTAAAAACAAGCAAGTTGAAGCCGAAATCAACAACAGGATAGATGAATTGTATGAAAAGATGACGCGCTATGTAGCCTTGGAAGAAATTCCGCCTTACCACGGTCTTGCCAGTAAATTCGATACAACCAGAAAATTTATCAGTCGATCCTGTGATGTGTATGTTGCTTATAACTACAACAACATTCTCACGATCAGTGCCGCTGTGGAAATTTACGACCATGTGAATAATGAGTATATTTCTTTTCGTCACGAGGAAGCACTGACTTTGGACCTGAACACCGGTAAGCCAATTGCTTTGTCACAACTTTTTGGAGATGATACGAACTGGAAAGCCGCAGTCAATGAAGAAATCAACGCATTCTTGACAAATGGTCGTGCTGATGACGAATCCAATGATTCCTACTACATCTTCCCTTCAAATGTGTTATTGATCAAACCATTTGGCGGCATCGAAGATACCTTTAACTATAAGATTTTGTATCATCAGGTTCATTTGATTTTTGACTATGACGATTCTGAGTTCTACACGGCAGATGGCTCAATTACGATTCCACTCAAGATGAACAATCTTATAGATCTGTTTGCAATTTCAGAACGCTTTGTTTCAGACGATTACCTTTACGAAAACGAGATCACAAACATCGTTTTTTTTAGCCCACTCAACAGTTTTGTTGACCGTGAAGAAGGATCTGAAACCATCGATGGACGCGAATGGTATAAAAATACTTATTCGACAGTTGAAAATGAACGGATTGAATCCAAATGTGACGACTTGGTTCAATCCATTTATGAAGAAATCCGACAGACCATTGAGGAAAAACCGGATTATCTACGTATCTATGAACATCGTGGGCTGACTCAAATCGGACCCTATGTGTGTTTTAATATGAACATCGGAATGAACTCCGATCAAGATTATTATTGGGCCGATCATTCGTATGTTTTTGATGAGCTAGGCAATCCACTGTCCATCGCTGATTTATTCATAGACACCTATGATTACGAAACGCTTCTCAAGAACGCCATTAAAAAATCCTCACGCGAACAACAAGTGGCTATGACTGAAGACCAGGTCCAGTCTCTTTTTGAGGGGTTGATGTTTCAAATCCATACAGATGCGCTTTATTTTATCACTCCTCCGCTTCAACGCTCACAAAATGAATTTGCTCCATTGAGTATGTATTTGGAATTCAGAGAGATCGGCATAAAAAATTTGGACAT
Source organism: Firmicutes bacterium UBA5201 (assembly GCA_002412775.1). GTDB lineage: Bacteria > Bacillota > Clostridia > Peptostreptococcales > Acidaminobacteraceae > Fusibacter_D. The sequence continues at coordinate 252,043 of DHVT01000011.1, read as the reverse complement.
ATTTTATTGAATCCCCTTTCTGAGACCTCACGGTCTCATTTTTTTAGTCAAAAAGCCTCTCAGTAGGATCCTGAGAGGCAATTTTCATTTAGACTGGTGTAATTTAGTTTTAATTTTCTTTCTTACAATCCTGACTTTTCGTTTCATGACATTCTTGATGATCAAAGGTTTTAGCTTGGGAAAATCCACGCCGACAGCATTGTATTTTTTAACCATTTTTATGGCTTCAAATTTACATCTCGTCGTACATGCACCACATCCGACACACATAAATTCATCTACAATGGAGATGCCACAAGACAAACAACGCATCGTTTCTTTTTTGATTTGATCTTCCGTCAAAATGCCTCTAGGATCAACAAATGAATTCTCCAAACTGTCCAAATGCAATGTGTAGACTCTTTCTCGACTCACATGATCATAACCACTATAATCCACCGTGTCTTGATCTACTGACACAAACACTTTGTTATTGCGACCATAGACCAAACTTTGACCTCTATTCACAAAACGATGAATTGAAATAGCGGCTTCTTTTCCATGTGCAATTGCATGAATCGCATATTTGGGACCTGTTGCGGCATCGCCACCTGCAAAAATATCTTTGACGCTTGATTGCAAAGTTTGAGCATCCACTTTAATCGTTTGATTTGGATTCAATTCGACATCAAGGCCTTCAAACAATTTGCCCCAATGAATTTGCTGTCCGACAGAAAGTATTATATGGTCCGCCTCAACAGTGATACAATCATCTTCGTCAAACAATGGATTGAATCTATTGTTCTCATCAAAAATACGGATACATTTCTTAAACTCAATCGCATAAGCTTTACCGTCTCTGACAAGTATACGTTTCGGTCCATAATCATTGTTGATTTCAACGCTTTCCTTAAGTGCTTCATGCACTTCATCTTCTAGCGCAGGCATAGAATCTCTGGATTCCAAACAGAACATTTGCACACCTGAATTTTTCAAACGGAGTGCTGTTCGAGCGACGTCAATAGCAACGTTACCACCACCGATGACAATCGTTTTGCCCAAATTATCATAGATCGGATTGAGAGAAGTCTCCCTTAAAAAATCCACACCTGTGATTACATTGGAAACATTCTCACCTTCTATTCCGAGATGCCGTCCCTTTTGCGCACCAATCGAGACATAAAACGCATTGAATCCTTTTTCTCGAAGCTCTGGAATGGAAAGATCTGCGCCGACCTCTACGCCAGTAACAAATTCAACACCAATTTCTCTAAGGACATCAATTTCAGCACTAATGACATCTCTTTGCAACCTGAATGCCGGGATGCCGTATCGGAGCATGCCGCCAAGTTCTTTTTCCTTTTCGAAAACAGTGACCTTATACCCCTCCACTGCGAGATAATAAGCACAGCTCAAACCCGATGGACCACCACCGACGATTGCAATCTTCTTATCATAATCCTTTTTTATTTCCGGGATAAATCGATTTTCCTTTTTGAGATCCAGTTCCGCAATATACTTTTTGATATCATCAATCGCAACAGAGCCATCTACGCCATTTCTGGTACATGCACTTTCACAAAGAGCAGGACATATTCGTCCACATACTGCCGGGAACGGATTCTCTTTCTTGATCATTTCCAGCGCTTCATTGAACTTTCCTTGAGAGGCCAGTTTGATGTAGCCGGGAATCGATATATGAGCAGGGCATTCTGTCTTGCACGGAGAAGTCCCCATATCAAGTGTTTCTTTTCTATTGATGCGATAATCAGGGTTCCACTTGTCTGGTCCCCATTCTGTATCATGAGGAAATTCCGTGCGCTGAACTGTTTCGACTTCACTGTTGACACAAAGCTTATGGCCAAGCTTAATCGCATTGGTCGGGCATACTTCGACACACTCACCACATCCGACGCATTTCGTCTCATCAATTGTACTGACAAAATTGGATCGAACCATGTCAGGGTTATTATACATCCCCGCTGCTCTAAGGGCATAACAGCTACAACCACAGCAATTGCATATCGCATGCGTATGCCCGTCCCCTTCTGTATTTGGAATGGAGTGCATAAGACCATCACGCTCAGCCTTACGGATAATTTCATAAGCTTCTTGCTTTGTGACTTCTCTACCACGTCCAGTGCGAATGTAGTATTCTGCCGCATCGCCCAGTTGAATGCACATATCCTCTTTTAAATGCCCACAACCTTGATTCAACTCTTCTCTGGAAGTGCGACAAGAACAATCTGAAACCGATAATACACGTGCTTCATCAATGTATTTCGATACTTCCTCGCTGGAAGCCTGTCTACTGGAAGCATCCAATGAAGACTGAATTGGAATTACGCGCATCAAACCCAGTCCAACTGGAAAATTTCCTGCCGCAATTGGATTTCTCAAAAGACCGTAGTCATCAAACGCTTGACCGATTTGTGGGTATTTGGCAACATTTTCTTTGTGGTTCACAACCATCTCGAAAATCCCTGGCACCCACGTCTCATACCAGAAAGTGTCCTCTTCACCCTCGCGCTTGACAGTGGCAACACCCGCCATCGCCAAATCCCAAAGCAGCTCTTTTGTTCTAGCCACTGGCTTATTACATTTTTTTGCGATTTCCTCCGCTCTTAAATGCACTCGATATTCCAGTGCCAAAGCCACCTCTGCCATTTCTTCGGTAACGACTTTTTCTAACAGTTTAAAACGTGGATCTGTGTGTGTCACACCGCTTTTAGATCCCATTTTTGTCATGGAAACCTTGTTAACAAACTCCAGCAACTTAACTTGTTCTGTCAATTGATTGTCCTCCTTTATCCCATTTAATAGCCGTAATATTTCTCCGAATACTTCAACACATAATTTTTGTTGCGGTAGTTAAAGAACCAATAAATCAGATAGGCACCGTGAAGCACTAAATTCAATATTCCCCAATAGTTTAAGAAAGAAGCGCTAAACCAGGCACTGGAATCCATTATAGGTGTGAAAATATCATAAGAAGCTCGAATCAAAAGATGGATCGCCAGTGTATAAACCCTTGCCATCAGCCACAGATCCACACGTTTTTTAAAAAACATCCAAACTTGCGGTATGATCAAAATACATAAACTAGATGCAAAGTAACTGATGTTCTCACCATAGACAAACGCCGCATTCCAAGTCACATAAAGTAAGCACCATGCCAATGGAAGGTCTGCGATTACCTCTGCAAAGGAGTTTTTGCCATCATTTTTACCAATGCGCCAATGAATGGTCGGTAGTGGAATCGTTACACATAAAATAAAGCCACACAAAGCATTGAAGATATTCCCTGCGCTGATATCCTGGAGCATCGCTTCTGCGATATTCAGTGTGAGCACTGCATAGAGAACCCACATTGGCCACTTCTTTTTCAAAGATGCCAGGATAATTTTATGATTTCCATCATTAGAGATCCGCACATAATTGAAAAAACATAATGGCAATAAAATACTGATTGTTTTTGCCCATCTGAACCATGAATCAATGTTTAAGAACCATAGTGGAAATGAGCAAATGGCAATGATCGAAAACCACTTGTAGAACCCTTGTTTTTCTCTGGAATATTCCAAAAATAAAAACAAAAATAGCATGTAGAACACCATTGAAACAAAAATACTCAACAATGACATATTACCCCCCTATATTTTGTGACTAAATTCACAATCAGAATACTTTATTGAGGGCCAAACCACAATAGTATCGAACGTATTTTGATTAGCTAAATTGTCATATTTCTTATAATGTGATAGAATTAACAAACAACAACACATTGCGAGGAGAATCCGTCATGAGACAAAACTGTATCGATGCATTCGAGCAATATGATTTGCCCTTTGAATGCTATTTCAACGCCTATGTCGATCACGATGAAGAAGTTCACGATGAACTGGAGTTCATATGGTTGTTTGAAGGAAAAGTTGTAATTGATTGTGAAGGAAAAACGTATGAACTGACACCCGATCATGTCTTTATCATTTATATCAATCAAAAACATTCTATGAAGTCCTTTGGTGACACCATTTCCATTTCATTCCGATTCAAAAAATCCTATCTTAGAAGCTTGAATCTTTTTTTTGATAAGCTCCCCTTTAAAAATCGCGTTTTCACATTTGATGAGCTCGCCCATAAATACCATGAAGTCCCTCTCATCATGTCACAACTGATCACTTTGATGAAACCTCTGGATTCTATCGTCAACACGCGTTATAGACTTATTGGGTACTACAATATGTATTTATTTGATTTGTACTCTGTAAGATTAAAAGAAAGATACCTCGACATAAAAAAGAAAAATTATGATCTGTATCTGATCCGATTTTATAAAATCAATGCCTATATCAACAAGCACTATACCGAAAAAATAACACTCGAGACGCTCGCAAAACTGGTCAACATCAGTGCTCACCGCTTATCCCATTTCATCAAGGAAATTCTTGGCATATCTTTTCAGGAATACTTAAATAATGTTCGATTGGAAAAAGTGCTTTATGAACTCAAGAATTCGGACACACCCATTCGAGAGATTGTTACAAATTGTGGCTTCAGTGATCAGAAATACTTGAATGCCCTAATGAAGGAAAAATTTCACGTTACTGCACTCAAATATCGTAAAATCATGAAAGATGATATTCATTTTGGTGTCAAAGGCTTCAGTTATCCTAAGATGCTTATGGAACTGACACACAAACTCCATAAAATCAGTGATCACGCCAATATGGAGGATACTTACGGATTGAAAATGAATGTCCTCGAAACCCAAAATAAATATTTGCGGCCTAAATGATCACACCACCAACGCACAAAAAAAAATCCTCTTAAATGAGAATTTTTTACGCATTTATTCCATATTTATAATTCTGTAATATTCATCCGGTTCAAACGTTCTCAGCACCATAAGACCTCTCAAAGTGTTCATAGTCCCAATTTTCCCTGTTTCCATTTTGAAATGATGTTTTCCTGTATAGGTTGGTCCTTTATGCAAATAGCCTTTTTTGAATTTGTTTTTCAAAAGCGACAACCCTTCAGACAGTTCGGGCACTTTCTCGTAATTGACTGAAGCAAAATAACACAGTGCTCTCAGGACATCATACTTCCAACGTGTGGGAAAGTGAAAATCCTTGATGTATGAAATCACCAATTCATCGTTTGTCAGACGATACATCAAATGTCTTTTCAAAAGGTAGTCCTGTCCTGGTATGGTCTGCTCTAGTACAGTTTTTAAATGTGTGGTGTACCCGAATTGCTCATAATCCCTGTAAGCTTCCAGAACAGAAAGGGTCGTATTGATGGAGCTTTTGTCTGACGGTTTGTATGTAATGGCACAGTTCCACCCGCCATCTTTCAATTGAGTGCCAATGAGGTATGAGATCATATCATCTACAATTTTCGAGTCCGATTGACCATAAGTCAAAAGACTCACAAGCATTGCCACCACACAGACGTCGTCTTCATGCCACTTGTCTGACCACATGTGTTTGATGAGTGTATCCAGCCCTATTTGATAAATGGGATGATCTGGTCTGATTTCCAGAGAGGCAAGATCTCTTAGCGTATAAAACGTTGAGATCCATTTGGGACCGTATATGCCACCACCCCATGTTCCAGTTTCAGAATCAAAAAATCCCAAGAATCTTGAAATCCAACCGTCTTCCACAAAGTCAGGATTCATATCCAAAAGGTATTTTTGAGTCATACGTTTTACCGAAGGGTCAGCATCAAGTAAGGATTCTATGATGTTCATGTGATTTTCCTCCATCACTTTTCAAAGGATTTGATGACTTCCAAAACCTCAAACAAGTCTCCCGAATCCACACGCCATTTTGCTCCGATCTCATCAGGAACCACTCTCTGTGAGCAGTTGGTATGAATATAAATGCTGTCCATCCCCAAACGGTTTGCACCCTCTATGTCCGTTGTGTGGTCATTGCCGATCATGAGACAGTCAGCTGGAGACAAATGCTCTTTTTCAAGGAGTATTTTGAAAAAATCCTCATCAGGCTTAGCAATTTTATAACCAGATGAAATGTAAATCGATTTAAAATATTTACTGATTCCAGTAAAATCCAGTTCATCAAAAGCAAACGATTCTTGTGCGTTCGACAATAAAAATATTTTGTACTTTTCGGCTTTCAAATACTCCAAAAGTTCAATCGCTCCTGGATACAAACGCACATAATCAAGTGATATGATTCTAAAGAATCTAGCCATTTCGAGAGCTGTGCTTCTTGAAGATTCCATGTTCTTAATTTTGAAAAGGTTCTTGAATACTTTAAGAACATCTATGTCGGGATGTTCAACGCCTTTCATTCTTTTCTTTTCAAGGAGTTGATCCACTTGTTCTGTGTAAGCGTTCCTCAATTCAACTGAAGAGTAATCCGCACCTTTCATCTTAAAGAAAAAAGCCATTTTGTTCCAAAGATATTCCTGTGACTCATCGGTGTGAATATCAAGCAAAGTACCATATAAATCCAAAATAATCGCTTTATACATTTTATAATCCTCCTTCACATCTTATAAATTGAACTTGTCTTTGATATATTTTCTCGAATCGGTCGCTGAATTGCTTTGCGGATGAGATTTCAAGATCAAGTGTGTCCGTAGAAATCATGTGGATTTCAATCGTTTCTGAAGTAATCTTGACATCCAAATCCTCTACCACACCGTTTTCAGCTCGGTCAAATTGCTCGCAAAGCATCAGTATCACAGCCAACTTCCAAAGCCTTTGAATCTCGTTTTTACTGACAATGCCTATATAGTCATCCATTTGACTCTTAATGCCAGAGGATCGATGATTTCCTACCAAAAAAGCGACGGAAATCCGCTCAGCATTTGTCAACCCTTCAAGTCTTCCGTTCATGATGAGGTAATAACCATGAATGTGGTGGTCATAATATTCGATATGCATTCCAATATCATGGAGCATAGCTGCAGTACTCAATATTTTTCGGTCTCCGGGTTCAAACTCAAAAGCCTGACTCAGTCCATCAAAGAGCTTTAGGGTCAGATTCTTTACATGATTGGCATGCTTCTGATTCACATCAAAACGACGCATGATATTCTCTTTGCTCTGCAAAAGGACATCCTCCACTATTGATGGCTTTCCAATTGAAGTGAAGTACTTTTCATAGAAATAACCGTCCCTAAGACCATTTCCACTGATCCGAATTTCAGGGGCGTCATTCATCTCAAACAAGCATTTGAAAGGCAATAGTCCGAGTCCTATGATATCCGCTCTCCTTTTGCTGATCCCGGATATTTTCTCAAGACCCTTTTGATCGCATTCAAATATCTGATTGCATATGGCTTGAACTTCAGTCTCATGTAATCTATAATTGTGCAGGTTTTCCAGTGGATAACCATGCTTGGCGCGATCGACTTTACCCAGTGTACGGATGACTCCCCCCAGTCCGATAATAGGACTTCCCTTGAGTTCACTTAACCAATCGATTTTCTTGTAAAAGGCTTTAATATACTTTTCAGCCATTTCCATTCTCTTTTTTCGAGACTTGATGTCGCTGAACTTTTCCGATAAAGTGACCGAACCAATTGGTAAACTGATCGCTTTAATCAGTTCTCGCTCCTTCATCCAAATCAGCTCTGTGCTTCCACCGCCTATATCGACAATAAGAGCGTCTTTAAGTTCCATGGAATTGACTACACCCAAATAATCATAGTAGGCTTCCTGGTTTCCTGATAACACAGTGAATTCAAAGCCCGTTTCCAGTCTCACGCGTTCCAAAAACACATGCTGATTTTTAGCCATTCTAACAGCTGCGGTTGCAAGTGCATATACTTTTTTGACAGAATTGACTTCAATCAATTTTTGAAAGTAAATCAGTGCACTGATGGTTCTTTTTATCGGTTCTTCTTTCAAAATCAGATCGCTACCAAGTCCCTCGCTCAAACGGACCATTTCACTGGCTTGGTCGTATATGCTGTAACCACCTTGATCATTTATTCCAAAAATATTCATCCGAATGGAGTTTGAACCGAGGTCAATAATTGCTATAGATTCTTTCATCTCACCACTTTCCTTCGTTCTATGTCTTGCACTCTTTCATAAGTATACCCCAAAGACCCTGTGATTCGCAAAAAAAAGAATACAAAGGCAATATGTATTCACCTTTGTATTCTTAAATTAGATGTCTTATCAACAAGGATCTCCACCCATGCCAGATAAACCCGCGTTGGAAAGTAGATTAATGCACTCGTTCAAACGCGTCTCAGGCACAAGCAAAATAGGTCCTGTGCAACCCATGCCACTTTCAGCATAGATGCCTTGTCTCCAGAGAGTCTTTACAGCATCTTCCAGTTCCATGATATCAATCCCTACAATGGTGCCCGTAACGACGATTTTATCGGGAGCTTTGACTTCCGATGATTCACATGGTTTTTCAAGTGCATCTTCAATAATGTTTTTCCAATGGATTCGGTTGAGCTTATCAAAAATCTCGTCAGAAATTGTATTCAAATTGTTTTTCACCAATTCATCCGCATATTTTAAAGCACCAGCAACCACAGGCTCGCCTGAAGCCCTTGACAGGATCAATATATTTCGGTGCTGGCCTTCACCAATACCTGGACCATAACCATATCCTAAGTTTTCATAGTTGCCTCCGCTCGTAAACGAAGATAACATTTTCATGATTATATTACCAGTCAAAGTATCTGTGACAACCACATCCACGGCACCTTGCAGCAAATCGTTTCCTCTGAGGATCAAACCACCATCGCTTCTTTTGGATTCACCAAATTTGAAATCGAAACCTTTACTTTGAATTTGCCTCAATATTTTTTCCACAGTTCTGGCACCATCTACATTGAGTATTCCAATAGTTGGTTTGGCAATCCCTGAAGCAGTTGCGGCAATGACACCATAAATCGAGTTTTTCACCATTGCTTCGATTCGATTGATCGCTGAAGTTCCTGTTGTTGTCGCAATGAATACTTCTCGACCTGTTCCCGGAGCTATAGCTCTTCCTACTGTGGAAACACCGATTGGAAAATTATAATGCATCGTCACAGCGGCATCTATCACGCCTTCATCAAGAGCATTTTCCATTACCTTATGCATTTCCTCTTCGGAATTTGCGATCAAGGTTTCAAAACCACTTGAATGATCAGGACCAATCAGAACGATTTCCATATCTGAGTTGCTTTTTTTTGCAAGTATGGCACCTTGAATCAAGTTGTCCATACCATGTTCACTTCCGAGTAGCGTCAGACCAATTCGTCTACGTTTTCCAAACGTTCCAGTCTCGAGTGCATCTGCGATTTCCAAAAAGGTATCACTGATCAATTTGTTGATTGTCATTACAATCACCTCTCTATTCCGTCAAGTTTTCTGCGAGTTTTCTCATGGCATCGGCAATCAACCGCTTCACTTGTGACTCGTCATAACCGGAATTTTCCGCACAAACATTTTCAGACTTGTTTTTCTCCATCACGAAAGAAACGCCATCAAATTGGTTGGTCATTCTTGCCAGGAACAGGCTACCCTTTCCTACAATCATGACACGGTTGAGTTCTGAAGACTTGATTTGGTCAATTGCAAAACCTATAAATGGAACACCTGAAGGAATATGCCCTTGTGTTGGTGCAAAACCAGGCATACCATGCGTTTTCACGAAATTCATTAGTTCCGCTTTTTCAAGTTCACCTCTTTTGACACCAAGTGCTGCTATCATTTTGTAATTCGCTTCCGGCACATCCCCTGCACCTGCAGGTTTTGTGATATCCGGGTTCTGCATTTCCACAGAATATTTGTCCACATCCGTGATCTTAAGTCCGCCTTTGTCAAGAGGTTGTGTGATCAGTGCCGTAATGACCGCTTGTGGTGAGGAACCCGTTCCAACAGTGTGACGACCGACCAAACTCAAATTTACAACCGGTGATATGCCGTCATCTCCTGATACCAATACTGCAAAACCACCCAATACATCTTCAAGAATCGGCAATCCTTTTTTCACGTGATCCTTACCATTCATGCCAAGTTTTGCAGTTGCTCCGCCGCCTACTACTACAACATTTTTATAGACACCGGATTTGACCAATGCAGCTGCGCTGATGAGCGCATGCGCCGGGCCTGCGCAGAATCCTCGCGTATCCGAACCAGTGGCGTTTAAGAACCCCGAACCTTCAGCAATTGCCTTTGCAAAATTGCCTCCACCTCTCTGGTTCATATCCCCACATGCTTCCTCTGAACATTCAATCACATATTCAACTTCATCAAAAGGAACATCTGTTTGAGCCATCAAATGCTTGACTGCGAGAACACCAGACGCTTTTGCGACCAAATTTTCAAACATGACATGGGCATTGAGATTGGTATCGAAATCATGGGCTTTCTTCACACAGCCGACGAGCTTGTTATCATGATAAATGCCTTCGCTATGATGATCCACCACCAGGGAAAGAATTGTCTCATCAGGTTCGCCATCTTTTAGAAGATTGATTTCATCTTCACTAAAAAGATTATGATTCGATAGTCTCGTTTTCAGTTCAGATGTAAAGGATTGACTCAACTTCACAAGATCAAATACATCCGAAATTTTCATCATGCAAATGAACTCATCTTGAGGCATGATTTCACCGAACTTGCCGTAACGTTCACCTTTTACAGGTTGTGTATACCACGGCATAACCAAATCATTTAGGCTCTCTGGGGTCATATTGCCAATAAAAACTTGATTTGGTGCATAATTCACGACTTCATCATATGACCTTAAAGAGTCTCTTAGTTTTTCCAGATATTCGGAATTATGATTGGTCTTCTTTTCAACAGTGGCAGTTGTACCATTGTGCACAATCATATCTGGTGCGTGCACCAGAATATAACTAGCATTTTTAAGAACTGGATTGGTCATATAAACACCTCCGACATATTCTTTACTCAAGTAAAAATTAGATGGGACAAGCCCATCTAATTTAAGTCTTAGTCTTCAAAAACAGTTTGCCCGTCCACTTCAGTTTCAAGTGCCACAAGTGCCTTTTCCACCAATTTTCTACGAAGCAATTTCTCTTCGATAGCTTCAAGTGAAGGGTTCCCGAGTGGATGAGGTATTGCAATTGTCGGTATGATTCTATTTGCTCCTACCGTCAGTGAAATTGGAACTACCGTACACATATGAACGACTGGAATACCTGCACGTTCTATTTCTTTAACCATCGTTGCACCGCAACGAGTACACGTACCTCAGGTTGAGGTGAGAATCACTGCGTCAACATTGTTTGCAAGCAAATCCTTGGCTATGTCTTCCGCATACTTCACTGAGTTAGCGACTGAAGTTCCGTTTCCAACTGTAGAATAAAAATACTGAAAGAGGCTCCCAATCTTGCCTTCATGCTCCAAATCTCTGAGGACATCAATAGGTACCACTCTATTAGGGTCTAAATTGGCATAGGTGGGATCATAACCCCCATGAGCAGTTTCATGATCTGCCTCACTGAGTGTTTTGAATGTGGAAATGTCATAGCGGCCATATTTCGAAGCCGACGAAGACTCAATTCTATCAGGATTGTGTTTAGGGACAATGCCCCCTGAAGTCACTACAGCTATCTTTGCCTTGGTTATATCCTTAATGGCCGGTTTTGCTGCCACTCTATCAAATGTAGGCATAGGATACTCTGTCGTAAAGCTTTCGCCTTTTAGCTTCTTGACCAGCATATTGACAGCACGCATGGATCCACGCTCTTCACTGAACACGTTCACACGCAACCCTCGTGTAATGGTGCCTTCTTCATCGGGGGTTCCGATGGTCTCTCCGTTGATGATCTTGAGAGCCATTTTGGCCACAGATGGAAGTGCTTTTCTCATTCCAGCAGCCGAATCACTAGTCTTGATGATCAATATGTCTTTCTTGAATACATCGACACCAGGATTCTCTTCGTACATCGCTGTGAACGCTTTAAGGTCCATTTCATCCTTTACCATTTTCACAACAGCTCCACATGCCATCCCATATCGTCCTGCATTGAATGCCGGGCCTGCGATGAGCATATCTGGATTGGCTTTCTTGATCATCTCAAGAATTTCGGATTTTGCACTTTCCAAATTTTCATTGAAATATGAATCCCCACAAACAACAGTCGCAACTATTTCAGCTTCATCACCCAATAGTTTGGCGAGTTGTTGTGATATTACCGGGAGTTCTACTGATACATGTGGTTTTACATTTGCCTGTTCTTCGCCTCCAATGCCAGCAAAGAATTGATTTATATAGTGGACAACCCTAGCTTTTGCCATGGTAAATCCCTCCTCACAAAAATTAATCGTTAAATTTGCAGAACTCATTTCTAATGGTTTGCATTTCGCTGATAATCTCATCGACATCCAAAACCATCTCCATCATACTGATTTGTTCTTCGTATAGATCGGCATTTACTTCATCTTTAAATTCAGGTTCACATGCATGATAAACTCTAAGACCCAATTCGACACCCGCCAAAGGGCCGGCAAAAGTTGGATCTCCTGCAGTTACGGTTTCAGCTGCTAGACCAGCAGCTTCAGCTTCCGATGCACCTATAATCACAACAACGTTTTCAGCACCGTAAAGTTCTACAGCATCCTTCACACGTTTTTGATTTTCTAAGTCCATCGCGCCTGCAGCCGTTCAGACAAAACATTCTGTTGAAGAAAAAATCACTTCGCAATCCAATGGTTTGAGACATTCTTGTATCGCTGGGCCAGGAATTCCATCCCTATCGCCAATGATCACAATTTTTTTGCCATCATATCTACTCATGTTATACCTCCTCATTTTATATGTTCTTACCAATTTTATATCAATACATTCTAGCAGTCATCTTGTTGAATCCAACTTCACTTGTCGCACCTGTTATGGCTTGAATTTCAACTTCGATGCTACCGTCGGCCCTTAATGAACCGTCAAAGCCACCAGCAATGACATCAATAACTTCCTGATGACCAATCAAGCGATCAAGTTTTGGAAGGATGATTGTCATATTTGCATTGCCTCCTGTGACACACGCATCACCTGACGGATCCGAGTCAGCGAGGGATTGTGAAGCACCGTCCCTACCAGCGTATTCATCTGTCAGAATTACCGTTTTTATTCCCTTTTCAGAAATTTTCTTACAGTTCATGATCAAATCGGTATCGGGGTTTCCAAAACCTTCTTCGGAAATTATGACTCCATCAAGCCCCAGATATTCGGCCAGTTTCGCCGTCCAATTGGATGAACGTTCTTTATCGGCCAAGTATACGTTTTCATTGGTGATGATTACTCCCACAAAGTTGTACTCTTTGCCATGTAATTTGTATAAATCATGAATAACTGGATTGTTCAAATGGATATACGTCGTGTTTTTATCACATGCTGAAACACAGTTTCCGGAAACTATGGCGCCATCCATGACTTCAGTAGGATAAAGAAGGGTAGGCACAATTTTTTTCGCATCAACACCATAGACATAGGTGTCATGCAATAAACCTTGTGTTTGCAACATGTATACATATGCGACTTTCGGTAAATCCGGGAATTCTTCGTGAGATTTGATCAATGGTTTGGTTTCGTAAATTTCAATGTCATCAGGGGTGACATTTCTACCTGCCTCACCCAAAAATTTTGCGGCCTTAAAACCAATCAGTCTTACAGCGTATTCATGTTCATGTTGTTTGATTCCCTCGTGAGGTTCTGCAATGATTACGACGTTGCATAATTTTGAAAAAGGCGTATAGTCGGCACCAGGACCGGTCATATCAACTATTCCCTCTTGGAAACCGACGATCTTACCTGTGGTCATTACTGCGGCTCCTTTGAGCACATGAGTTCGACCCTCTCCAACTGTATCCACTTTACTCAAGATTCCAGGGAAAATACCACCGGGTCCATCCACTTTCACTCTTGGTTCAATGACATCTTTAACCGGTGTGATTCTAACGCTTTCACCAGGTCTTACGATTTCCACATCAATGGAACGAATATGGTCATCACCTGAAATCGCACTGATCAATGCTTCTTTTTCAACATAAAGAATTGAACTTTTCACTTCTGTTTTGTCTCCAAATTGTATATCTTGGATGTTGATGTTTCCTATTTCAAGACGCATGGGAGCACCTCCTTTCTAACGCCGATCAAATGTATTTTTGAATCATGGATTCCACATTGGATTTAGTAGCGGCGTCTTTTACTACTTCATCGGTTTTGACACCATCTTTGTAAATGGCGATGGTTGGAAGACCGAGTACACGTTCTTTGATGGCAAGCCTTCTCGCTTGTGTGGTATCCAGTTTTACGAATTTGATTTTTTCACCGTAAATGGCTTCCAGTGCTTCAACCTCTGGCATAAGTGCTTTGCATGGTTCACATCCTTCACTCCAAAAATCCACCAGTACAGGTGAATCACTTTGTAAAACCTCAGTTTCGAAGTTGTCTTTGTTGACTGCCAACATGACTTTCCCTCCTTAAGTTTGTTATTATATTATCAATCTAGTGTAAAAAAAAGTTACACCGATTTGACAACTGCATGATAAAACAAATCCAAATCAATAATCATGAAATCTTCCAAAATCCTGTCTGACCACTCGGGTGTGGGTTTGTCATTCACCAACTTGTCATGAACCAGTATTGCATTCTCTATCATCATGAGTGAGTTGATATCGAGCATGTCACATGGCTCTATAGCAATTGATTTATAAGGGGTCTCATTGGGTTTGATACTCCCCGACAAAGGATGTGTCAACAACTTGAAATGCTTATGGATCTCGTCTCTCACCTTTATAAGTACATCCAGATATTGACCTTCGACGAATTTCAGTTCCGACCCGTAAAAAGCAGATCTTACTTTCGGGTTGTTTGTAAAAACAATCATTTTGATCCCTCATTCTTGTTTGAGATATATAATTATTTGAAATTTTAGAATACTGTTAAGTATAGTTTATCTAAAAATTAACAAAATGACAAGGTGATTCCGTCATTTTAATGTATAATTATTTTAACATGTTCAACCCACCGGTAATCATCAACCGGTGGGTTGTCTCAGTTCCTCTTGTTTCATTTTTGTTTCATTTTTTTTTCTTGTTTATTTTCATTGCTAGCTCGAGCGCGACATCGGGCACATATTTCATGGAATCGATCGGTGGCCTGACGTACCCCGAATTTTCTTGTCTTTTTGGCATCTTATATTTCTTGTTTTCAATGTCTTTGTACGGAATCACAGACAACAGGTGAGAAATGCAGTTGATCCGTGCATTGCGCTTCATATCGGATTCAATGACATACCAAGGTGAACTTTCTGTATCTGTATACTGGAACATGACGTCTTTCGCTTTTGAATATTCCACCCAACGCGACCTGGCTTCCAAATCCATTTCACTGAGTTTCCAATTTTTAGTCTCATCATTGATGCGGTCTTGAAATCTCTTTTCCTGCTCCTCGTCACTCACTGAAAACCAATATTTGATCAAAATGATTCCAGAACGGATCAACATCTCTTCGAATTCAGGCGCGGATTTAAAAAATTCCCAGTATTCCTCATCGGTGCAAAAACTCATGACGCGCTCCACGCCCGCTCTGTTATACCAACTTCTATCAAACAATACAATCTCACCGGCACTTGGCAGATGAGCAACATAGCGCTGAAAATACCACTGGGTTCTCTCTTTTTCAGTTGGTTTCGGTAGTGCTACAACTCTACAGGTCCTAGGATTCAGACTCTCTGTGATTCGTTTGATCGCACCTCCCTTTCCGGCTGCGTCTCTGCCCTCAAATATGACAACTACTTTCAGACCTTCATGGACGACCCATTCTTGGAGTTTGACGAGTTCACTTTGAAGTTCTGTGAGTTTCTTTTCATACTCTTTTTTTGGAAGTTTCATAATTTCAGTTCCTTTCTGATCGATTTGTTTGGATTGATACCCAATTGTTGCTAAATACAACAGATACACCTTCAGGAACCATGTATACAAATCACTCAGCTGTGATTTTAGTCAACGTCTCCATGATATGCTTTTTTTAACTCCTCAAGATCAAATTTCTTCATTTTCAAAAATGCATTTGTGATTCTTTCGATTGCTGCTGGGTCCTTGTCATCCATCATATCGTTCAAGATAGTTGGAGAAATCTGCCATGACACACCATACTTGTCTTTGATCCAACCACATTGTTCCGCCTCTGGATCGGCTGACAATTTGTCCCAGTAGTAATCGATCTCTTCTTGAGTGTCACAGTTGATGATCAATGAAACGCCCTCAGTGAATGCAAACTCATGGTCATATGCACTGTCCATGATTGAGAAGCTTTGACCTTCGAGTATAAATTCGGCAAAATTGAGCATCTCCGGTTTGTTGGGTGGAAATCCTTCTCCATATCTTGATACAGATTTCAGTTCAGACTTACCAAAAATATCCACATAATAATCAATTGCCTCTTCGGCATGTCCGCAATTGTCACCAACAAACATGAGCGCAGGTCTAATTTTCGTTTTGATGGGTTCATTACCAACATACATGATCTGCCATGATACACCGAATCGATCTTCCACCCATCCATATAATTCACTGAAATCGTATTTGTCGAGTGGCATCAATGCCTGACCACCATCAATAAATGCGTCCCAATACTTCCTGGCTTCATCTTGATCAGCACATGAGATCATAAATGAAATGGAAGGGTTGATCTTGAAATATGGTCCCGCCGATATCAGCATCAGATTGATGTCCTCAATATCCAGAGTCAAGCTCTCCACATCACCTGATGGTGTTCCTGTCATTAAGGATTTGCTCAAAAGTTTGCTTTTTTTAAAAACGTCCAGATAAAATTCACCTGCTTTCGCAGCTTCTTGATCAAACCATAAACACGCCATTATTTTTCGGATGCCTTCCATATCACGCCTCCACATATTTCTTGAAATTATCCAGTATTGCCTGCCAGCCTTGTCTTTGCATTTCTATAGAATTTTCACCTTCGGCATCAAACTCAATTTTCACTTCTGTGCCGTCATTTTGAGGTTTAAAGTGTACATCCACCGTTCTTTCATCATCAAGAATATAAAAAATCCTGCTTGGTGGCACAATGGTCACATACTTACCCTCAAAATCAAAACTCACTTTTCCGTCTCTCGACGCCATGGTATAACAAAATCTACCACCTTCCCTCAAATCATTTACCGCAGCAAGACAATGCCAATCATCAGAAGCATGATTCCACTGCATCACATGCTCCGGTTCAGTGTAATACTCCCATATACGATCGACATTCCGATTGATTTTTGCACCAATTTGTACTTTCTTAAATTCCATTTTAACACCTACTTTCTTAGTAGGATATATACCTCGGGTTTTGTGCAATCAATCATTAAAATTGAACCCAAAAAAACTACAGCAATTGATCACTGTAGTTTTTTTGGGTATTACGACAATCGCTTAATTTTTGATTAATCCATTAGATCCTTGTGCATATTGAAAATAAAACTATAGCCCATATCCGTTGGATGAAGTGGTACTGGACCACTGTAATCCGGATCCATTAAAGATGCAAATGTGCTCAAGTCTCCAACAGCAAGTTTTTTAGGGTTCCTATACTCTTCAAATCTCGAATAGACATCCACCACTTTATAGTCATACGTGCCAGCTAAAAAAAGAATGGGTACATTCAATCCTTGAATAGCAGGGTCTGCGAATTGATAGAGGTTCTGACTGAACTTCAGAGGATTAAAGACTGTGTTGACATAAATATCCGCTTCAGGGTTCAATGCTCTGATTCTACTAATTATGAGTCCCCAGTTAGTTGCAAAATTATACACAAAATTAGGAAACTCAATCATTAAATCTGAGAGCATCATATTGAATTGAGGTTGTGTGGTCGGATCCAATTCCCATTCAGCCAGATCGGATAAAAGTGACTCAAAATCCACAGTATTGTCTGGATCCATATAGTACAAGAAAATAACTCCTCCAAAAGCCTCAAGAAATGGCCCCAACAAATCGTTGCCTCCAATACTGATGGTAATGACTTCTGAAGCACCAACGGCAGTTTGCAAATCAGTCGAATTGTATAAAGCCCAAAGTAGCTGTTTGCTAGTAGCTCCATCATATGACAAGTTCAAATAAGTACCCTCTCCAAATACTTTAGTCAAATGCGCATTGAAAAGATCCGTATATCCTACGAGATCTGTAGCCCCGGTTCCATATGCAATAGAATCCCCCAGAGCCGTATAAATAATTCCCTGTTT
The DNA here is from genome assembly GCA_002412775.1 of Firmicutes bacterium UBA5201. GTDB lineage: Bacteria > Bacillota > Clostridia > Peptostreptococcales > Acidaminobacteraceae > Fusibacter_D. The sequence goes on along the minus strand of DHVT01000011.1, from coordinate 233,857 downwards.
TGTCACCCCGAAAACTGTCGATGAAAACACCATTATGATTGCCATAAAAACAGCCAAAAGTACTTTCGTTTTTTTGTAATTCATGATAATTCACTCCTTTAATCAATCACAAACTTCACTTAGCTTCCCCTCATGGTCTTATGATTATTCAAACCTTGTATTGGATATTCGATGAATTTAGCGCTCATAACACTAGGAATTGTAATGTTTTCACATAAATTATCATATTTCATAGTGTTATCTGTATACCCTTTATCAATGTTATGTAACTTATAAAATAGACTTAAAATCAAATAAAAATTAAGATGTAACTTTCACTTGTTATATCTCTCATAGACTGGGTAACAAGCATAGATAACAAATGAAGCCAAAAGGAGGATTATTCATGAGTGAAATGAAATGCCCTGTAACAGGCCATACCGCAAAACCCGTTTCAGGTGGTGGTACCTCAAATAAGGATTGGTGGCCAGATCAGTTGAATCTCAAGATTCTTCATCAGAACTCAACCCTCAGCAATCCGCTTGGACCTGATTTCAACTATGCTGAAGAGTTCAAGAAACTCGATTTGAATGCAATAAAGAAAGATCTTTTCGCCTTGATGACGGATTCACAAGATTGGTGGCCTGCAGATTACGGTCACTATGGACCTCTCTTCATTCGTATGGCTTGGCACAGTGCCGGAACATACAGAATGGGTGATGGTCGTGGTGGTGCTTGTGATGGAACTCAAAGGTTTGCTCCACTGAACAGCTGGCCGGATAACGTGAACCTCGATAAGGCTCGAAGGCTCCTTTGGCCAATAAAACAAAAATACGGTAACAAAATTTCTTGGGCGGACCTAATGATACTGGCTGGAAACTGCGCTCTTGAGTCCATGGGGTTCAAGACATTTGGTTTCGCCGGTGGACGTGAAGATGTTTGGGAACCTCAAGAAGATGTCTATTGGGGAACAGAAAGCGAATGGCTTGGTGACAAACGTTATTCCGGTGATCGCGATCTCGAGAATCCACTTGCAGCAGTTCAAATGGGCCTGATTTATGTCAACCCTGAAGGTCCAAATGGCCAACCAAGTGCTGTTGCATCCGGTCATGATGTCAGAGAAACTTTTGCCCGAATGGCAATGAACGATGAAGAGACGGTCGCTTTGATCGCTGGTGGTCATACCTTCGGCAAATGTCATGGAGCAGGTCCCGCAACACATGTTGGTCCAGAACCTGAAGCGGCAGGTATTGAAGATCAAGGTCTAGGATGGAAAAGTACTTACGGCAGTGGCCATGGTGGTGATACAATCAGCAGTGGTATAGAAGGCGCATGGAAACCGAACCCGACCAAATGGGATATGGGGTATCTTGAGACGCTTTTCAAGTATGACTGGGATTTGGTCAAAAGTCCTGCTGGAGCTTGGCAATGGATACCAACCGACCCTGCTGCGGCAGATACAGTCATCGATGCACATGATCCAACAAAACATCATGCGCCGATGATGACCACAGCAGACATGTCCCTTAGGATGGACCCGATTTACAAACCTATTGCGATGCATTATCGTGACCATCCGGAAGAATTCTCGGATGCGTTCGCAAGATCATGGTTCAAACTGACACATAGGGACATGGGACCACGTTCACGTTATCTTGGTCCAGAAGTTCCTGCAGAAGATCTGATTTGGCAAGATCCTATACCTGAAGTTGATCATGAATTGATTGATCACCAAGATATCTCAAATTTAAAAGAAATGATCCTTGCTTCGGGTTTGACTGTATCTCAACTTGTTGGGACAGCTTGGGCATCCGCCTCCACTTTCCGCGGTTCCGACAAACGTGGTGGAGCTAATGGCGCACGAATCAGACTTGAACCACAAAAGCACTGGGAAATCAATCAACCGATTGAACTGGATGAAATTTTACGAACACTGGAAAATATTCAATCAGAATTCAACAATAAACAAACCGGACAAAAGAAAGTTTCAGTTGCAGATTTAATCGTACTGGGCGGTTGTGCCGGTGTTGAACTGGCTGCAAAGAAATCAGGTTTTGAAGTTTCCATTCCGTTTTTCCCAGGTCGCACAGATGCATCACAAGAACAAACGGATGTAGACGCATTCACTGTGCTCGAGCCAAAAGCGGATGGATTCAGAAATTACCTTAAAAACAAATTTTCTGTAAGACCAGAAGAACTCTTCATTGACCGTGCTCAACTCTTAACTCTGACAGCTCCTGAAATGACCGTCTTGATTGGTGGTTTACGCGTTTTGAACACCAATTATGGCAAGTCTCCACATGGTGTCTTCACAAAGAGACCGGAAACACTCACCAATGACTTCTTCGTGAATCTCATTGATTTGAGCACCGTTTGGAAGCCGGTTTCAGAAGAAGCGGATGTCTTTGAGGGGCGTGATCGTAAGACTGGTGAACTCAAGTGGACGGGTACACGAATCGATCTGATCTTTGGTTCGAACTCACAACTCCGTGCAATATCAGAAGTTTATGCAAGTGAAGACTCTCAAGAAAAGTTTATAAATGACTTCGTATCGGCTTGGAATAAGGTAATGAACGCCGATCGATTCGATTTACAGTAAAACGGAAACCGTCGCCATTCCACCCGGAATTGGTGACGGTTTTATTTTGTATTTTTTTTTGCTAAACTAAGTGTGACCGATCAGATGATTCGTGCATCTAATAAGTAGGAGGTCCAAATGGATGATATAGTAATACTCATAGAAAAACTCATGGTAGAATACTCAAACGATCTAAAACGGACTGCATATGTGATGCTGGGTGACGAACAACTCTCTGAAGATGTCACACAGGAAACCTTTATCAGTTTTTATAGGAATCATCATAAGTTCAGAGGTGACTCAAGTCATAAGACTTTTCTTTACAGGATTCTACTCAACCATATCAAAATGCATTGGCGTAAAAGAATCCCTCAAGCGTTTGATGCATTGGATGAAAGCATAGACATGCATGTTTTTGAAGATCTGCTTGTAAATGTGCTCGACCTCCAGCATGCACTGAGACAATTAAAGGATACATATAGAGAAGTGATCACACTGCATTACTTCAACGAATACAGTGTTGATGAAATTGCAACCATCCTGGACCTTTCAAGCAGCAACGTGAAAATGCGGTTAAAGAGAGGAAGAGCTGTCCTAAAGAAACATCTGATTGGAGGTATTCACTCATGAACAATTGGCAAAATTCAACCCAAAACATCAAATTCAAAGGTCATGATGAAGTCTTGTTGAAAATCAGTGACTTAAAAAAAGAGAAGAAAAATCTAATTCATAAAATTATAGACCTACTGGATTATGAAATATCAATACCCACAAGAGGGCTCGTAGTCTACTGCTCTGTATTCATATTAGCGGTCAGTCTAAGACTCACCTATTTCACACCACAAAGTTTCAGCTATTCCATCACAGTCATCAATGAAAGAGGAGAATATGAGAAAACATATTAAAGTAAAAGTCAGAACATTATTATTAATTACAATTTTTGCATGTATCCTTTTGTTTTCTGAACGCCTCTATTGGCAAGGCATAAAGCTTTACAACTCTTTGGCTCCTGTAAACCATCAGATAGAACTGCAAAGTATGACCACTCGCACACTTGAGAGTGAGAACAATCGCTTATCGCTCATTTTAAATGAGAACAATTATGAAATCTTCATGCTTGTTGCAATTGAAGACGGATATATGATCGAAGGCATGCGCATCAGAAAAGAGGATGCCACAAAAGTTTATGACACTTTCTTGTCCTATGAGGAGCGCTACGATCTGTATGACGATTATCCTGACTATGTCCTAAATGTAGCACTCACACAATGGTTCAGTGGCAATTCCGATTTAGCGTTTGATATTATTGACGGTTTTGATGATGCAACCATCAACGATGATGTCCATGTGATCAAAGCAGGAATGTCGCTTGGATTATATGATTTCAAAAGTGTGCTCGAGTCGATGTCGAACGTGAAATCAGATATTTACGATGAAACCCAAAAAAACATTTACTATTTTCTTGGACATTTCATAGGAGTTGAGCTCCCTGATTTTGAACTGGAGAGTTTTAAGGCCAGAAGGAACTCCTTTGAAAAACCAGTTTTCAGTGGGAAGTTCAGTCATTTGTTTGGCAACATCTTTAGGCTTAATGCGGAATCGCAAAATGACTCTATGGCGCAACCTCGCGAAACCGGACTTCAGACTGACGATTCAATCACTGGGCAAGTTAACATCAATGATCAACCTGTGTATGGTGCATTTGTCTATGAAAAGAACTTCAAGGGAATGAGTGGTATAACCACTACTTCACACAATTTAATACCCACAGATGAAAACGGCAACTTTATAATCAAAAATATCCATGATGATTTTTTGGGTGTTGGTCTGGCAATCCCTTGGCAACTGATTCATGACAAGCAGCTGGATAGAGAATTCTATCTGTTTGCAGATATAACAAAAGATAGCAATTTCGACTTTGACTTTCATGAAGCTGTGAAATTCAAATCTTTATCACTGAAAGATGACGTATTATACTATGAAATTGTGGATCCGGTCCATTTGGATGAAAGATCTTACTATATCACAGCAAAACACACAGACCCAGCTTATGACATCAACTCAAGAGCCAGTTATCAGATCAAATCAAATCAATTGAAAGGTTCCATTCCACTGGACGCTCTAAGACTAAACAGCAATTTTTCATTTGAGTTTACTTCTTCAGCTGATGAACTGGAAATCAGTCGATTCATTGAGCCTCTTTATCTAACGGATACTTTCGCCTTCACAGTAACCCCCTATTATCCTGGTGAGAGTGATCGATATGTGTCCAATGGTTTTTTCACAGATGCACTATCAGAATTGATGATCATCAAAGGACATGAAACTATAAGCAAAGGGGATGAGCTCTTATCCGAGGGCAAAATTTCCGATGCTATTTCATGGTATGATGAGAATCGGTCCCTGCACTCCCTCAAAATACTGTCAGCACTCTATAGAAAGGGAAATACAGTTGAAGAAGATTTAGATTTCAGTCAAAAATTAGGTGGCGTCGACAGCTCTAAATCAATCTATTATACCAAGCTACTGATTTCTGAGTATGGTGAGGAAGAGAACTTATTATGGACACTATCAAATATTTATAAAGAAAGCCAAAACTTTAAGGAAGAGTCTACGATTTATGAGAAATTGATTCTTATGAGTCCTGAAAATTCTTACTTGCATGAAGCATATGCTATTTCACTAATCAATCAAGGACGTTTTTCTGAAGGAGTGGAATACTTGGCAGATCATGTATCAGAATCAAGACGTCTTTATATGATCAACAGTTATTTTGTTCTTGCCAATCTTACTGATCACATGGACAAATCAATACATGAGCATTTAACTGCCATAGATGGGATTGAAAATTATAAAAGGTTTCATGAGCAAATCAATGATGGCGAGTATTTGGAAGCCAAATCATGGCTGGACAGTCAACCTGAAGGCGAATTGAAACTTATGTACCAATTGTTGTTTGAAGACACTTTCAGACACCTGAACACTGAGATGTCTTTTGATGATTTTTTTACAAAGTATGTGGATACAGTCAAAACAATGAAAACTGAGAGCATTTCACAGTTGCTGAAAGACATCAAACGGTATCACAACTGGTTTTAGGCAGTAAAAAAAAGACTTGAGTTTTTCAAGTCTTTTCTTAAATTTCATATTAATTTAATTATAGTACTTTCTTTCCTGAAATGAGTGCAATAACAAATATTATTAAAAATACAAAAAACAATATTTTAGCAATACCAGTGGCTGCTCCTGCAATTCCTCCAAAACCCAAAAATCCTGCAATTAACGCTATTACAAGAAAAATTATTGAATATCTTAACATTTTAAAATCCCCTTTCTGTTACTAATTCATTCATACCCTGTACGAAACTGCTCAATCATTTGGGTGACTTGCCAACTTTCATCTTGACAATATCTCAGGTATACATTATATTTTAACTAAGTTAAATTATTTTACCTTAGTTAAAAGGAGATTTTATGAAGCCGACAAAAAAAGAACGTACTCAAAATGAGATTGTAACTGCAGCCAAAACTATCATCCATGACAGAGGCCATGAAGCAATAACAGTAAGAAACTTGGCTGATATTACCGGATATTCACATACCAATCTGTACTACTATTTTCGAGATTTGAACGCCCTACTTTGGACATTGCGACTAGATATGATTAATGACATGATAGAGGAACTAACAACCAGTATTTCATCTCAAGATGACGTTATGGATGATATTCTCAACAAGTTTCACAGTTATATTGATTATTTTTTTGATCATCCAAATGTTTTTAGGTTTTTTTACTTTTATCCATTTATACAACCTGAGGAGGATGAAAGTTATCAGAACCTCGATCAAAAATTTAATGGTATTTGGCAGCATGCCTTTGTCAGATTGATTCAAGAAGACATCATCAGTGCTAATAGCTTGGAAATTGTTGCCAAAACCATCATTTATGCCATGCAAGGTATGATTATGCTAAGTTTCTCATCGGGCGGCTCATCCACAAAAAAGGAAATAAAAAATGAGCTCGAAAGGCTCATCAAATATTTATTCAAAATTTAAATTATTATTTCAGGAGGTCCTGTATTATGATTCAAGGCGTTAAAATCAATTTTCAACCACTCATGAGAGTTGCCTGGTATTTGGCACTTATAATGCTGATTATCATTCCTGTCCAAATCATTGTCTATGTAATGGCTCCCCCACCTGAAACTGTTTTAGGATTTTTTGAACTCTTTCAAAAAAATGCTTTTTTAGGTCTTCTCAGTTTGGATTTTCTTTATCTTTTCAACAATATCATCGTTGTGGTCATATACCTTGCCCTTGCAGTAATATTGTTTAATGAGAGACCAACTTCAATAGTATTGGCGTTGATGTTTGGAACGATTGGTGTTGCATGCTATTATCCCTCTAATCCTGCATTTGAGATGATGACACTAAGTCATAAATATTTTCTGGCACAGTCAGCGCATCAACCGATATTTTTAGGTGCTGGTGAAGCTTTGATGGCTGGCTATACTGGAACTGCATTCAACGTCTACTATGTGCTCAGTACAATTTGTCTATTGCTTTTTTCTTATGCTCTGTTAAAAAGCCCCAACTTCAAGAAATCAATTGGTTTGTGGGGATTGGCTTCAGGATTCTTTATGATTATTCCATCATCAGCCGGGATGCTTGGTATGATTTTCTCATTGCTGTCATTGATACCTTGGGTGGTTTTCGTTGTATTAGTGATGATCCATCTCAAGAAGCTGACTCTCAAGGGATATTCTTCATCTTCATGATTTCATCGACAAATTTGTCTGATTCATTGATCCATGGACTATGACCAGAGCTTTCGAACCATACCCATTCCTTGGAAGGTGCGCTCAGCTTCTTGAAATAATCTTCTGAGAGTTCTGAAGGTGCGTTTATATCGTGTCTACCTACGATGAATTTTACCGGGACATGCAAAGTTCTGTAAGATACTCTTAAGTCCATATCATAAAGTTTTGGGTAAATTCGATTGAAGGTTTGTATGATGCCTCTTACATAATTGATTTTATCAATCATGCCGTACTCCACAGAAAAAATATCTCTGAGTGTATCATATCCAGGATTTGTTATTTGGGGGTTAATGTCCATTTCATGACCCAAATAGCTGATGTATTCCGCTATTTTCCAGGTGACATCTTTGCCATAGTATGGTGGTGCTCCATTTTCCAGTAACTTGATCATTTTTTCAGTATCCCCTTTTGAGGTACTGAGCTCAAGTGCTTTTGAGTAGTCAATGAGTTCCGTTTCTAAAAAGTCCACCATTTGAGCAGCTGAGACCAGAGCGTGAAAACGTTCTGGTCTTTCTGATGCCATCATCACACCAAGAGCACTCCCCCATGATTCTCCAACAACATAAATCTTTTCTTTATCAAATCGTTCACATAAATATTCTGTGAGTGCAAGTCCATCTTTGATATAATCTTCAACTTCAAGATCACTACCCAAATTAAAAGTCTTTGCACTACCCGGTTGATCCCAACCAACTACAACAAACTCAGTTTCAAGTTCAGACAATTCATGCCTTACCGCCGCGAGTTGTGACCCTCCCGGGCCCCCTGCCAGAAACAATAAGACATCTGCATCTTTGTCGACACCCCTTATACTGATCCATTGTGATTCACCATTGAGTGTTACTTTGGTGAGTTCAGCAATAGCATCTTCTCCATCAACAGATGGGGTTGATGCCGTTAACTGACTGATCAAGCTGACCACAACGACTCCAACAGCAAGATAAAGTGTCCAAGTACATGTTGTCTTCAAGTTTTTCAATTGACTCACATTTGTTTTCTTAAAAATAGTCCTGAGTATAATTCCTATAGACTTCAATAGAACCAGCCCTAACGACAGAATTAATAGACCCAATAACAAAAAAAATAAAACCAATAAAATCCAGTGTAAAATGTTTTCCATATCACTCATCCTTTCTTCAAAACTAATTTTATAGATTTTATGGACAATGTCACCGAACTTTAGTTAGGTTATGGACGAAACATTGAAATTTGTGTACGATAAAATCATAATAGTTTAGGAAATCAGGAGGTTTTGGGATGACAATGGAATTAAATGCCTTGAAAAAAAACATATTCACCCATGAGTATGACGAAATCAATGAATGGATCTCAACCAACTACACCCGATTATTCAATCCAGTTGTCCTCAAAGAGATTCACCCGCTTCTCTGTGATTGTGAAAACCTCAGACTGAATAATTTTTCAAGATTGATTAAAGCCTGGATTTCATTTACATACGGTGACAACATCGAGCTCAACAAAATACTTATAATCATGGACCGGCAATCACTCGTAGAGAAAAATGAAATTTCATTGATGGATTCTCTATATGCTCTCTGTGGCGACCTTATATCATTATCTATTGTAGACAAGATTACATATGGTCATAATGCACTGAACATCCTCGGTGACGATCATGAAAGTTTATTTTTTGCCAATGCCAATCTTACGCTTGGACAGCTTTACTCCGCTAAAAATTCTTATCATGATGCTGTCAATTATTTCAATAAGGCACATAGGGCATTCAGCAAACTTGATTGTGAATTCTTGGCTATCTTGGCCGATGTCAATAGGCTCCTAAATATGTTTAAACTAGGTGAATATAATGTCGTCATTGATGATGCCAATCGGGCACTTCATCGTTTTGCTTCTTTCCGTCAATCAGAAGTGAACAACGATTCCCAAATGGATAGTCTATCCTTCATTTATCATTTACCTATTGGTATGTCCCTAGTGGAAATGGGAAAATTGGATGTGAGTTTGCACCACTTGAGCAAATTTAAAGATAATCTTGATCCACTGGAATTTTTCCATATGCATGGCCTCATCGAATGGACCTACTTAAAAGCGCTTTTTCTTAAAAAAGCTTATCCTATATTGGAGACGGAATTAATCAGACTTAGAAAAAAATTCGGAGCAATGAATTCAATATTCATAAGTGTAATTTTCGATTACTATGAACTCCTGATTTCATATGAATCTTCCATGGATTCCAATCCTGTAACTCTTGAAAAAACAGTTTTATTGCTCGAAAAACATGCAGATCAAATGAATTTTATCACAGTGGAGATGATGATCGAGCTCCAGCTAAGAGGCATTCATATTTTTTTCTCTAAGAGCGAAATCAATCAACTTTATGATTCTGTCAGAAATTTTAACATTATTCCACTTATCTCAATTGTCACCCGATTGCTGAATCAAACCGAAATGGACATAACCCATCGTGAGATTGAAATATTGGAACTCGCAGCCAGGGGTTTATCCAACGATGCCATTGGTAAAGAACTGTTCATCACCACTGGAACGGTCAAGTGGCATTTAAATAATCTTTATTCAAAACTGAATGTCAGAAATCGTGTTCAAGCTATTGAAAAAGTTAAGAGCTTAAATATCAAACTCAATACTTAGTGTCCAAAAAAAACTGGCATGGGCTTTACGCCTGTGCCAGTTTTGGATATGCAAGTGGATTCTTCAGTACCATTTCTTTATGAGAACGGATCATCCATCCGCTATTTTTTATCTCTTCTTTTTCCAAGCCAACAATCAGTCCAGCCGCATCGAAGTTAAAACTCACCTTCTTCGCACCGGTTTTATCCAGTAGATTGTGTAACTCATATTTTGATTTTGAAAACACATCATAGATTTCAATCCCTTGCTGTTCATTCACTATATCCGCAATAATCAAAGTCTCGTCATCTATTCTATAAATCTTGTCATTGAAGCCATGATGATAATAAAAGCTCAAAATATGTTCATCTCCAATAACTTCAAATCTGGAACCTTTTAAAACCGAGTTTCTTTTTGCCATGATCAGCTCTTCGAGACTCAAATGGGTCTTTTCAAGCTGCACATTGGCCTTGAGTGGGTTTTCCCAGTAATACTTGACTGCTGGCACTTCGTTGAAACCACATCTGCTATAGAGCGACATTGCTTCAACATCAGCCGCCAGATAATATAGTGAAACGGACTCATCAAAATCATTGAATATCTTTTGGATCAGTTCATAAGCAAGACCCTTTCTTTTATAATCCGGGTCGGTCATGACTGTCCCGATTTGTATTGCCTGTACTTCTTGCCCTTCGATTACAAGTGTCATCTTATTTGCAGAAGCGTTGGCGATGATTCTCCCCTGATCCAGAAAGCTATATGGGATGTATTGATCATTCCAACATCCATCTTGGTACCATGCTTCAAAAGAAATCCCAAATGTGTTTTTTGCGAGAGCATCAAAAGAGAGTCTTAATGCATCATTGGTTTTATAATCTTTTATAAATTCCATTTTTCGCCTCCAAAATTAAACATATCATATGATTATTATAGCATCAATAAGATTGATTTGACCATCCTTTACTCTTTCAAAATTGACACAATTGTTCAATGAAGGTATAATGCTTTCATACCCCTACCGGGTATATTTAGTGATTTATACTTACATTGGAGGATTTCATGATTTTTTCAAATATGTCTAAGAGTAAATTTCCAATATTTGATGTTTTAGAGCCAGAAGAACTTCAACTTGTTGAGAACAACTCATACACGCAATCCATGAAGAAGGGAATGAGCTTGGTGGAAAGTGGCTCCATTTGTCACAACGTATATTTTGTTGTGACAGGTCGGATCAGAGTATACAAGACATTACCAGATGGTAAAGAAATCACTCTATACAGAGTTGTAGATGGTGAGATGTGTCTTTTTAGTATGAGTTGCATTTTGGAACATTCACCACTCGATGCAATTGCCGAAATCGAAAAAGACTCTACAATTTTGGTGGTACCTGAAGATTCTTTTAATGAATTGCTTAACGCAAATCAGCGTTTTCAACGTTTAATCATGACAAGGTTGCTTTCTGCATTATCTGAAGTCTTACTGTTGTTGGAAGAAGTAACTTTTCACAGCATGAACAAACGTGTGGCTAATTATTTGATTTCAAAAAACTCCAATCTCTTGAAACTCACTCATGAGGATATAGCTCTTGAACTCGGCACTGCAAGAGAAGTTGTCAGCCGTTTGCTGAAAGAATTTGAAAAAAAAGGGTTATTATCTCTATCCAGAGGTAAAATCAAAATCATTGATCGAAATAATTTGGAAGATATAGCATTGTCGTAATCAAAAAAAAATTCGAGGACTATGCCCTCGAATTTTTTTATTTTATTAATTCTTGAATAATTGCTTCAGTATCCATAGACACAGTTTGCATAACCTTTGCAATCACTCCACCAAATGGAACAGCAACTTCACCGGAATTCAATCTTGCAATATATGTTTTACCATCACTTTTTTCATAAACAGCGATAGTACAAGGCATCAGCGGAGAAACCATTCGTTCATCGTCCAAACTAAGAATTTCAGCTGAATATTTGCCTGAACATACAGCTATTATTTTTATGTCTAAAATGTCAAATCCTTTGGTTGATAAAATCTCCTTGTAATCAAACTCCCCGACCACAGACCAACCAGTTGCTTCAACTTGTTCTTTCAACTTCTCAACGGTGTCTGTAAAATCAAATTTGCTTTCATTTTCCAAGATCATTTGAATTTGATCTTCCATAAAGAAAAACGGATAATCCATTTTAAATGCATCAGCAGCGATGATGTCATCGAGTACTATTCCATTTGCCTCTTTTTCCTTGATTGTTGCAACATATGACTGGACACCATCCGTACCCGTCTGAAGAGCAAACCAGGCTAAATGACCTTCATATGGTTTTATGGTTTCGACATCTGATTTTGCAACTGTGGTCGTCTCACTTACAACAAGACTCTTAATCATCTCGGCTGTTTCACTTCCAACTGCCTTCATAGTTTCTGCAATTAGACCACCAAACGGTGCAGCCACTTCACTTGAATTCATCAAAGCAATATATGTTTTGCCATCACTCTTTTCATAAATTGAAATTCTGCAAGGCATCAAAGGAGATACCATTCGTTCATTGTCGAGTTCCAAAATTGCACCTGAGTATTTCCCCGAGCACACAGCATATATCTTAATATTTAAGATATCAAAACCTTTGCTACCCAAGATTTCTTTATAATCGAAAATCTGAACAATGGACCATCCCGAGGATTTGACCTTTTCTTCAAGCATTTGTGTGGTTTCTTCAAAATCATATTTGCTTTCATATTCCAGAATCATTTGCATTTGAGGCATCTCTGACGACTGATCCATCGAATAAACCGGCAACTGCACCAAACCTAAGGCAAAAGCCATTACCAAAAAACTGCTTACAATAATTTTTACATACTTACTCATTTGTTCCTCCCTATCACATATAGTTATATGACTATTGAATTGTCATTGCTTACCTAGAATACTAAACATTCAAAGGGTTTACCGTGACAAAGTCACATAACAGACAAATTTTTCATATCTTTTATAGAGAGAAGAAAACGGCATAATTCTAGTATTGCTATACAATTTGTTGGGAAATCACTAACATACTCTTTTTAATAAATGTTGTGCTCCTCACGACTCCTGAAACCTAAAAACAAATATATTCCTAAAACCGCATTGAAACCCGTCGCAGCGAAGACACTGAAACGTTCCATGACTCCAAAATACTCTGCTGATACAATCCCCGTTCCAATCGCTCCAGCAAACATCAAAGATAGTGCAATACTCGCCCAAATTGCAAGAGATCTATATTTTTTTTCTCGATAGCCTCCTATCATTATAAATACCAATGATATGATCGAAAAAAGGACAACGGAACTTGTCACCACATAAACATGCATAACATCCTGAAATTTCCCTGCGTACCCACTCTCTGATAGTGGAAACATTGCATATCCTACACTAGAGATCCAGTTCATAATCGCAAAGAGATAAATTCCTATGCGGAGTGTCTTGTTGAGCTTGTCGCCAATATACACACAAACCATCATGATGGAAACCATACCAGAAATATTGTATAGGGCTGCCAGTTGATTCCATAGCATATTTGATGGTGCGTTGGATGCACTTAAGTCACTAACAGCTTGCGCCATCCAGTTATAATTTGGATACGCCATCGGTGAAAATACAACTGCTGCTGCATATGATAGAAGGCTTAGTACTCCCAATAAACCAAGCCAGTTGATCAATGTTTTTTTCATCTTCTCCCTCCTTTTCGAATAGCGGATACCAGCACGGCGGTAAGTGCAGTACGATATTTCCCATAATTTAAAAATATCGCACAAAAGTGTTTTTTTCAACACTTTTGTGCGATATTATCATATGAAACATAAAATTTTTCATTGCACCAGTAAGGGCGATGACTTCTTTCTCCTAATCAAAAGTGATTTTATTGCAATAACATGCATATCTGGGGGCTGCATCGTTCTTAAATCAAATTTACTCTTTCAAACTGAAATATACTGCATCACAATTTTCGTTCATACAAATGGCAAAATCAAGATGATCAATGGCATTTACATGTTCTGTACTCACAAGATGTCTTACAGTTATATTTTTTACTCGAATACCCGCCCCCTCACATGTTGGGCATATGGCAGCGTTCTGCTTAAGTAGAACCAGAACGATTATTGTTTAATTCCTGTCAATTAGGGAATATATCTAAAAGAGCCTAAACATGAATAGTTTCAAAAGGAGGAACACAATGGCAGTAATTAAAGTTATCGAAATTTTGGCGGAGTCGGATAAGGGTTGGGAAGATGCAACCAATGAAGCATTTAAAGCGGCTTCAAAAACCGTGAAGAACATCAAGAATATATATATTAAGGATTTTCAAGCTGTAGTTGAAAATGATCAAATCACTAAGTACAGAGTGAATGCAAAAATATCTTTCCTGGTTGAATAACTATCTACTGAATTAAAAGGCGTCCAAATGGATGCCTTTTCTTTGTTATTTAGTATGATTAAAATTAACTCAATCCGTTTTTCAAAAAATGTATGAGTTGGTCCACTTCATTCAATAGATCGTTTTCATCCATTTCTGGTTCAATCAGTTTGTCGATATTATTTAAGTAAATGGAAACAGTTGTATGGATAAACTCAACTGAATATTTTGAATCAAATTGTCGATTTGATGTGCCAATTTCTATCAGATTCATTAGAAAATCTTTGCCAAAGTCAGGAAAACAAGAGATGATTAGGTTTTTTACCCTTTCACTCTCACTGAGATAGAACCTAAAAAAACTGGAGTATCTGGGTTCATGATGTGCATATTTGAGACTCATAATTGACATCTGTTTTAAGTAACCAAAAAAATCACTGGTATCAGTAGATAGCATTGGATGAGACACAAAGAAATCGAGCTTATCAAGCCCCATTCTATGAATCATAGATAAATAGAGATCCGTTTTATCATAAAACCGATAATAAAAACTACCTTTGTTCATTTTGATAGCTTTCAGGATGCTATTGAGTGAAGCCGATTCAAAGTTGTTGCACGAAAATTCATCCAATGCTGCCTGAAATATTTTATCTTCTTTCACTAAAGGGTTGACACTGTGATCATCCAAAAACTTAACTTTACCTGTCATAACCACCTCTTTTTATCATTTAATACAAGAACAAACCCATACTAATTAAGATTGCAGATAGAATCACAACACTAACATTGAGTTTCATCATTTTACTTTTATCTTTCAATGTCTTTATGGCAAATTGTCTAAAGCCTTCATAATTGAACAACAAAACACTTATTTTTACCGTGGTTAGTGTCACCAACAATGAAATGATCCAACTGTACTGGACATCTAATGCTATTACATTATACCATGAATAAATAACAATCGCATAACCCAACACACCGATTATGTTAATGTACCATGGCTTTTCTGCCTTATAGGCTTTATCCATTTCCCACTCTTTCCATTGCTCTCCCATGATGTACATGAATATTCTTGAGATGATTCCTACAGAAGCCCATCCGAAACATAATAAACTAAAATAATTCATATAAAACCTCCTTTGTATTTGACCACTCGGTCAAATATAATTTATCACAATTTGACCGAGTGGTCAACTGATTTTTTTTAAAAAAACTGAAACACAAGATTTCAGTTTAATAATTTTGAAGTATAAACTACTCCGCATTCACCACATATTGATTGGAAATGAATTTATAATCGCCCTCACTCTCAATTAGTGTCAATACCTTTGCACCATCTCCAAAGAATCCATCATCATAGAATAATCGAATTTGATTGCCTTCCCGCTCTCCACTATTGAATGTGATGATACTTCGATAATTGGTATCCCCATGGAAATAGTAATATGCATCATAGTCTTCCAAATAGATCATATTGTCCAGTCCAATTTTACCTGATTCTTCTACTGTGATGCCCATATGTTCCGTCAATATTGTATTCATATTGTTTAAACTGTTCTTTTCACATGGACTAGGCAACTGATTAATGGTACCAGAGATCCCAAAAGCTTTCATCGCACTGAGCAATTCCTCGTCTGCAATGGTCTCTTCCAGACCGGATCCAACATAGAATAGACCGAATAAATCGATTGATTCAGGTCCATCATAAATAGAACTTAAAAATTGATTGCGAATATTGAAACCTTCACCATTGAAAAAGGTATCCCCGTTGAAGAATTCAAGTTCCTCAGCACTGAGCATCTCGATCTTTTCTTCAACAACATCATTTGACTTGCAGCCAAATAAAATGATACTGAATATTATCGCCATAATTACACACATAACTTTTTTATTCATAGTCATGCCTCCATTTTTAGAACTTATGTTTCTTGATTGCCACTATTCAATAAATGATTTAAAAGCTCTACATATTGTGTTGGATGTACCAAACTGATTTCTCCATGACCCATTCCCTCAATTATTTTAAGTACGCTTCCTGGAATCATTTGACTGAGTTGTATTGCTGATTTTTTCATGATCTTCATTTCTTTTTTACCAACAATAATCAACACTTTTGATTTTGTATGGCTTATTGAGCTCTTTACATTAAAACTGGCATTGCTTAAAGTGATGTTGACAAGTGATTGCTTCGAAATTCTCAACGAATCCTCATAGTAATTCTCAAACATATTCTCAGGTACAAATAATGATTTGGCTTGTAGCTTTGAAAACCATTTTTTTTGAATCAATCCATAAAAAAGCTTGTACATCGGTGCGGTAAATATCGACACACTTTTCATCGGTATGATCAAAGCACTTTCAATGATTGCATATTTTGAGATTTTTTCTCTCTTTGTTAATACTTCAGTGACAATTTGGGCACCAATCGATAGGCCACATATCGCCAAAACCTCGCCATTCAATTTCTCGTCAATATACTGTATCAGATGATTCGCGGATTCCTCTATACTGATGAAGGTGTTCTCTCCGTCTTCTCCGTGACCATCAATAATTGGAGTGACTACATGATAATCATTTTTAAGAAGTTCAATGATGTCATTTAAGGACCACCAGGATAGCCCTCCTCCATGCAACAAGACTACTGTTGGTAATGCCTTACTTCCTGACTCTTTGATTTTCATACTTTTTTCCCCCGAACAAACTCTATAGCTTCTTTGCCTGTCATATGTTCAATATCTATTGCGATGATATGTGAAGTATTACATCCTCTAATTTCCTCAAGCCTAGCCTGTTCTGGAACATCTCCGGAATATTTCTCAACAAGGGCTTTAAAAGCTTCCAGCCATTCATCACCATCTGTAATTCTCGTCTTGCCAAATGCAATCACACTCCTGAAATAAGAGGTATACTCCTGACTGACAATCGTGTCCTCATCAATCACTGCAAAGGATACTTTAGGGTCTTTTAAGATCGCATCAATTTTATGCCCTGCTTTGGCTGAGTGAAAATATATCTTGTCATCGAAGTAAACATAGCTGAGTGGAACAGCATATGGATAATCATGATCACCTCGGCACGCCAAAACACCATTTGTATTTCGATTCATTACTGCTAATGTGTCAACTTCAGATAAAATTTGCTTATGACGTCTCATTTCTCTAAACATTGTGATTCCTCCAGTTGAATGTTTGATGTTATAACTTCTGGCAGTTTGCGCAGTAATAAATACTGCCTCCCAAATAGCTTTCTTTTCGAATTGGTTCTCCACATATGCGACAGGGCTTATTATGTGTATTTTTGCTCAACTTTGTAATGTATCTGCCAGGCTCGCCATAAATGTCCTTTTCAGTATCTCTGCCACCATACGCAATCATTTCTTTCAGAGTGTTCTTTATGCTGAGAAATAGATTCTCAATGTCTTGTTCAGATAAATTGTTCAATTTGCGTTTTGGATGCATGCCTGCATTGAATAATATGTCTTGTAAAACACCGTTTCCAATACCGGGAAAACGTTGCTCCGTGGCGAGAAATGCTTTTAATGTTGGATTATTACTTTCTTTATCCACCAACGATTTAAAGTATGGTAGGTCAAATACCTCTGTCAGTGGTGAAGGTTTTTGCATTGCAACCAAATAATATGGATTTTGATTCTCACCTGATTCAAAAGCCATGATGCCGCCATACATTTGCACTGAAAAAACCACAGTTTTTCCATGATCAAATGATATGAGCAACTGATGTTTGACAGGCAATTGATCACCGCTTGAAAATATTCTGATATTCACACCATCACTGAGTGCTATCCTCATATCTTCAAGTTCAATTTGGACTTGCCCCATCAACGGTTTGACATCAGTGACAACATTTCCAACCAATCTGCTTGCATAATCATCTGGATTTTCATAATACCACGTCAATTTATGTGGAGAGGTATTCACAGTAACGCTCACCACTTTTGCACCAACAATTTCTTCTCTCAGTTGTTCGCTAATCACATATGCTTCAGGAATCTCTAACATTTTTTCACCTCCCAAATTATCTCCATTAAAGTAATTCAGACCAGTAAATCTTTTACATTTGATTTCCAGAATATGTATTCATCATTTCTATATATTTCTTCTAATCCGATTTTCTCTAGTATTCTTCTGGAAGCCACATTATCGATCAAGCAATCCGCTTTCAAAGTTTTGATACCCTCTTGCATCTTAATCCAATCCACAATCCCCTTAAGGGCTTCATAGCCATAACCCTTGTTCCATACCTCTCTGACAAGTCCAAAGCCGACTTCAACTTCTCCATTTTTGTCGGGTTTGCCATGAAATCCAATGTCACCAATCACCATATTGTTGTCCTTACACAGAATCATCCAGAATTCAAATCCGCTAGGAGCGCCATGTCTCTTCAGTGTCTCATGAACCATAGGCAAAATATCTTTGGTATCTGGTGTTGGCCAGTGTTCAGACATTTGAATTCCAATATGTTCAATCTCTGTTCGATTGTCGCATAGTAGTAATGTTGTCATTTGTAACGTCACAGGAATAAGGATCAATCGGTCTGTCATAATGTTTTGAATAATCACTTGCCACCTCATTTAGGTTTTTTTCGAAGCCTTAATATTAGATTTTTTTGTTGTGCCATATCCTGAAAAATAGTTCCAATCCGTTCCGACTTTTCTTTCACCGTGAGGGCATTGGATGTGTCAAAGTCTTCAACCTCTCTCATGGCATTTTCCAATTCCTCCAACTCAAGTAGATTCACTGCAACACAATAAAATGTTTTTTTCCTGCCATCATTGTATTCATTCAATAATTTCTCAAGTATGACTCTTTTCTTATCCAGTTCCTCATTGTATGCGTCTATCCCAATTGTCATAGCTCTTTCCAAATCTCTCATTTGACACTGATGTGTTATAAATGAATCATAGTGCTCAATATCATCATATTTTTCGCAAGGAAAATCAGGGCACTGAGTGCAGTATTCGATTTTGTCATGTGAAAGGCTACACCTTGCAAATGAACAGGATTGATTTCCTGGACCGCCTCCACAACCTGGGCAATACCCTCCCAGTTTCATGGGACAAAGTTCACAATTAAGCCCACAAAGCGAAAACATCAGATTTTTTCTTTCGAAATCTTTCATTTTGAATCACCAACTTTTTGTGAAATTATTCACTTATTTAAGTTCAAAATACGCAATGACTTGATCTGCAACTTCCTCCGGTGATAAATTAGTGTTATTGATTCTTAAGTAATTTGGGTGCTTGATCTCGCCTGGCGATGAGTTGAGCCTATACTTTTCCATGCTGCTTAAAAGTTCTCTTTCTGACCATTCAACATTTCTCTTGGTAGGTTTCTCTGCCAGTCTTAGTGGGGTTTTGTTGCGTTCGAGTCTGGTTTCAAGATCACTTTCCAGTTCTACTATGTAGGTGGTCGCACCATGTGATTCGAACAACTTGAATACCTTATCCACGTAGACGTATTCACTTGCAAGATTAAAATCCCACATATATGTAAAAATCATCCCTTTTCCGTCAGAAGATGCCATGGTCTTGAAGATTTCTTCTCTTATGAGTCGGATTAAGTACTGGGCCTCTTTTGTATGATAATCAAAGATCTGAAGAATTGGCTCAATGCTCATGTGATTATGGAAAAGCCTTAGTCCAGTTTTATCCATAATCGCTTTTCCGACAGTCATTTTTCCGACTGCTTGCGGTCCTGTTATCAAAATAAATTTCAATTTAACCTCCCAAAACTAATCCAATTTTGAAAATTATACCATTTAAAATATCCATGTACAATATAGCCGTAACAGTATGTTATACTAAATATTAAGATTTGTAATCACAGGTAAGAGGTGCACAATGTTATACATCGATCATTTCAAATTTCCAAATTCGGATCAGGAATTCAGTTTTTTCATGTCCATCAAAAGAAAATGCTATGACAATTTTTATCCTTTTCAAGTTCTTGCAAAAAAAGGATTTGAAAGAATAGATTTTGAGCCTATAACTATTCTTTATGGTGGCAACGGATCTGGAAAAACGTCTGTTTTAAATATCATTGCGGAAAAATTAAAGCTGGATCGCGACTCAATGTACAATCGCTCCAGCTTTTTCGAAACTTATGTGGATCTTTGCGATGCAATCATTCTGGAAGAAATTCCGTTGAGCAGCAAGATCATCACCAGTGATGATGTTTTTAATTATATGCTGGATTTTAGAGCACTCAACGAAGGCATCGACTCGAAGAGAGAAACCCTTTTCGATGAGTATTTGGATGCCAAATACAGCAAATTCAGATTCAACTCCCTTGATGACTATCATGAACTTAAAAAAGTGACTCAAGCCAGAAGTAAAACACAGTCCAAATATGTCAGAACGAACTTGATGGACAATGTCAAAGGCAACTCCAATGGTGAAAGTGCTTTCAAGTATTTTACCGAGAGTATTCAAAAGCCGGCACTCTATCTTTTGGATGAGCCGGAAAACAGCCTTTCTGCGACCAGGCAAGTTGAGCTTGCTGAATACTTGCAGGCTTTTGCGAGATACGAGAACTGTCAGTTCATCATATCCACACATTCACCTTTCTTCCTTTCAATGAAAAACACCAAAATTTACGATTTGGATGAAAGTCCTGTCGCCATAAAAAAATGGACCGAGCTCAAAAGTATGCAGGTGTACCATTCATTTTTCGAAAAACATCGCATGGATTTTTAACCGAACTGGTATCCTGTCATGGACATTGAACCCATGAGACATTTCTCATTGAACACTTTGATATCATCCGTTGGTTCTGATGCACCGAGTGCATAAAGCAAAGGAAAGTAATGATCTGGAGTATAGAATGCTTTTTTTGCGCTTTCGCCTACGCGTTCATGGTGAATGACATCATCATGTTTTCCTTCAAGAATATTATTTTTTATATAGATGTCGAACTCATGTGCCCAGGGGTAGCCACCTTCCATCTGCCAATTGATCAAAGCAAGGTTGTGCACCACATTGCCACTTGCCATAATAAGAACCCCTTCTTCTCTTAGAAATCCCAAAGCTTTTCCGATTTCATAATGGACAGATGCCGGTGCCTGATGATCAATGCTGAGCTGCACAACAGGTATATCCGCCTCAGGGTACATGTGACATAAAACAGACCATGTGCCATGATCAATACCCCATCCATTGTCTATGGATACACGTTCTCCAAGAGTATTTTTAAGTTGGCTGGCAAGATCCGCTGAACCAATAACTGGATATTTCAGCTCATATAGTTCCTCAGGAAATCCGTACATATCATAAATCATACGTGGATTCGACTGATCGGAAGTTTTGGTCCCTTCTACGTACCAATGAGCAGAAATGGCCAGAATGGCTTTAGGTCTTGGCAAATTCTTTCCAAGCGATTTCCAAGTTTGTGAAAACTCATTGTCTTCAATCGCGTTCATTGGAGATCCATGTCCTACGAATAAAACTGGCATTTTCATAAAATTCTCCTCTTGTTTCAATTATCTCAATCCATAAATTTCATCAACACTTTGAATGAACATGATCCCTTTACCTGGTTCATCAAGCTTAATTTGCTTATTGATGGATTCACATACTTTGGGTGTAATTGTTCTTTCCACCAAAATTAAAACAATTTCCTTTTCAGGTTCTATTTCAAAAGCAAATAATTTGCTGGTTTCATGAATTCCGGATCCACGTCCATTAATTATGGTCGCGCCCTTCGCACCTGCTTTTTGTGCTGCCGCCACTACTTCATTTGCCTGCCCTTTGTCCACGATAACGAATACCGAATTGAATAAATTCAAAAACTCACCTTCTCCCATATTTGTCTGTTCTGTCCCAATGCAATTTTGTGTGCCATAAACCTGTCCGACCGGTATTGAAAAAGCTATACCACTATCGGGTTTCTCGAAATTCAATTTTCGAGACACGTTCTCCAGGAATGTTACCCCATTGTTCCCATTGGAGAGCACAAGTATAATTTCCTTGCGAATATCCGAGAGTTCAAGGAATTTAAGAAACGAGCTCCTATTGGTTCCCTTTCCAAAGATAACCGTTCCTCCTGAAATGCCACTTTCTTTGGCGATGGAAACAACCTTGCTGCCTAGACCATGTTTTACAATTACAATATTTAATTTGAAATAGCACTTTATATTGTCAGCCATTTAATCGAACTCCTTTTTTATGAGTTTTCACTTTAAAGAAGATGCCTAGAATCTGTAGTGTTATGATCGGCATCAATGCCACCATGGCGATCATGCCAAATCCATCTCTTAAAACGTTTGCGGTGGGAAATTGATTCGCAGCACCGTTTATGAACGCCAGTATGAACGTTGCCGTCATCGGTCCCGTGGCAACGCCTCCCGCATCGAAAGCAATACCGACAAACAACTTAGGTGCGACAAATGTCAAAGCGATGGCTATCAAATAACCCGGGAGCAAATAGTGCCATAATTGGATTTCGAAAACAACGACCCTTAGTACGGATAATGCAATGGCAGTGCCAACTCCAAGAGAGAGTGCAAAAAGAACTATACCCTTCCTAACATACCCGGAAGTAACTTCTTCGATCTGATTGGTGAGTACATGAACAGCAGGTTCAGCCAATATGGTTACGACTCCAAGCACAAATCCGATGATGATCAAAGGCGCTGAGGAGTCAAGACCCACCAAATAGCCCCCGATTATGCTCCCGACTTGCATGAAACCCTCGTTTACTCCAATCAAAAACAATCCAAGTCCCAAAAGGGAGTAGATCAGTCCAACAAAAATTCTTCTTAAATCTCCCCATTTCATTTTAAGAACAAAGACTACAATAATCAAAATCGCAATAAGTGGAAAAAAAACAATCAGGCTGTCAGCAAGTGATGATGGAATTGCCGTTAAGAAGGATTGTATCAATGACAGATTGCCGGTTGATACCTCCATGACAACTTGGGAATATTCTTCAATTTCTGTAAATAAATTTAAAATCATTATTGAAATTACAGCCCCGGCCGAAACAATTGCGACCAGACCAAAACTGTCTTTTTCTGAGGCCTTACTGTCCCGCTTCAAAGCGGTAATACCCAAAGAAAGTGACAGGATGAATGGCACTGCCAATACACCTGTGGTCGAACCGGATGCGTCAAATGCTATTGCCAAGAATTCTGGAGATGTGATGCTTCCGAGCAAGAATATTATACCGTAGGATCCAATGAGAATATACTGTAGAGGGATATTGTAGATCAATCTCAGAAATCCTAGGATCATAAAAAAACCAATTCCGAGTGAGACTACAGTCACAATTGAGAAACTCGAAATCGCTCCTGAGGTGATCGCATCAATTTGCTTACCCAGAATCATCAATCCAGGTTCAGCAACAGATATGAAAAATCCCAATATGAATGCTGCAACTATGACAATCCACAATTTGTTCTTCTTCGCGATTATTGAACTCAACAAAGCACCAAGCGGTGTGATTCCAAGGTCAACTCCAACCAAAAATAAGGTCAGACCGATCAGTATGAAAAATGCACCCACGATGAATTTTGCAATCAATCCGTTATCGATGGGGACAACCGTCAACTTCAATAATATGACTATTATTGTAATGGGTAAAATAGATAAAAACACTTCTTTTAGTTTGTCACTGAATATATTCAACGGATCACCACCTTCTGAAAGTACTACATTTACTTCGATTGTATCATAAGATTCGCCAGTTGTGAGTGACGAAAAACAAAAATATAGTTGAATCCATACTATTAATATTATAAACTGTTGATGTCAACATTTAATATTCGGACTAGGAGGCATATTTTGGGGAAATACGTTTTAGCATAGTAGCAAAAGCTATTATGAATAGGATTGAATAGGATTGATGGACTTTTGCTACTCTAAACATAAAAATCGTGTTTAGGAGGCTAAAGTGAGCTATCAAAAGGCAGAAAACATATTGCCAAGAGAAGTATTGGAACTGATTCAAAACTACATCGACGGTGAGTATCTATATATCCCAAGAAAAATCGAAAAAAAGAAAACATGGGGTGAAACCACCAAAATCAAACAAGAATTGTCAAAACGCAACGTTGAAATCTATAAGGAATATTCAGCAGGTATGTCAATCCATGCACTTGCAGATTTGTTCTTTTTATCTTCAAAGAGCATTCAGCGGATCGTGTTGGCAGAAAAAAAGAGAAACTCTAAAACATAAGTGAATCACTCACTTATGTTTTTTATTTGTGACTCAAGTTCTTTACATAAAGGAACTTGAGGTCGATATTCCACCCGAACTCCTCTACAATAGTATTGTTAAGACAAAACTACAGGAGGAATTATTTATGTGCACCCCTTCATACAATGCATAGCAGAGGCTATTGCATAAAAAATAAAAAGTAATAAGCCTTTGCAGATCCCACTAAAATTCAGGGAGATGCCAAATGAGCTATTATCAGAAAGTTGAATGGACAATAACACCAAAATCAGTACCAAAAGTGTTTAGGAATTGTCCAAAATGTGGTGAAAAAACCCACTATGTCAACAGCACCAAATTCAGAGTCAATGCCAATGGAAAGAATCTTGATGTCTGGTTGATTTACAATTGCAGCAAATGCAAATCCAAATGGAACATGCCCATTCACGAACGAGTCAATCCCAAAGAGATTGACCCAAAAAGATACGATTGCTATATTAAAAATGATAAAGATCTCGCACATCACATTGGGTTTGATCCAGATATTCACAGAAGAAACAATTCCGAGCTCGTTTATGAGTCCATGGAGTTCGATGTTTTGGTCAGCAAAGTCGAGCATAAAGATTATACTGAACACTCACAAGAAATTACAATAAGATGTCCATTAAGTCTAAATCTCAGACTGGATAAATTGTTGGCTGATCAAACAGGTATATCTCGCTCAAATCTATCAAAAACTCTTTCGGATCATTTACCTTTGAAAAAGAGGATAAAAGACGGAATGACCTTTATCTTACCTGGTGATTGCTAAATTCATATTGAATAAATTAAGGAATGCCCTTCATTTTTTGAAAGGCATTCCTTTGTTTTCCAGTGTAATAATCTATAGCATCAAATACAAATCAGAATCTTCTCGAGATATTCGCTTTTCAATCGCACTAAATACTACTTTAAATGCTTTTTCAAATCCGATTGAATTTGTCATAATCTTGGATTTTGTATTAAACTCGTTTTTAAATTCAATATAAACAGACTTAAGATTGCCCATTTCATCCATATACATTTTAGCTTTTTTCATTACTTCAGGATTCTCTGACTTCATCAAACTCGGATATAGATATTGATCTTCCTGGGATAAATGTATTTGTAATATCCCTGCTAATGTGCTGATATTTTTTGCAATTTCAGATGCATTCAATTCAAGATTGATCTCTTTCACCAATTTGTTGGTTTCCAGAATAAGTTGGTTTATGCTTTCATGTTGTTTTTTTAACTGTTCTGTTCTGTTCATATCAGTCCTCCATTCATTGATAGCATAATTATGCAATATTTTTTGAGATCAGTATGTGATTTGCATCACACAAGTAAATTTCAAGGGACTTAAGTCCCTATTTGATGCACAAATGACACTTTATTCATTATAAGCAAATACTTATCGAATAAAAATGTTATAATGAAACCATTCAAATTATGTAAACCAGAGAGGTGTATATGAAAATAATAAAGTTGTTGACTGTTTTCACTTTAATTACTGCACTCACATTGACACAAACACTAACTTTTGCAGAGTCCACAAATTACACTTCAGTTGAAGGATATCAGAGCGTAGCCCCATGGTACAAAGAAGGAATTGAAGAAGCGATAGAATGGCAAATCATGCCAAGCAGATTTAAAGAAGTTTCAATGGACGCACCAATTACAAGAGGTGAATTCGCAGAGGCAATAGTGCTTGCTTATGTCAGAATAACAGGTTCATTGCCTGAAACATGGAACTCCACCCGTTTCAGCGATCAACCCAATGTTTATGCACAAATCGCGAGTGAACTTGAGTTCGTCTCAGGCTATACGGATGGAACTTATCGATCGATCAGTGATATCAAACGTCAAGAGATGTTTGTTATGATCAATAATCTGATCAACCATTTTGATTCTGGCACAGAGACTACTCTAAATGAAGAGCAGAAAAGCTTGATAATCAATGAATCCCTACTGAAGTTCAATGATGGCCAGGAAGTGAGTGACTGGGCTAAACAGGCTTCATCCGTACTCATCAACCTCGGCATACTTGCTGGTACAGATCAAGGAAACATCGAACCTAAACTGCCAATCACACGTTCACAGGCAATGGTGATTTTGACAAGAACACTTAAGGCTACCGACAGTCAACCTGTATCACTCAGAAAATCCAACGATGCACTTAATAAATTGGTCACGAGCTCTCCTATAATTAATGAATATTCCGTCAGCAGAGGCAGCAGAAGAGGTCTTCCGCTCGAGGCTCTTTATTCATATGAAGAACTCATGGTCATGCAAGGCAATAACACGACGAAGTATACCGCCGTTTTTGGTTCACCAGATGCTGCGAGATATGCATCTTCTGAAGAAGCACTTAAGCATATGGTGAATATCACCGTTGATGTGTGGACACTGACATCAGACGGAACCAAAACACCCGGGTTACGAACCATAAGAGTCAATTCAGCTGTAGCTGAAATCTTCAAACAGGTGTTCAAAGAAATATACGAAGGTGCAGAGCAGTTCCCCATCAAGGATGTTCATGGTTATTCATGGAGATCAAGTTCAACTTCGGAACACAATTTAGGTCTTGCGGTCGATATCAACGCCAACGAAAATTATATGATTAGAAAAGATGGAACAGTTGTTGCTGGTTCATTCTGGCTTCCAGGTAGTAATCCATATTCCATCAAACCCGATGGTGATGTGGTTCGTGCTTTTAAGAAATATGGTTTCACATGGGGCGGAGATGCTTGGCCTACAAGCAATGATTATATGCACTTCTCCTTCCTGGGATGGTGATCTATCAAAAAGGCTAGCTGATTTTATCAGTTAGCTTTATTTTGTTGATTGCTCATCATGCAAATTCTAATCAAATCCTAACGCCAACGAACAATCCATGTATTATAATAAGATAAAAGAAAAATATGATCTCAGGAGAATACTATGTCATTGCTTGGAAATTTAATTTGGTTGATCTTAGGTGGTTTCATTGCCGCCATCGGTTGGGCAATTGCCGGTGTGTTGCTATGCATCACCGTTATTGGTATCCCATTTGGTTTACAGTGTTTTAAAATAGCAGGACTTACACTTGCCCCTTTTGGTAAAAACATCAGTATGGGGAACTTCGGTGCAGGTAGTTTTATCGGAAATATCATTTGGATCATCTTGTTGGGTTGGGAGCTTTGTCTGATGCATATTGTCATGGCTCTATTATTAGGAATTACAATTATTGGCATCCCATTTGCAAAACAACATTTGAAACTGGCTCAACTAGCGCTTTTGCCATTTGGGTCACGGATATAAAAAACGAGAGTATGCATCGCATGCTCTCGTTTTTTGCGATTGATTAATTGGACTGCGTCTTTTTGACCGGAATCCAAATCTCACTTCTATATTTGGGATTGCCTGTATCTTTATTTTCATGCCACAGGATCTCAGGACCTTCTATTGATTCATATCCCGATGATGGAAACCATTCGGAATAAATTCTTCCCCAAATATTTTGAAGTGTTTCAGGGAATGGACCTACGGATTCAAATACCGCCCACGTACCTGCATCTACATTCAAAACTTCATATTCAGCTGTATCACCACTCGAAGTTGCAACCCCAATATAATGATCCAGTTCTCCCTTTTCCTCCATTCTCCCTTCAGAAAAATTTGTCGATGCACTGATGATCCCTGTCGGTTCGACATTGGACAGGTCCTTTAAAGTATTGATGATTTCAGGTGTAAATGATTCATACATTTTTGCGATCTCCGGATTTACACCGCTAAAAACCAAAGGAACTCTCTTCTTGAATCCCACCATTTTAAAAGCCTGTTTCTCTACTATTCGATAATTCATCTCACATCCTCCTTGAATTGATAATCGGAAAGTCATTTGTGGAAATGATTTGATTTGCGCACTCTCACTTCTGGCCACAGAGGGTAAAATTCCATGCATGGACTGAAAAGCTCTGGAAAATGAATCCGCAGAATTATATCCATATTTTATCGCAATATCGATAATTCTAAGGTCACTATTTTTGAGTTCAATAGCTGCCAGTGTCAATTTTCTTCTACGAATGTATTCTGATAGACTGATTCCTGCTAAAAATGAAAACATACGCTTGAAATGATACTCTGAACAATAAGCTATTCTAGAAATCTCCACATAATCAATTGCTCCAGTCAAATGCTCTTCTATATAAGCAAGTGCTTTATTCATATTACTTAGTGAATCCATCAAACAACCTCCTTCTCAATTATTCTAGCAAAGAATGCTTTCTCTCATACGATAATCCGTGCACAAATAAGTCGATTTACATATACCTTAAATTCTAAAACATCTCAAGTACTCCAAGTTTTACAGCAACTCTAGCCATAATGTTAAACATAAGTACTCCAACGACCATCAAGATAACACCAAGAAAAAATTCGCCGAGGATCATCCCACTCAACTCAGGTAAAGGTACACCTGAGTTGAGGGAACGACTCGCCTCAATACTTCGGGTAAGTGGCATCATTTGTCCAATTAGTTGCAACCAATTCGGCATACGACTAATAGGAAAATTTGCGCCTGTGAGCCCTAGCATCGCCATTGAAGCTACATTGAGCACCAAATTGAGATCTCTGGTCAATAACCCAAGGCAGGAAATAATCAATCCAAAAGCCATTGCAGAAAATGATGCCACGAGCAGGATCAGTAAAAATGCAGGCCATTCAGAGACAGGTAGGTGAAAACCAAAAATCAAGGATCCAACCGCAAGCCCGAACAGCACTGTCAACAGACCATCAAATATATGGAGCGTTGCTCGTGGAAGGAATATTCCAACACCACTTGAAGGAGAAGCAATCAATAACTTGAGCGTACCAGAATTTTTTTCTTGAGTCAATTGCACACCAACACCAAAAATGGCGTTGAAATATGTCAGTACAAGCGCATTGCCAATGAACCAATAGCTGACATCCATAGCACCGTATACATAGCGCGCAACAAGTGTGAAACAGAGCATTTGCATAAGTGGTGCCCCCAAATTGACCATGAGATATTGTTGAACAGACATCACAGCAAAAAGTCCTTTGTAAGATAGTGTCGCTTTTCTAAAGAGCCGCTTAAAAGAATCCATCAGTAAACCTCCAAAGTAGCTTCCACACGACATTTGACGTCAATCCTACTAAACATGACCACAGAGATCAATAGATAAAAGAGTGTCAATATCAATAAGCCTCCGACATAAGGAGCAACCTCATTCCAGGTCCCTCCCCATACAGCATAATGGATGATTTTAACCGCCCATGTTGGTGAAAATGCATATGCAAAATATCTGAGCAATTCAGGCAATTGTTCGATTGGAAACAAAATGCCACATAAAATATAGACAGGGTACTCCATAAAATTCATAAGAACCCTAGCATTTCTTGATAATGTAAACAGTGCCGCAAAAAGATAGCCTATTGCAATCAATGAGAGTGTCATCAGTACAAGTCCAATTGCCAACCATAGAAAGTTGCTAATTATGATTTGCTTTTGAAACACCAAAGTGACAACACTGAAACTGATGCAAATACTTAGAAATCCCCAAATAGAATTGCCTATAATCTTTCCAAGGACAATCCATTTGAACCCTGCAGGAGCAGCATAAATAGTCTCCAGAGTACCATACCATCTTTCTCTATGTATATCGCTTGCTGAGGAAAAACATATACTGGACCAAAATGTGGAAAGTCCACTGCCAAAAACAGCATATAGGGTGAAATCCATATCAGATTTTTCGAGGTACATCATCCCAAGCAACAAACCAAAAATAACTGGTTGAGCTAACACACAAAATCTAAACATGGGTCTTCCTATGGAAGTTCTAAATTGTTGCATTGCACTTGCTATAAGAACACTCATATGGCCCTCCCCTCTATAAAATGAACATAGATATCCTCGAGAGAAAGATTTGACTCATTATTCGACTCATGTTTCGCGATAGCTTTCAGACCTTCAATTGTATTCATGGCCACAAGCTCACCGTTGTTTATTATCGCCACTCGATCACATAGCTCCTCTGCTTCTTGCATATAATGTGTCGTCAAAAGAACTGTTTTCCCTTGATCAGCGATCTGCCTGACCATTTTCTTCAGCGCTCTTGCTGCTACTGGATCGAGTCCGAGACTTGGTTCATCAAGGAATATTACTTCTGGTTCATTGAGTAGTGCCCTTGCAATTTGCAATCTCTGTTTCATGCCCTTTGAATAAGTTTCCACCTTATGAGTTCTAACCTCTGTCAAACCCACCTCCTCAAAAAGACGATCAAGTAGCTCTCGTTGTTTTGATCTTGGAACTTTATAAATATCCGCAAAAAATTTCAGGTTATCTTCACCACTCAATCTCCAGTAGAGGCTTCGCTCTCCACCAAAAATAAAATTGATTCTTGGTCGTATCAATTTTTCTTCACCAAATGCTTCAAAACCAAAAACTTTTGCCTCACCGGAAGTCGGTGCTAGCAAAGTTGTCAATATTTTAATAGTAGTTGTCTTACCTGCTCCATTTGGACCAAGTAGCCCAAAAATCTCTCCTGGATAAATATCAAAACTGATTCCTTTCAAGGCCTCAACAGACTTCTTTTTTTGATTCATCACTCCAATCTTTGCGGTATATGTTCTTTTCAAATCCTTGACTGAAATAACTGGATATGAATTTGATAACATAGTGCACCTCACTTTGCATATTAGATATACATCTTATTTGATATATGTCTAATATACAAAGATTTGCTCTTCATGTCAATAGGTCAAATTAAAATTTCGCATAAAAAAACTCTCCAGTTGGGAGAGTTTTGACTATTTTTCTTTTACATATTTGGTGACATCATCAAGTTTTCTGCTTAATAGTGTGTAGTTTGTACTGAAATACTTAATTTGTTTCACCTTCTCAACATTCACCAAACCTTGTTGATTGAGGGCATCAAGATGATGTGAAACCGTTGGTGTTGTCAGGTTCAACGCATCTGCAATTTCTTTTCCATACATTGGATGCATATATAACATTTTGAGTATTTTTAGCCTAGTTGCATCTGAGATACTCTTAAGTGGATCAAGAATACTGTCCAAATACTCATCTTGATTTCTCTTCACTTTTTCAATTGACTGAATATAAATCATAGTCTGATCATCCATCAATCTCATGGAAAACGGGCTGATATAATTCACAGGTATAAATTCATAGTTGGAATAATCAGCGATATTCCAAAATGGTTTTCCCATCAACTCTTGTGCAAATGAAAGTGGATGCCTAAACACTGTCCCCTCTTTGAAAATGTTAAGGAACGGTTCATAAGAAGCAGTTTGAATCAGTTCATCGAGCTTTTGATTAAAGGCTTCATTTCCGTCAAGAGCATAAAGAATCTCACAAAACAAATCCATCACTTCAGGCAACGAGGATATAATTTCAAATAAGATTTCATCATACCCCCACTGTTTGATAAGCGTCTTCAAATCAGACTCTGATTTCAATAATTTAACTGCTTCGATTTCATCGATCTCATGTTCAAGAAGAATAACCAAAAGTCTTTCAGTAGAACACTTTCGAATATCTTTGATGAGTGCGTCAATGTGATCTCGCTCTGTCGAAACCAAAGCAAATTCCAGCCAAGCGAAACGCATTTTGGGCAAATTATTCAGCAATTCAAAAAAAGATGCATACTGTAGCTTCAGGTCATCATATGCACTAAGATCTAGAACTGTTTCATGATGAGAATTATTACTCAAGGCGCATAGCAATGAAAGGGCCTCAATGACACGGCTATATTGAATTTTTAGTTGATGCTTGAAACGTACCTTCATAAAATCCTCCTCAGCAGTATCATAACTTGTTTTTTGTGAGTTGGCAATCCTCACTCCAAATGCTTTGCAATCTCATATAGACCTTCTCTGTTGATTTCATACCCTTTTTTTGTCTTCTTCATCAAACCCTCTGATCTAAATAGTTGCAAGATTTGCAAGAGATGGCGATAACTGACACCTAAGAATTCAGCTGTTTCAGTATGCCTTTCATCATAATACCCTTCATTTTCTGCAAGTAAAATATATGCTGCTAGACGATAACGCAATTCAAAGCTTTGCTGTTTGGAATGAAACCAAGTCCGATCCAGCAATTTTTTACCTATATATCTGCTCATAGTAAGCATGAACTCATTATCACTCAAAAGGTAATCTCTCGCAACGCCCATTTCAACTGCCATGCAAATACATTCAGAAAGACATGTCACATCCTTTGGCGATTGCTCCACATCAATCAATGTCAATTCACCGACAAACTCCTCTGGTCCGACAAAATGGACTATGGATCGTTTGCCATCTTCATGGATCAAAGATATTTTTGCCTTTCCAGATAACAAAAAGTAAAGACGATCCAATTTTTTATCCGAATCGATAATCATCTCTTTTGGATTGTATCTGTAACATGATACATGATTTTTTACTTTGTCGAACAAAGGCATGTATTTATTATAAATTTCCATTTCAGCTTGATTAAGATCATTTATAGAAATTATATTCATTTTTTCCTCCAGTGTGAGATATCTCATATATAGTTTAACACAGATGACTTATAATGAAGTTGAAAAATATTTTAAGGAGGATTAGAAATGAATACTAAAAATCTCATCAAATCATACATTTTCTATTTGATCTCCGCTTTCGGAATCAGTTTGACCATCAAAGCCCATATAGGTGTCAGCAGTTTCAATTCAATGAACGTTGCACTGGCTGAAGCATCACAAATAAAAGTAGGGACAATTACGACCCTACTTAACATTGTGTTCTTATTGATTTATATGCGCATGACAGACTTTAAACTTTATAGGAAATATGCGCTTCAAGGATTTTCAGTACTGATTTTTGGACTTTTCATCAACTTTTTCACTTACAATTTGTTGAGTTTTTTAGAAATATCGAATTACGGTTTGCGAATCATGACGATGGTCATAGGCACAATTATTGGTGGTTCATCTGTTGGAATGATCATTTCTTATAACACAATCACCTTTCCAATCGAGAGTGTCTGCAACGAACTGGCTGATAAGACTTCCCGCAGTTTCATGCTTTATCGCTATGGAATCGATCTGGTTTCCATTGCTGTTTCTATCATTATCTCACTTTCATTTTATCTGCCATTCTTTGTTCGTGAGGGTACAATCATCAGCTTCATTTTGCTTTCATTTTCCATGAGTACAGTTAGAAAATGGCGGGAGCGCAGCCTACAAATCGGATAAGAATTCATCAGTATATTGCTTGATTAGCTCAGACTGTTTCTGATAAATCATATGTGATCCTTCAATGATTTTATAAGATGCATTTTGTCCAAGTCTATTCAGATGTTTCGTTTGATATCCCATGCCATCGTCCTTGGTTTTCTTTCCCATCATTTTTAGTGTATCAGCTGCTATCAGTTTTAGAACTGGAACGGTTTCAGGGAATTTCAAATTTTTCACTTCCTCAATGTTGTCACCAAACCGTACAGCTTGATCAATGACTGTATTATTGTTTCCAAAATAAGTGAACACTTTGTAGTCGGCTTGTTCTTTCTCAGTGTATCCATTTTCAATCAACTTGAATTCAGGAATCAAATTGGCAACCAACCTTGAAAATCCGGTGGCTTGCTGAATCTTTCCTAGAGAATAAACAAATTTGGGGATTTTTACGGACTCCAGCTCCGCACTCGAAGTTGTATCGAGCATGATGATCGCTTCAACCTCCTCTTGATATTGAGTCGCATAATACTCGGCATAAATACCTGATGCCGAATGTGGCATCAAAACATACGGAGGGTTCAATCCCGATTTTTTTAGTGCTTCCCTGAGTTCTTTTATGTAATTCTCATTTGTTCTCGGTTGATCAGAAACATCACTGAATCCTATTCCAAAATACTCCACTGCCACCACTTTGTAATCGTCTTTCATTGCTCTCATAAGTGGACCGAAATCAGCTGAAGGTAATGCGATTCCAAGTCCAGGCATTAAGACAATGGTTTTGTCCCCTTCTCCCATTTTGTAGATGTGCATTTTTTTGCCATCCACTTCAACCAAATCGCCATAAGGCTTCACTTGATCGAGTTCCTTAGTTCCTCTGATCTGGGTTATCGCAAATCCAGCAATGTTTAACGTTATAATGACACCTAAAAAAACCAACAGTACCGTCATAATTTTACGCCCCCTACTCCTATTTTTTTTCGTTTTCATCTGTTACTCTCCTTCACTAATTACAGGGGACGAAATAATTGAAATACTTCTTTGCTTTCGACTCCCATCTTGGACATTACTTATGTACTTTCCAAAAACTTGATTCATCTCATTCATAAATACTTTGAATTCTTCATCACTCAAAAGCAAACTTACATTACCAAGAAAAATCTGCTCAATTTCTGATATAGGTTTTTTCTGATTGCCAGAAAAATATCTGTCAAAATCCGCATATATTTTCATCAGAAAACCAAAGGCGTTTCGCGTAGCATTTTCCACAGTGTTTTCTTTGCTGTATGTTTCGATATTCAGTACATAGGTTTTCTCGAGTGAACCTCTGATTTTCTTTTCAGAAATTACTTTGATCAAATCACTCTTCTCAAGAATATTGATGTGTCTATAGAGTGTTGTTCTTGGTACATCCGAAATGTGCTCAGATAGTATACCTACTGTTGCTTCTTTGTGAATGGATAGATACTGAATAATTCGACTCCTAATGGGGTTCATCAACACTTGACTTAAATCTTTCACAATAACACCTCACTCTTATTAGTTCCATTTGTGGTTATAATACCACTTGTGGAACAAGTCGTCAATACTTAATATCTTTAAGATTTCATAATATTTATTATTATGGTAAAATAATAGTGGACTGGAGGTAAACATGGCAAAAAAAGAGATATCAGAAGGCAGAAAACTACTCTATTATGCGGGAATGGCTGTTTCAGGAGTCGGTATACTGCTGTTTCTTTCCGTTTTTGTAAGCTTTATGAATCCTGAAAGGATGCTTGCAAATGGCAATATGGTTTCATTCATGAATAGACCTATCATAGGCATTCTGATGATTGCCATTGGTAACGGTATGAGGACAGTGGCTGCACGTGGTGTAGCAGGTTCAGGGATTATTCTGGATCCAAAGAAAGCTAGAGAAGATTTGAGTCCTTGGTCGTCAATGGCCGGTGGCATGATCAAAGATGCTATGGACGAAACAGAAATACATACAAAAAAAGAAATCGTAAAGGTCAGATGTAGGAACTGCTCTGAACTGAACGATGAAGATGCGAAGTATTGCAAAAATTGTGGCGAAAAAATATAAAAAAATCCGAGATTTCGGATTTTTATTTTTTTGGTATGGAGTATGAGAACATGATGTAGTTCTTTAGATTGCTCACATAATGGCCACAATCTTCAAACCCAAATGATTTGAAAAAATGTTGACCATTTCTATTGGTGACAGAACACAACAATCGAATCCCATCCGCAAAGCCAAATGGCTGAGAAAGAATGTATAACATAATCTTCTCAAATGCTTGGCGGCCCAATCCCTTTTTTTGAAATCTGGAATCCAACATGAAAGCATCAATCATATAGCAAGTATGATCGAAGTAATAGGGCTTCTCATTCTTCGGTACCAAGACTATTTTTGTAAATCCAATAGCGACATGATCATTATAGATTCCAAAAACAACATCAGGATAGTGCATTCTTAGATTCACATAAGCCTGAGCAATAAATACTTCATTAGGTAAAATGAAATCTTCTTGAGACTTTTCAACTTTCAAATCCAATATTTCGCCTAAATTGCTCCAATCAATTTCTCTTAATTCAATCACATCCATATTCTCCTAAACTCTATTGTTGTTTTCACCAAGCGATGGCATTCCAGTAACGGCCTCACCTAGCCTGTCTGCCCATTTTTCTGTCCAGTAGTGGGAATAAGATAATCCACTTGACGCCCTAAGTTTTTTGTACCTTCCGAGTCTAGCCCATGACAAGGATGGAATCCCAATCACCAAAATATATAAAGGTCCAAATATCAATGACTGAAAGGTATGTCCATACTCATGTACAATCAATCTGTCTCCTCTTTTTCCCGCTTCAATAGGCGTGAAAATAAAAAGTCCCAACGAGAGACCCGATGAATATTTCCACTTGGTCAAAATACATCCGCGGTAGAAAATATGCGGATCTCCAGCATGCCGTATGAAAATGAATAATCCCAACAGACTCTGTACGGATCCCCATGTGAGCTGAAGTAAAATGAATATCATGTACCAAAGTCTGGTCATTAATTTCTCCTATTAAGTGTTTTTTTTATTATATCACAGCTAAAAAAATAATGAAAAAAGTGTTGACACCCACAAACATATAATATATTATGTATTTGAAATTACATAACATGTTATATATTAAGGAGAATTGAGTATGAAAAAAACAATCAAAATTTTAATTTTTGTTCTACTGATTTTAGCAGCAGTTGGAACCGGCGGAATCATGTACTTGTCCAGTGGTCTTAAAGACGGCGACTCCATCCAGGTGAATTCAATTGATGTTAGTGCACTAAGAGACGGAGAATATTTAGGGTCATACGATAACAAGAGATGGGACAATCAGGTTAAGGTTAAAATTGAATCCGGAACCATCACAGAAATTGAAGTGATTGATACTGTCATGTTCGAAAAACCAGAAGTGACTGATGCACTTATCAGTCAAGTTCTAGATCAACAGACAATGGAAATTGATGGCGTCACAGGAGCGACTGTAACTGTGAAAGCCTACTTGAAGGCAATCGAAGATGCGCTCATGAAAGCGAGGTAATCATTGACTGAGAAAGACATGCATGCAATGACAGAGATTTTTGGCAACTTGTTTTACTTGACCAATAAACTTCAAACGATGGTGGACCAAGAATTTGAACCCTATGGTTTCACTGCAAAACAGTGGTTTTTGATGGTTGTGATCACCAGATTCTTTGACTCTCCTCCCAAACTTTCTGACTTGACAGAGTATATGGGGAGCTCGTATCAAAACATAAAACAATTGGCCGTAAAACTTGAAAACAATGGCTTTGTGGAAATTCAAAAAGACCCAAGTGACAAGCGAGTCCTTAGAATCGCTCTGACAGAAAAATGCACCACCTTTTGGACTGAGCACCAAAATGAAGATTTGAAATTTATGAATGCTCTATTTGATTCCTACTCATCTGAAGAGCTTCAAAACTTTTATGCTTATATTGAAAAATTGTCGGCATCCGTAAAAAGAATGGAGGAAAAATTATGAATACGTTAATCGTCTATAGCAGCAAATATGATTTTACCAAAGAGCGCGTTCTAGAAATCGCAAACTCATTAAAGTTCGACGTGAAAGTTGTCAACATCAACAAAGAAAAGCCCCCAGGCTTGGAGGCTTTTGATACTGTGATACTTGGCGGTTCCGTCTTTATGGGCCAGATCAACAAAGCCTTGAAGAACTACTGTCAGGAGAACGAAACCACACTAAACTCAAAGAAACTGGCCCTCTTCTTAAGTTGTGGTCTTCCGGACAATGTTGACACCCATTTATCAAACGCGTATCCAAAGAGCTTGTTGGATCATGCCTCAGTAAAAGTCAACCTTGGTGGTGAACTCAGACTCGACAAGATGAGTTTCGGCGATAAAATGATCACTAAAATGATGATCAAAGCCACCGAGAAAGAAGGTGGTCAGCTCCCGACAGCCAATCCAAGCGCTATAGAAGAGCTCGTCAGAACACTGAACTAATCCGTAATCACTGGTGTCCAATAACTGTTCCCATAAATATCTGTGATCTTGTAGCTCATCAAAAATTTCAGGTTTGAAATCGACAGATTCTCGATATACCACTCACCTGTGGCGACATAAGATTCTCCTAGATAATAGGAATCGTCAAAATCACCTTCATAGCTGTAGTAA
Source organism: Firmicutes bacterium UBA5201 (assembly GCA_002412775.1). Taxonomy (GTDB): domain Bacteria; phylum Bacillota; class Clostridia; order Peptostreptococcales; family Acidaminobacteraceae; genus Fusibacter_D. The sequence goes on along the minus strand of DHVT01000011.1, from coordinate 195,377 downwards.
TCACACAAATAGTCGATTTGATCACCTGCATTGATTTCTAGAAGCCCCTTAGGTAAATTCGGGGTTTCTTTTTCATTGTCATATATGATTCTAGCGCCTAGAACTTCTCCATATGGAGTATCCTGGTCAAACGATAGGATAATGTCTACCAACTCTCCATTAAGCATAGCTGGCACACTTCCAAGAATTTTATAGTTTTCCCCAACAGTGTCATAGCTGGTCATAAAATAACTGACAATCTGCCCGTTCATTGCGATCCAAGTGCCGTCATATTCGAGGATCAGATCCCCGTCGGTGTTGAATTCGATGACATTGTCCCTACCAAGATCAATGAACCCTTCTCCATCATCAATAAACACGTCCAGTTCCAAATTGTGAACAAGGTCCCATTCCTTTTCAGTGAGCTCGAGGACCCTGATGCCATCTTTCATCGTGATGACTAGAGATGCAGGGTCAATCATATTTTCACTATAATACCCTGCTGAATCACTAACTTGCTGAGGATCCAGCCAATCAGGCTTTTGAGCATCTCCACCTGTTATAGCCGAAAAGTTGCCCCCTGATAAAAATGAGTTCAACAGCGAAGAGATCACATTGGCAGCGATTCCCTGAGAAGCCCCCGATTGCCCACCACCGAGCAACATATCCAGGAGGCCACCACCTTGCGATGCCATCTGTCCGCCGACATTGAGATTCGCAAAACTCTTTATGGTTTTGGTATAACTTTCATCCATTCCGATTTCTTCATAGGTGTCCAGCATATCGGACATGTCACTTAACTTACCATATGGGAAATAGATAGATAAACCGTTGGCATTTGCAATGTTGTCCGACATACGATTGTATTTCACAGCACCGTCAAGTGCTGCAGCAAACGCCACTGCTTCAGGTGTCCCCAATCGGTTCGCAAAATCGACAAGATCGATTTGATTGATTTTTGATGAAGCAGCAAATTCTTTGGTCCCTGCTCTTGAGTCCGATACCTTCTTGAAATTATCCGTGTCAATCATCTCGCCTGTAGACTGTGCGAATTTGCTGAACTGCTCAGGTACGGTACTGCTGAGTTCCGCAAGATCCACTAATGAAAGCGTCGCCTGTGACTGAGGGGTCTTCCTCTTGACTTCTTGAATGTAATCATCAATCAACTTCTTTCCAAGATCGATGGTTTCAATGGAAGAATTTTTGGAAATTTCATTCAACCAGCCTGTATAAAACCAGCCTATACCCGGTTCAAGTTCTTCAGAAGCGATCAGATAGTCCGCATAGGGTTCCACAACAAAAGCGGTTTCAAGAGTGGCCATCAAGCAGGCATCAAATCCGACAAAATCAAAAGTCACACCCGAATTGAAAAGAGCACGCTCTATTTCATCCAGTGTCATGGTATCCCCTTTGAAATGTTCATCATATCCATACCCTGTAACAGAGCCGCCACCGTGATCCCACATCACCAGAAAATATCTGTCGGCTGGAAAATTGCTTTCAGAATACTTTATGAAATCAGTGAGTGTGTCTGGATCCACCATGGATTTCTTTCCAAGGTCTTCCTCGATCAAACTCATACCCTTTGAACTGATCAAAAATCGCTGATTTGTTTTATTGCTCATCACATCATTTTTCCAGACAGCTGTTCCACCGGTTTCAATGACGACATTCACATTCTCAGATAAATCCGCATCCAACATTTCTTGCAAATCCATCGTGGCCATTCCGCCTCTGGACTCCAAATCCGTCCCAAGCAAATACACCATAATAGTGACTTTATCGTTACCTCCGCCCACTAAGGTCGTTCTTTTTGGTCTTGCCAACTCTGAAACGGTTCGATTTACCGAGTAAGCACCCTTGTCAAATGTTGTTCCATCAGATGGTGACCCTTGATTGTTTGTTCCGAGGCTTGAACCTAAATCCGCAAGTGGCGAATCGGATCCCAATCCGCCCAACTTTGGAAGAATAAAGACTACAACTGCTATGACCACGACCATTAAGATGAGCTTGCCTATACCACCTGATTTCCTCTGGGTAGATGGTGCTCTACTTGCTTGTGTTCCCTGGGGCTTTGTGAAAAGACCGCCGGTACCTCCTACAGGGCCGGAAGATTGTCTGCCAATTCCAGTACCTCTTTTTTCAACTTTGACACTTCCTGTACCGACACGTTTTTCTCTGCCTTTAGGTCTATTCTTTTGATCCATGTTTTCATCTCCTATAAATTTACTGCCTACGTTGATTTATACCCTTTTAAAAAGTGGTGACTCGCAGGATTTTTCGCATCAAAAAAGCCGGTGGTTACCGGCTTTTGGATCTATATTTCTTTTAGAAAATAAGGTTCATTCTGACCTGATTGCTCACACCACTTCTCTCCAACACTATAAAAACCAAGTTTGTTCAATACTTTTTCAGATGATGTGTTTTCAGGGTCAATTGAAGCTCCTAAAACATTGATGCTTTCGAGTTTTGCCGCATAATTCACACAGGCTCCGGCAGCTTCAGTTGCGTATCCATTTCCCCAGTGCTCTTTTTTGAAGTGATACATCAATTCGGAATCGCATCCATGATCTGGTGGATTGAACCCACAAACCCCAACCACTTCTCCGCTTTCTTTGAGCATCACCACATAGGGTGAGAAGCCTTTGGTCTTTTGCATGTTTATGTAGTATTGCAGCGATTTCATTTCCTGCTCACGTGTTCCAGCATTTCCACAGTATTTCATAACCTCTTGATCACCCCAGATGAGCATCATTTCATCCAAGTCACTCAGTTCAAGCAATCTTAGAATCAGCCTATCGGTTTCCATGACAGTCATAATCACTTTCCTCCCAAATCATTTGCTTTTAAGCGTCACAACTACTATTTCCGGTCTATTGAAAATTCGAACGGGTATGATACTGTTTCCAAGTCCTCTGCTGACAACCATAGTCGACTGCTTTTCCTTATAGGACCCGCTGGTGTACTCTGGTAAGAAGCCCTGATCGGGCGCAATCAAACCTCCTATTCTCGGGAGTCTGAACTGGCCACCATGTGCGTGACCTGAGAAAATCAAATCAATATTGCTGTTCACATAAAGCTCGAAAAGTTCCGGTCTATGTGAAAGTAAGATTTGGAATACGGATTCATCTGACATTTCTATGAGACTTTTTTCCAAATTTGAATATTTTGTGCCTTCCAGGTATGTGGACGTAAAAAAGTCAGGATCGGATAATCCTAATATTTCAACGGTCTCCCCATTTCTATCCAATTTGATCTTCTCATCCTCAAGAATGATCACACCAGCTGCCACAAGCCTATTTGAAATTTCGTCATACTCACCAGACCATGCCTCATGATTTCCAGATACGAAGTAAACCGGTGCAATCCTCACCGCACCATCGACAAACAACATAGCGTCATCAAGATTATATTTCCTTCTGTCCACCAAGTCTCCTGTAATCACAATAATATCCGGTGAAGCCTCAATGACGGTCTTCAATAAAGAACTTTGATTGCTTCGAAACACCTTATTATGTAGATCGGAGACCTGAACAATAGTGAATTCATCAAACTCATTTGGAATTTGACTATTTGATATCTCTATTTGGGTTGTGGTGATGCTGTTATTTTGCCATGTGAAAAAAATGAATAGAATCAATAAAACCAAAGCAATTTTGATTTTCATATCACACCTCACGGTTCTGTAGCTTCAATTGTTGAGCTTTAATCCAATAACCAAAAATATAAATCCCCAACATCATGAGAAATGCTGGAATGATGAAATGCTCTATTCTGAAGGGTGATATGAAGAAAAATACATTCCTTATTAATAAACTTACTGGTGTGATCATCGGTAAAAAGTACATTTGCGGTATAAGGCCCAGTAGTCCTTGTGTGAATCTTTCCAGTATAATCAATTGACCAACAATCAAAGCAGCACATAAAATAGCGACACTATGTGAGTAAAGTATCGTTTCCCTCATAGATAGCGTCCAGTTTACCGATATGTAACCCATAAAAAACCAAAATATGTAGAAAACAATACCTATTAGAAACAGTGGAAAGCCAAACCAATTGTAATTCATCATTAAGTGGTCCGTTAATAACCCTAGTGGAATCGGAATCAATGAGAGTGCGATCAGTCCTAATCTTTTCATGTGTTACCCCTTTCTCTAATTGTATCAATTCATTATATCACGTTATTGAATCAACTCTCATATTTGCGTCGCTACATAAGTATGTTAAAATAAAATATAGCATAAAAAGACACTAATCATCAAACTGAAAAATAAGAGGTATTTATGATTGATACTACCAAGATCAACTTCATTGTATATGTGGAAGACCAAAAGCAATCGAGAGATTTTTATTCAGCACTTTTTGATAGAGCTCCCACACTTGATGTGGATGGGATGACTGAAATCCAGCTCAACGATACCACATTCCTCGGTCTACTCCCAGGAAATGGTATCGTGGAGATATTGGAAGGTAACATTGACAACCCTAATCAGAATACCGCTTACCCTCGTTGTGAAATTTATCTTTATGTGGATTCGCCTGAAACTTACTACGAAAGAGCACTCAAACTCGGTGCTAGAGGCATCAGTGAGGCAAAGCAAAGGAATTGGGGCGATTACACTTCTTATGTTTCTGATTATGATGGCAATATCATAGCATTTGCAAAAGCACGACCTTAGTAATAGGTTGTGTTTTTTTACGCTTCAAACATTTTATTGAATAGTTCTTTACCCGACTCAGTTCTGAATATTTGTTGATACGTCTTTTCCTTTGCTGCCAGATCCACGTTATTTTCATAAAGATTGACCAAAAAATCGGCCTCTACCAGTATTTGATAATCCTGTCCATCTATGTTTGAGTACGTGTGATGATTCCCTACAAGGTAGCAGACCCTTTCTACGACTGCATGATCATATCCAAGCTTCTCAAGAAGCGTTTTCGCATATACAGGTCCTTCCTGCTCTTGATGCTTCCCAGATGCATCTCCATATTTTTCTCTCGAGGGTTTGATTCCAATGTCATGTACCAATCCTGAAATCTCAAGAATTTCAATCTCCTTCGAAGACAATTTTTCCTGTAAGCCAATAATTCTGGCAAGCTGTGAAACTTTAATGAAATGCTGTATCATCCAAGCATCTCCCGCATCGTGATTGATCATTTCAAGTAGCAGTCTGTCTTTCTTATCCATTATTGATCTCCTCAGTTTTTATTTAGTATCAAATCGTTGCCAATACCGTAATCACAGTTTCTTTAATTATATGATAAAATCTCTTCGTACACATCCATTGTTTGCAGATTTCTTAATCAATTTGTTATAATAAAAATAAAGTTTGAATAGAAGGAGGCGCAATATGGGATTATTAACCGATTTCAGAATAACTGCTCAAGAGAAGAATCTGGGCGTATACGGTGTTCATGTTTATCAGAATGGTAGGACAATTGCAGAGCACCGTTTTAGGAGCAACGATCGAGAAAACCTATATTCCGCTTCAAAGACCTTTGCATCTGTTGGAATTGGAATTGCGGAAAGCGAACAACTCATCAAATTGACAGATTCTGTGATGGAATATTTCCCTGAATATAAAGCAGTAGCATTTCCTGGGTCAGAAAAAATTACTATTATAAATTTGCTTCAAATGTCATCAGGACACTTGCTTCAAGATCTCAGCAAATATAATACTCACGATAGGGCTGAACTCTTTTTTACTACCAAAATGGAAACCGCGCCAGGCTTAACGTTCTTCTATGAGGACCTCTGTACTTACATGCTTGGTCGGATTGTAGAAAAAGTCAGTGGCAAATCTATGCTGGAATATCTAAAACCTCGTTTGTTTGACAAACTGGATATCATCAATCCCATGTGGCATACCTGTCAGAATGGCCATACCTCATGCGCTGGCGGTTTATATTTGACTACTGAAGAGTTCTCACGTATTGGAATCACATTGCTGCAGAGTGGGGTTTATAAGGATCATCAAATCGTTCCGGCAGACTATATTAAACGAATGCATACAAACTGGGTCGACACCACTTCCAAAAACGATCCCGAAACTAAAGGCGGTTATGGCTATCAGGTGTGGAAATGCACACCACCAAATACTTATCGAGCAGATGGCATGTATGGTCAATTTTGTGTGGTCTTAAAAGATTATGATGCAGTCGTTACAATAACTGCTCACAACGAAATAGAGCCTAAAGATATCTTGCGCTCCATTTGGAGTGATATTCTACCGAATCTATCAATCTAGCTTTAAATTTCTCGCTCCTTTCTTTTGGAATATCATATATGGTTCTCTAATAGTTGCTTACCCTAGCAAAGTACAAAAAAAACCACCTCGATAGGTGGTTTTTTCTATATTAGTCTTCATCATTGATATATTCTAGAATATCTCCTGGTTGGCACTCTAAATACTTGCAGATTTCGTTTAATGTTGAAAAGCGTATTGCTTTGACTTTTCCAGTTTTTATATTGGATAGGTTGACATTCGAAATGCCTATTTCCTCACTTAGTAGATTCAAGGTTACTTTTCTATCAGCCATAACCCGATCTAATCTCAAAATAATTGCCATATTCTCTCCTTTATAGCAGTTCATCCACTTCATTTTGAAGTGTAGAACCATATTCAAGAATTTCTGACACAAGGTGTAAGATAAATCCAATTAAAATCAAATAGAAATTTATCGGATTATTGATACGGACAATACCTGTGACGAAAATAGTAATCAACAAACTAAATGTAATTGTACCAATAAAGCCATAAATAAATAGAATTTTTCCAATTTTCTTAATTCTAGAAAACAATTTAGGGACAAATGGAGTTCGATTAATGGCAAGCTCTTTAAAAATCAAAATTGCAAGCCAAAGCACTATCATTATGGGTATTTGGTAGAACAAATAGATTATTGTAATTCTAACGACTGCATGAGATGTATCCACCTTAAATTGGTCAGTTGGTGCCATAATGTTTTTGGACAACTGAATATATGGTGCTCGTTCGGAACTTTCTATCCGAGTAGACAATTTGTTGCCAAGAGAATCAGTAACAAAAGAAATTTCATATGTAGCTTCGTTAGAAAAAGGTGTTATTTGCCATAATGCAGTTATTAGACCATATGTATTGAATGTGATGATTCCAATCAAAATAAGTAGAAAAGCATTTTTAAGAAATGTTGCACGCGTTGAAAAAAATCTTGGTTCCATCATGAGTTTTATCTCCTTTTGCTTTTTTTGCATCATACCATATAACAGAATTGCGAGTCAATCATTTTTAATGTTTATCATTAAATTTATAACTTAATTCGTTAATATTTATATTATAAACATTAAATCTATAAAATTTATAATTGTATTATCGTGTTCGCAATGTAATTTAAGTCTATATTAAGATTTTTTTAATACTGCAGTGGTATGCTTTTAGAATAAGAGGAGGATTTACAATGAAAAAAATTATGGCAATTAGTATTATATTGGGTTTAATTATACTTGGTTTACTTTGGTATATTATACTCCCCATCATTTCCATCAACTTCATTCACTTGTCCATAATCGCCATGGCAATTGCAGCAGCTATATTTTCTGGCTCATTTGCGTTCATCAAAGAAGGTGAAAAATTTGGAAAACTTCAAAAATCAACACTTGCGTTACTGAGTGTTACAGTTATTTATTTTCTGGTAAGTCTTATTGGATCTGCATCTTTTTTCCACTGGGAAAACAAACAGACTCAACTCAATCTAACTGAAATCACTGAGTTTGATCAATCAGTACCTAATGTGGACATGGCAAATCTGATTATTCTGGATGAGAATGATGCAAGAAAAACATCAGAAAAGTTGATCACTGAAAAGAACCCAAGTTTAGGTAGCCAATTCCAAATTGGTAGAGGTACGTTAAGTGTTGTCAATGATAAACCTTTTTGGGTATTCCCACTGGAACACCGTGGTCTCTTCAAATGGTTGAGAAACCGTGGCGAAATACCAGGTTATATCATGGTTAGCGCAACTGATTTCAACACATCAAAGTTTGTAGACTATACTTTTGCAGTTTCTCCTACCGGATACTTTTCAGACGATCTAAAGAGAAGCATCTACTTGAAATATCCAAATGTTGGACAAACCGATTTCTCATTTGAAATTGACGAAAATGAAAAAGGCTATTGGGTGGTCACAGCCTATACTCATGAAAATTGGCTATCTACTACTAAAGTCATGGGCACCATAATCGTAGATCCAGTGGATAAATCCATGGAATTTTATGAAGTGGGAAGTCAACCTGAATGGGTGGATCGAGTATTCCCAGTAGATGTGTTTCTCTCACAGATTGACTGGTATGGCAAATACATCAACGGTTGGTGGAACCCTTCAGATGAAGGCAAACTCATGGACACAGAAGGTATGGGATATGTCTTCAAAGAAGACACATTATATTTTTATACTGGACTCACCAGTGTGGGAAAAGACTCCGCAACCACAGGCTTTGTCATCTACAATCCTAAGACTGGTACCGCCGAATACAATCGAATATCCGGTTCAATAGAAACCAAAGCCATTGGCTTGATGGAAGAACTTGTTCAAAATGCCGGTTATACAGCTACATTCCCCTATCTGATCAACATCAATGGTGAAGCCACTTATTTTTCAACACTCAAAGGCAATAGTGGTAACGTGGTCGGATACGCTTTTGCTTCAGTTCAAAACTACAAAGCGGTTGCCTGGGCTAAAACTCTGAGAGAAGCTCAAACTGAATATAATCGAGTATTGATCAGGGAAGGTGGCAACAATGCTCTCACTGCACAAACTTCTGATCTCAAAAGAACCGAAGGATTGATATCCAGAATTGGAGCTTTGACAGAAGGATATTATGTAATAAAAATCCTAAATGTAGAAACTTTGTTTGTTGTCAATTCTGAACAGTTTCCTATGGTTTCCTTGAGTGAAGTCGGCGACAACGTAACCATTTCATATTTGGAAGATTCAAAAGCTGAGAAAATCGATGCGATAGAATTTATAAATCGTAGTATTAAGTAAGTACAAAACCTCAAAAACCACGACAGTTGTTGTCGTGGTTTTATTTGTCAGTATTCAATATGTTTAAGCAGGTCGAAACATTATAACTATACCAATGATGGAAACACAAATTACTGCAAAATAATACTCCCATGGACTCTTCATTTTGTACAAGTAATAACTCAATCCAGTAACAATTGCACCACCTAGTAGAAATGGAACCCATTTGGGTTGTTCATAAAGTTGCATTCCTACTATAGTCAATAAGACCATCAGTGGTACAGTGAGTGCAGTTGCTTTTATTAATTTATTCTGTTTTGACCGATACACCAGCCAACTTAACACTGCAAGTACCAATAGAAAAATCAATGCACCAATAATATGTGGTGCCGCATTCTCACCAAGTCCTAGAATCCTATTGGTAGTATTCATTATAAATGCCGCAGTCATAAATGCAATATTGAACAAAATAAACCCACAAATAATAATCACGATACCAGATAACAACTTTCCTGGCCATACGTGCAAACTCATCTTGATCCCTCCCCGCGGAATCAGTCTCAAATCATAATGATTTGGATGTAATATTTATACCCTGGATTGGGACTTTTGCGACATGATTTTTTGATTGATCATTCTTTTTCAGCAAATATCCAATAGCGAGTCCAACAAGAATTCCCACAAGATGTGCAGCTGAAGAATCTGAAGTTTGAGAACCAATGAAAATTGTGACAACATTGAGTAAGATTAATGATATTACCCACCACCTGGCCTTTGATCTTAGAATCAATTGATCCGGACGCAAAACCGCACATGCCGCAACGATTCCAAAGACTGATGCAGATGCCCCTGCAATCAATGTTGTGTTACCTATGAGATTAGAGATAGGCACTATTACAAAACTACCACTTAAGCCAGCTAAACTATAAACCGTAAATATGGTCCTTTTATTTGTTATTTTTTCTAGTTCTGACCCGAAAATCAAGAATATGAGCATATTCAGCAAAATATGTATATGGATTTCATGAGAAAAGAACACTGTCATTAAAGTCCATGGCTTCTGTATTATCACCTTCAAATCTGTGCTTAACAACAAATTCTCTGCCAAACCCGGAATGAAATTGATCAGCAAATATATGACTACATTGATTACTACTATTCCGACAGTGCCTTTCCCAAACCGTTTCAATACTTTCATCTTAAACCTCTTTCAATGTATTTATTCTTGACCATAATATCATCTGACCATTAAGAAAACATTAATGAAAACTTAAATAAAAAACCACGACAATCAAACCGTCGTGGTTAATTCTAGAATATTACTACGCAAAATAGGGTTCCAAACACTGGTACAAACTTTGAAACTTTTTGTGCTTCTCGAGATAAATGGCTACATTGGCAGAATTGGGCTTAATCGCATCAACTGTTTGAATCATCACTTTTGTGGCTTCATCAACCGAGTTATAGATGCCTTCACCTACAGCTGCAAGTATAGCAGCTCCAAGTGCACCACCTTGATTGGTGTTGATTCCGACGATTTCATGTCCAAAAACATCAGCGAGGATTTGACGCCATTTTTGGCTCCTTGCACCTCCGCCGATGACCCTTATTTCATTCACAGGAACGTCCATATCTTTAAGGATGTCCAGTGAGTCTTTAAGTCCAAATGCCACGCCTTCGAGTACAGCTTTAGTCATTTCGCTTCTGCCACTGTTCATATCCATTCCGATAAAAGTGCCTCTAGCATTTGGGTTGGCATAAGGGGTTCTCTCGCCCATCAAATATGGAAGGAAAATCACATCCGATATTTTTTCATCCACCTCATCGAGCAGATGATCGATGGAATCCTTGGCGACTTCATCAGACCACCATTTCAGTGAGCTTGCAGCCGATAGCATGACACCCATGGAATGATACTTTCCACTTGCGTGGCAAAAGGCATGCAGTCTATTTTCCGAATCCATCTTATAATCATCATGAGCCGCAAAAACCACTCCAGAGGTGCCTAAGGTCACGGAAACTACGCCTTCGCTGACAGTTCCTGTGCCTATTGCGCCTGCCGCTTGATCTCCAGCTCCAGCCACTATGATTACATCCTTTTTAAGTCCGAGAAATGCTTTGACTTCTTGTGACAGTTCGCCTGTGACCGCATAGGATTCATGAAGTTCAGGCAATTGTTTTTCAGTGATTCCAATGAATTCAAGCACAGGCTTGGAGTAACATTTATTCTGCACATCCAGCAGCAACATACCTGAAGCATCAGAGTAATCCGTTGCGTATACGCCTGACAATTTGTAGTTGATATAATCCTTTGGTAAAAGGTACATATCCACCTTATTGAAAATTTCAGGATGATGCTTTTTAAGCCAGAGTATTTTTGGAGCTGTGAATCCTGTTAGTGCTTTATTACCCACCAGTTCCCCTAGTCTTTTCATACCGAAATGCTCTGTGAGATCGATACATTCATCAGAGGTTCTTTGGTCACACCATAAAATGGCCGGAGTCAGAACTTCTCCCCTGTCATCCAGTGCGACCATACCATGCATCTGTCCACTGAATCCAATGCCTCGGATATCATCTTTGACATTTTGATTTTCATCAATCAGTTTTTTCAGTGCAGTAAGTGTCCCCTGCCACCAATCTTCGGGATTTTGCTGCGCCCAATTGATGTGAGGATAATACACAGGGTATTCTTCTGTAGCTTCATCGATTATTTTACCAGTTCCTGTGATGAGCAGGACTTTTACTGAAGAAGTACCTAAATCTATACCAATATACATAGTCAGCTCCTTAGACAGAAAGTGGATTGATCTTATTTGTAAATATACTGATTCAGGATGTTTTCAAGAAGTTCCTGACGACCCGATGTGTTTTTGATCTCGCCAAGCTCTTGAGCATATTCCGCCAGCTCCTCAAAACCCACTTCACCACTCACAATTTTCGCACCGATACCGCTCTCATAACTTGAATATCTTTCTTTCATCAACTTGTCAAATTTACCTTCTGAAACGATTTGATCTGCAATAAGAAGTCCTTTGGCAAAAGTGTCCATTCCGGCGATATAAGCGTAGAACAGGTCATCCATCTCAAAAGAGCCTCTTCTTACTTTTGAGTCGAAGTTGAGTCCTCCTGGAGCAATTCCTCCATTTTTGAGGACTTCAATCATTGCAAGAACAGCATCATAGATATTGGTCGGGAACTGATCCGTATCCCATCCGAGAAGCAAATCACCTTGGTTGGCATCGATCGAGCCAAGCATGCCATTGATTCTTGCCATGTTGAGTTCGTGTTCAAAAGTATGCATAGCCAGTGTCGCGTGATTGGCTTCAATATTCAATTTGTAATGGTCCTGAAGATTGTATTTTCTCAAGAATCCGATGACGGTTGATGTATCGAAGTCATATTGGTGCTTGGTTGGCTCTTTTGGTTTTGGTTCTATAAGAAGTTGTCCTGTAAAGCCGATTTTCTCTTTGTAGTCCACAGCCATTTGAAGGAAACGTCCGAGATTGTCGAGCTCAAGTGCAGTGTTGGTATTGAGTAATGTCTCATACCCTTCACGGCCGCCCCAGAAGACATAGTTCTCTCCGCCAAGTCGTTTGGTGACTTCCATGGCTTTTTTTACTTGTGCCGCGGCATATGCGAAAACATCAGCATTTGGAGAAGTGGATGCGCCGTGCACAAATCTTTTGTTCGTGAATGCATTGGTTGTTCCCCAGAGGCATTTGATTCCTGTCTTTTCCATCAATCCTTCAATATAAGAAACCATCTCATCGAGGTTCTCATTTTTTTCTTTTAGGCTATCACCCTCTGGCGCTATGTCAAGATCATGGAAACAGAAGTACTCGACGCCGAGTTTTTCCATCAGCTCAAAACCGATGTCAGCACGCAGTTTGGACTTCTCCAGTCCTGAAAGTTCATTCCAAGGCCTTTCCATGGTGCCTGTCCCAAATGGATCTGAACCTTCTCCAGTGAGCGTGTGCCAATAACTCATGGCAAATCTGAGATGTTCTTTCATAGGTTTGCCTGACACGATTTTTTCCGGATCATAGTATTTGAATGCCAAAAGGTTGTTCGAAGACTCACCTTCAAATTTGATTTTACCTATGTTATTGAAATATTCCATAATGTCCTCCTCGATTATTAAACTTTAACCTTTGACACCACCAAGCGCCACACCCTCGATAATGTATTTCGAGAGTAGGAAGTAAGCGACGAAAAGCGGTAGAACTGTAAGGGCGAGCCCCAAGTATACCGCACCATATTCAGTTTTATAAATATCACCCCGGAGCAAACTCACCATGATCGGCATGGTGTATTTGTCGCTATCGGTGAGCAGTACCAGTGGTAGAAACAGACTGTTCCAACTGGATACAAATGTGAAAATCGCCTGAGTCGCCATGGCTGGCTTCATGATTGGCAAAACGATTTTATTGAATGTGTAAAATTCACTGGCTCCATCGATTCGAGACGCCTCTACAAGTTCGAGCGGCAAAGAGACCATCATGAACTGTCTCATGAAAAACACCGCCGCAGGTACTGCCATTGCAGGTAAAATCAGCGCCATGAAATTGTTGGTCATACCGATTTTATACATGAATTGATAAAATCCAATGACCGATACCTGTGCTGGAATCATCATAACTGCAAGAATAAATGTGAAAAACGGCTTTCTCAATTTCCAATTGTAAGCTACCAAAGCGTATGCTGTGAGTGCTGAGAAATATATGGTCAACATTGTGGATGCCGTTGATACGATCATTGAGTTTTTAAGTCCCTTGATTGGATCGAATGTTTTTCCAAGCAAAATTTTTATATTGCTCATCAAATGTGAGGATGGGATCAGTGATATTGCATCTTGTTGAATCTGAAAAGTGTCACGAGTCGCATTCACAAACATGATCCAGAATGGTAAAACACTCAAGATTGCCAGTAAAAGACAGACTGTATAGGCAACGACTCTAAAAAGTATTCCTCGTTTCTTTCTTGTCTTTGACATACTACATGGCCTCCTGACTTTTTGCTAGTCTAGCGCGTTCTTTCTTAAGCAGTTTCGCTTCTTTCTGAATCTGAATCTCACCCTTGTCTCTCATCAGGAAGAACAAGATTGCTGAAAATACGGCGATGATTAAAAACATGATCATACTGGCCGCTGCTGCCCTATTATATAAGTAGCTACCGCTAAATGCCTGATTGTAGATAAACACACTGGTTGTAAGTGTTGAATTATCCGGTCCACCTTGCATGAAAAGCTTTGGTATATCAAACATATTCAAACCACCGATCATACTAGTGATCAAGACATAAAGCAAAATTGTTTTCAAATTCGGAAGTGTTATATAGAAAAATGCCTGAATGCCTGTTGCACCGTCTATTTCACCGGCTTCGTATATTTCAGGATTAATTCCCAGAACCCCGGATGTGAGAATAATCATGGTGTAGCCATACCACATCCAAAATTGTATAAAGGATACAATGCCTCTGGCGTAAGCTTTGTTGACCAGAAAGAACACCGGACCATCCACTATTCCAAGTTTCATGAGCAGACTGTTGACAGGACTCACCGGATATCCAAACAATGAATAAAATAAAATTGCGATACTTGCAGCTGTTATGATATTCGGCAAGTAAAAGAGTACTTTGAACAATCCTTTACCCCTGAGTTTGTTTCGTCTGGATGTGAACCATGCCGTCAGCACCAAGGCCAGAAGAATTTGCGGTATAAAGTTTACAATCCAAATAATAAATGTGTTGACCAAGGATTGTCTGAACGAACCATTGTTGAATACAGATACAAAGTTGTCAAATGGGTTATCAAGAAAACTCCACGATGTTGCTGCTAGCCCTTTATAGTCTGTAAATCCCAGAACTGCTGTATATATCGTTGGATACAGCGAAAAAATCAAAAATGCAAGGATAAAAGGTAAGCTAAAAATGTATCCGTATTTTGCATAACTCACGTTTTTTCGACGTTTCAACTTCCACTCACCTCCATAAAGATAATTGGGATAGGAAAGAGAATTTTAATCTATCCTATCCCAATTCACCTGTTTCTTTTTATTCTACAATTAAATCCAAGTTGTCGGCAACCATTTGTTTGAAATCTTTGAGTGCTGCCTCGCGACTTTTTGCACCAGATGTGTAGGCTCTGACTTGATCACGCCAGTACATGTTGATTGTCTCATCATATTGCGTCAAGTTCTTGCCATTTGCGAATTGATTGGCTGGTATAAATACATCAAACATATCTTGACCGCCAAGGAATTCAAGTTCTCCGTTGGAGATGCTCATAACTTTACCGGAAGCAACTGTATCTTTTGTGCCACCTTCTCCGTTAAGAGTTCCGTTTGCCCACATATACTGGAGGCCTTGCTCAGATGTGTCCAGTGTGATCCACTCGATAATTTCGCCAACTGCTTCTTTTTTCTCAGATGAAGCAGAACCGAATACCCAAGTGCCGCCCCAGAAGAAACCAACTGGTGGTTCAGTAACTGCCCAGTCTCCTGCTGTATCGCCACTGTTTCCAGCCATAACGTAGTTGATCAACCATGCTGGTCCAAAGTAACCAAGTGTTTTCTTTGCTCCAGCATCTTTCATGTCAGCAAACCACGCATCTTGCCAGTCTTGCGTATCATTGTGATAATTATTGTCTTTAAGTTGTTTTGATAAATCAAGGAATGCTTCTCTCTCGGGGTCGATAACAAGTTTGCCATCAACAACCCATGGGAGTTTTGAACTGTTTTCAACTGGATGCCAAAGGTCTCCGTCACCAGAGATGATTCCATATCCTTTAGCTTTGAGGTCAGCTGCTGCGGCAAAGAATTTATCCCAGCCTGGTCCAATGATCTTGCCAACTTCTGCTGGATCTTCTGTTCCCCAAACGTCTTTGGCAATCGATCTACGGTAGATGAATGCGCCACCAGTTGCCTGATAACCAAGAGCAACTACGTCGCCATTGCCGTTTGTACCAATGTCTACGGTGTATTGTGCGATTTCCGCATCTTTGATTTTGTTGCTTACGTCGATGCCCAAATCATTGTAAGAAGCAGCAAATTGAGAACCGTCGCCTTGTGAATACTTGAGAACGAAAGCGGCTTCCGCTGTGAAGATATCAGGTCCATCTTTGCCACCACCAGACAATGCCTGGTCAAGAGCGGGTTGATAAGCACCATCGGTTGTTGCGATAATTGTTGTTTTGATCTCATACTTTTCAGCGAAATCCGGATGCATTTCCAAATACTTTTCGATCATCTTTGGAACTTCATCAGTGAATGACCATACATTGAGGACAGTTTTTGCTGTTGAGCCAGAAGGTGCAGGAGCTGGTGTCTCACTTCCTGCTACAGGTTCAACTGGTGCTGGGGTCGTGCTGTCAGACGCACATGCGGCCAATCCAAATATCATCAACACAACCAATAGTAAACTCAAAATTCTTCTCATTGTCTTCCCCCTAATCTTTTAATCATGGTTTATGTAAACTTATGATATCACAAGTTTGCATACTACAAAACAATTGACAAAGCGATACTTTTGTTTCCTGATAATTTGAAGCTGATGGCATCTGGTTGACTGATGCCGGCGTACAAAGTAAATTCATTGCTATCCACAAATCTGTTGCCGGAATCATCCACAACAGTAAATGCCTCTTCTGAAAGTAATACGGAGACTTCCAATTTTTCTCCTTTTTTCACATGAACCCTTTGAAATCCACATAATTTGTGATTCCTGACAGCCCATTTTGATTTTTCGTCACGGATATAGAACTGGATGACTTCATCCGTGTCATATGCTCCGATGTTTTCTACTGTGACCTTAGCCCTATTTATTTTGGAATCATATCTTAGAGCGTCACATGTGACTTTTGAATATGAAAGTCCATATCCGAAAGGATAAAGCACATTGTTTTCAAGGTACCTATAGGTTCTGTTCACCATAGTGTATGCTGTGAAATCCGGTAAAAGATCCGCATTTTCGTAAAAAGTCACAGGCAATTTTCCAGAAGGAGAAATTTTTCCAAAGAGAATATCTGCAAGTGCCGTTCCCCCCATTTGTCCTGGATACCAAGCTTGTATGACTGCTTTGGCGGACTCACCCAGAGTGTTGATTGAACTGCCGGATGCGACCACTACAATTGTTGGTTTGTTGAGATTCAAAATCTTCTCGACAAGCACACGTTGACTCTCAGGTAGCATCAAATCGGTTTTGTCACCGGCCGCAAAGGCATTGCCTGTGTCTCCCTCTTCTCCTTCAATGGTCGCATCAAGTCCTACACAGAGGATCACCACATCGGAGTTGTTTGCCACTGTGATCGCTTCAGCATGTCCATCTCCCGGTTCCCCCAATGGTTGCAAGGATGGTTTGAACAAATGCGCACCTTCAGCATATAGAGTTTTCCCTTTAAATGCTTTTTTGATTCCGCTGAGAAACGTAGTGTACTCATCGGCAGTTCCATAGTAATTGCCTCTGAGTGCGTCCAAACTGTCCGCGTTGGGACCAATCACACCAATAGTATTGATTTGACTTGCATCTAGTGGAAGAATGCCTTCATTTTTCAGAAGCACCATTGACTTTTGGGCACATTCAAGCGCAAACTGTTTATGGAAAGTGCTACTGACGACTTCAAATCCAAGTGCATCAAACGGGCCTGATTCATCAAACATGCCAAGTTTGATTCTGGTTTTCATCAATCGGACAGCAGATTCAGTAATCTCTTTTTCCGAGATCAAGCCTTCATGAAGTGCTGTCAGCAAATGTTGGTATGTGTCTCCGCAATTCAAATCACACCTGTGATTGAGCGCCAGTGCTGCCGATTCGGCTGGTGAATTGGTGATTTTATGTTTTGTGTGAAAGTCTCGAATCGCCCAGCAATCCGAAACAAAATGTCCTTCAAAATTCCATTCGTCGAGTTTTCCTGTCAAATAATCACTTGCGCATGCTGGTTCTCCATTAAGTCTATTGTAAGCACCCATCACACTCTCAACATTGGCTTTCTTGACCAACGCCTCAAAAGCCGGTAGATAGGTTTCATTCAAATCCTTATTGTTCACCTCTGCATTGAACTCATGCCTGATTCCTTCAGGACCACTGTGACAGGCAAAATGTTTGGCACAAGCTGATGTCTTCATGATCTCGCCATCACCTTGCAATCCTTTTACAAAAGCTACGCCAAGTCTTGAAGTCAGATACGGACATTCTCCGTAGGTTTCCTGTCCTCTGCCCCAACGTGGATCACGAAATATGTTGATGTTTGGAGACCACATGGTCAAACCTTTATAAATACCAAAATCAGCATTTTTTTTGTTTTGGTTGTACTTTGCTCTCGCTTCAGTCGAGCATATGTCAGCCACTTTTTGTAGGAGCTCATCATCGAATGTGGCTGCCAGAGCAATGGCTTGGGGAAACATGGTTGCCGTTCCTGCTCTTGCGACACCGTGCAAAGCTTCGTTCCACCAATTGTAGGCCGGTATTCCAAGACGCTCTATTGCAAACGCATCATATCTCAATTGGTTGATTTTTTCTTCGACGGTCATCTTGGAAACCAGATCTTCAGCACGTTCCTGTACGTTCAAATTTTTATCTCTATACTTTTCCATTATACTAATCAAGTCTCCTATCCTGTATTATGATTTGTTTCGAAACCGTTTTCGTAAATGTGTAAAAAAAAGAGTGATTTCTGTAACACGGCACTTCATAATAAACAAATGTCAGTTTCGAAATCGCTTTCGTTGCTTTTATTATACTGATTTCCTATGCACAGGTCAATAATTTTTTTATCATTTGTTCATACTTTTTTTACAAGAACGCAACAACACCTTCCGACACTTGACTTTGCAACCGTTTAAAAGTATGATGTCATTAATGAAAACTAAAAATGCATACAATGATCAGGGGGATAGTATGAGAGAAAAACAGGTCATAACGCTCAAAAGCGAAACCGGTTTCACTGCTGAAATATTGACTTTGGGTGGTATCATTCTCAAAATCATGGCGATGGATAAGAGCAATTGCAGAAAGAATGTAGTCCTCGGGTACGATTCCATAGATGACTACAATTCAAACATTTTGTTTCTAGGGTGTATAATTGGTCCGATTGCGGGACGTACAGAAAAAGGATTGGTCAAAATTGGAGATTTTTCCATGCAACTGGATACGAGTTGCCACCCGAACAGTTTGCATTCGTGTTCCGAGGGATTACACCTCGTCAATTGGAAAATCAAGTCGCAAAACACCTCAAGTCTGGTTTTGTCACATCAATCCCAAGTTAATAATTGCAAAGTGGACTATGAAATAACATATAGCGTGACTGGGGAGACCTTGACCATTGAATACTATGCCACAACATCCAGTCCGGTATATCTTTCTTTGACCAATCACAGCTATTTCAATTTGACAGGAAATCCTAATCATGAGATCATCCAACACATGCTCAAACTCAATTGCACCCATTATGCCAAGTTGGATGAGGATAATCTTCCCATCAAGCTCGTTCCACTGGAAAACACTCAACTTGATTTTACTGAATCAAGAAAAATCCACGAAGTCTTAGAAGATTCTTGTGAAGATATTGATATGGCATCAGGAATCGATCATCCCTTCAAATGTGGCGATTCACAAACCGTTGCTGAACTTTATGATCGAGTTTCGGGCATATTGCTGCAAGTTTTGACCACTCAGCCTTATGTTGTCGTTTATACTGGAAATTTTCTAGCTTCAGCAACCAGCCAATCTGGTAAAACCTTTGGGAAACATACCGGGATTTGTTTTGAAACACAGGATCTACCAAATGTTGCGGGCAACAAACTGGATGACGTCAAATTAGTGACTCCTGATTCTCCTTATAGCAGAATCACTTCCTTCGCCTTCTCAACTTTAGGATAATGCACGAAAAAACAGAGTCGACTTAAATCATATAAGTCAGCTCTGTTTTTTTATGAGTATACGCCGCACGCTAATAAGTTTTCCTGCGGAAATCTTACCTACGCTGACTTTTTCAATGAAAAAGTCACAGGGTGATGACAAAGTCATCAAACTGTAGACTGTAGTAAACGTTCAAAGTCAAGGCGCGGATAAAATCCAGTGAAGGCGCGACCTATAGTGTCGTAACTGAATTGGATTTTATCCAGTAACGATGGATTTGGACGTTTGTCTACAGTCTGGGACTTTTACTTTGTAAAAGTCTAGGTGCCATACATGTACCACCTGGTATCAGCTCAACGCCTACAGTTATTTTTGTGTTGTCCTTGGATTTCGATTCCAGCATCTGGATACATTTCAGTGATGCTTCTTTACCAAGTCTAGTGGTGTTCTGTCTGACCGTCGTCAATCGCGGAAAAATCATCTCTCCGATTTCAACCCCATCAAATCCTCCGACTGAAATTTCTTCCGGAACTTTGATTCCATTGTTCCTGAGCGCATTTATGCCCCATATTGCAGAGTAATCATCCGGGAACAGCATGGCTGTAGGAAGCTTGTCTCTCTTTAGGAGTTCAGTCACAGCATCGATATTCGCCTGTTTCTCACTGTATCTGGACTTGATCAGCATATCTTCAGTAAATGGGATTTTTGCCTCTTCAAGTGCTTTTTTGAAACCTCGGATCCGCTCCTCGGTAACAAAAACCTCGTGACCATATGCGTACACAATATCTCTGTGACCAAGCGAAATCATATAATGGGTCAGCTCATATATACCTCTTACATTATCCGACATGATGGCACTGACATGTTCCGAGTCATAGTCGATCACCACAACCGGGATGTTGCTCTCCATCAATTGCTGAACTTGCTGGTCCTCAAAATCTATACAAGCAATGACCACTCCATCGATATTGCGCCTATTGCAATGCTCTAAGTATGACATTTCTACGCCACCAAGGTTTTTTGATATAAATGTGATATCGTAGCCTTTTTCCTCAGCCTGCTCTTTCACCGCTTGCAGAACTTGAGAGAAATAATAGTGCGTCAGTCCGCTGTTACTTTTGTCTTCAAACAAAACACCGATATTCCACGACCTCTTTGTGCTGAGTGCTCTAGCTTGAAGATTTGGGACAAACCCCATTTCCTTGGCTTTCTTGATGATTCTTTCTTTGGTATTTATATTCACATCCGTATAATTGTTCAGTGCTTTTGAAACCGTTGCACTGGAACATCCACACGCATTTGCAATATCATATATTGTTACCATGTTGACCTGCCTTCCCGAACTCATGCAATATTGATTTGGAGTCGAAACCGTTTTCGACTCCACAATTATAACACTTAATCAATAAATTAGTCAATATTGGTCATACTCAGAAGATGATATACTGCGCCGATCATATTGGCATCCGACCCACAGGCACAAACAGAAAGAGACGGACGGGACATCAATCCTCTCAGATGAGTGTACAGCACGTCAAGTGCATCGTCTATTCGATCAACGAAATCAGGTCTTGCACTGATCGCACCTCCCACTAAAATCCGGTCTGGATCAAAAGAGTGCTGAATGTTGTGGACACCATAGGCGAAAATCTTGAAAAAATCATCTACGCAGGACTTTGCAACAGAATCTCCACTGTCAGAATGATTAAAAACCGTTTTTCCATCCAATGCCTTCGGGTCTACTCCTGATCTTTTAGCATAATCATCCACCAATGCCTTAGTCGATCCGTTGGCACTCCAAATGATCGGATTTTGATCCTCATCAAAGCCTGTGACGAACATTCCGAACTCTCCTGCAAAATTACTTTTTCCACTGACGATTTTTTGATCGATCAAAACGGAACCACCAATTCCAGTGCCACATACTACGAGTGCCACATTCCCCACATCTCTTGCGTTGCCTATCCATACTTCCGCCAAAGCTGCGCAATTACCGTCATTTGCCGCCGCATATGGAAGCCCATATTTTTCACCCAACACTTTCGAAGGATTGGTATCTTTGATATAAATCAAAGAACCCTCACTGAGTGCCTGACCTGTTGCCGCATCCGTGGCGCAAGGCTGACTGAGTGCGATACCATGTATCTTCGTCTCCTGCATAGCCCATTCTATAATTCCAGATAGGACATGAATCAAATCATCCAAACATCCCATAGGTGTGGGGATACTGGTTTTTTTGAGTACTTGACCATTTGAACTTATTATACCTGCTTTAATTGCCGATCCCCCAATATCCATCGCAACATAATTCATATTTTCACCTAGAGTGTTTTGCCATTTGAGGCAATCAGATTTTTATACCATTCAAATGATTTTTTTCGAGTTCGAGGCAATTCTTCGGATTCAAAGTCGATATGAACAAATCCATAACGCTTTTTATATCCATTGAGCCAACTTAACAAATCCGTAAAGGACCAGGTGCAATAGGCCAGCAAATCAACACCGTTTTCAACGGCACGTTCACACGCCATGACATGCTTCTTAAGATAATCGATTCGATAATCATCTTCAATTTCACCAGACTCAGTCAAAGTATCATAGGCTCCAAGTCCATTTTCACTTATAATGATCGGCAGACTATAGCGTTCACCAAGCAATTCAAGCCCATACCTGAGTCCATCGGGATCAATAGCCCAATCCCAATCTGTATACTCAAGATTTTCATTTCGGATGTGCTTATAGAGACCTGGTACACCATTGTCGGATTGAGTACCTTTTTTTCCTGATGTGTTCATGCCTGAGAATCCTACTCCATCGACTGGATTATGGGCAACGGTTGATGTTTGATAATAATTGATGCCAATAAAATCACACTTCATCGCAGCACGTTTCATTTCATCATAGTCCGCCTCTGTCACAACGGGCATCACTTGTTTTTCTGTATAATAGTCAACGGCCTTATCAGGATAATCGCCCTTGAAATAACTGTCGAGATACCATAAAGGTCCAGTAGCGTCGAACATCTCTTTGGCTTCCAAATCTTCTTTTTGATCTGTTGCCGCATAAGATGGTGAATATGCGATGCTAGATCCTATTAGCCCATCCTGCCCCATTTCCTTATAAGTCAAAACTGTTCTTGCATGTGCGAGCACTGTGTGATGGAACGTTTTCAAGAATAGCTTTTCATCTTGTAATCCAGGAGGATGCAGTTTGAGCATATAGCCCAATGATGTGAAAATATTCGGCTCATTCATGACGATCCAGTGCTTGACCCGATCACCGAATTGCTCAAAACAAACTTTTGAGTAATTTACAAAATCATCGACAATGGCTCTTGACTCCCATCCCCCATAAAGATCTTGAAGAGATTGTGGCAAATCCCAGTGGTACAATGTGATCATCGGAACAATACCCGACGCAATCAGTTCATCAATTAGACTGTTGTAAAATTCAATGCCCTTTGGATTCACTTCTCCTGTACCATTTGGCAATATCCTCGTCCAAGCAATGGAAAATCGATATGTCTGAAGCCCCATCTCTTTCATCAGAGCAACATCCTCTTTATATCTGTTGTAATGATCACAGGCGATGTCCCCGTTTGTCCCCTCAAAAGTTTTACCGGGTAGATGTGCCCATATGTCCCATATGGACGGTCCTTTTTCATCTGTGTCATAAGCGCCTTCAATTTGATATGCCGCAGAAGCGGAGCCCCAAAGAAAATCATTTTTAAATGCCATGTTTGCCTCCCCTAATAAAATAAAAAGTCCCTGAGGGACTTTTGAATATGAACTGTCACTTGATCTGATCTGCAAGATAGCTCAAATAATAGTTGATGGCATCATTAAATTTTCGGATGTCATAACCGGTGATATTTTCGAGTTTATTGAGCCTGTAAATCAGAGTGTTTCTATGAATAAACAGTTTGTTCGCCGTCTCAGTTATGTTCAAGTTGTTTTCAAGAAAAATCATTGCAGTTTGTTCAAGCTCGGAATCACCCACAGAAACAATATTGAGATTGAGCCCTTCCGCTCTTCTCAACTGACTGACAAACATGGGGAACACCATTTCCTCATATTTAATGACTTGAGCCTTCTCCTTAATATGTTTCCCAAGCTCGGAAAGTTCAATCGTGTCATTGTAACCCTTATGCAAATCGCATGGACGTGCTATCGAATTGCTTATGATTATTTTGACACTGGTCAACGCTTCAGACTCAAGAACACCTAAAAGTTCATAAGGTGTAATCTCATCATTCGTCACAAAAACCACGCTTTCATTGTTGTTCATATGAATGATGTTATCTTTTCGGAATGAGGATTTCAATATTTCGGAAACTTCCTCTTTGCTGTCTCTATAAAGTATGCGCCATAATCTCAGCGGATATTTCAACGCTCTTTCATTGCTTTTGTAACCATTGGGATCGCTGAGAATGTTGAGTGGATTTAAAATTGAGGCATGCTCCACCAACTTTTCAATCAGACCTGTTTCCGCCGGACTGAGTGTGCGATGAACCAACACGTTCATATGATTCGATCCATTGATGATCGTCTGATTTTTATTAGGTTTCAGCTGATTGGATCCGACCAATTCAACCTTGCACTCTAAAATTAACTGCAGTTCCTGAAGCAAAGCATCCATACATCCACCTCTCCCAAATATTTCCCTTTTATGATATATTTCAATTCTAGCACAATTTTAAAAAAAGGGATATGGGACAGAAGTGGAGGCTCTGTCCCAATGTAGGATGTAAGAATCAACGGAGGATTGATTGCTCGGTTTCTTTATCGAATAAATGAATTCTTTCATTATCAAAAGCAATATGGATTTCCTGACCAAATTTCAAATCGATCGAACCATCTTCTTTTGCGATATATTGTTTGTCTCTGAAAGTGAAATATATATTGGAATCACTACCCAGAAGTTCCGTGACTTCGACTTTGACTTTAAGACCGGTGTCCCCATCTACAATTTTAATGTTTTCAGGTCTGACACCAACAATGACGTCTTTGCCGACATAATTTCCAGCTTTGACTTTTGATGCACTTTCCGCACTGAGTAAGATTTCACTTCCATCAATAACGGCAATAATCTCGCCATTCTTTTCAATGAGTTTGGCCGGGATGAAGTTCATCTGAGGTGCGCCTATGAAACCCGCTACGAACAAATTTGCAGGTTTGTTGTAAATGGTTTTGGGTTCTGCGACCTGTTGAATGACGCCATCATTCATAACGCAAATTCTTGTTCCCATTGTCATTGCTTCAGTCTGATCATGCGTCACATAAACAAATGTGGTTTGCAGTTCATTGTGTAGTCTGATGAGTTCAGCACGCATCTGGATTCTGAGTTTGGCATCAAGATTTGATAGAGGTTCGTCCATCAAAAATACTTCCGGTTTTCTGACGATAGCTCGACCCAGTGCCACCCTTTGTCTTTGTCCACCCGAAAGTTGCTTTGGCTTTCTAGTCAATAGTTGCTCGATATCCAATATCTTTGCTGCTTTATCGATGCGTTCCTTGATTTCATCTTTAGGTGTCTTTTTGAGTTTGAGTCCAAATGCCATATTGTCATATACCGACATATGCGGATAAAGCGCGTAATTTTGAAATACCATCGCGATATTTCTATCTTTTGGTGCGATATCGTTGACCAATTCGTCACCAATTCTAAGATCTCCATCCGTGATTTCCTCAAGACCTGCAATCATTCGAAGCGTCGTAGTCTTACCACATCCGGACGGGCCTACAAGAATCATGAATTCTTTGTCTGCAATCTCCAGATCAACGCCTTTTACAGCTTGAAATCCATTATCATAAATCTTGTTTATATTATTGAGTGTCAGTTTAGCCATATGCCCTCCAATTTCTTTTCTTGGTTTCATTATATCCAATGCTCTAAAATAATGATATTGGAGGGCCATACAAAATTTGTTGGAGAAAATGACACAAGTCAGTTTCCGGTAGCGATGGAATTGAAATATCTTTTGATGGAGCCAGCCACAAAGTTGCCATCGCTGAAACCATAATCCTTTTTAACTCGAATTTGAACAGTATTGAGCAATCTCGTGAGCCCCATTCTAGTGTTTTCGTCAAATGTGAACTCGAGCCCAATAATGTGTATGCCTTGTTCCAACTCTTCACTCCAAACTGGCGTCCCGTGCACTTTGACTTTTTTGCCCATGAGCTCAGTTACAAATCCCAAGATCAGATCTTTCTTGACAGGCAATTTGACATTCGTGATAAAACACAATCCACCTGGACCAATGTTTTTGATCAGCGCTTTTGTATTTCCCACATGAGCTTTTACACCCCCTATTTCTAAAATGGTCATATCCGCTTCCAAATACTTCCTAAATTCCACTCTAAATAATTGACGACGTTCCAAATTAAATAGTCTTGATTCATCATAATCTTTTTCTGGTTCAATAAAGCCAGCAGCCAGTTTTGGTTCTATCGCTTCGATCGGCAAAGGTTTGCTATAGATGTAACCTTGCCCGACAGTGCCAATGAACGTTTTCAGGTAGTTCAGCTGTTTCCAGTTGGAAATGCCTTCTGCCACAATTTTTATATTGAGATCTCTAGCCAAATTGATTATGGCTCTAAATATTTTTTCACTGTTCTCGTTTTCGGGTACATTCAATAAAAATTCTCTGTCAATTTTCAGAATATCCACGTTCATTGCATTCAAATACGCCAGCGAAGAGTACCCTGTTCCAAAATCATCAATAGCGATTTGGACGCCTTTCCTTTTGAGTTCGGCAAGGTCCATTTCAGTTTTTTTACCATGTTCAATCAACACGGATTCAGTGATTTCGAGAATCAGGAAATTTGGATTTAATCCATATTTTTTAATCGTATCCAGTATGTCATCCACAAAATTCACTTTGAAAAATTGAATGCCGGAATAGTTCACAGACATTTTGATCTCCGGATATCCCTTTTCTGACCAATTTACATAGTCTTGACACACTTGGTCAAGCAACCATTTCCCCATAGGAATGATAAATCCTGTGCTTTCAGCGATAGGTATAAATTCATCAGGCGGAACAAGTCCCCACTCGGGGTGCTCCCACCGCATCAATGCTTCAACACCAAAAATTTTCCCGGTTTTAAGATGCAAAATCGGTTGATAGTAAATCAAGAGTTCATTTTTCTCAATTGCTTTTCTGAGATCGTTTCGAAGTGAAAACTCCTTGAAAGTCTTTACATCAATTTGTGGTGAATAAGCTTGATAGCCCTGCTCTCCAGCATCCTTGGCACGGCGAAGCGCAATGCTCGCCGTCTTGAGGAGTTGCTCATAATTAGTGCCATCTTCTGGGAAAACACTGAATCCAATGCTTGCAGAGACATACATTTCATATTGCTCAATGATGAATGGTTTTTTGAACAGTTCAAGCAATCTATTGCCGATGTCCTGACATTCGACCATGTCATTGACATTTTCTATGATCAGACCGAACTGGTCACCATAGTATCTTGATATGAATATATCTTCATCACTAAAAAAAGTTTGTATGGATTTACCTATTTTTTTGATGAGTTCATCTCCAAATTCGTAGCTGAGAACATTATTGAAGCCTTTAAAGCCTTCTATATCAATCATGAAAAGGGCAAATTTTGTAGACAAATCTTCATGTTTTTGCACCTGTTCTGTAACTTTCTCTTTGAAAAAGGTTCTGTTGGGGAGTCCAGTCAAATCATCATAATGGGCTAAATGGTGAATCCGTTTATTTTGTTTTTCCTTGATTGTAATGTCTTTCCAGTTTAAGACAACTCCATTGACTTCCGGATCATTCATATGGTTGTTCATTGTAACTTCCAGATAGATCAAATCTCCTGTTTTCTTATTGGCCTGCACCTTTCCGATTTGTATTTCTTTAGGTCGCTTCAAACTATACCTAAAAAGTTCTTTTAAACTATCTTTCTCTTTACCTTCCACAAAATCCCAGATATAATGTCCTTCAATTTCACTGCTGCTATATCCCATCATGTTTTCAATGGCAGGACTGATATACTGCACGAATCCATTGCCATCAATTATCTCGAATACATCTTGAGAATTCTCAACGATCAATTGACATTTATTCCGTAACCGTTTCATTTATTGAAGGTTCTGCATCGATTCAAGTTCCAAGTCTTTTTGTTCAGTAACATCTTGAACATTCCCTCTCATCGAAATCCTTTGATTGTCATCGTCAAATACAACTTCAACGAGATGCTTGAGATAACGCACTTCTTGATTCGGTCTAAGAATACCGAATTCGAGTTCAAATGGGTTTTCTTTTGGAAGTCCATCTATCGCAGACATTACCTTATCGCGATCATCCGGGATGATTTTGCTTATAAGAGTTTTCAAGTCGGGTTCTCCCTCATTAGGTGATATCCCATAAATCTCAAATGTGACCGGAGACCAACTTAGTTTTTTTGTGACGTAATCCAGTACCCAACTCCCCATTTTGAATAGGCGCTGAGTGCTATGGAATTCCTTTAATCTTTTTTCCATTTCTTCTTTGGCTTCAGAGATCTTTGTCGAATCTTCTTGGTTTTCTTGAAAGTCCAAGAAATCCTTTTCCATAAGCGATTCTGCTGTAAGATCCTGAACAATCCCTATCATTTTATCTGGTTTTTGCTTATCATTAAAAAACATCTCTGCTCTTGCATGAATGAGTTTATTTTGACCTTGGCTGGTGACTATGTTGAACTCGAGATTAAGCGGTATACCTTTATATGCATTCAGCATCCCCAGTTCAAACCCTTCTCTATCTTTTGGATCAATAAATCTCATCAGATTTTCTGGGCTTCCATCAAATTCCTCAGCAGAGCGCCCAAATATATTAAATGTGTCATTGGATGCGAAAAATTCTTTATTATCAAATCCGTAAGACCATGTCCCAACTTTTAACAACCCACCAATTGAAACGGGTTGTCTGTTTGAACAATTCAACTTGAAAGCTAGATTATTTTTATTTTTCTCTGAAGTAAATAGCCAATAATAACCGATTATTTTAGAATCCTGTACAATAGGAATAATATTGATCTCTTTAGTTTTTACCGAGTCATCAGCAGACATTGATACTTCTCTGGTCAGGCTGGAATCCGCCACTAAGACTTTCAATGCTTCTCTGATTTCCTGAGCTTCACGTCTTGGCAGAAACCAAAATATGGATTGATACTCCAGTTCTTCTATCGACAAACCGATCATTTCAGCAAAGTCCACATTCATACTCACTATTTTTCCTAAAATGTCACACGTTACATTGGCAGACCGATTCCCAATTTTACCTACTGAGTCCAGTAATCTTTGATGATTTTCCATGTATTCCGACATTATTATTCCTCCATAACCAAAAAAGAAAAAAACAACCCGCACTATGCGGATTGTCAAATCACAAATTTATAAAGTTATTGAAGTCAACAATCACAATTAAAAAATAGTGCGTTACATTGCAATTCATATTCTTGTATATTTACAATGATATCATATCGACTTCAAATAGCCATTACAAACATGTTGCGTTTAGATTGTGTTAGGAAGTCCGATTTGCCTGCTTACTTTATCGGTACATAAATATACATTTTTGAGTTTGCCTCTCCAGGCTTGAAGTCTTTATTATAGAGTTCAAAATCGTGCGCATATACAACTTCATGGCCACTTTCAGGCAACCACTGCGAATAAATGGCTTTGTATGTCTCTCCCATCAGTTCAGGATCACCAACATGAGTGAACACAGCATATTTTACATGAGGTATTTCCCAATATACCATTCCATCCGGCAAATTCTCACTTCCTGAGACTTCAACACAAGCCAAATACTTGAATTCATTTTCGGCATCCAGATCGATGTCATCCAGATTTTCTACAAGTGGTTCACACATTCCATAAAAATTGCCTACATTGGTTTGTGTACTGATTTCACTCACTCTTTGATTAAACTCATTCCAAAGCATAGGTATTTCACCATTTTGATTTGTGCCTTCATACATTAATCCCGCTACCTTAAGTGGGCCTATTTCTTTAATCATCGGTTTCACTTCAAATCCTCCTTGTACTACAATCAACTGTTTCACGTCAATCGGAGTAAGAAGATTTTCACTTTGTTCACCCTTTCGATATTTGGATGGAGATATTCCAAAGTAGTTGCTGAAAGATCTGGTAAACGATTCTTGAGATGAAAATTGATATTCAAAAGCAATATCAATGATTTTTTCATCGGTATAAACCAATCGATTCGCAGCTTCAGAAAGCCTTCGACCTCGAACATATTCCGTCAGAGTTCGACCTGCGAATGCATGAAAAAGTCTTGAAAAATGACATCTGCTGAACCCACTCACTTCAGTGAGTTCCTCCAGTACAAAAGGTTGGTCAAGGTGGTCTTCTATATATGAAACGATTCTTTCCAGCGCGCCGCTATAGTACATTTCATACCTCCTGCAATCATAATAACCTACTCGCTGAAAAAATTCTTAACAATTTGTGCTGTGTTTTTTATTATTCTTCTTGTTCCATTTTACGTATATCCCAAAGCGGAGTTCCGAACTGCGACATAGTCCGCGCCATGATGGATAACAGCCCTTGATCGGGATACTCTACAGCATCAGGTGAGGATTGATTGCTGATCATAACCAATCTTACGGTTTCTTCTGTATCATTAATGATTTGATGGGCACCCTGCAATCCTTTAGTGAAATGAACCACCTCACCAAGTTCCAAGATTCTTATCCCTTCAGGAGTCCTTAACTTGGGTTTACCCTCTATTAATATAAGCATTTCCTCAATCCCATGATGAAAATGATAATATCCAGTAGTTGTTCCAGGTTCAAGGACATAAAGCGATGCACCCAGTTCGTCTCCACGTGGTAAACGAGTAGATTTGGCACCACCTTCCCATGGATTCTCACCTGAGGTATCAAACTCATTTGTAAATATTGAATTCTTTATCATAATACGACCTACTTTCTTATGAGATGATGACTATTTCCTTATGGTCTTTGTCAAGTACTGAAATATTGTAAGTTCCACCTAAATTATGACTGACAAGGTCAGCCAACTCGTTGAGCGCTGACAGGAAGGCTTCAACTCGATCATTGTCAACGAGTTCAATACATAGAAATGCATTCTTGGTGTTTTCTGTAAGCATAGTTCTGACTGATTCCCTCCAGTTCCAACATCTGCAAATTGCACCTTGGTCATCTTTATATACTATTTCGCCTTCATATGGCGGTGAGCTTTCATCTGATCCGAGTGTAATAAAAGGTTCATCACCTGCTGCTTTAGTCAATTTGATATCACCGACAAATGTATCCATGTCCTCTCCACCACAAGGTAAGGCATACTTAAGTGAGATAGAGTTGTATATGTCCACAAGTGGATTGATTGTCA
Organism: Firmicutes bacterium UBA5201; assembly: GCA_002412775.1. GTDB lineage: Bacteria > Bacillota > Clostridia > Peptostreptococcales > Acidaminobacteraceae > Fusibacter_D. The sequence continues at coordinate 164,165 of DHVT01000011.1, read as the reverse complement.
TTATATGGTCCCCTTTGTTGACACGCTTAAGTAGTGCCTCAATAGAGGACCTTGCACCCTTCTTGGTCTTGAACTTTTGAAAGGCATCTCTCCATACCTTAATGACTTCATTACTGCTGAACTCCTCATTTTTGAAATGAGTCAAAGCCAATTCTTCTGAAGATTGAAGTAAATTCTTATATTGATCTTGATCCTTGATGGCATTATCAATTCCACGACAAACTATTACACCAATTTTGGCCTCCGGAAACACTTCCCAAAACTCTTCTTCAATTATGAATTTTTTCATAAATTCTCTCCATAATTCGACAAATCCAGAGCCAGTTCATAATAATGATTATTATTGAACTCAAAGTTCTGTATGACATCTAGTCCAAGTTTTCTGACGTGTGCGTTATAGGATCTTGGGTTAATATGATTAATGAAAGTAATAAGTACCTTGAACCTTTCTTTCATCTGCAGTGCCGAATATTTGAAAACATTTGGAAGTACTTCAGTGCCGCGATATGCCGTATCAATACAAATCGGTCCGTATTGATACGAATTTTCAGTGGACAATCTGACGCCTTTATATTCCAGATTGGGCAGGTCTTTGATCATATGTTGAAATAATGGCCATTTGGACCAGAATGTCCAAGATGCCGCCATAGCATAGGCAACAAGAAGATCACCATCATAAGCAATTGTAATCCCGTTTTCTTCCTCAATTAACTCTTTAAACTGCTCCTTTGTGAAGAGCGTTGTTACAAAACCGTCTGGTTTATCTTCTTCAGAAATTGTCAATATGTGATATTTTTTTTGCAGTTCCAGTATTGCAGGAATATCCTCGACTGTCGCAGATCTGTAAATCATATGGCCTCCTTTGATTTTATATTTTCTCATAAATCAGAACTCACCTGTCACGACTTCCGCCAAATTTGTCGCGTGGTCCCCAACTCTTTCCAGATTGCTGATTACATCTAAAAAAAGAATCCCGGAGTGAGGTAGGCATATCCCCTGCTTGAGTCTCTCAATATGACTTTTTCTCAAGTTCCGTTCTTCAGCATCCACATCTTCATCTTTTAGAATAACATGACTTGCCAGTTGAACATCCTCTTTAATGAACGCTTCAATAGCATTTTCAAGCATTTGATCTACCATCCCGTGAAAACGAATCAACTCTTCGATTGCTTCATCGGAAAATTTCAGATGTTCCTCCATTTTGATTTCAGCCATCCTAATGATGTTGATGCCATGGTCACCTATCCGCTCGACATCACTGCTGATGTGCATTAGAGCATAAATGGCTTCAGTCTGATCCTTACTCAAGGAGCTTTGTGCCAATTTATTCAAAAAAATCACGATCTCTTTTTCAAGGCTGTCAATCAATTCTTCTTTCTTTAAACATCCTTCTATCAAATGTTTTTCTTCATACATGAAAATACGAATGGACTGATCCACCAGTTCTCTGGAAATGTTGGACATGTGAAGAACCTCTTGTCTTGCAGCTTCAAGTGCCGCAACAGGTGAACTGAGGATCCTATCGTTGAGATGTCTCGGACCGGTTTCCAAAACAAGATCTTCGCCCGGAATGACTTTTACCACAAAATTAAGTACCGGTTTCATAAGTGGTATGAACAATAGCACATTTGCCACGTTGAAAATGGTGTGTGCATTAGCTACAACACGCGTAGCCGAATCCGATGTCAATGACACAAAATCCAAAAATGGACGGAATAAAATCAGTACGACAATTGTTCCGAGGATTTTCACCAGGAAAATCGCAAGAACGGATCGCCTGGCTGTAATATTGGTTCCAATACTTGCGAGTGCTGCTGTAATTGTAGTTCCGATATTGGCTCCAAGCATCAAGGCAATCGCTGCCGGGGCATTTATAGTGCCTTGCAGTGTCATCGCAATAACAACGCCTGATGTGGCACTACTGCTTTGGATCAAAGCCGTAAAGATCGTGCCGATCAGAACACCTAAAACAGGCGCACTGCTTACAGAGACCATCAGATTATGGAAAAATTCATATTCTCTTAATGGATGCATAGCTTCAGACATGATTTCAAGACCAACGAACAAGATTGTAAAACCGAGAATACTTTGCCCAATGGATTTATACAGCCGTTTCTTACCGAACAGATGAAGTCCGACACCCACTCCGATAAGTGGATAGACAATCAATGAAAAATCAAAAGAAATCAATTGTGCTGTTATTGTTGTTCCAATACTTGCACCAAGCATTGTACCAAGAGCTTGCGAGAGTCCCATGAGCCCTGAATTGGTAAATCCCACCACCATAACAGAAGTGGTACTACTGCTTTGGACCACAATCGTAACTAGAATCCCCGTAAGAGTGGCCATGTAAGGATTGGAAGTCAATAATTCCAAAATACGCCTCAATTTATTTCCTGCCGCTTTTTGCATACCTGAGGCCATCATGTTCATCCCAAAAAGGAACAAACCCAAACCACCAATCAGTCCGAATAAAATTGTTATAAACATCCAGCAAGTGCCCCCATCAACGTTTTTTTGTTATTCTATTGTCAACTTAATTAATTTTAGTATAACATAATTGTTGCATGGTTTTTTCTACAAATTGAACAAAAAATACTATTCACCCACGCGATGGAATCCGTCACCCAGAGTCTCAATATAATTCAAACCCTCTTTTGGTTCTGTTAAACGAATAAAAATCGGATAATCTTTGATCAATACGTTTTCAATTATAGTATCCTGACCATTTACATGAAAAACCAATTTCTGCTCAACACCGTAAAAAGGATCAACTCCAGTGACATTTGCAGTACTCAGTTCAGGAAGTTTGATAGTTGAAGGATATGCAGGATCATCATCTTTAGCGGCAGAGTCAGTCCAAACCGCCAATATTTTATCTCCGTTGGCATATTTGAACGCACAGTAAGAAACCGGTCCATCAAAATCCACTTCGATTTCAGTCATGATATCAATTGGTGTAGCTCCACTCAAAATCCTACCAAGATTGCGAACCATCTGTTGAATGGGCTCGATATCTTCCTCGCCAATACCGGTCCAAAGATCCATTCCCTGATTCATAACAATTCCACGCCCATAATATTTTGCGGCCTGTATCTCAGAATATTCCCAAACTTCAGCAAAATGTCGATTGTGTTCAGTTCTCCAGCTCATTTCATCTGCAAAATACTCTCCTTCGAACCCGTTTGACTCAGCTACACTTTTGATTTGTCTGATCAACTTGGGATACTCGTAATAGTATTCTCTTGTCGTGTCATATTGTGGGGAAGGACCATACATTGGATGAAGAACAATGCCATCAACAAGAGGCATCACATCCGATTCCAGGACACCAAACAGATAACCTTTGTACTCTGGATAAAGAAGAATTGTTGAACCGCCTACGACAATTTTCGCATCCGGGTCTGCCTTACGAATCACAGGCACGGTGCGTCTGATCAGTTCCAGATAATCTTGGAGTTCCACATAATGAACAGCCTCATTTAAAATTTCCCAGTACTCCACTTTGTCTTTCAAATTTTGAACAAGAAAACTCGAATAGTCAAGGTAACTGCGAATATCCTCTTCTTTACTGTAATCCGGCGGTCTACTGGTGTGAAGTTTTTCGTCCCAATGAACGATCGACAGCGTTACTTTGACTCCATTTTCTGCAAGCAATTTGATACCATCATTTTGGTAATGTGTTATTTCAGGAAGCGAAAATGGATCATATAAAGCATAATTTTGATCGAAAGTGTTTTCCCATTCTATCGCATTCAAACTCACACGTTGCCACTTCATATTCATATCAGATACGCGATTCAACCACTGGCTTGCCACTCCAGGAACACCATCAAGTTCCTCTTGTGTAGGCACTTGTTTTCGGAGCAACAAAAGCATTGAACCGATGCGGTTATTCATCATTGCTTGTAACGCTTGACTTGAAATTAGGTTTGTTGAGGCAACATTACCGAGCTGGAATTCATGTTTTTTTTTGGCTCCATAGGTCGGAGCTGAAAATGGACTGGTATAACCTACTGGGTCCGTCATAGTTGCAGTCAAATAAGGACCCGCCATTGAAGCCCCTTTTTGAAAAATAAAATAACCCTTTTGGGAGGCCACTGAAAAACTTAGCGACTTTTCATGGATTATTATCTCAAGGCAACAAACAGCCCATTATCATAGAATAAATATGATAATGGGCTGTTTTTATTTCATTATTTCACTCTTATCTTACTCGGTTAACTTTAATATTCTCTTTAGGTTTACCGTAAACATTGTTACGGCTGCTTGCATTCGCATACCAACAAGACCTGACCCAGATGCAACATCATAGCCATGTCGGTGTTTTAATTCACTGTTTTTCGCTTCAATCTTGTATCGTTCTTTTGCCCTCTCCTTAAAGTAGTCACTCTCTTGAAATGCCATATGCTCAAGATGTGTATTCGTTTTAATTGAGATTGAAAAAGATTTTGAATTTGCCCCTTCTTTATAACAGCCTTCTTTTTTATGGCATATTTTACACATTTCGACATCAAAATAGTAAGTTTCAACATCACCTTGTCCATCTATAGCGTGTTTTCTGGCTCTCCTGTTTACTTTCTTGCTACTCAGGTGTCCACTTGGACATTGATAGGTATTAGCGTCCTTATTAAATTCAAAACCAACTTTACTTTTATGGTTTGAGTGTTCAACCGATCTATTAAGTTTTGAAATAAGGATCATTTTATTTTCTTTAGCGTAGTCTAGATTTTCCTTTTCTGAATAGGCGGCATCACCAATCACTTCATTTATTTCATACCCATTTTCTTTTGCTTGTTCAATCAAGCCTTGTAGTTGTTTACCATCATGCTTCTCACCTGAAGTTACATGTGCAACAGCAATTATACGTTCGGGCGTGAGTCCAATGTGTGTTTTATAGCCGAAGAAGGCATCATCATATGATTTATGTCCTATTCTAGCATCTTCATCATAGGATTCTTTTAGTGCTTCTTGATGATCGCTTAAAAGTTCTTTAAGCATGTTTTTCTGTTCAATTAGCTTTTGTGCAAAATCAAATCCTTCTTTACTTTCTACGTAATTGCAGAGAGATTCACAATACGTCATTGTGTCTTCCAATACTCCTGAATTAGTTGGTTTTATTGGTAATTCCATTTTTAATTTTTCATCAATCTGATAGATTTGTTTGCGTACTTTCTTTGATTGTTCAAGAAGGAGTGTACGCGCTGATTTTTTATTGTATCGCGCCTTGGTATGTGTTGAATCGACAATGATTGTGTTGCTTTTAAGTATGTCTTTTTCAACGGCCAATTCTATTGTTTTGGATAAAAGCTTATTAAGTAACATTTCGTCTTTTAGGCGTAGTTTTCGGAATTTCGTAAGTAAGCTGGGATCAATTACATCATCTTCTGGTGCCATATCTAAGAAGTACTTCAATGCTAAATCTGTTTTGCTGCGTTCAACTACATCCACGTCAGAGAGTTCATAAATAACTTTCAGCATAAGATACTTAAACAATAGAATTGGGCACTTGGCAGGACGCCCCATATTCTCGCTGTATGTTGCTTTAACTTCTTCAATGATAAACGAATAGTCCAATAACTCCTTTAGCCTACGGAGCTGATGTGTTTCGCTTACCAATAAGTCATATAAGTGCATTGTTGAACTAATTGATATTTTCATTTGATTATCAAGCATACAGAATCCTCCCGTAATATCTCTATATTAGTAATATTCGACATGCTTTTCAATAATCCTTTTTGTAAAAAAGAAAAAAAGCCATATTTCTATGACTTTTTCAGTGGCCTCGCGTCAGCAAGTTCTTATTTTTTAATCATTTGATCTCTATTTGCATTTTATTGCTGATTTGTTCAGCTTTTGGTACTTCGACGACCAGAACACCGTTTTCAAGTTGTGCTGAAATAGCATCAGGTCTCACATCTTTAAGGTAAATCACACGCTGCATTGAGCACATTTTTCTTTCCCTGTGAATGTAATTCTCTTTTTCTTCTTTGTTTTCTTCATTGTGCTCTGCTGAAATCAACAATTTGCCATCTTCGAAATCCAATTTGATATCTTCTTTTTTGAAGCCAGGCAATTCAGCCTCTACGACGTAATTTTCAGGATTGTCTTTCACATCCACTTTGAATCCACTGCTTCGTAATGATTTTGAGGACAACATGTCGTTATTATAATGATTTACAATCCTTTAAAACTATATAGCATTTTAACCTTAGTGGCGTCAATGTCAGCCAGTGTGCGGCATCCAGTCATCAACATCGCTTCTTCAAGTTCCTTTTTGTATTGCTGAATGAGCAGTTCGACTCCCTCGGCATCTCCACCATAGACAGCTGTGACGAACGGTCTTGCTATCATTACCGCATCGGCTCCGAGTGCCATTGCCTTGAAAATATCGAGCCCTGAACGGAAACCTCCGTCAATTATGATTTTGGTCTTTCCCCCCACTGCCGCTACGATTTCAGGCAACTGAGAGATGGTGGATGGCGTCTCATCGAGCACCCTACCACCATGATTGGAAACAATTATGGCATACGCCCCAGCTTCAGCAGCACTGATTGCGCCTTCAGCGGTCATGATGCCTTTGACCACAAATGGAAGCTTTGTGCTTTCGATTACTTCTCTTAGCACTTGAATCGGCATTGGTGCCACCGGTTTGCCTTGAGCGGCGAGTATGGCCAGTCCAGCAGCGTCAATATCCATAGCTACAGCTATAGCGCCTGCGGATTCCGCGATTCTGATTTTTTTGATCACTTCTTCTTTTTTCCAAGGTTTGATTGTTGGCACACCAATGCCACCTTGATTCTTGATTGCTTCAGCTGTGCCAATAAACACCTCATCCTGCACACCATCGCCTGTAAAGCCGATTGCGCCTGCAGCCGCACAGCCTTTGACGACTGCTTCGGAGTACGTCAAGTCCGAATAGACACTGCTATAGTGAAGTTGAACCGCTCCGATCGGACCGGCAAACACTGGCAATGCGAATGTTTTTCCGAAAAATTCAAATCCGGTGTCGACGCTTTCAACATCGTGAATGGTGTTCATGTGAAGCGCGATGCTTTTCACATCGTGGTAATTCCTAATGAATCCCATTCCTGTTCCTTTGCCGCCCGGACCTGGAATTCTTCCTTTGCATGCGATACCGTTGCATTCTTTACAAACTTTACAGTTTAAACCGATCTTATCCTTTGCGCGATCCATTACATCTTGATAAGTCATTTCAGCCACCCCTCATTTTATTATTCGTTTATAGAAATATTATATCACAATGGAATATTTCGTCCATCGCTCATAGAGTTCTTCATGGGTCAAATTAAGAGCGCTTTTTTCTGTGATCAACCGCTCGATCTCCTCCGCCTCATATTCACCACTGTAAAGCAAATCCTCTATTTCAAGCAACCGTTCCTCAATCTGCTCGATTTCGTTCTCCAATTTTTCGATCATCACTGTATTGAGCTTCAACTTGTTTGGCACTTGTGGGTCTGTCTTTACGGTTACTTCAATTTTAGCGGGTTCACTTTTTACAGGCATTCTATAATAATTTTCCACAATGCCTTTATAGGACTCAAAATCCCCCTCATACTCATGCACTGCCCCATCAACCAAAGTCCAAAACTTGCTGGAGAACTTCATGATGAAATGTCTGTCGTGTGATACGAAAATCATTGTGCCACTGTATTCTGAAACGGCCTCCTCGACCCACTCCCTGGATTCAATGTCCAAATGGTTCGTCGGTTCATCAAGAAACAGGAAGTTGACTGGACCATTCATCAGTTTGCAAAGCATGAGTCTGGTTTTTTCACCACCGGAAAGTCCGCTGAGTTTCTTGAATACTGTATCCTGTTTGAATCTGTACCGGGCAAGCAAACCTCTTGCGGAGGCTTCATCTTTTTCAAGTGCTTGTTTGATCCATTCCAGAACTGTCATCTCATCATCTTCGAACACGATTTCCTGAGGCAGATAACCGATTTCAGCAGATGGGCTGAGTTTGACAGTTCCTGTGTCAAATGACTCCAATTCAAGCAGCATTTTAAGCAGAGTCGTCTTGCCGCTACCATTGTTGCCGAGAAGAGCGATTCGATCGTTTTTACGGACCAGACCGTCAAAGTTTTTCAGTATGACGTTGTCTCCAAAAGCTTTTTTCACACCTTCAATACGGCCCATTTCATTGCTCTTGCTCTTTATGGCATCAAAACCGTTAGCCATTTTTCTTTCCACTTTCGGTTTTTCCATGGGATCGATCCGTTCGATCCTCTTTTCTATTGCAAACGCACGTCTGTGCATTTTTCCGCTATCCGCTTGTTTCGCCCATTCATGCATTCGCTTCGCCGCTTCTTCAAGTTGCTTGATTTTCTTCTGTTCTATCGTATATTGTTCCATTTGCTGTTCCATCTGAAGCTTTTTCTGCTGCGAATAAGCATCATAATTGCCTTTGAAGCTTTGCGCCTGACCATCATTGATTTCTATAATCCTTGTGACGGCCTGATTCAGGAAATACCTGTCATGGGATATGACAACGACAGTGCCTTCGAATTTTTTGATATGATCCTCCACCCAGTTGATGGTGGACAAATCGAGGTGATTCGTCGGTTCATCAAGGAGCAGTACGTTGATATCACTCAAAAACAAACATGCCAGATTGACTTTGGTCTTCTCACCACCACTCAGTAGAATAAAGGGTTTTTCCAAAAATACTTCGTCAAAATTGAATGCTTTGGCAACATCATTGACTTTGTCGTCCATAGAATAGCCATCGGCGAGCTCAAATCTGCTGAGCATTTCACCATATTTTTCCAGTAGCCGTTCACTAGCTTCGATTTTCAATTTTTCAGCCATTTCGTCCATTTCACGTTTTTGTTGCATTAGCGGTTCAAGCGGTGTATATAGACATTGCTTTACGCTATAGTGTTCTGGATAAACTGGAATTTGGTCCAAAACTCCGATTTTGGCACCTCGAGTGATAAAAAGGTCTCCGGCTTCGTAATTTTCCGTTCCTGAGATTATTTTAAAAGCGGTTGACTTTCCCGCTCCGTTCGGACCGAGAATGCCCACACGTTCCCCTTCGAAGATTTCCAAATTGAGTTTCTTCAGCACATAATTTGCACCATAGTATTTTTCGATATCTTTCATGACTATTCTTATCATAACTGCCTCCCAAATCTAATACCATTTTGAATCAGATGAACCCAGCGATTCCGCAAAGGGTGAATTTGGACACAAAAAAACCTGAGCAAGTGAATCGCTCAGGTTATATCTTTCGTTTAAGACTACAAACTTAAGAAAACTGTGATCCGCTTACATGCGTTCATCTATTTTTTGACAGACTGCCCCTAGGACTGATGAATTCAATGCTGAAACGCTTGAAATCACATGTTCGAGTCTATTCAAAACAATTAGATTGACATATAAACACATTTTGTTTCCTCCGTATGCAAAAATTATAGCATATGTTCCTACTTTAGTAAATTCATAATTTCTTCTGTCTTCATCACTTTACCGTAGAACATCAATTTCTCATCCACCACCATAGCTGGAGTCGACATAACCCCATATCCCATGATTTCTTTGAAATCTTCCACTTTGACAATCTCAGCCTCGATCCCTAGTTTTGCGATGGCTTCCTTTGTGTTTTCTGTGAGTTTCGCACATTTTGAACATCCTGAGCCTAAAATTTTAATGATCATAATTATTCTCCTTTGCTATTGAGTTCAACTCAATTGGGGACAGGTACAAATCGGTNNACCGATTTGTACCTGTCCCCAATTGGGTTATCTTCTAAATGTTATTTCCCACCATACTTTGCAAACCAATTTGTGATTTCCTCAAGTCTGCGCAGGCGGTGTTTCGGTTTGCCACTTCTACTGAGTTCGTGATTCTCACCTTTGAAGACACAAAGACGAGCATCGACGCCATAGCTCTTGAGAGCTGTAAACATTTGAAGCGCTTCAGGCAACCAGCATCTATAATCCATGTCGGAATGGATGAATAGAGTCGGCGTGAGAACCTGATCCGCGTATTTGAGCGGTGAATGGTCCCAAAGTTTTTCATAATTTGACCAAGGATCAGCAGCGATTTGGTCGGTGACGAAATAATATCCGATATCTGTCACGCCGTACTCTGTGGTCCAATTGGAAATGCTCCTTTGTGCGGCTGCGGCTTTGAACCGTTGCGTATGTCCGATGATCCAGTTCGTCATGAATCCGCCATACGAACCTCCAGTGACAAACAGGCGGTCCTCATCCATGTCACTGTACTTTTCCTGCACTTTGTTCGTGAAGAGCATGATGTCCTCATAATCAATTGTACCATATTTTCCTCTGATGTCAGCAAAAGCATCTCCCTTTCCATCACTGCCTCTAGGGTTGCAAAAGAAGACGAAGTAGCCCTCATTGGCCCAAGCTTGCATCTCATGGTAGAAAATCGATCCATAGACCGTTTTCGGTCCACCATGGATATTGAGGAGCCCCGGATAACTTTTGCCCTCGACATACTCTGTGGGCTTCATCACCCAACCTGTGATTTCGATACCATCCATATTCGCGAATGTCAGTTCCTCCGGGGTGGACAAAGTATGACTCTCGTTGACCCATGTGTTGAAGTCTGTGACTCTTTTTTCCTGTTCTGACTCAATGGCGTAGATTTCCTCAAGACTGTTGCCACGCATGGCGTTAATAAAGATTTTGCCGTCAACGACATCAAAATCATCTACGGATCCGTTGATTTTTGTGACATATGAGACGTTGCCCTGTGGATCCATCTCGTTCAAGTAGGCACTGTCATTTTCGGTAGTGATAAAGTAAAGTTTTCCTCCAACCGCTTTGGCAGTCCGCTTGGTTCCAAATCTACAATCCGATCCCACTGAGTTTCCGACGCTTCTGTTGAATCCTTCTGAGAAAAGCTCATACTCGAGTGTGTTCAAATCCAAAGTATAGAACACCCCGTTTTGGTTCAGGCCATACTCGGACATGTCGTTACCGAAGAACACGATTCTATCGGAGCCTGTATAATAAGCGAATTGAATGCTATGTGTGCCACTTAAAAGTTTGGTGACTTTCTGATCTGCCAAATCATAAGTATACAGATCGTTGTATAGTGGCATCTTTCCCTTGAACGTCTTGGAAGCGAAAATTATTTTCCCGTACTCCTCATCCAGTTCAAAGAAACCGACACTCTCATCGATTGCGGTCAGGGGCTGCAATGCGCCAGTTGATTTGTCATATAGATAGAGCCTGTTTCTCTTTTTGTTTGTATAAGAGGCGCCATTGGACCAAAATGGAATTTCTTCAGCGACTTCATAATCTTGGTCTTCTTTGAGCGTTTCTAGAAATTTCTTTTTAGCCTCTTTGTCCAACGATTCGAAACCCTCGAATTTCGGATCATAACCGGCGAGCAATACAAAATGGTTTTCATCGATTGTGCGAATGGAGGAAACCGTCAGTGGCACTCTCATGTACTCAAGGCTTTCGCCCCCGCTCACGTCGATCTTGTAAAAAACTGTCAACGGTTCCCCGGATTCGATTGCTTTTTTGACTTTTTCATCTTTATTAGAAGGATAGAGCAGTTGTTTGCCTTCATCGAGCCAAATATGTGATCCCACTTTGTTTGACGAAGTGATTTGTTTGGTCTCCATGGTGGATGTATTCAAAGTCCACAGATCGGAATGGTACAGATTATCTTCCAGATTGCTCTGATGGACGTGAAACGACACCAAACTTCCGTCCGGTGAGCAATTCATACCTGACAAGAATTTGTATCCGGTAAACGCGTCTAAATTCAATTTGTTCATAAGTGATCCCCCTTAAAAGTTCTGTTGAATGTCCTACTCTTCCATTATACGCTTATCATTCGGAAATCGAAATGTAATTTTGTTAAACCATCCTTTGTGATATAATGAATTTGGCATCGTAAGGCACATAATAAAAGTATTCTGGAGATAATGATAATGAGAAGAGGCAAATTTGTTTTTGTATTTATAGTATTGATGATTTTGGCATTGGCAATCGTTTATAAATTCTATGCCAACGTCTTCACCGTGGACAACTTGAGGTCCATCGACATACTTTCCGGAGAAAACTCGCAACCTGTTGTTTTCCAGCTTGATGAAACTGAAACCAATCACCTTTTCCAAAGTCTTTCAAGTTATGAAAGCATCGATTCCGTTTTGGAAATGGATTCAAACTTTGTACTGACATTGGTCAATCGATGGAACCTGAGTAAAAAGATCAACGTCTATTTTTTTGAGGAAGGTAAAGTGGCCATTCAGGAGGAAAATGACAAACATATCTACGAACTCACAGACCCCCTGTTTTTTCACAGCCATCCCGGCTTTGACCTGGTATATCGAAATGCTTTTTTACCAGAGTTGAATTTGAAAGTAGAAGAAAATGATTATCCAGTGAAAATCACCACAGGCAATTGGTCATACAAACGACTGAATGGCAACTGGGTGGAAATGGACACTGAATCAACTGACGAAGAACCAATGTATGAAGATATCAAAATCGCTTCATCCAGCTTGGCTTTCTCACTGAACTCATCCAAACAGCCCGACACAGTTTTTCTGACAATCGAGACCGTGGACACGAAAGAAGTTGTATTTCAAGGCCCGGCAGACATAAACGCATTACCGCTGCCAGAAATGGACGGCTATTTCTTCTATAAGACCCAACTGCTTTGGAATGAAGCTTCTGAGGCCTATAAAGGGGAGCTTGGAACCCAGTTTCGCATCAACATCAATCGCCCGGCTGAAATTCAATTTTCAAAAACCAGTGTCATACAGGGTGATTTCATAGAAATCGATATGCTTTATGCTGAAAGTCCCGATGAGTTCACGCTGGACCAAAATCTATTCAGCAATTTCAAGTGGATCAAGACAGGCAATACAATCAAAGGTTTTGTGCCGACCAATTATTTCACTGCTCCAGGCAAATATCCTTTTGTATTCACCGATCAGTCGCAAGGCACTTCCTCCACTGTGGAAGTGGAAGTTCTGCCATGGGATTATAAGGTCCAGAATCTGATCATCGATCCGAATGTCAGCGCAAGCACCAGAAATGATGCTGCATATGTTGAATACAACCAATATTTCGTGCCAGCTAGAAATGTTTCGAATGAGACTCGTTATTTCAACACACCTTTTGTCATTCCGACCATTGGACGTTTGACGACTGAATTTGGAGAAAAAAGGACTGTGAACGGAGAACTCACCTCCTATAGACACAACGGTTACGATATCGGTGCCCCGGAAGGTGCGGATGTCCTTGCGACCAATTCCGGCAAAGTGGTTCTTGCCATGAAAATGATCATGACAGGCAACACGATTATCATTGACCATGGCGGTGGCATATTCAGTGCTTATGAACACCTTTCGGAAATGCTGGTTGAAGAAGATCAGATGGTGGAACAGTCGGAACTGATCGCAAAAGTAGGTTCAACGGGTTTTTCAACCGGACCCCATCTGCATTTTATGATCTCCTATTATGATATCAACCTGGATCCAGGATTTTTCATCTATGGGGTCAACTTGACCAAAGAAAATTACAAAGACTATATCCAATAAAAAAATGCAATTGATGAGAGAATGCTTTCATCAATTGCATTTTTGTTATTTGGATTCAATAAACGGTTCAATGGCTTCAAGTATTTTACGAGTCACTTCAGGATTGATTTTGCCTTCAGGATCCAGAGCGCAATCATTGAAATCGATCCTTACTTTCGGGCAAAGATCGAAGGCTTCATACCACGCCTCATAATTGCGTCTCAAGTCTTCCATATAATCTCTTGGAATCGTGTCGCCTTCTGTTGAACGCGCTCGCTCTCTGATTCTTTGCATTGCGGTATCCACGGTGACATCAATGTAGATCAGAACTTCTGGGGGATTGATATGCTGCAGCATATTGTGCAGAAGATCCCTATAGATCTCAAATTCATCTTCCGTCATTTCGCCACGGTCATGGATGGTTTTGGCAAAAATTTCATCGCCATAAATCGAGCGGTCCAGAATTGCCGAATCGCCCTCTTTTTCTATACGCTTCAAATCCTTGAAGCGGTCATTCAGAAACATCACTTGGATGATGGCACTCCACCTTGTAGGATTGGCATAAAAAAGATCCAGCATCCTTTGAGCTCTTGAATCTTTACCATCGTCCTTGAGTTCCTGATAAAGTGGCACATTAAGCTTTTCACTTAAAAAATGTCCAACTGTACTTTTTCCCGCACCGATTATGCCATCTATTACTATCGCCATATTATGATTAATGCCTCCATCTTTAAAATTGTTTTTATTGTTGACCGCAAATCTACTCATTGCCTTTTCCTCTGATAATGGTGCCCCCGCCAACAAGCCACTGATCTTTGTAGAAAACCACGGCCTGACCTGGAGTGATGGCTCTTTGAGGTTCATCAAAGACAACTCTGATCGTATCCCCTTCAGGATATAAGGTACATGGAGCCTCTTTGGCGCTGTATCTGACTTTTGCCGTACATCTATAGGCCTCTTCCAGACGATCGAACAAAATAAAATTGTTCTGGTCTGCAACGAGCTCTTTCTTGAACACATCGGAATTGTCACCAAGTGTCACGACATTTTTGACCGTATCGATGTCAATGACATACATAGGCTTTCCAAATGTCACTCCGAGCCCTTTCCTTTGACCGATGGTGTAATTCACAATACCCTGGTGTTTGCCCAGTACTTCCCCATCCGTGCCAACAAAAGCACCTTCTTCGATTGCCATATCGCTGTTGCGTTTGAGGAAGCCCACATAATCCTGGTCCGGCACAAAACAGATTTCTTGGCTGTCTGACTTTTGAGACATCTGGACATCAAATTGTGCCGCGACTTCTCTGACGTCGTCTTTGGATTCGAAATCACCAAGTGGCATCAGGATATGCTTCAATTGATCTTGAGTCAGATTATATAGCGCATACGTCTGATCTTTTTCCACCGCATTGGATTTTTCAATGGTGTATCGACCAAATTGATCATCGTATTTGATTTTGGCATAATGCCCTGTAGCAACATAATAAGCGCCCAGTTGATGCGCCTTTTCCAAAAGGGCTTCAAATTTCACGTATTTATTGCATGCGATACACGGATTCGGAGTTTCCCCCTTCTGGTACGAGTCGATGAAATAATCGACCACAGTCGTTTTAAAGATTGCCTTGAAATCCAGTGCATAAAAAGGAATCCCTATTTGTGCGCAGACTCTTCTCGCATCTTCAGCCGACGAAAGACTGCAGCAGCCTCCATCTTTCTCAAAATGAGCTTCTTCAAGCGCATCATCCTGCCATAGGCGCATGTTGACACCAATGACGTCATAACCCATTTCCTTCAGTTTAAAGGCGGCAACAGTGCTGTCCACACCACCGCTCATGCCTACAACCACTCTATTGTTCTTAACCATTGTTTATCCTTTCAAAATTCTTTCAGTTGTTTCGATCAGACGATCGATCTCATCATTTGTCGTTGGGAGTCCAAGTGAAAAACGCACACAGCGATTCGCTTGAACCGGGTCCATACCAATCGCAAGAAGCACATGAGAAGCGGAAATCGCTCCGGAACTGCAAGCTGAACCACTGGATACACAGATGCCTTCAAAATCATATTGAATGACAAGACCATCCCCGTCCCTTGTAGGGAAATTGACACAGATTATTGCAGGATGGCTGTCAACCTGTTCTCCTATGATCCTCAGACCGGCGTCCATCCTCATCAAACCGTCAATCAGTTTGAACTTTAGAGTTTCAAGATGTTCGATATGATCTGATAGTTTGATTTTTGAAATCTCAATTGCCTTTCCGAATCCTGCGATTGCAACTTCATCGACGTCCCATAGACATATTTTCAGTTCTTCTCTGAGTTGGTTTGTATAAAGTGCGCCACATCCCTTTGGACCATAAATCTTATGAGCGGAAAAAGTCATCGTATCCGCTTTGATCCTGGAGACGTCAATGACCGTTTTGCCCAGTGCCTGCACTGCGTCCACGTGAAATGCGATATTCTTTTCATGCAAAAATTCACCAAGCTCTTCAACAGGCTGTCTCGTTCCGATTTCGTTGTTGAAAAACATGACCGCCACCAATATCGTGTCAATCGTGACCATTGCTTTGGTGGCTTCCAGATCAATGACGCCCTCTGGTGTCACCGGCAGTTTCACCACTTCGAAACCCTCTGATTCCAGTGTACTGAATACATTCAATACAGAAGGGTGTTCGATTCCGGATACCAAAAGCCTTTTACCACGGTGTTTTTCTCTGAAAGCGTGTCCACGGATCGCCAAGTTGTTGGCTTCAGTCCCACTGGCGGTAAAGATGACATCCCCATTCTTTGCATTGATGGCATCCAACAGTCTATATTTTGTTTTTTCCATTTGATTTTCTATATATTTTTCATCATGCCGTTCAAAAAACGCTTCAGAAGAATACTCCTTCAGCATGACATCCAGAACCTCATCGTCCACAGGAGTCGTTGCGGCATAATCCAAATAAATCTTATTTTTGATCATGGTTTCCTCTTTATGATACAATTCTACCGGGTTACAATTCCTACTTCAACTGTAGGATATCAAAAAATAGTATACCCTCTCGGACTGCTCCTGTCAACTAAACCTATTATAGCATATAAGGACACAAAAAAGAGAAAATGGATGCTGGCGATGCATCCATTTTCGTGAGGTATTCTAAATAAAGTTTACGTTTTGGGGGGTACCTATTCTTTATAAGTCAGCGGGGTGGCTAAGATATAAAGTGTGTTGCGAGTATAAGGAGTTTTGTTCTAATTGATATTGATTATCAATCTCTATATATAATATAACACCTGTTTTTATTTTTGTAAAGCCTTTTTTTAAAAAAAATAGTTTTATTTTTTAGAATATGTTACGATGTTCATAAGTTCAGGAATCCGGTGGTGACATATGCACGATATTATTGAAAAGCTTAAAAAATGGATCATACTTTCACTCAGCGATATCCAAAAAATCAGATCTTCCATAGAGCTGCAATACAGCAATTATTCCTCTCAGGAACGCGCCAAGCATTTCGCCGCCGCTGTACACAAGCTTCTGGACCAGCATCTGGAGGGAATCTCCATAGACCAGAGGGAGTCCCTTAAAAAAGAAATCATCAACAGCACATTGCTCAAGAACATAGATTCCATAACAAAATTTGACGTGTTCACGTCCATTTTTGAATTGGATCTCGACAATGACACCCAGGTTATGCTTGCAAAAAACTGGTTGAAAGAAAGCGAGAAAATAGTTGTCAAAGAGGAGGAAATAAAATCATTCCTTAATTTCTACGATCAAGTCCCTTCTACTATTATCACTAAGAAACGCGTTACTTTCAAAGCAAAATGGGCAATTTTGAGTCTCGTGTCATTATTGATCATTGTCATAGCGTCCATCATCACATATGCACCTGAGGAAAAAGCACCAGTTGCCATTGCCCGACCTTTTGAAATCGTCAAGAGAAATTACTCTGAGTCTTTTCCGGCGTTCGGTCTGATCAACACATTCCATATCATATCGGAGATCAACTACACCGACAACGAGGACTATGTTGGATTCATCCTACACTATCAAGTTTATCATCCATTTTTCAAACAACGTGAATTTCCTTATCCATATAGATTGATCGATTATTTTTCATTGGTGGATTATATAAAAACCATACGAAACGGTGCAATGGCAGAGTCCGGACATTTCAACATGGTGATGTCCCTCGCTCGGATCAATGATATCGATCCCCTGCTGCTCTTTGCGATCATTGGTCACGAACAAGCATTTGTACCGAAAGATCATGCGTATGCCTTTATGATGATCAACAACCCCTATAACGTTTACAACAATTGGTGGGATTACAACACCACTCTCAGCGACAGCACTACTATCGCCATCAACACGATCAAAAACAGAATGCTCTCATTACCACTAGGAACCGACCCGCTTGTCTGGTTGAACGGCATCTATGCCGAAGATCCTTATTGGCACATAGGTGTCGGATTAATTTACGGCCAATTGGATAAAATTGCAAGTGTTAAACGCATTTTATAGGGTATTTAATCTATAAGTCTAGACAAGGAGTGTGATGTCAATGCCTTATAGAGGTACAAATACCAAAAGGAATGTCGTACACGACAAAAGTCGTGGCACTATCCGAGAAGAGTCCAGAGCTCATTTTTTGAATGAAAAAAAGGAGCACGAACATGAACTGAGCGAAGCACGCACTAGAATTCTGAAGTTGATGAACGAAGGTTATCGATATGAGAAAAGAGAGGACCGAAATCATCAGGTCTATGTGTACTTTGTGAAAGATAACAGAGAAAGAGAAGTTATAGAACTTAAATTTCCAATCAATGCGGATGTTTTAAAAGAATATTTGCACTAAATAAAAAACAAGAATTTGCGTTAGCAAATTCTTGTTTTTCGCGATTGAAGATGTTTCTGAGGAACATAACCGCAACTTTGAACTAATGATATGTTCCTCTGCAGCATCTTCAAATGTAAGCTGAGGCGCTAATAAGTTTCCTTCGGAAACTTACCTACGCGAAAAACAAGGGGGATGTACCTCAGCAAAGCTGCGGTACATCCCCCTTGTTTTTTTATGAATCACTTGTCAAACGGTCAAAACCCACACCTTCACCCCATACGGAGCTTACAGGCATTACACTGACAAATGCTTTAGGATCCAAACTTGCGATCTTATCGCGAACCAGAATGGATTCTCTAAATGAGCAAATGGTGACGAGTTTGATCCGAGATAAATCGGTGTAACCACCGACAATATTGTACTTAGATATACCTCTTCTCAAACTGTTCATTATGAATGCCTCAATTTCCGCCTCTTTTTCACTGATGATTTCGAGTTTGACCATTTTGGAAGAAAAACCGAAAAGTACCGTCTCAACAGACTTCATGGCCACAACCTGTGTGAATAGCGCATACAGAGCGACTCTGGTATCAAAGACAAAAGCCGCAAGGAAAATCACACTGATGTCGAGCACTGCGATGATTGTGGACAAGCTCATAAATCGAAACCACTTTCTGTTGATGACAAGCGCAATCGTATCAGAGCCCCCGGATGAGAACCCGCCCTTTAAAATCAGTCCTGTCCCTCCACCTGCCATAACACCGTAGTAGATGGAAGCCAGGAAAAGATCATCCTCTGTCAAATTGAATTTAAGGTTCTCAAACAAAATCAGCACAAGCGGGAAAAAAAGTGAGAACACCACTATTTTTCGGGCTTCCCGTTTTCCAAGCGTCAAATAGGTCAAGATGAGCACGCCGAGCGACATTATATAATACATATAAGTATAATTAATATGAAATACTTTCTCCATCACCAAAGAAAATCCAGTGATCCCACCTGTGATAATCCCGTTTGGCTTTAAAATCGATGTGATGGCAAGGGCGATAATAATCGATCCGGCAATCACATACAGAATATCGTAAATTTTCTTTTTCTTATCCATAATTCTCTCCTAATCTTACAAAACCAAGTATCCAGGTCAATCGAAAAAATTATAACATATATGTGGAACGTTCACAAATTGTTTTCACGCTTGTGAACAAAGCTTCATCTCTAATGCCTCCATTCCTATTGACTAAACCTCTCAGTACCTTATAATTGTTACTAGGATATAGAAAAGGAAGGTCATTTATGAGTACCAAAAAGAAAATCATTATTGGATTGGTCATGTTCCTGGCGTTTGTCGCTATCGGAGGGATTGTAATCAGTGCAGTCTACAGTGATCAGGTGAACATCGTCGTCATGGGTGTCGAAGGCACTCGTACGGATACACTTTTTTTCATGACAATCGACACAAAATCCAATACAGTCAAAGCGCTCTCCATACCACGTGACACTTATGCACCAACCGAAGGCAAGAACGGCCTTGGTCAGAAAAAGATCAATGCTGTATACGGATTCAAAGAAATCGGTGGGGTCGAAGGCGTTGTCCGTACCGTTGAGAACTTACTCAATGTCAAAGTTGATCACTACGTCAAAGTGGATTATGACGGTGTAGAAGCCATCATAGACTTGATTGGTGGCGTCGAAGTCGATGTGCCGATCCGCATGCTATACGACGATCCCTATTCCATACCACCTCTTCACATTGATTTTCAGCCGGGTCTACAAACCATTCATGGTGACCAGGCAATGGCCTATCTAAGATTCAGAAAATCAAACGATGGCAAAATCAGTGGCGGCGATGTGCAAAGAATTGAACGTCAACAGGATTTTTTGGTCAATGCCGCAAAAGGCTTGATCACACCAAAGCTTCCATATATAGCCTATCAGGCCATGACTTATGTCGATACCGATATGTCAGCGGCTAAAGCGGCTCTACTCGGTACTGCCATGTATGGAGTGGATAAAGAGTCTGTGGAGTTTCAGACACTCCCAGAAGACTATATCGGCTCTGGAAAAGATGGCTTGAGTTACTTTTTCCATGACTCCGAAGCGACACAAGCATTGATGAACGAATGGTTCCAATAAAATAAAAAAGTCTCTTTCAACCCATGTGTCAAGCGGTTGAATGAGACTTTTTTTAGTGGTACATTTCGTTGGTTATGCCCTTTTCGAGATCCACCAACTCTTTTAGAATACTCTCTTGGTCAAACCCATAAAATGTCATTTCATAGATGCAGATCGCAATAAGTTCTTCAGGTGAGATCATAAGATCTTCCTGGATTATTATTTTTGCATTTGCCCACTCTTCCCATTTGGAAAAACCAAGTGCAAAGTGCAAATCCTCTTTGACACTGTATCCAGAAATGCTGAGATAGGCCTCTTCATCGACGCCTTCTTCATAATCCGCATCGGATGAAGGGTCTATGAGACCGACCTCGATGACGAATTCGTCAAAATTGGACTCTGGAGTGTTTACCACATAATTGATCACTTCCTCATATGCCTCACTTTGTTCCAGACATTCTGGATACATATCGACCAGTGCTTCCATGATCAATGCTTGTGTTGAATTTTCAATGTATTTCTTTAATGTCATTTTTTTTCCTTTCTATTCATATCTAAAAGATACATTAACATATTATCTGATTTTGAAGAATTTTTCAATGGAATTGATCGAAACGGATTATTTCATGTTACAATAATAGAAAATCATTCAGGAGGTACCCATGTCTTATTCCATTGGTTTCATCGGTGGTGGCAACATGGCCGGCGCCATTGTCAAGGGTTTGGTAGGTGGCAATATATATAGTGAAAACGAAATCATAGTCAGCGTACTACGAAGTGAAAGTCTGGAGCGGATTAAAACGGAGCTCGGTGTGGATGCTACGCTGGTCAATTCAGAAGTCGCAGAAAAAAGTAAAATAGTTATATTGGCTGTAAAGCCTCATTTCATAGTCAAAGTGCTTGAGGAAATTTCGCCTGTTCTCACTGAAGATCACTTGGTGATTTCCATTGCTGCAGGAATTACTCTCGATCAGATGAAATCCTATACTGGAAAAGCGAAACTGTTCAGGGCAATGCCAAACACTCCCGCCGCTGTCAATGCGGCTATGACATCCATTTGTTCCGATCTTCCACAGAATGACCCGGTCGCTAAAATCGTATACGATATCTTCAGCGCTATCGGTCGTGTGGAATTCATCACCGAGGCGCAAATACATGCCGCGATCGCAGTGCACGGTTCCTCTCCGGCCTATGCTTTCATGATGATGGAGGCCATGGGTGATGCGGGTGTACTTCTCGGCCTTCCACGTGACCAAGCTTACAGAATGGCTGCGCAAAGTTTATATGGGGCAGCCCTCATGATGCTTGAAAGCGGCAAGCATCCAGGCGCGTTAAAAGATCAGGTCACTTCGCCAGGTGGCACTACTATAGTTGCTGTGGCATCACTTGAAGAACAAGGATTCAGAAACGCCGTCATCGATTCCATGAGAAAGTGTGCAGACAAATCCAAAGAAATGTCATCCTAGATTGGCGGCCTTCAGCGCCTCCAGCCTGAGTTCACTGAGCATGGCCCTAGAAAGTACTTTCGGGTCGATTTCATCCAGCAAAGCCTCTATAAACCAGCCGACCAGGTTCTGATTGAACTGGGTCGGCTTTAAAAAGCCCTTAAAGACGAGTTCACCATCCATATTGACGAGTTGGTCGTACATCTTTTGCACACTAGCGCTGTCCAACCTTTCGTCCACCATATAATCCTCACAAAACCCAATCTCCTTATGAAGAACACTTTTGGGCATTTTAAGATCCGATTCCTGTAGAAGTTGGTGGGCAACCTCCATATTCTGAATTCTGATGCCTTTGTAATTGGATTCATACGCCGCCTTGGTCGTATTGCCGAATATTCTACAAGGCAACGGTCTGAATGCGTATACATCACACAAATTGTTCTCATTCAAGAAAGGACATTTCATAGGCTGAACAAGTTCGAGCAAGTAGTATCGAATCAACCGATTCACGAAATCCGGGTGTTCCATCAAACTGCCATCCCCCACAAAATGATTATGGACATGTAAAAACTCGATATAACTCATGTTTACAGATTCACTGCAACATCGGGTACAACCGGCACAAGTGCCAGTTGGCACTTTTCCGTAAAGGGTCTCGAGTTGATCGATCAATCCATGCTCGAGTGCATAATTTTTGCTTTTTATAATTTTCATGTTCACCTCTAAAAAATTCTATGTCTAGATAGTTTCATCACCATGAACAATGCCGGTGCGCCGAACATCACAAAAAATATTGTCAGAAAATATCTCAGTCCATCCCAGTATACTCCAGTGGGGAGGACCATTTTAAGACCCAGAAAAATTGCGCCTGTTATAGCCAATCCTATGGTGTATTTGATGATCTGTGTCAGCAATGGGGCTCTGACGTCAAATTGCAGAAAGTTCTCTTCGAAAAAATATCCGACGAGATAACCGATCAACAAGGCGACTGCTTTAATGTAAGCTGATGAATCCAAGAAGAAAACCGATACGACAGCGAGTACTAAAATCACAAAATATGGCCAGAATTCACCCTCTCGTTCGCATTTGTCATAGATGAATTTGCCCGTTAGAATGGAAAGAACACCGAATCCGATACCTGCGACGACATCCAGAGGCCAATGCACTCCGAGATATAGTCTGGAAATCGCGACTAAGAAAATGAGAGTTGAAAACACGATCCATAGCAATGGGCTTTTAGCAACAAGTCCGGCGGATCCGAAAAATGCAGTGGCATTTTGGGTATGTCCACTTGGAAAAGAAGTCCCTTCTGCTGTATCGGTATAGATCGACCGAATACCTTCTTCACCAATTGGTCTGCTGTACCCTACAATTTCCTTGATCGCTCCGTTGAACGTGGCCGACAAAGCGAGAATCAAGACGAGAAATCTTGCTGTCTGCTTGTTGATGTTCCAGTAGATCAAACCGAGTATGGCGATATAAAAATACTCTTCACCCAACATCGTGACGAGTATGAAAAATTGATCCAGCCAATCGCTATGAAAAGATTGTATCCATTTGATTAAATCCGATGTCATTCATGCCTCCAACGCTTTTTAAACAGTATACCTTATTTTTTTCTTCAGTTCCACTGTGATTTATCACTAATTTGTGGTATATTATGATAAAGGAGGTTGACCCATGAAAAAGTTATCCAATGTTTTATTTGTCCTTGCTGTCGGTGTCAGTGCTTACACATTGATCAGCACTTATCTTATCAGGAATAACCTGCCACCGGGGGTCTGTCCCATCGATTCCCGTTCGGAGCTTTATTATATTTCCATCGGACTTTTGATCGTCTCATTTGTTTTGTCATTTTTTGAAAAGAAGAGTAAAGCCTGATTGAGGCATTCCATGGTCTCCGGTGACGTTTCAGCCGCATCCATTTTTGTGATCGATGAGTCGGCAGGCCATTTGTGCTCGCCCATGGTGTGATATGACAAAAGCTCAATCTTTTTGCGATATTCCGAATGTGTTATTTTTTCCAGTGTTTCCACTTGTTCGATTGTATCGTTGATGCCTTCGACGATGACCTGGCGAATCCAATATTCCATTTTATGGTTCATCAGAAATCCAAGAAACTCCAGTGTGATTTCCATCGTTTCACCGGTCAGCCATAAAAAGGTTTCAAAGTGCACGTGTTTGATGTCCATAATCACCAAATCCACTAATTTTAGAAGGTCTTTCACATCTTGATTCATTGTCACCCCTGCGGTGTCAATGGCGATGTGGAAGCCTTCTTTTTTTAGCCTTTCACAGAGACCGACAAGTTCTTTTGCCTGCAAAAGCGGCTCGCCACCTGAAAACGTGATGCCACCATTCTTAAGATAATACCCCTTGTTCCTCATGATCCAGTCGTAGACAGCCTTCTCAGACCATACCTCGCCACCGGCGAGCGACCAAGAGTCGGCATTATGACAATACCGACACCTCTTATGACATCCACTGAGGAAGATCACACCTCTCAAACCGGGGCCGTCCAAAGTGCCAAACGATTCCATTTTATGAACTTGGATTCCCATATCAAACCCTCTCATGAAAAGTTCTACCGATGACCTCCAGTTGTTGGTCCCTGCTCAGTTTGTGAAAATCAACCGCATAACCCGAAACGCGAATCGTGAGTGATGGATGTTGTTCCGGATGCTCCATGGCATCAATCAACCGTTCCTTGTTGAGGACGTTCACATTGAGATGATGAGCACCGCTTTCAAAATACCCTTCCAATAAAGCGACCAAATTGGCTTTTCTATCGGAATCAGTTTTTCCAAGTGTCCCAGGTGTGACAGAAAATGTGCAGGAAATGCCATCTTTGCAACTTGAATAAGGGAGTTTTGCCACTGAATTCAACGCTGCGACAGCACCGTTTTTCTCCCGCCCCCTCATTGGATTCGCTCCTGGTGCGAAAGGTTCCCCTTTTCTTCTTCCATCAGGAGTATTGCCCGTTTTGAGGCCATAAACGACGTTGGATGTTATGGTCAGTAAAGAAAGTGTGTGCTCCGCATTTCTATAAGTGTCGTATTTCGACAATTGCTCATGAAATGATTTTGAAATCCCCGTGGCGATTTGATCCACTCGATCGTCATCATTCCCAAAGACAGGAAAATCACCTTCCGTCACAAAATCCACTATCCATCCCTGATCATTTCTTACAGGTGTCACTTTTGAATGTTTTATTGCGGAAAGTGAATCCGAAACCACGCTGAGCCCCGCTATTCCAAAGGCCATATATCGATGAACGTCTGTGTCGTGTAAAGCCATCTGGGTTTTCTCATAGGCATATTTGTCGTGCATGTAATGGATCACGTTCATGGTGTTGACATACTGTCCGCATAACCAATCGGTGTAAAAGTCAAAGCGTTCCATCACTGCCTCAAATTCCAGAGTCTGATTGCCCATGACATTCATTTTGGGACCGATTTGTTCTCCGGTGATTTCGTCAAATCCTCCATTGAGCGCCAATAAGAACACTTTCGGCAAATTGCATCTCGCTCCGAAAAATTGCATTTCTTTTCCGATCCTCATGGCAGAAACGCAACAGGCTATGCCATAATCATCCCCAAAAATCGGTCTCATGAGGTCATCATTCTCATATTGTATGGCATCCGTCCGGATGGAGATCGCGGCACAATAGGCTTTGAAAGGTTCGGGAAGACCTTTGGACCAAAGCACAGTCAGATTGGGTTCGGGAGCCGCACCCAAATTGACAAGCGTATTCAAGAACCGATAGGCATTTTTGGTCACTAGCGTCCTACCTTCCAGATCCATCCCCCCGACAGCCTCTGTGATCCAGAGTGGATCGCCCGCAAACAATCCATTGTAATCGGGAGTCCTGAGTTGTCTTGCCAAACGCAATTTAATGACAAAATCGTCCATCAGTTCCTGTGCGCCTCTTTCAGACAAAACACCATTCAAAAGATCTCTTTCGATATAAATATCCAAAAAAACTCCTACTCTTCCAAGAGACATGGCAGCACCATTTTGTTCTTTTATGGCACCCAAATAGCCATAGTAGGTCCATTGTATGGCTTCCTTGGCGGTTTCGGCAGGCCGTCCGATGTCGTGACCATATGCCAAAGCCATAACTTTCAGTTTGCCTAGAAAATCCACTTGTCTAAAGACTTCCTCCATCAAGCGAATGTTTTCCTCATTCATCGGTTGATCTGACAAAACTTTCTGATCCGCTGCTTTGTGTTCCATTAGAATATCGATGCCGTAAAGGGCAATTCTGCGGTAATCCCCGATGATGCGTCCTCTTCCATATGCGTCCGGCAAACCTGTGATCAGGCCACTTTTTCTCAATTTTTTCATGGTTTCGCTGTAAACTCTGAAGACGCCGTCATTGTGGGTTGTCTTGAACGAGAACTGTTCCTCGACACGGTCTGATAATTTGTACCCGTAAGCCTCACAGGCATCTCTTGCCATTCGTATGCCCCCAAAAGGGTTCACACTTCGTTTAAGTGGCGAATCCGTCTGAAGTCCGACGATTTCTTCGATGGAAGCATCAATATAGCCTGGTTCATAACTCAGTAGACTGGATACTTTTTCAGTGTCAATATCCAGCACACCGCCTTTTCGCTGCTCCTCCGCCATTAAAGTTGTGACTTTGTCCCACAGTTTTGCGGTACGCTCAGTCGGCCCTTCCAAAAACGATTCATCTCCATAATACGGTGTGACATTGCTTAAAATGAAATTTCTCACATCCACTTGCTCTTTCCACTTTTTCCCTTTAAAACCTTTCCATGCTTTCATCTCAATTACCTCCTGTCCAAATGGTTGGTCCAGGTGTGGCGGACATAAAAAAACCGACACGCCCAGACATAGATATGCCCAGGCGGTCGGCTGTTGATCCTTCCCAATCCCTCGTGGTATCCCACTTATTCCGCCAGTTTTGAGAATTCTTTATTATTAAATTATTTTTTCAAAAGCTTCTTTGATCGAGCCACAACGTTTTCTACTGTGAAACCATAAGCTTCGAAAAGCACTTCAGCTGGTGCCGATGCACCGAAATCTTCCATTCCGATCACATCACATGCGTATTTGTGCCATCCAAATGTACTGGCAGCTTCAATAGCCAGTTTTGGTACTCCATCAACAAGGATCGATTTTTTATATTCCTCAGATTGCTTATTGAAAATTTCTTGGCAAGGCATTGAAACCACTCGTGCGTCGATACCTTCTGCAATAAGTGCCTCTTGAGCATCAACGGCGAGTGCCACTTCTGAACCAGTTGCAATCAGAACCAAATCCGCTTTATTTTTCTCTTTGGAAACTACATACGCACCCTTGAGCGCTTCTCTTGAAGAACCTTCCAGTTCACGAAGATTCTGACGGGTCAAGACCAGTGCAGTCGGACAATCCTTTGTAGTCATCGCCACATACCATGCTGCAGAGACTTCTCTTGCATCCGCAGGTCTGATCACTTGAATTCCAGGAATAGATCGAAGCATCGGCAGATGATCAACTGGCTGATGCGTTGGTCCGTCTTCTCCCACACCGATACTGTCATGCGTGAGGATATAAGTCACAGGCAATTTCATGAGTGCGGCCAAACGAATCGCCGGTTTCATATAATCCGTAAATACGAAGAATGTCGCAGCATATGCTTTGAGGCCTCCATGTGCCTGGATTCCATTTACGATAGCAGTCATGGCATGCTCTCTGACACCGAAGTGTAGATTGGATCCATGACGTTGATGTGGAAAGAAGGAATCTCTCTTTTTCATATCTGAGTTATTGGATGGAGAGAGGTCCGCCGAACCACCGAAGAAGTTAGGTACCACATCTGCCAACTTGTTGAGGACTTTTCCCGATGAGCTTCTTGAAGCGACAGCTTCTGAATAATTCCAGAATTCGTCAGACTCAAGAAATGCCATTGGTGCATCTCCGCTGAACCATTGCTTGTATGCCGCAGCAAGTTCAGGGTATGCTTTCTCATATTGTTCGAAAAGTGTGTTCCACTCAGTCTCTTTTTCAGTGAGCTTAACCACTTCTGTTTTCAAATATTCTCTGATTTCCGAAGGCACATCAAAAGGTGCCTTGCCTTCCCAGTTTGCAAATGCTTTGAGTTCAGCCACGCCGTCATCACCGAGTGGTGAGCCGTGAACTTTGTGAGAGCCTTGCTTTGAGGCAACACCGAAACCAATTATGGTTTTCACTATGATGATTGAAGGTCTCTCAGTTTCTGCCTTCGCTGATTCAAGTGCCTTTTGGATAGCTTCCACATCGTTGCCGTCCTCAACAGTGAGAACTTGCCAGTGCATCGCTTCGAAACGCATACCGACATCTTCTGTGAACGCGAGATCCGTACTGCCTTCAATGGAAATTTTGTTTGAATCGTACATTACGATAAGCTTTCCAAGCTTCTGTGTTCCAGCAAGCGAAGCCGCTTCATAAGAGATTCCTTCCATCAAACAACCATCACCTGTAAGTGCGAACGTGTAATGATCCACAATTGGAAATTCCGGTTTGTTGAACTCTGCCGCCAGTCTGGTTTCAGCCATGGCAAATCCAACCGCATTTGCAAGACCTTGACCCAGTGGTCCTGTAGAGATTTCGATGCCTTTGGTATGACCGTACTCCGGGTGTCCGGGAGTCTTGCTGCCGAACTGTCTGAAGTTCTTGATCTCTTCCATTGGAAGGCCATATTCGAATAAATTCAGTAATGAGTAAATGAGCATGGAACCATGACCTGCCGAGAGGACAAATCTGTCTCTGTTATGCCACTCAGGATTGCCAGGACTGTGCTTCATGACTTTTGACCATAATGTGTATGCCATCGGTGCAGCGCCAAGCGGAAGACCTGGGTGACCCGAATTTGCAGCTTGAACGCCTTCGGCCGAGAGAACTCTTATGGCATTTATAACCTTTGTATCCATCATATTGATACCAACCTTTCTTCAACTTAAATATTCCATAAATATTATATAGGTTCTTACATAGAATAACAACCGCTTATTCACACTAAAATGAAAAGAGCGTTTTTGGAATCGATGCCCCTAAACGCTCTTTTTCTAAATGTCATGCCTGAAAATTAATGGTTTTCGATGGTATGATCGTTGAAATCGCATGCTTGTAAATCATTTGTTGCTTGCCTTCGCTGTCGAGCACAATCGTGTAACTGTCAAAACCTTTTACCAAACCTCTGATCTGGTATCCGCTGATCAAGAAAATCGTAATCGGTGTTTGGTCTTTCCTACATTGATTCAAAAATACATCTTGCAAATTGATTGTATTTTTCATAAATCCCCCTCCTTCTCTCTATTTTTTTATCTTTGACAGGATTTCTTCTGTGATGTCCTTTACCGATGTGAACTTATCGAGGTCAATCCATTCCATATCTCTATATCGTCTGAACCATGTCATTTGTCTTTTGGCATATCTTCTGCTGCTTTGTTTTAAAACAGTCACCATGGTGTCGAAATCGTATTTCTCCTCCAGATAATCCAAAACTTCCTTATATCCTATACCCTGCATGGACTGATAACTACCATCAATTCCATCATTTTTTAATTTTTTTACCTCTTCGATCAAACCGGACTCCAGCATGATGTCCACGCGTTTGTTGATCCGAGCGTAAAGCTTTAGACGCGAACGGGTAAGACCTATGATGATCGTCTCGTAATCGGCTGTTGGGATCGGGTCTGCAGCGAAGTCCGACATGGGTTTTCCAGTCCATTTATTGACTTCAAGTGCCCTGATGACCCTACGCAGATTGTTGGCATGTATCTTTCCCGCAGCCTCGGGATCTATGGCTTCAAGCATCTGATGCAATACTTCTTTTCCCTGATCCTCAGCAATCTGTTCAAGTGTGTTTCTGTAATCCTCATCAGATTCGATTTTTCCAAAATCCATATCATATAGCAAAGCATTGACATAAAGTCCAGTTCCGCCTGTGACAATCGGAGTTTTCCCTCTCGATCTGACCTCCTGAATCACACCTTTGGCCAGCCTTGTGTAATCACTTACCGAAAAGGATGAGTCCGGATCCACGAAGTCCAACAAATGATGGGGAATACCGTCCATTTCTTCCGGTGTCGGTTTTGCTGATCCTATATTCAGTTTCTTGTAGATTTGTACAGAATCGGCTGAAACGATTTCACCATTCAGCGCTTTTGCGAGTTCAATGGACACATCTGTCTTTCCTACTGCCGTCGGTCCTACTATGAAAATGACTTTATCCATAACTACCACACCCACTTATTATAATATAATTTTGTCAAAATTGTAACACTATAGCATCATTTTTTCACAATATCCTTTTGAACTTTCTTTCGATCTCAGGTTTCCCGAACTGGATGACTATTGGTCTGCCATGAGGACAAGTGTATGGTGATTCAAGGGATTTCAATTGTTCCACCAACGCGTCCACTTCTATGGAATGAATCGCATCATTGGCTTTTATCGCAGCCTTGCAAGCTCTGGAAGCCAGTTTTTCCTCAATATGGTCTTCCATTCCCGTTCTTGTGCCTTCAAGAATTTCCGAAAACATCAATTTGGCGCTCTGAATGGAAAGAAGGCTTGGAATCTCCCTCAGTATCACAGTCGAATTGCCAAAACGCTCATACTCAAATCCCATGTTGGTGATAAATGAAGCCATTTGATCCAGTGCACCCATATCCATGGCATCGAGTTCCACTGTTTCGGGAATCAAAAGCATCTGTGAGGAGATTTCCTGGTTTTTAAAGGCATGCATGAACTGTTCATATAGTATTTTTTCATGGGCGGCATGCTGATCGATCATGACCAGTTGAGAATTTTTTTCAAAAATAAGATAGGTCTTGTCAAAAACACCAATATAGTCCAGTTCGTCATAAACGGAGTCTCTGATGATCTCCGGGGATTCCCGCACCAAAGCATCTGCGAAGGCATTCATCTGCGAGATGGCCTCAAAATCGATTTTTTCTGGCGTGAATGCCGGTGGTGAATATGCCTGAGGTGAATATGCAGGTGGTGGATCTGACGCGGTCATAGGCTCCAATATGGCTTCCGGCCTGTTCGAATCGGAGGGTTTCACAAACACTTCCTTTTCACTGAATGTCACTTGGGGAACTTGATCGTATAGATGAAATGATTTTTTCAGTGCCATATAGATCAATTGTTTGATTTTTCCCTCATCGTGAAATTTGATCTCCGTTTTGGCGGGATGAATGTTCACATCCACCGTTGCCGGTGGAACCTCTATAAAAAGAAAACATACGGCATGCCTGCCACCCATCAGATAGGGCCTATACGCCATTTGTACGACGTCTTTGATCACATCGCTCTTCACATACCTTCCATTGACAAAAGTCAACTGATGGCTCTTTGTGCCCTTTGTATAGTCGAATTTGGAAACGAATCCGTGAATACTGATATCGTCGTGGGATTCGCTGATTTTATGGAGATGTTTGAGTATTCCTGTTTCGTAGATCGAAAAAATGGCATTGCCGAGATCACCTTTGCCGGGAGTATGAAACACCAGTCGATCATCGTTCACATACTTGAATGCGATTTCAGGATGCGAAATGGCGAGTGTGCTGACAAGCTCGGTGATGGACTTCCCTTCGGCTTGATCGCTTTTCAAAAATTTGAGTCTGGCGGGTGTATTGAAGAACAAGTCTTTGACAAAGATGCTCGTACCTCTTATGGCACCGACTTCAGTCTGCTTCAGGATTTTACCGCCCGCTGCCAGGATTTTGGTCCCGTAAGGGTCGCCTTCGCACATTGTGATCATCTCGACCTGGGAGACAGCGCAAATGCTGGAAAGCGCCTCACCTCTGAAACCCAAGCTATGTGTGTCATAAAGATCTTCAATCGACCTGATTTTGCTTGTAGCGTGGCGTTCAAACACCAAAGTCAAATCCTCGATGTGTATGCCGGAACCATTGTCAGAGACCCTTATGCTTTTTTTTCCACCATTTTTGACGTCGATCACAATTTCATCCGCACCGGCGTCGATGGCATTCTCCACCAGCTCTTTTACGACCATGGCAGGTCTTTCCACCACTTCTCCGGCTGCGATTTTACTTGCGGTGAACTCATCCAGTAATTTTATGCGTTTATTTTCCATCTCAACCTCTTCCTGATTGATCTTTGAAATCGGTGACGATCTTATAAAGCGTGTTCATTGCTTCGATGGGCGTCATCCGATCGATTTCCAATTGGTCAATGAACCTATAAAGCCCTTCTGTGATGCCAAACTCAGATGGCGCTGTCACAAATGGTCCGTTTGAACCGCTTGGCTCATCCTGTTCCTTGAGATTTTGAATATTGTTGTTGATGTCATTGATTTCCAGCTTTGCTAGAATCTCTTTGGCCCTTTGAATGACCGGTCCCGGTACTCCCGCCAACTTGGCCACCTGGATTCCGAAACTCTGGTTGGCACCACCCGGCTCGATCTTGCGGAGGAATATGATGTCATCCTTGGATTCCTTTACGGCAATCCTGAAGTTTTTGACTCCTTCAATGCGGCCTTCAAGCTCTGTGAGCTCATGATAATGCGTCGCGAACAAAGTCTTGGCATGAATGCCTGAATGCTTGGCTATATATTCCACCACACTCCACGCGATGCTGAGACCGTCATAAGTGCTCGTGCCTCTTCCGATCTCGTCGAGAATGATCAGGGATTTTGGCGTGGCATTGTTGAGTATGTTCGCCAGTTCGTTCATTTCCACCATGAAAGTCGACTGCCCTTGAGACAGGTCATCCGACGCTCCGACTCTGGTGAATATGCGGTCCACTATGCCGATTTCCGCTTTTTCGGCCGGGACGTAACACCCGATTTGTGCCATCAAGGTGATGAGTGCCACCTGTCTGAGATAGGTGGACTTACCGGCCATGTTGGGACCGGTGATGATGTAGAACTGATGCCCTTTGTGATCCAGATGGGTATCGTTTGGAACAAAAATCGTATCGTTGAATATGCGTTCAATCACCGGGTGCCTTCCATGCTTGATTTTTATGGTGGATTGATCATTTATTTTCGGTTTGACATAGCCGTATCTGTAGCTGCATTCTGCGAATGAGAGGAGTGCGTCCAGTGAGGCGATCGCATTCGCAGTACTCTTGATCTGCTCGATATGAACCATGATGTCCTGTTTGAGCGTGTTGAAGAGTTCCAGTTCCAATCGCCCGATTTTCTCTTCCGCACCGAGTACAGTCTCTTCCAGTTGCTTGAGTTCTGGGGTGATATATCTTTCCGCATTTGCAAGCGTTTGCTTTCTGATATATTCCTCAGGTGCATTCTTGATGCTGCCCCTGGAAATTTCGATATAGTAGCCGAACACTTTGTTGAACCCTATTTTCAGATTCTTGATGCCAGTGCGCTCCCGTTCGCTTTGCTCAATACCCAATATCCATTGTTTGCCGTTTAGTGCGGCATCTCTTAGGCTATCGAGTTCCACATTGTAACCGGATCGGATCACTCCACCCTCTTTAATGCCATATGGAGGTTCTTCGATGATGGCATTGTCTATAAGCTGAAATACATTTTGAAGCGGATCGATTTCAGAATCTATGGTCTCGAATTCTCCTGTGGAGAGATCCGATATGTAGGCTTTGATATCCGGTAGCACGAGCAGCGATTGCTTGAGAGCCACCAGATCTCTCGGATTGACACTGCCATAAACCAGTTTGGAGGTCAAACGCTCAAGATCGTAGATTTCTTTTAAAAGTGTTCTCAGATCGCTCCTGAGCATCAGGTCGTCTACAAGCACTTCCACTGTATTCAGACGTTTTTCAATACTCTTTTGATTGAGCAGAGGTTCTTCCACCCATGATTTGATCCGCCTAGCTCCCATCGCCGTACAAGTCTTGTCGATGACCCACAGCAGACTGCCTTTCTTATCCCCCGTCCTCATGGTCTCGACGAGTTCAAGATTGCGTCTCGTGAATTTGTCGAGCATCATGAAATTCGAGTGATTGTACAGTTCTATCCTGGAAATGTGCATAAGTGGCACTTTTGCGGTCTCTTCCACATAAGCGAGCAGGGCACCGCTGGCGCAAAGTGCCACAGGATAATCGGAAAACCCCAGGGATTCTGGCGAATAGACATTAAGGATACGTTCTATGGTGATCTCACTCGCATGCATCAGGAACGCATGGTCCAAGTAGGGCGTGAAACTGATGTTGTTCGCTTTGATGTAATCGGCCAGTTGACGATCGATCTCACCGCTTAAAGGATAGATGATCTCGCTTGGTTCGATTTTCATGACTTCATCCATCAGAATTGAAATGCCGACCACTTCAGTAGATTTGAATGCGCCGGTAGTGATATCGCAGTAAGCGAGTCCATAGCCGTGTTCGCTTTTGAAGACCGCAGCGATGTAATTGTTGCTTGAGGCATCGAGCATTTCGGGATCTGTGATTGTACCGGGGGTCACAATTCTGACCACTTCCCTTTTGACGATGCCTTTGGCCAGGGCGGGATCTTCTGTCTGTTCACAAATGGCGACTTTTATGCCCTTTTCCACCAGTTTCTTGATGTAGCCATCCACTGCATGGTAAGGAACCCCACAAAGTGGAGCTTTGTCCTCAAGTCCGCAGTTTCTAGCCGTTAAAGTGATTTCGAGTTCTCTTGCCGCCTTGACGGCATCATCAAAGAACATTTCGTAGAAATCACCCAAACGGTAGAG
Source organism: Firmicutes bacterium UBA5201 (assembly GCA_002412775.1). GTDB lineage: Bacteria > Bacillota > Clostridia > Peptostreptococcales > Acidaminobacteraceae > Fusibacter_D. The sequence continues at coordinate 129,598 of DHVT01000011.1, read as the reverse complement.
CAGGATATAGTCCATATATTGGTCTTTAATTTCAAAATACTGTTTCATCATCGGTGTTAGCTTGGAACGATCCACATTCATCATATTAGGTTCCTTCGATTAATTATTCTACCACTTCTCCAAACAACGAGAATTTTTTTGGCTTGGTTATTTTGATGTTGACAAGTTTACCGATCAGGGCAGTGTCGCCGTTGAAATTGACAATTTGGTTTTGACGTGTCCGGCCCATCAAGAGCTCATCGGATGTCTTGGACACGCCTTCCACCAGTATTTCCACGACTTTGCCATCGAATGTCCTCATCTTCTCATGAATCATAGGATTGAGCACAGCGAGTAGTCTGTTCATTCGATCATGCTTATCCTCTTCTGTGACCTGGTGGTCATGTGTTGCCGCCGGGGTCCCTGTACGTTTTGAGTACAGATAGGTGAACGCCGAATCATACTGGATGGTCTCGATCATATTCATTGTATCCATAAAATCCGACTCAGTCTCACCAGGGAAACCGAGAATGATGTCCGTAGTGACTCCGAGTTCCGGCATCAGTGTTTTTGCTCTGTCAATGATATCCATATAGTGCTCTCTAGTATATTTGCGGTTCATGTTCTTTAGGATGGTATTACTTCCTGACTGGATCGGCAAATGCAAATATTCACAAACCTTGTCCGATTCCGCCATGGTCTCTATGAGTTTTTGGGTGATGTCTTTGGGATGCGAGGTCATGAATCGGATACGTTCGATGCCATCCACCGCATTGACCAATTTCAAAAGATCAGGAAAATCCACTGCATCATCGATGTTGTTGCCATATGAGTTGACATTTTGACCCAGAAGCATCACTTCTTTGGTGCCCTCAACAGCAAGTTGTCTGATTTCCTCAACAATGTCCTCAGGTCTTCTACTGCGTTCTCTGCCTCTTGTATATGGTACGATGCAGTAGGAACAGAAATTGTCGCAACCGTACATGATGTTCACATAGGCTTTGACCTCTTTTTTTCTCGAGATTTGCATCCCCTCCACGACATCGCCCTGTGAATCCCATACTTCAACGACTTGTTGATTTCCAGTCAGCGTCTCCTCGAGCAGCACCGGAAAATTGTGCAAATTGTGGGTTCCGAACACGAGGTCCACATACTTGTACTTTTTCTTGATTTGTTCCACAACATGGGGCTGTTGCATCATGCACCCGCAAACCGCAAGAATCAAATCCGGTTTGGTTTCCTTGAGCTTCTTGATCCGGCCAAGGTTGCCATAGACTTTGAACTCGGCATTTTCTCTGACACAGCACGTGTTGAAGATCACCAGATCGGATTCCTCCACACTTTTTACAATATTGTAGCCCATATCCATAAGCATGGCTTCGAGCTTCTCTGAGTCGTGTTCATTCATCTGGCAACCGTAGGTCACAGTGAATGCGTTCTTTTGATTTCCGGATTCCTTGAAAATCTGATCGTTGATCGTCTTGATGTTCCTTATGACTTCATCGTTCCTGTTTAAAATTTCTTCAACGGATTCGATATTGAATACTTCTCTTTTTGACATTGAATTCTCCTCGTCTCACACTTTTAAGCACTAAAAAAAAGGGAGCTAAGTCCCTTTTTTATTATATCAACTCTCATCTTAAAAACAAACCATTAAATTGTAAACATTTAAAGGGTGTCAATTGTTTTGGGCTTCAGACACCAATCCGATGATGAATTTCTTGATGTTGATCTTGCCTCTGATTTTTGAAATGCGTTTTATGTAGTCCATTTCTTTTCGGACTTCCCTGAACTCGAAAAGTGTCGATGCGTATCGCATGAATGCGAGGTGTTCATAATCATCCAGAGCCAATTCCGACACGTTCTCAAGTGCTTGGCCGATAGCCCTGCGAATCCTCTGTTCAATGGCTTTCTCATTGACAATCTCACCGCGTTCCTTCTCATACTTTGTGCTGAGATAGGCATAAAGATCCGTTAATTTGAATTCAATGAGTTTCTTATGACTCATATTGTCGTTTTGCACAACAAATTCCAGTATGTTGATGATGTCCTTGCAACCCGCCTCGCTGAGTATGCCAAGTTGATTCAAAATTTCTTTTGCGTTTTCCAGTATGGGGTCGAGTTTTGCCGCTTTGGAGCCTGATGAGATCTCATCAAGTGTCCTGATACTCTGAAAAGCGCTTTGGAACGAATCAATCACTTTTTTCATTCTCAGTTTCTCATCCACTCTTTTTATGACATTCATGACCTCTATGACATTGATGGGTTTGTTGACAAAAAATTCAACGCCGCTGTTGTATGCTTTTGAAACCATTTCCTTGGAGTGCACTTCACTGATCATGATGAATGGCATATCGGGAAATAACATCTTGAGTCGTTCCACCAATGTGATGCCATCCACTTTTGGCAGTAAAAGATCCACTATGACTATGTCCGGTGAAAGTTTTGGGATTTCCATTGCGGCCTGTTCGCCATCTATGGCCTTTCCAATAATGTCCCCTAAATTTTGATTGACGATAATCTTGCTCAATATGCTGAGAACGCTTTTATCGTCATCGACCAAATAAAAGTTGTAATTCATTTACACCTCACCTGTCATTATCGTTTCTGTTTTGAATTCATGTGGTTCGAGCAGTTTGGAAAGGGGCATCCAAAGTTCAAAACGCGTCCACTCGCCTTTTTTGGATTCCACTTTGATGTCGCCACCAAAGAAGGACCTCACCAATTGTTTGACGTGTGTCAGTCCTATGCCGGAAGCCATAATGCCGTTGTTTTCATTGAATTTGGTTGAAAATCCCGGTTCAAAGATCAGTTCCATATCAAATTCATCAATACCCGTCCCGTTGTCTGAAATCGACAGGTGCAGGTTCTCACTCTGGAAATCACCGATGACGACAATTTCACCCGATGTCTGAATGGCGTCTATGGCATTGGTGATCAAGTTGTTGAGTATGGATATAAGCGCATAGAATTCAGGCGTTTTAAAATCACAATTGACGGAAAATTGAAACCGGATGGACTTGTCTTTGGATTGGGCATTTTTTTCATTGGCGTCTTTGACGATTTTCATGATCTCCTTGAAATGCATGAGATAAATCGGTGTTTCCTCAATGCTTTTTTCAATTCCGGAAATAACCCTGGAATAATCTTTTTTGATCTCATGGATATCCTTGGCGACAGTGAGCATGGAATCCTTCAGTAGGGTCTCATTCAACTGTTCATAGACTTCATAGCTGCGCTGCATGGCTTTTTCGATGTCATTTTTGGATTTTCGAAGAAAAAACAATTCCGTTTTGAGATTCGACATCAAAATGATTTTCTCGACAAATTTCTGATGGTGTTCCCTTTCCTTGACGAAAGAATAATAGTAACGTGTCAGATAGATCAGAATCACCGTCATAAGTGTTCTGACCAGTCCGATCAATATGATCACATAGATGGCCTCTTCCAAGTTGACCCCTTGCCAATCGCCTCTGACCATGATCTCAACGAAGTTCGGAATCGTGTCGCAGATCCAAATGCCCAAAAACAGACTGACTGGTGTTTTGATCAAAGTTCTGACATTGAGGACGACAAAGAAAAAACTGTAAAACAAATAGAAAAAGATTACAGGATAATATACTGAGAACGCCTCAAGAATGGTCCCGTTCTGATTGTACACATAGACTATGCTGCGCACTGAAAACATCATTATTCCCACAAGATTGATCGTGGGAATCGGTTTGATCTCAAGGAATGTCAGCATCAGGACATTGAGCACCATGACGGCGATCGTCAACCTGAAACTGGTCCCGAATGGCGTAACATAGATCTGGCCCATGAATGTGGTGAAAATGGCCACCAATAAAATTTTTTCAATGTTTCTAAGACGTTCGTTCATCGGATTCCCCACTTACAAATATAACATTATACTACCATATTTTTCCCCATAAAAAAAGAAAACAATGATTACACAAATAGTTATTGTGCAATCATTGTTTCTATTTTAGTAAGTTTCACAGAACTTATTGATTCTTGCCAGTCCCTCTTCGATATTCGCCATGCTGGTCGCATAAGATAAACGGATATAATCATCCACACCGAATGCTATGCCCGGAATCACCGACACCATTGCCTTCTCAAGCAATACGGAAGCGAAATCAATGGAGCCCTCAATTTTCGTTCCGCCTATTGTCTTGCCAAAGAAAGCCGAGACATCGATCATGACATAAAATGCACCTTTCGGTTCAACACAGGTGATTTGAGGAATTGCATGAATGGTTTTCACCATGTATTTTCTTCTTTCGTCAAAAGCGAGTCTCATCTCCTCAATCGGTGCGGCGTCTCCACTGAGTGCTTCAATACTCGCATATTGGGCAATCGTGTTGGGATTCGATGTGGCATGGGATTGGATGTTGCTCATGACATTTGCGATTTCCACAGAGCTTGCGGTATATCCGATTCTCCATCCGGTCATCGCGTAAGCCTTACTGAGTCCATTGACGACTATGGTGCGGTCGTATGCGAACCTCGCGATACTGACATGTTCCTCACCGTAAATGAGTTTTTCGTAGATCTCATCTGAGATGATGTATAAATCGTACTCCTCACAAAGTTCCGCTATCGCCTTCAGTTCCTCGGCAGTATATACGGCACCTGTGGGATTGTTGGGACTGTTAATCATGATCGCTTTTGTCTTCTCTGTGATCGCATTTTTAAGTTGCTCGATGCTCACCTTGAACTCCTGGGTCGATGATGCTTCCACCAAAACCGGTTCAGCGTCGGCCAGTTTTGTGAGTTCATAATAGCTCACCCAATATGGTGAAGGGATTATGACTTCGTCACCAGGATTGCAAATGGCCTGCAGCGCATTGAAAAGCGAATGTTTCGCGCCACAAGATACCACTATTTGGTTGTTTTTATATTCGAGTCCATTGTCATCTCTGAGCTTATTGCAGATTGCTGTTTTGAGCTCAGGTAATCCAGAAGCTTCCGTATAACCATTGCCGCCCTTTTCGATGCGTTTGATGGCTGCTGTTCTGATATACTCGGGAGTGTTGAAATCCGGTTCACCGGCTCCGAAACTGATAATGTTGGCACCTTCGGCCTTCAATTGCTTGGCTTTTGCAGAAATCGCCAAAGTCATTGATTCAGAAATACCTAAATTCTTTATAGACAACGCTTTCATCTTTACCTCCACAAATCTAAATAATCATTGATTGACATCATTATAACAAGCTCCAGCAAACTTGTACATGTCAGAAAACAATATTTTCGAGAAATCCATTTTTTATAATTAAGCAATTCGATGAAAAAGTTACTTTTATTTCGTTCAGAAGCTTTTTGAAAAATACCCTTCCTGGGCACTCACTTCAATTATCGCGTGGAATTTTTCACCGTCATAATGATAATGCACCGGTTTCGCGTTTTGAGATAGAGCATAGGTCCCGATGTTCGCAATCTCGTCATTGTTGAAAATAAGCTGCATCATCATAAGGGTCAAGCCGTGTGTCACGATCAGTATTTTCTTGTTGACCGTCTCATGGTAAAATCTCTCTATGATCTCACCCACAAAAGCGGATACGCGTTCATGAAGATCCGAGTAGTCCTCCCCATCTGCAAGCCTGAAGTTCCCTGGCTCAAAGAAATAATTATAATAGGCTTCAGGAAACTCCTTTTCTATCGTTTCAAGTGTCTTTCCTTGCCATGAACCCAGACAGATCTCTTTCAGTCTGTCGTCGACGACATATAAGGCTTCAGGCATCGCAATACTCAAAGTGGTGATGGCTCGACCGCTTGGGGAAGTAAAGACCTGATCGAACTCGATTGCGCCAATCTCTTCTCTAAGCAAAAGCGCACTACGCTCCCCCCCAAGGGTAAGCGGTGAATCCAACCACCCCTGCAGGCGTTTCTCAACATTCCACTGAGTCTGTCCATGCCTTACAATATAAATATCAAGCATAAAAAACCTCCACGTCCATTGTATTGCATCCACCCTTTTAAATCAACAAAAAAGGCTGAGCCTCAGCTCAACCTTAATTCATAAATAATATCAGATCCTATGATTCGTATCTGTACCAATCCTCATCCACTTCTTCCACCGAGAGAACATCGAGATTCAACTCATCTGAACTGCAAATGTGAGCGCCTACTGCAATCTTTCTAAGCGTCAGATAGAGTTGGGCTTTTGTCGAATCCACATATGGATTCACAAATAGTGTGCCTATTCCAAATGCAAGCGCACCTAAAAAGTACCAACCGATGAATGACAAATCGAGTACAAACATATCCCATTTGTGTCCCCTGGTCATTTCATTGCTGAGTTCAAGCGCACGTCCGTGACCGATTTCAGGATTGTCCGTCAAAATGTAAGGCACCATTGAATAGGCATAGGACTTGACCACACCCGGGAAAAATAATAGCAGATAAAAAAGAAAATTGATAACGCCTTTGTACAGCATGGCCATCACAATCTTAAAATAGTGATCGCCATTGAAAGTGCTGGTGATGTTGGAAAATTCAACTTCGCCTTCCGCGCCTCTGACGAAGAATTTTCTGCCGCCTACTTCAAGAGGGTATCCGAGGAATATCCTAAAAGCCAAGGATCCGATGATGAGTACCACCATAATTATGAAACTGAGGCCGAAGATGAATCCGAATGGAACAACATCAGTGACCGTTCTTCCCATCTCGGACATATTCGAAAAATCCACGTCCAGCATGGCGTTGCGTTCTTCTTTCCACGAAGAATTGGAACCGTTTGAACCACTTACAATCATAATGATCAAACTGACGAAAAAAGCTTTGATATAATTTTTGCTCAAAAATTTCTTAGCACTCGATTTTAAATCCGATCGTAACCACATGTTGTTCTCCCTTCACTACTTTTCTATAAGATACAACATAATTCTTATTAAACCCTTAAGAAAAAACGTGAAAAGCATTAATAACGGGTTAAAATATGAACTAATACGTTTCGATGATGAACCATTTCGTGTTGATTGACAAATCGACGTCAAAGTAAAGACGTTTGATGTTCTGTTCCTTTGGCGTGAAAACCCTGACGATCGGACTTTCAGGATACAGTTTGTTCTGATGCAACACAATGCCACGGTGACCTGAATTCAAGACGATTCCCGTGCCAGTGGGATATATGTTGATGTGTTTTGCAAAGGTTTCCATGATATGGGCATCAAAATGTTTGTCGCCAAGATGTGTTATTTCCCTGAATACTTTGTCAGGAAGCGTCCTTCGTTTGTAGACCCTGTCGTTCGACATGGCGTCATAAACATCGGCCACAGCCACAATTCGGGCAAATAATGGTATGTTGGTGTTCCTGAGTCCCCAACAATAACCTGTTCCGTCATATTTCTCATGATGATGCAGCGCAATCTGCGCAGCTTCCTCCGCTATATTGGTCTGCATCAAGATCTCATAACCATAAAGTGTATGTTTTTTTACCTCAGTGAATTCATCTATAGTCAATTTGGAGGGTTTTTTGATCAAATCCTCCGGAATCATAATCTTTCCTATGTCGTGCAAAATGGCTCCGGTACCCAAATGCCTGAGTTGATCCTTGTCCAGCATCAGGTCTATGCCTATGATAAGCGCAAGAACCCCTACGTTCACAGAATGCTGATACGTATAGTCGTCCACAGAGCGCAGTTGAGACAGTGCAAACACAAAATCCTTCTGATCCAAGAGTTGCTCTATCATGTCTTCGACGATTTGACCGATTTTTTGGATATCACTGCGGCTGACCGATTTGAATTTCATCATGGTCTTTTTGATCTGGTTATGCGCATGTGATCGGGTCTTTTCGTGGATGACATCTTGAATGTTGAGTGACTTGCGTATTGCATTTATCGTATCCGTTGACATTTCGCCATTTTCTTCAATTGATATTTCCTGGACGCCCGCCTCTTTGAACCTTGGCGTGTAGTGTTCGCGGAATGGTGTGCCCTTTTTGATCAGCAAAACACCGTCCGTTCCATACACATCCTGAGCTATGATTGAGCCGGGAGACACCCCACTGATTTGCGTTTTTTGCATTTCCCCACCATATAGTATATTTTTTGCTACTTTATTATTGTACAACACTATATATGCTTACTTTATGCTATTTGTGAGTAAAATGCAACTTTTTTTGCCTATTCCCATTATTTTTTTTCAAATCGGCCAAATCCATAGAATCAAAGGTGTGCCGACCAACAATATGATGATGGAGAGTGGTAGGCCCATCAACCAATAATCTCCGAATTTATACCCCCCTGGTCCCATGATCAATGTGTTGGATTGATGACCGATCGGCGTTAAAAATGCGGATGACGCACCTATGGCCACCACCATAAGCACCGGATCCACAGAAATGCCCATGACATTGGCCATGCTGATCGCAATGGGAGCCATCAAAACCGCCGCAGCAGAGTTGTTGATCAGATTGGTCAGGAACATGGTCACTCCCATTAGCATCATGATGAGTACCGTTGGCGAGGAAACACCCGTCATCCCAAGCATCAATCCCGCAATGGTATCCGCCCCTCCAGTACTTTGAAGTGCCTCTCCAAGGGGCAACATGGCGCCCAACATGATGATGATCGGCCATTCGATCGTCTCATAAAGTTCTTTCGTGGACACCAGACCCGTAAGGACCATTATCACTGCGACCAAAGTGAACGCGATATGCACCGGAAGCAATCCAATGGTGGTCAGTGCGATTCCGGCACCAAAAACAAAGATGGCGAGCCATTTCTTGTCTGAAGTGCCCATTTTACCCAAAGAGATTCCCCTCTCAGCCAACGGTAGGCATCTCAAACTGTCAAGCGTGTCTGTTATGCTTGAATTCGAAATCAACATCAGCAGAACGTCTCCAGATTTGAAAGAAACTTCCCCCAGTCTTGAATAGAGAGATTCGCCATGCCTTGAAATAGCAACAAGATTCATATTGTAATTGTTTCTGAGCCTCATTTCTATCGCCGTCTTCCCGATCAGGACGGAGTCGTCCCTGATCACGGTTTCAACGAGAGTGAATTCATCTGAATTGAGCAATTGACCTGTTTCATCATGGGTCAGCTTCGCCCCTTCCAATATGAATCCTGATTTTTCCAACAAACCGACCAGTTCCTCCGGGTCGGTTTTTACCAGAAGGACATCCCCCGCTTGAAGATACTCGTAGGCGACCGGTGCCAAAACATAGTTCTTTTGCCTGATGATGTTGAGGACGTTGAATTCCAGTCCATACTCGATATTTAACTCTCTAAGACTTTTCCCGATGAGTTTGTTGCCTTCGGGCACAATCAATTCAGAAAGATAATCTTCTATTTTAAAAAGCATTTCACCGGATTCGTATGGTTTTCTGTGGGGGATGAACCTCCATCCTATGAATCCGATGTAAATGAGTCCGATGAAAGTGATCGTCAAACCTACAGGGGCAAAATCAAAAAACGAGAAAGGCTCGAGTCCCACTTGCTCCCTGTACATGGATATGATGAGGTTCGGAGGTGTTCCTATCTCGGTGATCATGCCACCCAAGAGGGATGAGAAGGCCACAGGCATCAGAAATAAGGAAGATGATGTCTTATTGTCCTTGGCCATTTTTATGGCGATTGGCATAACAAGCGCAAGCGCACCGACATTATTCATGAAACTCGAAAGAACCGCCGTGAGAAACATGAGACCCAAAAGTCTCATCGTATTGTTTTTACTGGTTCTGTTGATGATGATCACAAGATCGTTCAACGCACCTGAATTTATGAGTCCCCTGCTGACGACCAGAACAGCGGCAACAGTGATAATAGCCGAGTGTGCGAATCCGTCAAAGGCGTTCTCCGCAGGAACGATTCCCGTCAACACGAGAAAAAGCAAAGACAACATCGCCACCAAATCAAACCGCAGTGAACTCTTGACGAATAAAATCAAAGTGATGAAAATGGTCAAAAATACGATTATCTGATCCAACATGGCACAGCCTCCTTACTTCGGGTTGTCTCAATTTTAACACATTAAAAGCATACAATAAAGACAGAAAAAAGGAGGGGCATCCCAATATGACCTATATTGAAACACCCCTCCATTTCTTTACTTGAGATACGCCACAACAGCATCTCTGAGAAACTGTGCAGCCCCTGCCTTGTGTTGATCGTAGTAAGCTTTGAACCTATCATCCGCCACATACATCTCAACCACTCCAAGGTGGGCTTCCACCGAATATTGATCCCAGTAAAAACCGATCCATTTTTTATGTTTTTCGGCAATTTCCTTGCCGATCGCACTGTCTGGCGCAGCATTTTCTTCTACAGCTTTCACCAATTGATCAATCAAGTCGCCTGCAAGCGTACCGACATATTCGCTTTCCTCAGCTGACATGGCCATAAATTTCTTGTTGGATTTCTCTACCGCATCACTGCCGTATTTTTGTCTGATTTCCTTTCCGAATTCCGCCTCATTCTTATCGAGCATCTCTTTTTTTAGTCCTTCAAATTTTTCCTGATCTGTCATTGTGTCTCTCCCTTCCTTGACTTCAATAGTCTTTCTGACATTGCGAATCATCACTTCAATTTCATTTTTTTTGTTCAGAAGACCATCCAAATGTGACCTCAGCGCTTCTGTTTCGTCGAACTTTGGCTCATCCAATATACGTTTGATTTCTTCCAGATGGACATCCATCGCCCTGAAAAACATGATTTGCTGTAACCGGTCCACTTCACCGGCACCGTATATACGATATCCTGAGCTGTTGATCCTAAGTGGCTTCAACAATCCGATCTCGTCGTAATAACGCAATGTTCTTTTGGTCGTCCCTGAAAGTTGTGCCAATTTTTGAATTGTATATTCCATTTGATAACCTCCTGATAACTACATTCTAGACTATGACGTTGCGTCACTGTCAAATGAATTTTCAAAAAAATATTTATAAAAAAATTTTTATATGGTAAACTTATGAATATTAAGTGTCACGAAATACTATAAACAACCAACAGGGGGATAACTATGAATCATTCAGAAAAAAGACTCCACCGTTCAGAGGTTCCGGTTGAAAGCACTTGGGACCTATCAGCGCTCTTTCCATCTGAAGAGGCTTGGCTTGATAAACTCAAGACCACAGAAGCATTGTTTGATGATTTATTGAAATACAAGGATAGACTCTGCGAAAATGGAAACACCCTCTTTGAAGCCATGTCACTACTTGAAACGGCATATATTCAAATGGTTCAACTCGGTACATACTCAAGTCTTCTTCAGGCAGAAGATGGCACAAACACAAAAAACCAGGAAAACAGCATGATATTCGCTACTTTTTCTACGGGAATTCTTGCCAAGATCACTTTCATCAATTCAGAGATCACAGCACTTGACGAACCCGAATACAGAGCGTTATTTGATGATGAACCGAAGCTCAAGTCCTTTAAATTATACCTGGATGATCTCTACAAGGAAAAATCGCATATGTTGTCTCCAGAGTCAGAAAAAGTATTGGCTTCACTCGGAGAAATCACCAGCGCCCCATACAGAATCTATTCCATTGGAAAAGCTGCCGATATGACTTTCTCCGACTTCACTGACTCAAGTGGAAAGACATACCCCAACTCTTTCGCTCTTTATGAAAGCAAGTACGAATTCTCCAGCGACCGTTCAATCAGAGAGAGTGCCTACACCTCGTTCTGCAACACACTGAAAAATTATGAAAACACATTTGCGGCGGTTTATGCGGCGGAGGTCAGAAAACAAATCGCCACGAGCAGACTCAGACATTATGCTTCAGCGACTGAAATGTTGCTCGAACCCCACAAAGTTTCAATCGACATGTACGAAAACCAAATCAAGGTCATATACAATGAACTCGCACCACACATGAGAAGATTCGCATTGCTCAAAAAAGAGCAACTCGGACTGGAACAAATGCACTTTTATGATCTGAAGGCGCCACTGGATGTGGATTTCAACCCACCTGCAAACATTGAGACCATCCAATCGACTATTTTGGATGCCCTGGCCGTTTTAGGGGACGATTACAAAGCAATCATAAAACGCGCTTTCGATGAGCGTTGGATCGATTTTTCCGATAACATCGGGAAATCCACAGGTGCCTTTTGCGCATCACCTTATGGTGCTCATCCTTTTATATTGATCACCTACCAGGACAATATGCGTTCAGCTTTCACTCTGGCACATGAGCTTGGACACGCCGGTCATTTTGCGAATGCCAACAAGTTTCAGCGTATATTCGATACAAGACCTTCCACTTACTTCGTCGAAGCACCATCGACCATCAATGAAATGCTCCTCGCAGAGCATCTCATGCGAAATACGGACGATCCAAGAATGAAGAGATGGGTGATCCTTCAACTCATGGGCACCTATTATCATAACTTTGTGACCCATCTTCTAGAAGCGGAATTTCAAAGAAGAATTTATGAAATGAGCGAGAACGGTGTTTCACTTACCGCAAAAATGCTCAGTTCCACAAAACTCGATGTCCTGACAACATTTTGGGGAGATTCAGTGGAAATCGATGAACACGCGGGAATGACCTGGATGAGACAACCCCACTATTATATGGGACTGTATCCATACACTTATTCTGCGGGTTTGACTGCCGCGACAGCCGTATCCAAACGTATTTTTAAAGAGGGACAGCCCATTGTTGAAAAATGGTTGGATGTGCTCAGAGCCGGCGGTACCAAATCACCGCTTGAGCTGCTTAAGATGGTCGACATTGACATGGGTACTCCCGAACCGGTCCTGATCGCGGTCGATCACGTCGGCAAATTGATTACGGAATTGGAAGAACTGTTCAGCTGACACAAAAAAAGGTGCTGTTTCAAGTGAATCATATCACTTGAAACAGCACCTTTCAATATTCATCTCTTATAATAGAAAAATGTCTTGCTGGACTCGAATTTGTATCTTTGCGGTTGTATGATCTGTTCCGTGCTGCCGACAAAGAAATAACCGTCATTGACCAATGAATCATAGAATTTCTTGTACATTTCATCTTTGGCCTCTTCTGTGAAATAGATCATTACATTTCTACAGACGATCATATCAAACCCTTTTGGATATTCATCCCTTAAAAGGTTCATTTTCTTGAATTCAACACAGTTCTTGACTTCATCCTTGATCCTGAATCCCCGACCTATGGGCTCAAAAAACTTCTCTACGTATTGAGGAGGAACATTCTTGATGCTTTTTTCATTGTACATTCCGATTTTTGCTTTTCCAATCGCTTCCTCATCGAAATCCACAGCGAGAATCTTTATATCTCTAAGCGGCAAAAATTCACTCATACACATGACCAGAGAATAGGGTTCCTCTCCAGTGGAGCAAGCTGCCGACCAAATTTTGGGGCGTTTTGTCCGCTTGAGCAGGGCTGGAAATATATCACTTCTGAGCGTCTCCCACTGACTGGGGTTTCTATAGAATTCCGAAACATTGATTGTCAAATAATTGATGAATTCATCAAAACTCGCTTTATCGGTGGTCAATAATTTGTAATAGGACTCAAAATCCTTTAAACCATGTCTGGAGATCAAAGATTCAATGCGACGTTTCATCTGTCTTTCTTTGTAGAGCGACAAATCCAGTTTGGTTTTTGCAAATATCTTCTCTTTAAATTGATCATAGCCTTCCATATGTTCCCCCCCAGCTGAAATTTTAAGACGCATACTATAAATCCCAGAATTTTGCGAAAAAATCGCGTCTATTCTGGGATTTTATAAATGTTATTGATCTGTGTTTGACTTAAAGATTACTCTTCAGTTGACTCTATAGTCTCCGAAGTTTCAGCTTCCACTTCAACTGCTTCAACTTCCTCAACTACAGGTTCATTGACAGCTTTCATTGAAAGTTTGACTTTCTTTTCATCCGAAACATACTCGAGAATCTTCACTTCAACCACTTGGTTGACGCGGAGTACGTCAGCAGGTTTTTCAACGTGCTCTTTAGCGATATGTGATACATGAACAAGACCTTCGATACCAGGCTCGAGTTCAACGAAAGCGCCAAAATCAGTCAAGTTGACAACTTTACCTTCGTAAACGCCATCCACAGAATATTTTTCTTCAAACTGTGACCAAGGCTCATCTGTAAGTTGCTTGATACTCAATGAAATCTTGTTTTCAGCTTGGTTGAGATCGATGATTTTAACATTGACTTTATCGCCTACTTTTACGAACTCAGAAGCAGGTTTGATTCTACCCCAGCTCATTTCAGTAACGTGAACCAATCCATCCATACCGCCGATATCAACAAATGCTCCGAAATTAGTGATGCGTTTCACTTCACCTTCAACAACTTTGCCAACTTCGATTTCTTTCCAGAATGCTTCTCTTTGAGCTTGTTTTTCTAAGATAGCGTACTCTTTATGAGAGAAAACCGCTCTTCTTTTTTGCTTGTTGATTTCAATAACTTTAACCTTTAAGGATTGACCCACGTATGGTCTGAGATTCTTGACAAAACGATCTGATAATTGTGATGCAGGAATAAATCCTCTGATTTCTTTGTAAAATGCGATCAATCCGCCATTTACCGAATCAGTGACATTGACCATGATTGGTTCGTCTTTTTCGTTGATGTTTTCCAGTTCTTCCCAGTCCTTGTCGATATTGACTTTTCTGAGTGACAATAAAATATTGCCTTCGCCGTTGTCGTGGCTAACGACAAAAACGTCCAACTCATCGCCTTCTTTAAAGTTTTTCTGAAGATCCATACTTGAATCCGCAGTAACTTCGCTTCTAGGAATTACGCCGTCAGATTTATAGCCAATGTTAACTATGATTACATCAGTGTTAACTTGAATTATGCTTCCTTTAACGATCGACCCTCTTCTCGGGATTTTTAATGATTCTTCGATTTGTTCCATCATTTCAGCCATTGAATTATGATTTTCCATCAAAGTATACCTCGCCTTCATTTTCTATTTTAAGAATGACAGATTGCACTATCCAATCCGGTGTCGATGCACCAGCAGTGATGCCAATAACTTCATCACCACGTAAGATTGAAAGATCTAGTTCATCCTTAGTTTCAATGTGAATCGTTTTCACCACCGTACTGCAAATTTTTGCGAGCTTGATGGTGTTGGAGCTGTGTTTGCCACCGATGACAATCATATAGTCCACTTGTTCGGCCAATTCTCTACAAGCTTGTTGACGTTGTTCGGTAGCAAGGCAAATAGTGTTGTGAATCACACTATTTGAAAATTTCCTTTTCAAAATTTCGGTGATGTCTTTCCATATCGTCAAATTGAAAGTCGTTTGTGCAACGATACAAACCGGTGCGTCACTTTCCGTCAATTTTTCCACATCTTCAATGTTTTCAATAATAGTTGCCTGGTGATCACACCATCCATCGATTCCTATGACTTCCGGATGATCGGAGTCTCCCACAATAATTATATTATACCCTTTAGAAGCGTATGTTGAAACCGTATTTTGAATTTTTTTTACATAAGGACATGTTGCGTCCAAAATTTCGATCCGCATTTTCTCTGCATCATCGTATACTTTTTTGGGTGCGCCATGGGATCTGATGACAACTCTTTCGCCACCTCTTCCATTATCGTTGAAAACAGAAAGATTTTCAATGACTTTTACTCCACGTTCCTCATAAAATTCCGTGACTTGTTTATTGTGAATGATTGGTCCAAGCGTATAAACAGGATGATTTTCATCATGTTCTTCGATTAATTCATCTAAAATCTGTACCGCCCTTTTAACACCATAACAAAAACCGGAATGGGCTGCCACTAAAATTTTCATAATAAACCTCGTAATTATACCACATTTTATTGTGGCTTGTCCAGTAATGGTTTGTAATACTTCATATCAGAATACAATCCATTGACTATTTCTTGTGAAATACGTTCCAATTCCTCAGTATCTGTCTTTTGATCATAATAGTGGTCCAGTTCGACCGGATGATGAAAAACAACCCTGACCGGTCCCCAGAACTTAAAATGGGAGTCAATGGTAATCGGTAGAACAGGAGTCTTCGTTTTGATTGCGAGCATCGCCACTCCGGCTTTTACTGCCAGTGGCTCATAACCCTTGTTTCTAGTCGCCTCAGGAAACAAACCCAAGCTGCCTTTGTTTTTAAGAACCGTCAAAGCCACTTTGATGGCCTTTAGATCATTGGCATCCCTCTCTACTGGAAAAACACCGATTTTGCCTAGAAAGGCCGCGACAATCTTGTATTTGAACAGTTCCTTTTTTGCCATGAATCTCGTTTCGAAAGGAAGAAGACCACCCAAAATAAATGGGTCATTCACATTTAGATGATTGGCACACACCACATAATTGCGTGTTGTGTCCACTTGCTCAAGTCCTTCGACCTCAAGTTTGAAAAAAATACTGTAATAGGCGAAAGCACCTTTTTTACATATTTGATAAAGCAATCCCATAGCATACCTGCCCTTTATAAAAGATCCGTACCGATGCGTTCAAGAATGAAATTTATGACCTCTTCAATTGTCATCTCTGTCGTATCCACTCTGATGGCGTCATCAGCTTGTCTTAACGGAGAAACCTCTCTTTCGGAATCGAGTCTGTCACGTTTGTCGATTTCATCAATCAGTGTCTCTATTGGGATATCATACCCTTTTTTCGAAAGTTCACTTTGTCTTCTTTTCGCGCGCTCTTCCGAGGAAGCCACAAGAAAAAATTTGAAATCCGCATTGGGCAATACATGTGTGGCTATATCCCGACCATCCATGACCACAGATTGGTCTCCAGCAATTTTTTGCTGAAGTTCCACCATTTTTTCTCTGACATAGGCATCCATAGCGACAAACGATACGTTTTGGCTCACGTTTGGAGTCCTGATCGCTTCCGAGACATCATGGCCATTCACATAAACATGATTGGGAGTCAACTCCAGTCTCATTTGATCGACAACGCGTTTCAAAACCTCGGAATCCCCTACGGACTGACCTTGGCTCAGAACCATATGGGTCACTGCCCTGTACATGGCGCCAGTATCAAGATATAGGATCTCCAGTCTTTCTGCGATTTCTTTCGCTACAGTGCTCTTTCCAGAACCCGCGGGACCATCAATTGCAATTTGTATCTTTTTCATTTTTGACCTCTATGATTTAATAAAAACAAATACCACCTAACGGTGGTATATGCTCCTTACAAATTATAACTCAATTTTACAATATAATCAAATCACTATTTATTGTTGTAAACACCATAATCTTCCCATATGCGTTCAAGTCTTTCCAAATTGGACTCGACGCCCTCTTTTCTTATGCTCGTTCCTATAATCAAGGCGTTCATAAGACTCATCGGTGCGACAAAAGAGTCCACAAAAGTATTCATGCTGTATTTGGCGGTAAGACAAAACTCGGTCTTTTCAAAAAGTGGTGAGTTGAGACCGTCTGTGACCCCAAGTATGGGAATATGGTGGGCGATGGCATAATCCACACAATCGTATGTCCGTTTTGAATATCTCGGAAATGAAAATGCGACCAAGACATCATCACTTGTCATATTTAAAAGTTGATCGTATACGTCCTGCGCGGTTTCACGAACGACGTGCACATCAGGCAAAATGAAATTGAGATAGAAACCAAGGTAATTTGCGAGGATTGAAGAACTTCTAAGTCCAAGGATGTGAACTTTTCTTGCTCCAATCATCTTGCTTATGAACGTGTTGATCATATCCACATCGACATGATCGATCGTATGGCGAATATTGTCAATGTCACCCATCATGATTTTAGTCAGGTAGTCGGACTCTTTGTGGCCTTTTGACATCTCAAAACGTTGAACGGTAGTCAGCTTGCTCTTTATGCTCTCTTGTAGTTCCCTCTGAAGTTCAGGGTAACCGTCGTAGCCTAAAGAACCTGCAAACCGTACAACTGTCGATTCACTGATGTTCACTTTCTTCCCCAGTGAAGATGCTGTCATAAAGGCTACCTTATCATAGTTTGATAAAATGTAGTCTGCTATTTTTTTATGACTTTTGCTGAGTATAATATACTGTTGTCTGATGCGTCCTAACAAATCTGCATGCGCCATTTGATCACCATTTCTTAATATGATTTCGCCAACTCGTATCCTTTTTGAAGAGCCATTTTATTGAGTTCTTCCGTACCACGTGGCACTCTGGACATGATGGCCGCTTCAAGACTTTCTCTCGTAACGATACCTGTGAGACCCACGATCAATCCGAGTGCTACGATGTTGGCTACGATTTCTTTGCCTACTTCGTTTTTAGCGGTCTTTATAATCGGTACCCTTAAAATTTTACCAGCTTTTATGCCTTCTGGCAATACGATTGAATCATCAACGATTACAGTACCATCTTCTGAAATATCCATAATATACTTGTCACATGCGATCTGTGTGAGGGCAAGTGTCATGTTTGGCATGGTCACTTTCGGAAAATCGATGACGTCATCACTGATGATGACTTCCGCTTTACTAGCTCCACCACGTGCTTCAGGACCGTAACTTTGTGTTTGGATGGCGTTCTTATCATCTTTCAGTGCCGCTTCAGCCAATATGATTCCAGCGGTGATCAGTCCTTGTCCACCAGATCCGGACAGTCTTAATTCTAATTGCTTACTCATCACTATCTCCTCACTACTTTTTTAGGCTTTCAATGATTCCATCGTAAAGTTCCGTATATTCAGGTTCGATTTTGTTGATGAATTCGCCCATCAAAAATTTGCCTTCCTTTTTATCGGCAGGCAGTTTTTCAGCGACTTTATGGTCGACAAAACTGTCTTTTAGGAATGTCATCATATCAACGACTGATCCTTTTTTGTTCTTTCTTCCGTAGTATGTCGGACAGATTGAAATCGCCTCGACGAGTGAAAATCCTTTGTGTTTGATGGCCGCTTCAATGAACTTGTCCATCTGAGTCACATGATACGCAGTGGTTTTTGCCGCATATGTCGCTCCAGCTCCTATTGCAAGCTTTGTGATGTCAAAAGGTTTGTCGATGTTGCCGTAAGGAGCTGTAGTGCCTTTATCATGCGTCGGTGTGGTCGGAGAATATTGTCCACCGGTCATACCGTAAATATTGTTGTTGAAACAGATTGTAGTGAGTCCGATATTTCTTCTGGCAGCGTGAATCAAATGATTGCCACCGATGGCGGAAAGATCTCCATCTCCTGAGATGACGATGACTTCGAGTTCAGGGTTGGCCAGTTTGACTCCTGTCGCAAAAGCCAGAGCTCTACCGTGTGTCGTATGAAGTGTGTTGAAATCCATGTATCCAGGTGCTCTTGAGGAGCATCCGATTCCCGAAACCACACAAACTTTGTCTTTATCAAGTCCAAGTTTCTCAATCGCTCTTGCGATGGAAGCCATGATGATTCCATGACCACATCCTGGACACCATATATGAGGAAACTTGTCCATTCTAAAATAATTTTCAACCAATGGATGATTCATTTAGAGTACCTCCTTAAAATTAAGGATCAATTCTTCCGGTGTCAAAACCTCACCGTTGGCTTTGCCGAAAAATCTGACAGGACAATTGCCTTTGACAACGCGTTCCACTTCAAGTTTGAGTTGGCCATAATTGAGCTCTGTAACCAAAATCTCTTTGACATTTTTGCTCAGCTCGTTCATGCGTGCCTCAGGAAACGGCCAAAGGGAAATCGGTCTGAAAAGTCCCACTTTGATGCCTTCAGCTCTGAGTTTCTTCACTGCGGATTTGGCGGTTCTTGCATTTCCACCATATGCCACGATGATGTATTCGGCATCTTCAATTTGTATTTCCTCGTAATCCACAATATCATCCAGATGATCTGTTATTTTAGCCATCAGACGGTCCATGAGAATTCCTGCGTTTTTGGTGCTGTTGCTTGGAAATCCTGTTTCATCATGCATCAGTCCTGTGACATGGTATCTGAATCCTTCGCCAAAATTCGCCATTTTAGGAACTATATCTCCGTCATAGACTTTGTAGGCTTTATATTCATTACCCAGTTCAGGTTTTATTCTATTGTAAATTTCAATTTCAGATTGATCTGGAATTTCAATTTTTTCACGCATATGTCCTGTGATTTCGTCAGTCAACAAAATGACAGGTGTTCTATATTTTTCCGCAAGATTGAATGCTCTCACGGTCAAATCAAATGTTTCTCTTACTGAGTCCGGAGTCAGACAAATCACAGGGTGATCTCCGTGGGTTCCCCACATCGCCTGCATGACGTCACCTTGACCCGGTGCTGTAGGAAGTCCTGTACTTGGGCCTCCACGTTGTACATTCACTATCACAAGGGGAATTTCAGTCAATGCGGCATACCCGATGTTTTCCTGTTTCAGCGAGAATCCTGGTCCGGATGTCGCAGTCATTGATTTGAGACCAGTGAGTGATGCACCGATTGCTGCGGCAATACCCGCGATTTCATCTTCCATCTGAATGAATTTTCCACCGATTCTTGGTAATCTTTCAGCGGATAATTCAGCAATTTCTGTTGAAGGAGTGATCGGATATCCTGAGTAAAATCGCATACCGGCCATCAAAGCGCCTTCTACACATGCTTCATTTCCTTGAAGAAACTTAACTTGTTTCGCCATTATTCCTTACCTCCTAGAAAAATTGCAAAATCAGGACATCTCATTTGACACATGCCACACTTGATACAATTTTCTCTGTCTAACATGGTTACTTTTCCATTTTCATTGAATCCCAAAACCTGTTTTGGACAAAAAGCAATACAAATGCCACAACCCTTACACCAGTCTTCTTTGATGTGAATGGTTAAATTTTCTCTGTTATCAGCCATTGCAAGACCTCCTTTGCGCTCTATTTAATCATACCATAGGCACATTGTTTTGCAAGGATTATTTCATTTTTATTCGATAAAATTATTTTTTTGCAATTTGTCATTCATTTTGTATATTTGGCTTTTGGTATCACGGTATACAATTATTGTATCAGACTCTGGAGCCTTTACATGGTGTGAGGAAAAATTGCGGCAATTCCACCACAAAGGTCAAAAGGTCCGAATTATCAGGAGCGGTATAGATGATTTCTAAACCTTCCGAGACATAAAACCCATTTGTAGCCAAATTGGATTCAATAAGCACTTTCTTCACCCCTTGATGATCCAAGTGATTCAAAACGGCACGCAACAGTCCGTCCCCAAGTTTGAAACCACGGTCCTGTTCCCTGATGAATATGAAATCAATTTTCGCCTTTTGATCACCGAGTATTTCAAAGGCGCATAACCCACAGAGATTTTTCTGTTCCTCAACAACATAAAATTCATTGCCAGGCTTTTTGATGTCTGAAAATTCAAGTTGCAATTCTCTTAACAAACGTGGCAAAGCTTGGATATCGGAATCACTCATCGATCTTATCTGGATCATCGGTACCTCCTCCTTCTTCTTCGGAATGTCCAAATGCCTCTGAAAACAACTGGATCCCACCAAATTCCTCTAAACTCGGCAGTTCTTTCAACGATTTGAATCCGAAACTTTTCAGGAACAAATCGGTTGTTCCATATATTTGCGGACGGCCTATCTTTTCAAGTTTTCCAGTGACCTCGACAAGTCCCCGCTCCAATAGATTTTGAAGCGGACTGTCACAGTTCACACCCCTGATTTGTTCAATATCCAGTTTTGTGATGGGCTGCTGATAGGCTATAATCGCCAGCACTTCAAGGGCAGAATTGGAAAGTCCCTTGCTTTTGGTCGTCACACACAGTTTCTCTATATAGGCATAATTATCTTTTAGAGTCGAGTATTGGTAATGCTTATTCACCTCAATGATCTGGATGCCTCTTTTTTCTTCCTGGTATTGCTCCATCATCTCATGGATGATTTTTTCCACAGTAGAGGGTTTGATTTCTAGGATTTTCGCGATTTTGTTATGGCTGAGGGGTTCTCCCCAAACAAACAACAGCGACTCTATAACGGATTTGTATCCTGTTTCGCGATCAATCTCTTCAAGATGGAATTCATTCATAGCTCTTCCTCCGTCACTTCTTCTTTACGTTCGATATAGATTTCGTCGAACAACTGATCTTGCCGTATGGCGATGCGCTTCATTTTTAGGAGCTCAAGTATCGCGAGAAAGGTGACGACCACTTCTTCTCTCGTCTTGTCACGTTCGAAAAGTTCAGAAAATGATATGGCTCGATCCACGGAGAGCTTGGACTGAACATAATCTATTTTCTCCTCGACAGTGAACAAATCCCTCTTTATGCCTTTGAAGAATGTCTTTCTGTGATGATCAAATCGTTCGATTTTTTGTATCAATCGTTTGACCGCCTCTGTGAGAAGGTCCGCTTCGAGCCCCTGATTGAGTTCCTCCGGCGAGAGGCTTCTGGTATAGTCGCCGAGTTCCTCCTGGTCCTTGAATACGATTTCATCCAGTGCGCTTTCCTTTTCTCTGAGCGCTCCGGCGGCATCCTTGAACTTCTTGTATTCAATCAACCTCTTGACCAGTTCACGCCTTGGGTCATCCCCTTCGATGTCAAACACATCGAAAGATTCGTTTTGATCGGGTAGAAGCATTCTCGATTTGATTTCGAGAAGTGTCGCCGCCATCACCAAAAATTCGGTTGTAAGGTCCAAATCCATCTCCGGCAGGAATTCGATGGTCTTCAGATATTGGTCAGTGATTTTTACGATCGGGATATCATAAATATCTATTTCTTCTTTTGTGATCAAGTGCAAAAGCAGATCCAAAGGACCTTCAAAAGCATCGATTTTAATTTCCAGTCTCATTTTTCGCACTCTCTATCCATCTTATTTCCCCTTCAATATCCATATCGGGGTTTTCACACAATTTGTAGATCAACAGCTCCTCTTTGAGTTTACCTATAAGAGGTCCCTCCAGGATGCCCATTCGAATGAGATCCGCACCGGTCAAATGAACTTTGACATGGCATAATGCCTCCATATATAGAGTGAACCACTCGGAATCACCATGTAGCAAGGTGGCACAGGCAATGCTATCAACCTTTTTATTATACAATATTTTGTATGCCAGGTATCTCTTTTTTGCAGTGATCTCAGTGGATAGACTTTCGATGGCTTCCAGAATGGTCTCAGTCTCTTTGACAATACAGTTGAGAAGATAACCGAGGCGCTTCATCTGGTCTTTGTTACCGTAGAATAGGGTGACATAGATGACGACAGTCAAATCGAGATCGTCACTCGCCCATTCGGATTTGAGTGCCTCGGCTTTTTCAACGACATCCGAGTATCTCCGTTCACCTTGCAAAAGCCCCTGTTCATCCAATTTCATCAGCAGCTTGTCAGCATTGTCATGATGGAAATAATCCCACATGATTCTCAGATATCTCGCAGTGTCCAGTTGTTCAATCCTTTTGTCTTCAAGTGCTTTATTGAAAAGTTTTTCCGTATCCCGCTCAAAAGTGAGATTCAACTGGATCTGATATTTTACAGCTCTTAGCAATCTTGAAGGGTCTTCTTCAAAGGAATTCTCATGAAGTATTCTAATTTTTTTGTTTTGAATGTCGTTTTCAAACATCGGGTGAGCGTACCGCAATTTGCTCACGATCTGCTTTGGACCTGGAAGTTCACCTTTGAACCAATTGATACTTTGAGCCGAGAATTCCAAATACCCTGTATTGACAGTGAAGTCCCTTCTGGAAAGATCTTCCTCCACAGTAGCCCCCACGATACTTGGCATCCCGTTTTGTTTAGGATAATCATCTTTTCTGGGCGAGGCAAAATCAAACTCGAAAAAATCGCCATATAACGAAATCGTGGACAAATTCGATTTTTTTGGCCCGTTGTCCAACGCTTCCGAGAGTTCATCAATGTCCCCTTCAAAAACAATGTCAATATCACGGGAGTGGATCCCATAGCAAAGGTCCCTGACGCATCCTCCGACAAAGTAGAAGACAAATCGCCCTTTGTTTTGAAGATCCAACAATTTTCCCCAAATGCGTTCATCCATTTTCATTTTGACCTCCAACCTGTATCACATCTCTATTATAACCATAAAAAACGCCTCCTGCAATTGCCCAGGAAGCGTTTTGAATCTTTTGCGACTATTCGATGATGTCATAAATGTATCGGACCGGTTCAGGTGCCATCGAACTGAAGAAAAATGCCGATCGCACGGTCTTCTCCGCTTCAGCGGTATTTTCCTCATTCGTATGAAGAATGCAAAGCACATCCCCCATATTGACCTGGGCACCGATTTTTTTCTTGAGTGTGATGCCAGCTGAATAATCTATTTTGTCTTCCTTCTTGCGTCTTCCAGCTCCAAGCATCATCGCCGCTATTCCAACTTTTTCAGCATCGAATCCACTCACGTAACCTTCAAATTCAGATCTGACCTCAATGTGTCTGGACGCTTGTGGCAATTTTTCAGGATGATCCACCACATCGGGATCACCACCTTGAATTTTGATGAATAGCTTCAGTTGCTCAAGCGCCTCACCTGAAGCGATGGTTTTTTTGAAATGTTCTTTTGCCTCGCTCAACTCTTTGAATGCGCCACCAAGCACAGCCATATAGGACGCAATGGTGAGTGCCACTTCAGTCTCGTCTTCCGCACCTTTGCCACTGAGGACTTCTATGGCTTCTCTGACTTCATTCGCATTGCCGATTTCATGTCCCAGAGGCTGGTCCATATTTGTGATGACCGCCACTGTTCTTCTATTCAAGGAATTGCCGATATCCACCATGGTCCTGGCTAGGATCTTCGCTTCCTCGATGGATTTCATGAACGCTCCCGAACCGACTTTTACATCGAGTACGATGGCATCTGATCCGGATGCGATCTTCTTGCTCATGATGGAACTTGCGATCAGTGGGATACTGTTGATGGTACCGGTAACATCCCTAAGTGCGTATATTTTCTTGTCTGCAGGCGTCAAATCACCGGATTGTCCGACCAATGCCATCTTGTAGGTGTTGACGTTATGGATGAACTCTTCTGCCGACAGTTCTATTTTGAACCCTTCAATGGACTCAAGTTTGTCAATGGTGCCTCCGGTGTGACCCAGTCCACGCCCCGACATCTTTGCCACGGGAACGCCTACGGAAGCCACTAAAGGTGTCACGACCAGACTGATTTTATCTCCTACTCCGCCAGTGGAGTGTTTATCCACTTTAATGCCGTGAATTGCCGACAAGTCCACCGTATCTCCCGATCTGACAAACGAGTCCGTAAGGTATGCGATTTCCTGATTGTCCATTCCTACAAAATAGATCGCCATCAAAAATGCTGACATCTGGTAATCCGGAATCTCACCTTTCGTATATCCAAGAATCATAAAATCGATTTCTTCCTGATTCAGCATCTCGCCGTTCTTCTTTTTGTTGATTACATCTACCGCTCTCATTTTAGGCCTCCCTCGATGTTTTTTTATAGAATCTCATCTTTGAAACTTGTACCATAAGGAGTGGATGGAATCTCCAAAATATCGGATATGGTCGCAGCAATATCAGCAAATGTCTTTCTGGTGCCTATATCCACACCTTTCTTGACTTTGTCTCCATATATCAAAATCGGGATGTATTCCCTGGTATGGTCCGAACCCTTGTAACCGGGATCATTGCCGTGATCTGCAAGAACAATCATCATATCGTCCTCTTTCATGAGAGACATCATTTCTGGAAAACGCAGATCCACTTCCTCCAGTGCCTCCCTATACCCGTCCACATCTCTTCTGTGTCCGAATTTGGCGTCAAAATCCACTAGATTGGTGAACAAGATCCCTTTGAAATCCTCTTTCAAAAATCGGATCGTTTGATCTACCCCATCCATATTGTCTTTTGTGTGAACATCTTCAGTGATGCCTTCACCGTCATAGATATCGACGATTTTGCCGACAGCTTTGACTTCCAATCCGGATTCCTTAGCATAATCCAAAACAGTCTTGTCGAATGGTTTCAAAGAGTAGTCCCTTCTGTTCGATGTCCTCTGGAAATTGCCCGGAGTCCCTATGAAAGGTCTTGCTATGACTCTGGCCACTTGATCATCGCCTCTGAGCATGTCTCTCGCGATCTGACACATGTCATAGAGTTCTTCCAGTGGAATGATCTCCTCATGTGCCGCAATTTGAAAGACGCTGTCCGCAGAGGTATAAACTATCGGATTGCCTGTATTCATATGCTCTTCACCATACTCATCCAGTACAACGGTTCCCGAAGCAGGCTTGTTGAAAATGACTTTTCGTCCAGTCTTCTCTTCAAATGCATGGATGATGTGCTCCGGAAAACCATCCGGATACGTTTTGAATGGGTGCTCGATGTAAAGGCCTGCGATTTCCCAGTGACCCGTCGTAGTATCTTTTCCGTTGGAGGCTTCAAGCGATCGGCCGAATGCTCCGATCGGTGAAGGATCCGCTTCGATATAATCCACACCTTCAATATTGCCGATGCCCATTTTTTTCAAATTCGGGATTTTAAAATCATCCGTGGATTTTGCGATGCTTCCAAGAGTGTTGACATTGAAATCTCCGAACTGCTCAGCATCCGGTAAGCCACCTATGCCGACACTGTCGAGTACAAATAATATAATTCTGTTGATCATATAAACCTCCTCAATTAAAATAAGAGCCTAAAACTAGGCTCTAGGATGTGCTTTCTCGTATACGTCCTTGATCTTGGAATTCGACATATCAAGATAAATCTGGGTGGTTGTCACATCTGAATGGCCCATCATTTCTTGAACTGCTTTAAGGTCAGCGCCATTTTGCACCAAATGCAACGCGAATGAATGTCTCAAAGTATGCGGAGCGATATTTTTATCGATGCCCGCCTCTTCGGAATATCTTTTCACGACTTTCCAAAAACCTTGTCGTGTGATGCGCTTGCCGTAATAGTTGACAAAAAGTGCTTCATCCTCCTCGCTAATAAGTTGATTCCTTCCGTCTTTCAAGTAGATATCCACCGCTTTGGATGCCATCGACCCCAGTGGAATCACCCTTGATTTGGAGGTTCCCTTGCAGCGGATGTAACCCATTGAAGTATTGATATCCGAGAGGTTCAATGATATTAGCTCGGTCACTCGAATGCCAGTTGCGTATAGCAACTCGATCATAGCCTTGTCCCGTTTGCCTATGGATGTTCTGGTATCTGGTTTTGAAATAAGATGTTCCACTTCCTGAAGTGTCAGCACAGCAGGCATTTTCTTTTCAGCCTTGGGTGATTCAAGCTCCAATGAAGGGTTATGCATTATATACCCTTTATTACTGAGAAATGAATAAAAAGTTCGAATCGTTGCGATATTTCTTGAAAGAGTTGCGTTGGCTTTGCCCTCCTTCTTCAAATGGATCACATATGTGAGCAGGTCAATACTGGATACATGATGATAGTGTTCAATATTTTGCTTTCTCAAATAAATGCCAAAATACTTCAAATCCCTTTTGTAGGACTGAAGTGTGTTGAGAGAAAGTTTTCTCTGATCTCTTAAGAAGGTTTCAAATTCATTGACGCATCTTTCCATAGCTACAACCCCTAACGTAATTTTATATTAATCCCCAAGTTATTAAAGCAAATATCCATTATTTTGTATATATTTTACAAACGCGCCGCTTTGATGGATTTCTTTTGAAGGTACATGGCCTCATCCGCCTCATGGATCAACTGGATGACACTTTGATGTTTGGAAGGATGGTATTCGGTAAAACCAACACTGGCACTGATCTTGAAATTGTATTCCCCGTTTGTGTTTGTTTTTAGAAACTCATCCGTTATGCGGTACCAAACCTTACGTGCTTGTAAAACATTACACTTTCGGAATATCACCATGAACTCGTCCCCACCAAGTCTGGCAATCACGTCGAACTCTCTAAGATTATTTTGTATAATGCCGGATAAGACCTTGATCAAAAGGTCACCTTCCTTATGACCAAACTTGTCATTGACCACTTTGAGGTCATTGATGTCAATATAGGCGACTGTCAAATCCTGGCCTTTGACCACCGAATTCATCATTTCTTCCTTCAGATAGGTGAGACCCGCTTCACGGCTCAGCACCCCTGTCATGAGATCGGTCTCTGCCTTATACTTATAATTCTCCATATTGTTGTCCACAATGCTGAGCCTATTGATCAAAATCACCACTGAGAATGTGAGTATAGTGGTGAGCACATATGTGGAATTCATAAATACGGGCACGGAAGAGTTTTGGGCGGCATCAATCAAACCGGTCGAATTGATTTTCACCAAATTAATAAAAGTCATTTTTTGATAGGCGACAATAAAAGAAAAAACAAGTACATTGCTGATGACCAACAACCGCTCGATTCTGGAGTTGAAATTGTTGATTTTCTTGAAAATCTTCATGATCAATTGATAGTATCTGAGCAGAACAACGTACATCATCCAGAATATCACGACCACATTGAAATGACCAGCGACAAATGCAGTTCTGTAATCGATGACTTTACCGAGCATCAGAACCCCGAGGTTCGATGTGATCATAGAGGTCAGGATAAGAATCAGATATAAAAAAAGTACCGAAAGAGAGGCTATGAATGAACTCCTATCAAAGACCCATTTGAGATAATAGATCAAAAAAGCGCAAAGGATCAGGACATTCTTCAAGATCGAAACGTCAAAAAAAACGAGAAACACAGTCAAAACGACTGTCAACACGATCGATTTTGAACGGGTCTGTTCCTTGAAATCAGGAACAATACCTCTTAATCCATATAAAATTGCCAGCGCACCCATTGCAGAAAACAATAGTTTTGATAAGATATCCATCTTCCCAAACCCCTATGTGCCTTTATTTATATTCTTCCTTGAACTTTTCTTTCTTTTTATGTGCGGTCTGAATCATCTCCCTGGAATGGATACTGGTGGTTTCAGTCACTTCAAGACCACCCACCAATCGATTGATTTCGTTTTCCACTTCTTTGGATGTGATTGACTTGATGTGAGTGATTGTATTCTGGTCTTCGACATTTTTCTCGATCAACAGATGATGATCTGAAAATACCGCTATCTGAGGCAGATGGGTGATGCAGATCACTTGGCTGAACCTGGACAGTTTCGCTAACTTCTCACCAACGACATTTGCTGTCACGCCGCTGATTCCCGTATCGATTTCATCAAAAACCAGAGTTGGAATCGCGTCCATTGTCCCCAAAACAATCTTGATTCCGAGCATGATCCTTGACAATTCTCCACCTGAGACCACTTTTTTCAGTGGCCGAAACGGTTGACCAATATTGGTGGATATCGTAAATTCAATGTCATCCAGGCCGTGTGCGGTCGGTTCCGCCAGTACATTCAGGTCGATTTTGAAACTGGTCTCCTTCATATTGAGCTCGAAAAGTTCCTTTTGCAGTTCTTCCTCAAATGCTTTTGATGCTTTTAAACGAAGTGAAGTCAATTGTTCCGATATTTTAGAGTAATCTCTCAGCAGGCTTTCGAGGCGTTCTTTCCCCATCTTGAGCTCAGCTTCCACATTTTCGTAATCGTCCAGTTCCGCCTGAAATTTTGCTTTGAGATCAAATATGATTTCAAGTGTTTTGCCGTATTTTGATTTGAGGTGATTGATTTCATCAAGTCTTCGCTCGATCCATTCGAGTCTTTCGGGATCCTGCTCCAATTTACTCTTGTAATCGACCACATCTTTGGCCAAATCGTCCATAAGAAAATAAATCTCTTTGAAACGTTTCGAAAAATCATCCAACGATTCATCGTAATGTACAAATTTCGAGAATGCATTCGCTATGGAAGAGACTTCTGACACGGCACCATCTCCGTATTCACCAGAGAACCATCCTGTCGCCCTCTCAAAAACCTCGACGATACTGCCCAAATGGGTCAGGAGCTCAAACTCCTTCTCCAGCGACAGATCCTCACCGATTTTAAGTTTGGCGTTTTCAATTTCCTCAATCTGAAATGACAAGAAATCAGTCTGCCTTTGGCGGTCATATGATTTTTCCTCAAGTAAGGCAATTTCCGATTTTAGAGTTCTTATCTCATTGAACAAATGCTGGATTTGTTGACGGGTTCTGATATTTTCAGTTCCGCCGAACTTATCCAGCAAATTCAATTGTTCTTCTCTGATTAACAGCGTTTGGTTGTCATTTTGCCCATGGATCGCAATGAGATTTTTGGTGATTTCCTTCAAGTGGTTGAGAGTGACCACTTGACCGTTGATCCTCGAGATGCTTTTTCCTTTGCTTTGAACTTCTCTAGATAACACGACGATGTCCTCGTCGTACGGAATGCCCATTTCATTCAGATAGAGGTTCACTTTTTCATTGGTATAGAAGCTCGCGTTGACGGAAGTCCTATCCGCCCCTATTCTCACAGAATCCTTGTTGGCCTGTTCACCGGACAACAAATCGATCGCTCCAAGAATCATCGATTTTCCGGCTCCGGTTTCACCCGTTATTGTATTGAAGCCTTGTTCAAATTTTATCAAAACTTCATCAATCAGTATAAAATCCTTAATATGTAGTTCAAAAAGCATAAAGCCTCCATCGCTT
Source organism: Firmicutes bacterium UBA5201 (assembly GCA_002412775.1). Taxonomy (GTDB): domain Bacteria; phylum Bacillota; class Clostridia; order Peptostreptococcales; family Acidaminobacteraceae; genus Fusibacter_D. The sequence continues at coordinate 99,237 of DHVT01000011.1, read as the reverse complement.
CGAAATCAAACCAACAAATCCTTGAACCGATTCATCAATTCATCAATTTTATCAGTTTCTTTGACCACTAGAAATATGGTGTCATCCCCTGCTATGCTCCCGACGATTTCCTTTATGTTGAATGCATCAATGGAAACGGCCGCTGCACTTGCTGAACCCACCAACGTCTTTATGACAATTATGTTTCCCGCAAAATCTATTGAGGTCACTGAATTCCTGAAAATTTTCAGAAAGCGGTCGTTGACGACACCTTCTTTGTCTCTGATGGATGCGTATTTGTATCTGCCATCCTTGGTCAGGACTTTGATCAGTCTCATTTCTTTGATATCTCTGGACACGGTGGCCTGAGTAACTTGGAATCCTGACGCTTTGAGTTCCATCGCCAACTCATCTTGAGTCTCTATGTCTTTCGCCTCAATGATTTCAATTATCTTTGAATGTCTTGAATATTTCATAAGATCCCCCCAACAGTTACATTATATTATATTATTAAATTTTAGTAAAATGTAAATTTCCTGATGCTACCAAATCAAAAGGCTTGCCAATCCTCCAATGGTGATATAGATCAGTGGATGCTTTTGATATTTTTTGATGAAAAAATAGAAAACGCCCATAAATACGACTGCCTTCAGGTCGAGTCCCACCCAAGGCTGACCGAGTCTTCCCGGTTCGTTCCCATAAAGTGAAACCAGAGCCACCTGCACCACGGATGTCCCTATAAGACCGATGATCGTCGCTTTCAGTCCGACAAAAGCGGCTTGAACAAAAGGATGCCGATTGTATTTTGAAAGAAATTTTCCAAGTAGGATCGCCAGTAGAAACGCTGGAGCGATAATCGTGAGTGAAGCCAATATTGCTCCCATATAAGAAAATTCCCTATAACCGATATAAGTTGCCATATTGATCGCAATGGGTCCAGGAGTCGACTGGGAGATGGCAATCAAATCCGTAAAATGACTTTCCGAAAGCCATTGTTTGTTGACTGCGATATCCCTAAGAATAGGAATCATCGCCAGGCCACCGCCGTAGGTGAACAACCCGATCTTAAAAAATTCAAATAGAAAAGCGATGAGCGTCATGACCCCACCCGCTCTCTGTAGACATATAGCCCGAAGAGCGCACCTATGATGAGAATCAGAATTGGTGATGCCCAGTTCGTGAGCACCAGAACAAATGAGACCATGGCTACAGCAAAGGTTTTCTTATCGAAAACCGCCACTTTGAAAAGCCGCATGAAAGAATCGAACAAAAGCGCCAGTACGACTATACGAATCCCAATAAACGCATTTTGAACCACTTCAAGATGTCCAAACTTGCGGAAAACCATCGCAATCACGGTGATGATTCCAATGGATGGCGTTATGACGCCAAGTGCTGAAGCGATGGCACCGGGTATGCCAAACAACTTGTAACCAATCAATGCCGCCGCATTGGAAGCGATCACTCCAGGCAAAGTCTGCGCCAGAGAATAGCTTTCCATAACGGAATCCATTGTTGACAGGTTCGCTTCCTCAACCAGCTCCCGCTCGACAATCGGCAACATCGCATACCCACCACCAATTGTGAACAGCCCCACTTTGAAAAATATGATATATAGTTTGACAAGATACTTGAAGATTTTCATGATTTCCTTCCTATTTCTCGTTCCCCTCGGTTTTGTCGCTCAATTCCAAATGGGCTTGGTCAACCAAAACGGAGACATCGAAGGCAAAAGAATCACAAAAATCATCTTTGATGGCATAAGCCAAGAATTCCATATTGCCTTTAGGTCCTTTAATCGGTGAAAAAGTGATGTCTTTGATGCAAAATCCGTTATCTGTCGCGAAACCGATGACATGTTCAATCACATCCATGTGAATTTTACGATCCCGAACAACGCCACTTTTTTTCATGTGTTCCCTACCGGCCTCAAATTGGGGTTTTATGAGAAACACAATTTCTCCACCGGTTTTCAAAAGCATAGCGGCAACTGGAAGAACCAGTTTGAGTGATATGAAGGAGACATCGATGCTAATGAAGTCAATCTGCTCTCCAATCTGATCCAAGGTCACATATCTGATATTGGTCCTTTCCATGTTGGTGACACGTTCGTCGTTTCTGAGCTTCCAGTCGAGCTGACCGTAACCGACATCCACGGAGAAAACTTGCATCGCACCATTTTGCAACATGCAATCGGTAAATCCACCGGTAGACGCGCCAATATCCATACATCGTTTGCCATCCAGTGTCAGGCCATAGGATTGAATCGCCTTCTCAAGTTTAAGTCCACCTCTGCTGACATAAGGGAGTGCGTTGCCTCTGACTTCAATCTCCGAATCCACATCCACTTTTGTACCGGCCTTGTCCACACGCATATTGTCAATGAAGACCAATCCTGCCATAATGGTTGTCTGTGCCTTTTCTCGCGACTCGAAACCCATCTTCTCGACAAGCAGTACATCAATACGTTCCTTAGGCATTGTTCACCGCCCTAATCTTTTCAAATACACCATCGGCATCAAGCGAATGGGCACTGAAAATATCCTCCACATTACCCTGTTCCACAAATGCGTCACCAAAGCCCATTTTGTATATGGTTCTTTGAGCACTCTCATTGAGGAGCAGACTTCCGATTTGATCCCCGAGTCCACCAATGATGGAGTGGTCCTCAAGTGTTATGATTATCTTATGATTTTGAATCAACGCCTTGATTTCTTTTGTATCCAGTGGCTTGATTTTTCTGATGTTGACCACAGTGATGCGTTCTCCGAAAGCCGCTTCGAATTTTTTTGCCGCCTCGAGTGCGATTCCAACCATTTTTCCGGTCGCAACGAGAGCGATTTTCTCTCCGGCATGAATCATTTCCGGCAACAAATCGGTAATCGGACCACTTGACAAGTGCTCCACATTGCCACGTGGATAGCGTATGGCTATTGGTCCTTCGTTGTAATCCACAGCATAACGCATCATATATTCAAGTTCCTCACCGTCTTTGGGTGACAACAGCATCATATTCGGAATCGCACTCAGGTATGAGATGTCATAAAGGCCATGATGTGTCTCGCCGTCGTTGCCTACGATTCCTGCACGATCGATGCAAAATACCACAGGCAGATTTTGAATGCAAACATCATGAAGCACCTGATCATAAGCTCTTTGAAGAAACGTGGAATAGATCGCCACGAAGGGTTTGATGCCTTGAGTCATGAGCCCTGCAGCCATGGTGACAGCGTGTTGCTCGGCTATCCCCACATCGAAGATCCTATTTGGAAAGCGCTTGCAAAATCCAGTGAGTCCAGTGCCGTCTATCATAGCCGCGCTGATTGCCACGACATGGTCGTACTTTTCTCCGATGTCCACCAATGTATCACCGAACAATTGTGAATAATCCGTTTTGGTTTTCTCTACAATGGGTTTTTGAGGATTGAACTGTCCCACACCATGATAGAGATATGGATGCTGCTCTGAGAAACCATATCCTTTGCCCTTTTGTGTGACCACATGCAAGAGCACAGGATCTTTTGCTTTTTTGACCATCATCAGATGATCGATCAAAGCCCCGAGGTCATGTCCATCGACCGGGCCGATATAGGTCAGTCCCAAATCCTCAAAAAACTGCCCCTGGTTGACCAGAAAATATTTCAGGCCACCTTTTGCTTTGCTGATCAGTCTCACCAGTGGCTCTCCCACCGATGGAAACTTGGACAGCTTCACTTTTGTCTTGCCTTTTATGGAATAATAGCCTTGAGTTGTTCTAAGTTTATTCAGTGCCCGAGACAAGCCTCCGACATTTTTGGAAATCGACATTTCATTGTCGTTCAAGATGATTTTCATATTGGTGTTTGAATGCCCAAGATGATTCATGGCTTCGAATGCCATCCCACCAGTCATTGCGCCATCCCCGATGACTGCAACCACGTCGAACTCCTCACCTTTCAGATCACGCGCCAGTGACACACCTACACCCGCCGATATGGAAGTGCTGCTGTGTCCGGTGTCGAACTTGTCATGTTCCGATTCCGCCCTTTTGACAAACCCGCTCATTCCCCCAAGTTGTCTCAAGGTTTCGAACCCGGCTTGTCTTCCGGTCAGGATTTTGTGCACATAGGCCTGATGGCTCACATCCCAAATGATATGGTCCACAGGACTGTCAAAAACATAATGTAAGGCGATTGTGAGTTCCACAACACCCAAATTGGAAGCGAGATGCCCCCCCGTTCTCGATACGGTATCTATTAAAAAGAGCCTCACCTCATAGGCGAGCACTTTGAGTTCTTCAACAGTGAGTTTCTTTAAATCCTCAGGCCCTTTGATGGCATCCAAGTATTTGTACATAAATTATTCCTTTCTGATTTTCACATTGTGAACAAATGTCTTTTTGAGTGTCAAAACATCAAAAAAATAAATCACTTTGCCTGTCAAATCAACGACCTCTTTGGATTTCGAAATTGCAATTTCCTTGCCGATGGCTTTTCCACCGACGGTCAATGCGGCGATCACACCACTGAATGCGATAGTGATGTACACCTGAATTTCCGGTTTGATATTGTATTGTCTAAAGAATCCCATGATGATTCCGATTGTTGTACCACTGACGATCCCCGCAATGTCACCAATGACATCGTTGCAGAAATTTGATACCTTTGATGCGTTCTTGATGAGTCTTATGGAGTATTTCGCACTTTTCACTTTCGAGGCGGCCATGGCATGAAATGGCTTTTCATCTGCAGCCGCGACAGCTATGCCGATGGCGTCAAAAAAAACGCCCACCGAGACAATCACCAAAAGGAGCAGTATCGCGACAGCGAAATTCACCTTCCGGATCAATGCTTCTGAAACGATACTGAAAATAATCGCAAGTATAAATGTCATCAGAAAAGTGTGTAGAATCCATTTCTTGTTGATTGTAATTTTCTTTTTCATATTTTTGTCACCTTTATATAATGAAAGGAGGCGATCAATCGGATTAATTCTGCGGCTTAGGTCTAGTAGGATTTCCCATAGGCTTGCTATTCTGTCGCCAAAATAGCGGTTTCCCTTTAAAAACCTATTTGCAATGTTTCCATTTGCAAGACTAGACTACCACTTAGTCCACACTTCAATCCCCGATCGACCTGAATACAGTCTAGGAGCTTTCCTCAACAGGCCTTCTAATTCCTAGCCTCTTTTGCAACAACGGTTTGGAGCGGCAATAATCCTTGTGAATTGGCCAATCCACTCAAATCTGAACCATCGTCTACCGCCACCACTCAAGGCAGGCTACTCTGCACTAAGCCTTTCGACCACATGCAGGTTTAATCTCGTCGAAACGAGTCTCCACAGGTTGAGGGTCAAGGTCTACATGCCATTGTAGTTTGCCCCCATACCCTTACTCCCAGCTCCAACCCGAAACTGGGCGTCTCAAGCAAGAACCAGGAACTTCATCGATGTGCCCTCTAGCGAATTTTTAGCCCCGCCTTCAGAATTAGAATTTCTGACTAGAATACTGCGCCTCTTTTTATTATCTTACTATGATGTTGGCGATTAAAATTCCCAGCAGTGCGCCAACTGCCACTTCCGTAGGTTTATGTCCCACAAGCTCCTTCAGTTTTTCCTCTTCGAGATGCTTATGCTTGTAAAGGTCTTTTATGATGTCATTGAGCAGTTTCGCCTGCTTTCCCACCGATCTGCGTACACCGGATGCGTCGTACATCACAATGAATGCCATGATCAGCGAAAGTGCATAGACCGATGATGACCATCCATCCATAATGCCAATCGCAGTGGATGCGGCAACTATTGTGGCTGTATGTGAGCTCGGCATTCCACCCGAACCATGAAATCTCTCAAATTTAAACTCCTTATCCACCAAAAGTGAAATCAACACTTTGAGTGATTGGGCAATAATCCATGAGACCATTGCAGCCATAAAAACTCTGTTTGCAACAATCTCATCCATAAAATCAGCCATATTGCCTCCTTTTTCAATAATCCCTGAGCGCCAAAAAATGTACCAGTTCCTTTAAAAATCCAGTATCCACACCCAGTCTATCCAAATAATCGATCAACCGGTTCTCATAGGCTTTGATCTGGGACTTGACCTCATCAACTCCGATGAGCATCGGATAGGTCCTTTTATCGTTTTTCACATCCATTTGTGTCCGTTTGCCAAGTTTTTCGGGATCTCCTGTAAGATCCAGAACATCGTCTACCATTTGAAACATCAATCCCATATCCTCACCGATCTTACCAAGCAAAATCACGTCCTCTTCCGGAGCATTGGCGAGCATACCGCCCGCTGTGAGTGCCGCGACAATCAGTTTACCGGTTTTATGCCTGTTGATAAAATCAAGGGTTTCACGATCCATGCTTTCAGTTTCATATTTGATGTCAGCTACTTGCCCTAATATCATACCACTTGGGCCGGATGCTTTCAAGATTTCTCGCATGGCATCGATGAAATTGGGCAAATAGTTGTTTCTGGTGACGGTTTCCAGCATGATTTCTGTGGCGAGATTCAAAAGACCGTCTCCAGCCAACACTGCGATGTCATAGCCAAAAACGATATGGTTTGTGGGTTTGCCACGTCTGAGGTCATCATCATCCATACAGGGCAAATCATCATGAACCAATGAATAGGTATGAATCATTTCGAGAGCAAGTGCAAATTGAACAGCCGCTTCCTCATTGCCACCATAAAGCCTGTTGACTTCCATAAGCAGGGCTGGTCTCAATCTTTTTCCACCGGCATTCAAACTATACATCATCGATTCGCGAATGATGCCATGTGCCGGGGTATCCCCTCCAAAGCTTCCATTTATTGCGCTTTCGACACTTTCTATATGTTCCTTCAAACGGTTTTCAAAATTCATGACCTGCTCCTATTCTTCCGTCATCAACATTTGAATCTTTGCTTCAGTCGATTCGAGTATTGTATTGCATTCCCTATACACTTTGATGCCCTCTTCGAAAGCTTTCAGCATCTCTTCAAGAGAAAGTTCCCCTTTTTCAAGTGCGTTCGCAATTTCTTGCAATCGGTTGAGTTTCTCTTCGAAACTACTTTTCTTTGCTGCCATGTTCAGCCTCACTTTCTTGCAATCTCAAACTTTTTTCCACAGAATCTATTGTACCGGTGGCTTTGCCATCCACAAACTGAATCGCAATGTGATCGCCCTGTGCCAATTGTTCGATGCTGATCATCACTTGTTCACCCTTCGAGACGATCCCGTACCCTCTTGACAGTACATTGAGTGGGCTGAGCGCCGATAATTGGGTGCCATAGGCTTGAAGTCTCGAACGTTCCATGGCACTAAAATTTTTAGCCGCATTGATGGTCCGTCCATGAAAATGTTCCATTGTTTGAACTTTCCTGTCTGTGTACCGTTTCACCAAACCCGCCATCATTTTTTCTGAAAAGCGTTCCAATTTGGTGGCTTTGAGTTCGACTTTTCTATTGACCTGCAACATGATGCTTTGAAGCGATTTGTTGATCATCAGGCGGATCTCTTCTTTGGATTTGACTGCGATTTCCGCGGCAGCCGATGGTGTGGGTGCCCTATGGTCGGCGACAAAATCACTGATGGTGAAATCGGTCTCATGACCGACTCCTGTTATGATCGGCACATCGGATTCAAAAATCGCATCTGCGACACTCTCTTCATTGAAGGACCACAATTCTTCCATCGATCCTCCCCCACGTGCCAATAAGATCAGGTCCACAGGATTCTTATCGTTGAAATACTTGATGGCACGAACGATCTCGGCACTCGATCCTTCACCTTGTACCCTGACCGGATAGATTAAGAGTTCTGAATATGTAGATCTTCTTTTGGCGACTGATAGGATGTCCTGAATGGCGGCTCCGGTGGGTGACGTGATCACACCGATCCGCTTAGGCAGTTCAGGCAGTTTTTTCTTATGTCTAATATCAAAGTACCCTCTTTTTTCCAGAGATTCCTTCAACAGCTGAAATTTGATGTGAAGCGCACCAAGACCGATATTTTCTATCTCCTGAACATATAATTGGTATTTGCCGTCCCTTTCAAAAATGGTGATTTGGCCTTTGGCGTGTACCTTGTCTCCATTTTTAAGCGTGTGGACATTCTCTGTGACATATTGGGCGAACAGTACGCAAGTCATCTTGCTTTGATCGTCTTTGAGCGTGAAATAACAATGACCGCTGGAATGTCTGGTGAAATTTGATATTTCACCCTCAACGATCACATTGTTCAAAATGGGATCCGCTCCAATGATTCGCTTTATATATCTCGTGATTTCCGTCACGGTGAATGCTTTCATTTTAATCACGTCTTATCTCCTCCAAAACCTGGTCCTGCCCAGTTCGGCTATGCCGTAGGCGTTGTCTCTCGAGTAATCCGGGCTTGCGAAATAGATGTTTGCTTTTTTCTCGAGATAGGCCTTTATGATACTGTTGGATGCCACTCCACCCGCCAAAACGATCGGAATGTCCTTGTCCCTATCTTTGATCCATAGCTCGAGCAATCGTCCAATCGTGTTGAAAATGTGTTTGCATACATAGGCCGCTTCATGCGACTCCATCATCCGCATATATTTGTTTTCCAATCCGGAAATATTGAAATCCTCATGAAACTTGAAATCGACTTTGAAAAACGATTCACAATCAGAAGTGCTCGCCAATTCATCCATTGCTCTTCCAGCCGGAAAAGGCAGTCCGAGTCCCACACCGATGCGATCAATCAATTGACCGAAATTGATGTCCAATGTTTTTCCAATGATATTGATTTCATAACGATCGCCCTCATTTTTCACATCAAGTAGTTCAGTGGTACCTCCTGAAAGGTGCATAGAAATAAAATGAGAAGGCTCATCATCCAGTCCACACGTCTTAAGTGCCGCTTTGATGTGACCTTCCTGATGCGAAAATTCATAAAGTGGAATCCCTAGTGCAGTTGAGATATTCCTGCAAAACAAAAGACCAGCATGAAATACTGGCATATAGGAATTTTCTATATTTCTGGGTCTGCTGCTCAGCGCTATCGCCTTTAATCCAGCAACAGGTAATTGACGAGACATTTTTTCAAATATTTCGGTCAACTGCCCTGAATGCTTAAAAAAACCTTCGGATTGACGCAATCCACGCTCTCCATTTTTAACCTCAAGCAACCTGTTGTCCTCAAACAGAATTTCTCCGGTTTCGATGGACAACACTATGAAGGAGGTCGTGTAACAACTTGTATCAATACCGAGAATCATAATTTATTCCTCTTCTGCAAAATGACTGAGTACGCCATTGACAAATTTGCCTGATTTTTCATCGACATATTTTTTTGCCAAATTGACGGCTTCATTGATACTCACTTTTATAGGGATATCATCCGCATAGAGGAGTTCTGTGATGCCGAGTCTCAATATGGCCAAATCAATTTTGGCGATACGATCGAGTTTCCAACCTTTAAGATGCTCGGTGATCTTGCTTTCCACCTCTTCGCGGTGGTTCAGCCATAACTCCACAAGTCTATGGATATACGGTGTATCCAAAACTTCCTCGTAATGCCCCAAAAATTTATGCATGTCATCCATTTCATAAGTCTTGTGGATTTCCATCTGATACATTATTTCCATAACAACTTCACGACTTCTTGCGCGATTCATGTATCCTCCTTACATGAAAATGACCAACTTCAATGAAGCCAGTCTTTTCAAACTTTCCTACTTATTTTCTTTTTTAATGATGATGTTCTCCACTGTGACATTCACAGCCGCAACTCCGACACCGGTCATGGACTCAACGGCAAGTTTCACGTTTTCCTGTACCAATACTGCCGTGTCATCGATTTTAGTACCGTAATCCATGACAACACTAAGATTGATTGTCGCAATATTGTTCACCATTTCAACGTAAACACCTTTATGAAAGGTTTTCTTACCCATTTTTTCCATAACTTCTTCAGAAAGTGTTCCACTCAGTCCTTTGATTCCTTCGATCTCCGACGCAGCAATCGATGCGATGACACCAATCACATCATCAGCGATATTAACGTTGCCGTGTTTCAAAGAATCAATAGTCATATTTTCAGCCATATTAGCCTCCCAATCCATCTATCTTATCGCTTTTATAAACTTATCAATAGTCATATCAATTATAACAAAGTTGGCGTTTTAATACAAATAAAAGTGAAAAACCCCATCATGGTTTCCCACGACAGGGTCTACATTCTTACTTGTCTTCAGATTCCGCTTCTGCCGATTCTTCAGCTTCCACTTCTTCTTCACAACATTCGCAATCTTCGTCGCCGCAGCATTCACAATCATCAGCAAATTCAATTATGACACCACAACTTGGGCATTCCACTTCTTCGCCTTTGTCAATCAATTGACTTTCAACAAAAACGCTTTCCCCACATTCAGGACACTCAACTTCTTCGTAATCGTCATCAAAATCGTCATCGTCTTCTTCGTCTAAGTCAAAAAACTCATCTTCAAGGTCTGACAAATCTTCGTCGATGGAATCCACATAATCGTCAAGCTCGACGATTGCGTCACTAAGGTCATCCAGTTCATCATAAACTTCCTCTACTTCTTCGGCAAAGTCTTCGAGTACGTCGATGATTTGAAGTAACAATTTGCCCTCTTTCGAGTCCTTATCCACTTCCATGCCTTCTGCCAATCCCTTAAGATAAGCAACTCTTTCATGCATATAGCTCATGTGTTTCCCTCCTTAGTGGGTATTTTTTTATTAAAACAGCATTTGCTGATTTAAACGGTTTTAAGCTCTGGACAGGTATTCGCCTGTACGTGTGTCGATCTTGATCTTGTCGCCTTCGTTCACAAAAGTAGGCACATAAATTTCAGCACCAGTCTCAACGATTGCCTTCTTTGTGACGTTTGTGGCCGTATCGCCCTTTACTCCAGGCTCGGACTCAGTTACAGTCAATATTACAAAGTTAGGCGGTTCAACGAGGAAACACTTGCCTTTGTAAAATTTAAGAGTGGCGTTGTCATTTTCTTTGATATAAAGAATCGCATCCTCAACTTGTTCAGCTGATAAAGGAATCTGATCATATGTCTCATTGTCCATGAAATAATACAAATCGCCTTCACTGTATAAATACTGCATTTCCTTAGTTTCAATATGTGCTCTTGGGAATTTTTCAGACGGGTTGAACGCTTGCTCCCTGATGGTCCCGTTCAATAGACTTTTGTATTTGGTCCTAACAAACGCAGCACCCTTACCAGGTTTTACGTGTTGAAAATCTACAACTACAAAAGGTTCGCCGTTTATTTCAAATGTAACCCCTTTTCTAAAATCACTCGCAGCTATCATGCTAACCTCCAAAATATATTCAATTGTAAACCACCATTTATTATACTGATAAATCCTATTGGTTGTCAAGAATGCTGTCATCAATAAAATTCTATCAGATGTAATCCTTTATAGCAACGTCTTTAAAAAATCAAGTGCCTCAAAGTAGCTTCTTTCTTTCATACCATAAACCTGTTTTCGGCATACTGGTGCCGTTACGGATACATGTCTGAAAGGCTCCCGTTCATAAATATTGGATAGGTGGACTTCAACAAAGGGAAGGTCAACACTCTCGATGGCATCTCGAATTGCGTAGCTGTAATGCGTGAAAGCACCGGGATTGATCAAAACAGCATCATATCGACCTTCTGAATCATGGATCCAATCGATCAATTGTCCCTCGTGATTGGACTGCTGAAAATCGGTTTCAATGCCGAGCGACATGCCATGCTCTCTGATACATTCATTGAGCGCCTCAAGCGTCATTGCTCCATAATGAAACTCTGTTCTCTTTCCCAATCTATTCAGATTGGGACCTTGAATGACCAAAACTTTCATAATGTCACCTTTCCATATGATGTAAAATCATATCCATTATTTCCTGGTTGCTGAGCAAATCTATGTCAATGACCAGTTCTGCGGCATTCATATAAAGTGAATGCCTGACTTTCAAAATGACTTCTATGCTTTGATGATCCAGCAACGGTCGACTTTGGGTCTGTCCCTCGAGATTGGAAACAAGTGTTTCCGCATTTGCCCTCAAGTAGACGATCAGGCCCATTTCCCTGAGTGCCATCGTATTCAAAGGATTGAGTATGACCCCACCACCAGTGGAGATCACAGTGGATTCAATCGACTTCAGTTGTTCGATCAGCTTTGCTTCCAACGATCTGAAATATTTTTCTCCGTATCTGTCAAAGATTTCTCTGATGGCCATACCTTGCATGTCTTCAATCATTTTGTCAGTATCCAGATGTTTCCATCCAAGCTGTTCACTGATTGCCCCTCCGATTGTGGTTTTTCGTGACCCCATCATGCCAATTAGAATCAAATTATTCATAATGCGCTCCTAGATCAATGACTTCTCGAGTCTTTTCACCACTTCGGTGTCCGTACAGTATCGATACAAAGTATCTTTGGTGATGGCCCCCTTCGAATACATCTCATAAAGGGAAGCATCCATAGAAACCATGCCTTGTCTTCTGCCGGCAATCAATGTGTTTTGAATTTCAGCCAAATTGTCTGAAATGATGTTGGATTTGACCACGTTGTTCATAAGTAGAAGTTCATACCCCAAAAGCCTGATGTCATTATTTTTACTTGGAACCAGCTGTTGAGAGATGATGCCCAGCAGAACCGAAGCCAACTTATGTTTTCTGATTTGTTTGCGCTCGGCCTGTTCCGAAAACAGAAAACTTCCGAGAGCAGATATGGTATTGATTCCTGAATACCCCGCTATGACCAGTTTGCCTGCTTCAGCGAGTTTGAGCGCCAAATCTTGCATAGGTTCGCTGTTGATCTCAGAAATCATGATGACATCCGGATCATGAAGCATCGCACTGCTGAGCCCTTCATAAAAATCGGCGCAGTCGGTTCCGACATCCCTTTGGATGACGATGGCCTTATCGTGCTTGAAGAGGTACTCTATAGGAGATTCAATCGTCATGATGTGGACGCGTTTTGTGGCATTGATATGTTGGATGAGTGAAGCGATTGTGGTTGACCTGCCGGTTCCCGAAGCGCCACTGACAAGAAAAAGACCTTGACCTTTCTCAAGCAGTTCATACAAATGCTTGGGCAGTCCAAGTTCCGACTTGTCCGGAATCACGAGTTTCAAAATGCGAATCGACAAACTGTATGAACCTCTTTGTTTGAGGACATTGACCCTGAACCGTCCCAGTTCAGGTATGGAATACCCGAAATAAAGTTCACCGTTTTGGTTGAGTGCGTCCAGTTGTGCCTCAGTGCAAAGTTCACCAAGCACGGTCATGATGTGATCGTGTGACAAAGTTTGCTCATCTTCAAGTAGTCTTACTTTTCCGTTCACTCGGATCAATGGACCGGCGCCAGGTGCGATATGAATATTCGTAGCGCCTTTTTCTACTGAATTTCTAATCAATTGATTGATCATTTGAGCCGCCTTACTGATTCTTGGAGTTGATGATGGAAAGTACTTTTGTGGTCATCAGATCGATGGCCACTTTATTGTATCCACCTTCAGGTATAATGATATCCGCATATTTCTTCATAGGTTCGATAAATTGCTCATGAGCGGGTTTGACAGTTGTGAGATATTGCTCGATTACCGATTCCAGTGTTCTACCGCGCTCATTGATGTCACGAGTGATACGTCTTATGATTCTCACGTCCGCATCTGTGTCCACGAAGATCTTGATGTCCATCAATTTTCTGAGCCTCTTGTCCTCGAGAATCATGATGCCTTCAAGTATGATGATCTCGCGTGGATGGACCAATATGGAATCTTTTTCGCGGTTGTGATTGGCGAAATTGTATATCGGTTTTTGAATGGGTTTATGATCGCATAACATCTTTATATGTTCAATGAGCAAATCCGTATCAAATGCCATAGGATGGTCATAATTGGTCTTGATTCGTTCCTCATAGGACAAATGACTTTGGTCCTTGTAATAAGCATCTTGTTCCAAAATCAGGATGTTCTCATCCGGAAGCGACTGAAATATGGATTGTGCCACAGTGCTTTTTCCAGAACCCGTTCCTCCGGAAACCCCGATAACGATAGGCTTGCCCATTCTAATTCTCCTTTGCTTTTCTGAGTATATAATACGGCTCCACAGGAACATCCATTGGAATACGTATGATTTGTTGCGCATGAGGCGCCACCTTGACCGATTCATCATTTGAATTGATGATTTCTTCGATGACTTGTTCGGCATAAAAATAATCGGGTCCTATGATCTCGACTTTGTCGCCCACTTTGAAATTGTTCCTTTGTTCCACAGTGGCGATTTTGGTTTTTTCGTCATAAGACTCCACAACGCCTATAAAGTCATAACTTCTGATGTATGCGCTCGAGCCGTAAAGCTGTGAATTGTGATCCGGTTTGCCGGTATAAAAGCCGTTTGTGAACTCTCGATGCGACGCTTTTTTGATCTCATCGAACCATTCGGGATCATATTCATAGTTGTCGGGATCCGCATAAAATGTATCAATGGCCTTACGGTATGCTCTTACCACATTGGCCACATAATAAACACTTTTCATCCGGCCTTCGATTTTTAAGCTGTCCAGTCCGGAAACAATCAGTTCAGGTACCATGTTGATTGTACAAAGATCCTTTGAATTGAAGAAAAATGTCCCATCTTCCGTTTCAACCACTGGATAACTTTCATCCGGTCTTGTTTTTTCCACAAGATTGTACTCCCAACGGCAAGGTTGTGCACAAGCACCCCTGTTCGCATCACGACCAGTCATATAATTGCTGATCAGACATCTGCCTGAATAGGAGATGCACATGGCACCATGCATGAATGCTTCGAGTTCCAATGTCATCGGAGTGTTTTTTCTGATTTCCGCAATCTCACTGAAGGAAAGTTCCCTTGCGAGAATCACTCGTTTGACACCTTGTTCGTGCCAAAAGGTGGCACTCATGTAATTGGTGTTGTTGGCCTGTGTGCTGAGATGCACTTCAAGATTTGGTGCATACTTCTTTACGAACATCAAGGTTCCGGGATCGGAGAGTATGACCGCATCCAGATCCAGGTCCTTGATTTGGCCAATATATTCTTCCAAGTAGTGAATGTCTTCATTGTGTGGAATTATATTGAGCGTCAGGAAAACCTTTTTTCCCCTCTCGTGTGCGAAGGCAATGCCTTCTTTCATATCCTCAAACGAAAAATTCTTTGCGGCGGCACGTAGGCCGAAAACCTGACCGCCGATGTATACAGCGTCAGCACCATAAAGAATCGCGAATTTCAATTTTTGCAAGTCGCCTGCAGGCGCTAATAGTTCAATACGCTTCATGCGCCATCAGCCTCCTTTTTATAACTGATTGCCATTCCATCTCCCATTGGGAGCACAGTCGTGTCCAGTTCAGGATGATTGGAGATGAAATCAAGATAGGTTCTCATTCTTTTGACTATTGTTATTTTTCTGCGCACCAAATAAAGATTGGTGGCCACCATGCCCTTATAAAGGACATTGTCCGATACGATCAGACCACGCGGCTTCAGCATAGGCATACACAGCTCGAAAAACGCCTTGTAATGCCCTTTTGAGGCATCGATGAAGATCAGGTCGAATTTGCTGTCCATCTTCTCCAGGACACCTATGGCATCCCCATGGTGTTGGATGATATCGACATTCGGCTTGTAGAGCTTCAATTTTTCAAAGGTCTCCCCGGCTATCGAAACCATCTCCTTTTTGAGTTCAATGGTTTCTATGACACCTTTCTCCATTTGTTCCGCCATCAGGGTCGCCGAATATCCGATTGCCGTCCCGATTTCCAAAACCCTCATGGGTTTGTGAACTTTCATCAGAACTTTCAGATATTGGGCAATTTCCGGTTGAATAATCGGAACCCGATGATCATCTGCATAACGCTCGAGTTCCCCCAGAAGTCCTGACGATTTCGGAAGCAAAGTCCTTATATAATGTTCGACATGCTCGTCGACTATGTTGTGGTCGGACATGACATCAGTTTCCCTTCTTGGCATCCCTGTTATGACCTGCAAGGGTCTCATTGAAATAATGGGTGCCGTCATTCTTCTCTGTGGTCACAAAAAACAAATAATTCGTTTCGGCCGGATAAAGGGCCGATTTGATGGCAAGCTCACCTGGTGACGCTATCGGCGAGGGAGTCAGACCCGAGTTGATGTAAGTGTTATAAGGATCTTTAATCTCTGTATCCGCATAAGACAACACAGGTTTGCGCTCCTGCAAAATGTACTGTACTGTGGCACATGACTGCAGAGCCATGCCTATTTCCATACGATTGTGAAAAACACTGGAGACGATTTCAAACTCCTCGGCCACTCGAGCCTCACGCTCGATGATGGATGCAAGTGTCACAACTTCATCGATTGTCATGCCGAGTTCTTCCGCGCGCGCATAATACTCCGGTTTGAAGACATCACCGAATCTTTTTAACATCTTGTTGACAATAGCGACCTCATCAGCACTCTTCAGCACTTCATAAGTGTCCGGAAACAGGTATCCCTCAAGTCTTTTGCTTCGATCCACGCCTTCAAGGAAAGCATAATCAAAAGGATGGTTCTCGAGAACATCCAGGAAAACATCACGATCGACTATTCCTTGTTCCGCGAGCTTGTCAACGATCTGTCGGATTTCAAAACCCTCGGGAATCGTGAACTTGTTCGTTTCGACATAGACCTTCCCATCCACCAATTTTTCAATGATGGCATCGGAAGACATGGAAGGTGAGAGCATATAATCCCCCGCCTTCATCTTGCCATCCACTTCAAGCAATTTGACTCTTGCCTTGAAGGCGTTGACATTTTGAATCAAGCCTTCTTCGAGCAATAGATTCGCGATTCCCGTCGTGCTTGAACCCGGAGCGACAGTCACCACAAAAGTGCTTGTGTCGCTTTCATCCACTGGTCCGTTATATTTCTCAAGGACACCCGCACATCCTGACATAAGCGATAGTGCGACCATCAGCGTCATTACCAATAATACTCTCTTCATTCTTTCCCTCCGTATGCAAAGGTGATTATACTTCCATGAACACCGGTAAGATCATTGGTGAACGTTTAGTGTTTTGATAAATGTACTGGCTGAGCGCATCTCTCACTGACGACTTCAGTGAAGCCCAGTCTTTGATGTTCTTTTCGTAGCATTTTTTCAGTTCCGCTTCCACAACCGCACGGGCACTCTCCATCAAAGCTTCTGATTCTCTGACATAGACGAATCCTCTGGAAATGAGGTCCGGTCCGTTGATGACTTCTCCCGTGACACTTGAGATGGCGACTACGATGATGATCAGACCATCCTCGGAAAGATGCTTTCTGTCTCTGAGCACTATGTTGCCTACATCGCCAACACCAAGTCCATCGATGAAGACACGACCGGATGGGACCGATTTTGCCAATTTGGCACTTGTTCCATCAAATTCGAGCACGTTGCCGTTCGCCAAAATGAAGACATTCTTGTCATTCATTCCGAGATCGATCGCAAGTTCTTTATGTCTTTCAAGATGAACGGATTCACCGTGTACCGGCATGAAGTATTTCGGTTTTACAAGCGAATGGATCAATTTGAGCTCTTCTGCCTTGGCATGACCTGAAACGTGAACGTCAGCAAGCGACTCATAAATCATGGTCGCACCTTTTTTGGTGAGCTGATTGATGATCCTGTAGACTGACTTTTCATTCCCAGGTATGGCGGATGACGATAGTATGACCAGGTCGCCCTTTCTGATTTCCATATTTCTATGCTCAGAATTTGCCATTCTGGCGAGTGCGCTCATCGGCTCACCTTGTGATCCTGTTGTAATGACCACGAGTTCGTTGTCAGGATATCTGTCGATGTCTTTGATGTCAATGAGCATATCCTCATCCATTTTGAGATATCCAAGGTTCATGGCAACACTGGAGACATTGACCATGCTTCTTCCTGAAAATGCCACTTTTCTGTTGTTCATGCTTGCCGCATTCACAATCTGTTGAACTCTATGGATATTGGAAGCGAATGAAGCCACGATGATTCTTGACTCCGCATGTCTGAAAATTTGCTCAAATGTGTCTCCTACTGTACTTTCAGACATGGTGTAACCTTCTCTGACGACGTTTGTGCTGTCTGCGAGAAGTGCCAACACGCCTTCACGTCCGAGTTCAGCGAAACGGTGGAGGTCTGTGGTTTGACCGTCAATAGGTGTGAAGTCGATTTTAAAGTCTCCCGTATGGATCACTTTTCCGACCGGTGTTGTGATCGCATAGGCAACCGCATCCGCAATACTATGGCACACTCTGATCGGCTCGAAATCAAACACACCTAGTTTGATGTGATCTCCCGGTGATATTGTAATGAGTTTCGGATTCAGTCTGTGCTCTTTCATCTTGTTTTCCACAAGTCCGAGCGTTAAACGCGTTCCATAGACCGGTACGTTGATCTCTTTTAGAAAATACGGCAATGAGCCGATATGGTCCTCATGACCGTGAGTCAAAACGATGCCTCTGATTTTTGCCACATTTCTTTTTAAATAAGTGATGTCCGGAATGACGACGTCGATTCCGAGAAGTTCATCTTCCGGAAACGCCATACCGCAATCCAGAATCACGATATCATCCTCATATTGGAAAACCGTCATATTCTTGCCGATTTCTTCCATTCCGCCGAGCGGAATGATTTTAAGTGATGAATCTAAACTTGTCACTAAATTTTCTTCCAGGTTCTCTTTTGGTTTGTTGGTTCTTTTTTTCTTGAAATTGTTGTTTGGTTTTTGGTTTGTCATATTTACACCTCGTAATTTTATATGTTTAGCGCTAATATTGTCCGATCCTGCTAAACGTTTAAGATCATTATGACAAAGGTTCTCCTTTGTTGTGATTCGCTATTTACGAAAAATAAACCTTGTACTAAACAAGGTTTTTACATTTCTTGCATATTCCGTAGAATTTCAATTTATGATCGACAATCTTGAAATCGTATTCGCTTTCAATTTTGAGTTCCAATTGTTCGAGTAAATCGCCTTCCACTTCAAGCACATCCCCACATTTTGTACAAATCAGGTGGTGATGGTTGTGTGCGCCGTCGTCACAATAAAGTTCATAACGAATGCAGCCGTCCTCTAAATTAAGCGAGGATACGACTTCCAGCTCATCCAACATTTGTAGTGTTCTATAAACAGTAGCCAATCCCATTTCAGGATTCCTTTGCTTTACAATATCATATATTTCCTCAGTACTTAGATGTTCACCTTTATTTTCAGCAATGACATTAATAATCGCAATTCTTTGAGGCGTCAGCTTGTAGCCGGCCTCTTTTAATTTTTTCTTATATCCATCATGACACGAATCCATATAAACACCTCAGCACTTAAATTCTTGTTGATTATTGACCACACTCATGTGGTATATCCAGCCTATTCTTCTGTATCTTCTTCATCAAGGAGCTCGTTGTATGCTTCGATTACCGCATCCAGCTCTTCTTCATTTTCAATGCTTTCGAACACGAACTCATCATTTTCTTCCATGACTTTGAAAATGAGCACTTCCTCTTCGTCGTCCACATTGGACAGGATCGCATATTCCTGCTCATCCAGTTCAAGATTCGCAATGATGTTGAACTTCACGGCCACACCATTTTCGTCGAACAATTCGACAATGTCACTCTGTTCAAGCTCATGATCTTGGTCATAAACCACTTCGAACAAATTCTCTTCCTTTTTCATTAAACACCTCTTCTAATATTTATTTTTTAAACCGTTCTATTTCCATCCAAATAACCTTGCAAAATCAACACTGCAGCAACCGTGTCAACGACACCTTTTCTTTTTTTGCGGCTCATGTCCGTTTCGATCAAACTACGGGTTGCACCCATCGTCGTCAATCTTTCGTCCCAATAGACAATTTCGATTTCACGATCAATTCGTGTGGAATGAATCAATTTTTTTTCCAGTTTAGCTACAAATTGTTTGGTCTTTTCACCTTGTGGTCCGAGGGACCCGTTCATGTTGAGTGGCATACCTACCACGATCTTGTGCACATCGTACTCGTTGATATAATTGATCAATTTGTCGAGATCCACCTTTAAAGATTCGCGAAAAAGGGTTTCTTTACCTTGTGCTGTAATCAAAAGTGAGTCACTGATGGCCACACCTATCTTCTTGTCGCCGACATCCAAACCCATTATTCTCATTAACCATATCCTCCAGTATATCTCATTTGGTGATAACAAACAATCTCTAATACACTTTTATGCAGAATTCAGGACATACAGAGGCGCAATACCCACAAAGTACGCATCTCGACCTATCGATTTCCACTCCATCAGTTCCCATGCTCAGTGCCTTATGGTCACATTTTTTGATGCATGCGCCACACTTTGTACACCAATCAGCGATCTGGAGCGACTTTTTCTGTTGAATCAGTTTGTTTTTTAAATTTAAATCAATCGGTTCACCCATGATCCGATTGACATTGTAATCAATTTCATCGCGGCTTTGCATACCGAATGCTATGGCATCCAGATAGTCTCTACCCAGCACGTAATCGAAACAGGCATCGATTGAGGAAAGTAGATTTCCACCTCCGAGCGGTTTCATGCCAAATATGCCACCACCACTGTTCTTAAAAGCCTTAAGCGCATTTTCCATATCCGCCATCGACCCATCTTGTATCCCGAGGCCGTTCACATTGACAATCGGATGGAGCACCTCGATTTCAGGATACCTGAGGGCGGCCCTGACCGCTTCCACGTAATGTGTTGAAATTCCAAATGCCCTGATGACACCTTTTTCTTTCATTCCTAGTAAATATTCTATGGCCTCATAATGGCCCTTGATCGTGTGGACACTCATTTGCTCATGCAACATGAAGAGATCCAGATGATCGGTTTCGAGTTCCCTAAGTGCCTTGCTCAGACTTTTCTCTGCTGTTTCAGCCGAATAGGCATAGCATTTGCTGGCGATGACGAATTCATCTCTTGGGATGGACCTCAGCGCTTTGGCGATGTGCGCATTGGTCTCATAAAGTTCTGCCGTATCAATGAAATTTATGCCTTTATCGAACGCGTACTCGATTAAGGATGCGCCCTCTGAAACGCTTAAATTGCGCTGGAGAGGGCCCATCGTCAAACTGCCGAAGCATATTTTTGATACTTTTATTCCTGTTTTTCCAAGTTCATTATAAATCATTTTTTATAACTGTCGATATAATGTGTCACCAATTCTTCGAGGATTTCATCACGTTCAATTTTTTTGATCATGGTTCGAGCTTCATTGAAAGTTGTGATATAGGTCGGATCTCCGGTAATGAGGTATCCTACGAGTTGGTTGACAGGATTATATCCCTTTTCTTCCAATGCGTTGTAGACATACAGCAGAATGTCCTTTTGATTGCCTTGTTCAAGGAATTCCTCAACGCTGAATTTTCTAGTATTATTCATGATAACAACCCCCTTTGTATGGTGTCATTATACCCTTTTTAGGACAATAATGCATAAACTTTTTGTAAAGCTTCATCAATTTTTTCCGCATCCTTGCCACCGGCTTGAGCCATATTTGGCTTTCCACCACCACCGCCGCCGGTGATTTTCGCAACTTCCCTGATGATATTGCCCGCATGTGCCCCATTTTTGATGGCCGCATCCGATACCATGGCAAGCAGTTCGACTTTATCTCCCGCATCGTTCGCAAGCACGACCACACTGGACTCCCACTTGTTTTTGAGCTGATCGCCCATGTTTCTAAGGGTGTTCATGTCGATTCCGGCAAACTTTGCCGTGACGATGTGTATGCCTTTTATGACGGTGACGTGCTCTATGATGTCCGACAGCGAGCTTTTTGCGAGTTTGTTTTTGAGTTGCTCGTTTTCACGGTTCAAAGCTTTTATCTCAGACAAAATGCTTTCCGCTTTGCTTTCCACGTCTTGTACAGTTGTCTTAAGAATATCAGAAACACTTTGAATTTTTGCTTCATATTGTGTTAACAAATTATAAACGTTTTCACCGGTTGTCGCTTCAATTCTTCTCACACCAGCGGCCACACCCGATTCAGAGGTGATTTTGAACATGCCGATTTCAGAAGTGTTTGTGAGATGGGTTCCCCCACAAAGTTCAACACTGTAGTCCCCCATGGTCACAACCCTTACCGAGTCACCGTATTTCTCACCGAAAAGTGCCATGGCGCCTTTGGTTTTAGCGGATTCGATATCCATCTCCTCTGTATCGATTCCCATAGCTCTGAAAATTTGCTTGTTGACCATTTTTTCAATGGCTCTGATGTCCGCTCCGGATATAGGCTCAAAATGGGAGAAGTCAAACCTCAGACGTTCCGGGCTGACCATGGATCCGGCTTGCTCGACGTGTGTTCCAAGAAGTTCTCTAAGCGCTTTGTGGAGCAGATGCGTCGCGGAGTGGTTTCTTGCGGTCGACATACGTGTTGTCAAATCCACAATCGCCTCGACTTTCTCGCCCACTTTGATTTTGCCTTTTGTCACGGTCGCATGATGGATGATCCTATTGCCCACACCTTTTTTCGTCTCGATCACTTCAGCTGTGAAAGCATCTGTCATGAGGATTCCGATGTCGCCGACTTGCCCGCCGCCTTCAGGATAAAATGGTGTCTCATCCAAAATGAAAGAGACTTCCATGCCTTCAAAAGCTTCCTCGAGTGTGACTTCCGCAACAATTGCGGTCACTGTGGATGACATGGAAAGCTTACTATAACCATCAAATCGGGATTGGATCTCTTTAGGCAGTTGACTCACCGCATCATTTGCCCAACCCAATTCGTCTCCACTACCCCTTGCGGCACGCGCACGCTCTCGTTGTGCTGTCATTTGCTCCACAAAAGATGCCTCGTCTATGGTAAGTCCGTACTCATCCAAAATCTCTTTGGTGAGTTCAAGCGGAAAACCATAAGTGTCGTACAGACGGAATGCGTTTTCACCACTGAGTTCTGAACTTCCTGTCGCTTTGAGTTCGTCCATGTACTCTGTCAAGATCGTGAGACCCTGATCGATGGTCGCTTGAAAACGTTCCTCTTCCACTGCTATTATTTTTTTGATGTAGTCTTTTCTTTCGATCAGATTGTCATAACTCTCACCATAGGCCTCAATGACCGTATCCACAAGAATTGTGAGCACCGCTCCTGACATGCCGATCATTTTCGCATGTCTTGAAGCCCTTCTGAGGAGTCTTCTGAGCACATACCCTCTACCTTCGTTGTTTGGCATGATGCCGTCGCCGACCATGAACGTCACTGCTTTGATATGGTCTGTGATGATTCTTACGGAAATGTCCGTCTTGCGCTCTTTACCATAGGTGACACCTGACATTTCAATGACTTTGTCACGTATGAGCTTGATGGTATCCACTTCAAATATGGAGTCCACATCCTGCAATATACATGCAATACGCTCAAGTCCCATTCCCGTGTCTATGTTTTTCTTTTCAAGATCTGTATAATTGCCGCTTTCATCTCTATTGTATTGAGTGAAAACGAGGTTCCAAAACTCAAGGTAACGTTCACATTCACAGCCAGGTTTACAGTCCGGATCTCCACAACCATACGCTTCACCGCGATCAAAATAAATCTCTGAACACGGACCACATGGACCAGTTCCAATTTCCCAAAAATTATCCGCTTTGCCGAGTCTGACAATTTTCTCCTCAGGCACGCCTATGACATCTCTCCATATTGCGAATGCTTCATCGTCCTCATGATAAACAGATGGCCAAAGAAGATCAACCGGCATTTCGAGCACATCTGTGATGAACTCCCAACTGAGTTTAATAGCACCTTCTTTAAAATAATCTCCAAAAGAGAAATTGCCTAGCATCTCAAAAAATGTGGCATGTCGTGCTGTAACGCCGACGTTTTCTATATCACCGGTACGAATACATTTTTGGCACGTGGCCATACGCACATTGGGTGGCGTCTCAATCCCTGTGAAGTAATTTTTCAGTGGCTGCATTCCCGCGTTTACAAGAAGCAAACTTTTGTCGTTCAGTGGCACGAGTGGATAGGACGCCGATACATGGTGTCCTTTTTCCTCATAAAAATCCAAAAAAGCTTTTCTGATCTCATTTAATCCCATTTTTTTCATAGTTTTGATCCTCCCCGATTCATTTAACGTAAAAAAACCTCCAGAAGTGGCGTAATGCAGGGACGACGTAATCGCGGTACCACCCTGCTTATTGGAATCATCCAATCACTCTGAAGGTCATTAAGGCACGTTATCGTGTGCAAAACGCCGAATTCTACTCAACTTTCGAAATCGGTGCTCAAGAGCTGCTTCAATCACTGTGTACGCTTTCAGCAAGGTGCGTACTCTCTGAGGTGTGATCTACTCCTCTCCATCATTGCGTCAAATATAAATTTTCTTTAAAACATTTTACCATAAAATCTGACAATTGACAGCTTTTTTTTAGAATTCGATATCGACGACATCGTGATGGTCATGATCGTCCACCGGATTATAACCCTTCAGCCCCTCAAATTCCAAATTGTTTTTCGTCGCATAGTCGTATATGGCCGCTTTCAGAGCTTGCTCAGCAAGGACGGAACAGTGGATTTTGACCGGTGGCAATCCTCCAAGAGCATCAATGACTTGCTTATTGGTCACTTTCAGGGCGTCTTCCACGGTCTTTCCCATGATGATTTCCGTCGCTACTGACGAGGCCGCAATTGCGGATCCACAGCCGAACGTCTTGAACTTGATGTCTACGATCACACTGTCCTCGACCTTTATATAAATTCTCATGATGTCGCCGCATTTGATGTTGCCGACTTCACCTATGCCGTCGGCATTTTCGATCTCACCGACATTTCTAGGATTCATGAAATGATCCATTACCTTATCTGTATACATGCCTTATTTTCCTCCCTTGACTTTATCATAAAGCGGTGACATCATTCTCAGTTTGTGAACGACTTCCACCAGTGATTCCACAGCGTAATCCACTTCCTCTTCAGAATTGAAGTCTCCAAGTGAAAGTCTGAGTGAACCGTGTGCTATTTCATGAGGCAGTCCTATTGACATAAGCACATGTGACGGATCAAGCGACCCCGACGTACATGCGGAACCACTGGATCCTGCAATCCCTTTGGCGTTCAGGCTGAGCAGAAGCGCCTCGCCCTCGATGAATTCAAAACAGACATTGACATTGCCTGGATGTCTGAGTGTCGGATGACCGTTGTACTTGGAATACTCAACTGATTCGAGAATGCCCTTCACTAGGCGATCTCTCAGGTAGGTCAACTTTTCGATATGCGCATCCAAATGCTCATGGGCGATTTCAGCCGCTTTCGCGAATCCGACGATCCCTGGAATATTTTCAGTGCCCGCACGTCTTTTTCTTTCCTGGGCGCCTCCTTCGATCAAATTCTGAATTTTGATGCCTTTGCGGATATAAAGTCCGCCGATTCCTTTAGGGCCATATATTTTATGAGCTGAAAAGCTCATGAGGTCTACATTCAGTTCGTCCACGTCGATTTTGACGTTTCCGAGCGCTTGAACCGCATCGGTATGGAAAATGACACCGTGCTTGCGTGCGATTTTTCCGATTTCCGCAATGGGTTGCATCGTTCCGATCTCATTGTTGATGAACATGATGGATATCATGACCGTACTTGGTTTTATTGCCGCCTCGAGCGCCTCAAGACTGACCATTCCCTCTGAATCCACGTCGAGATATGTGACTTCGAATCCCTCTTTCTCAAGAGTCTCACATGTATGCAATATGCCATGATGCTCAATTTTGCATGTGATCAGATGGTTGCCCTTGCCCGGATTGGCTTTCATGACACCTTTGAGTGCCCAGTTGTCCGCTTCAGAACCGCCACCTGTGAAATAAAAGGTGTCGGCAGGAGCGCCGATGGTGCCTGCGATCGTCGCACGAGAGGCTTCAAGTGCCCTTTTCGCGTCTTGACCATAACCATGTATACTGGATGCGTTTCCAAAGTGTTCGGTGAAATACGGAAGCATTGCATCAAGCACTTCTTGTTTTACAGGTGTCGTCGCCGAATAATCCATATAAATTCTTTTCAAAGTGATACCCTCCCCCAGATTCTATTTGCATTCACAAATAGTATGTACAATCATCGAATCCTGATTATTTTCATAATCATCGATCATATGCTGTAATGTTATTGAGTTGACTACACTGGTAATGCTTTCGTAAATCTTTTCATATATGACTTTGGTCACGCAATACTGTGAGTGGTCACAAAAGTCCTCGCCACCATCTATGACTACACAATCCGTAGGAGCGAGTGGCCCTTCCAGCGTGGTGAGTATGCTGCCAACCGTTATTGTCCCTGGAGCTCTCGACAGCATATAGCCGCCTTGGGCGCCACGTACACTTTCAACAAGTCCCGCTTTTCGAAGCGGCGATATCAATTGTTCCAAATAGTTGACCGATATTGCCTGTCTCTCGGCGATATTCGTAAGTGATATCGGACCTTCACCGTAGTAAAGCGCCAAATCAAACATTGCCTTTAAACCGTATCTGCCTCGTGTTGATAATTTCAAATCCATACACTCCTTTAATCCCTAGTTGTTTACTAAGAAATCATATTCATTATAATATATCCGATTAAAAGCGTCAACTTTATATCATCATAAAGTTTTGAATAAATTGTTAACACTTTATCTAATTTTGCCGATAATATATTAGGGGTGAAATCATGTCTGAAAAAACCAACGAACTCTATATTCTCACACAAAAAGCTCAAAAAATGGAAATGATCAACGAGGAAATTGCTCTCGGCATCTATTTGGAAATATTTGAAAAATATACACCGAAAATTTCAAAAACATATGAAAGTGCCATACGGCTGCTTGAAAAAAGACATCGTTTGACTGAAGCACTCACAATTTGCAATCAAGCCATAGAGTTGATCAATGCGGATGAGGTTTCTGGAATCGTGGACCGTTTTGAAACCACAAAAACAAGACTGGAACGAAAACTTTCAGAGGCAGGCATTCAGCCATCAAGCTCTGAGAGGAAAAAGTATAAGTTCAAAATTAGACATCTGGTGTTTTTACTCATTTCACTGCTGTTGGTATTTGCGATTTTGAGATTTGCAACACCTTACGACGAACTCGATGTCAATCTCGAGGGCAAGGAATCACTCGATGGCGGTCCAGCCGGATTCGGAACAGATACAAGTCCTGACAAGGACTCCCCGGAAACGGTCTATCCGATCACTGAAACCATGATTGCCATCGCTACGGATGAAATCAAGAAAAACATTGATGTCGAAAGCGCTAAAATCATTCCTCAAGGCAATACGCTCGGAGTTGCCATCATTGTGAAACCCGGGACCAGTGAAGAAAGATCCAAAGAACTGGGAACACTTTACATCAAAGCTCTCGCCGGCACCGCCGCCGCGACATATGAAGATCTAAGGAGCCCTACGGATACCACCCTTGGAGGACTCTACGAGCATTACATGCTTGTCATCAGTATCGGTACAGGTTCCAAAGAGGAAGATTTCACGGCCAAAGGATCGACAACAAAAGGATCAAAGAGCATTTACTGGAGAAAACTGGACTAGAAAAAAAGCTGAAGGAAATCATTCCATTCAGCTTTTTGTTTTTTTTGTCAATCCCTCATCACCATATTCGCTCTGAGCGCATCACTGGTGATTGGATCTTTAAGATGTTTCACAATTTCAAGTCCGAAATCCAGCGCGACACCCACACCTCTCGCAGTGATCAATTTGCCGTCTGTCACAACCGATTCAGAAACGTGCACGTGATTCGGCAAATCTTTCTCAAATCCCGGGTAACACGTGAACTTTTTGCCTTCCATAATGCCAAAGTGGCCGAGGACAATTGGAGCCGCACAAATCGCAGCTATATATTTCCCATTCGCCTCTGCTGTTTTCAGCCATTTCCCGACTTTATCGTTTGCCTTCAGATTGTTGGTTCCAGGCATACCACCAGGGAGTACGATGCATTCCAAATCATCGATCGACCCCAGGTCCTCAAAACCACCATCCATTCCAACATTTATACCATGCGAACCTTTTACGGTCATACTTTGGATGCCGATCATTTTCACATCAATCTTTGCACGTCTGAGCACATCAACAGTTGCCAGTGCCTCGACTTCCTCAAAACCTTCCGCGA
The DNA here is from genome assembly GCA_002412775.1 of Firmicutes bacterium UBA5201. GTDB lineage: Bacteria > Bacillota > Clostridia > Peptostreptococcales > Acidaminobacteraceae > Fusibacter_D. The sequence continues at coordinate 71,196 of DHVT01000011.1, read as the reverse complement.
AAAAAACAACTACCATAACATGCTCCTTATTCATCAATAATCATATACTTTTGTATAATCGTCTGTGCTTTTGTACATTCTCACATATATTTTTGCTCCGGTCAGAGTGGCGTCAACGGTTGAGTCGATGATGTACCAGTTGCCGTTGATGTAGATCTCGTTCCACGCATGATAACCTTCCACGAACTTGGAATATCCTTTTACAAGTCTGGTCGGTATCCCTTGACTCCTTTGTATGCCGGCGAAAAGGGCGCTATAGTCGTAACAGATTCCCTTCAGGTCAGTATAGGTCTCATCGATGTTCGGAACATAATCCGCTGTGAGCGTCGGAATTTTATCATAGTCATAAGTGACATTTTTAACCACATAATCATATAGCGTTTTGATTCTGGTTCTTAAAAGAGACGTCGGTTTGATCAGTTCCCTGCCAAACACTATGGATTCATTTTCCTCGTTCCAATTGACATTTTGAACGGAATTCAAATATACCACATTGGGATCCTTGAGATCTATGACGATTGTCTTTGAAGAGACGTAAGCATATTTGGTGCCTCCCACATTTTTGAGGAGTCCCACCCTGTAGCTTCCGTTACCCAATTGAAGCGGGAATGATTCTGTGACGCCATCCGCTTTGAAAGGGTAGGAGATTTTTTTGTCATCTTTCATGACCAATACTTTGTATACGGCTGCATCTGCTTTTTTATAGGTTATATGAACGACTCCCAGTTGCTTGTCCGAATCGTCTACGATAGGTTTGACCTCGGAATATCCGAAATCGCCAACGAGAAACATGCTTACCAAAATTAGTAAAAATATACTTTTGCGCAACATGCCGTCACCTGCTTTCCTTTATTGATTGTCTAGATATCTTTTGATTGTATCATGATTGATACAATGAAGCAAAGCTTCTTCAATGGTAATCAGTCCCTCATTTGCCAAACGAGCAAGACTGAAATCCATCCCCACCATACCTTCAGCTTTTCCGGAGTGTATGGCCGAATCGATCTGATGGACCTTACCTTCCCTGACCATATTCCTTATGGCATGGTTCATGTTCATGATCTCAAACGCTGGCACTCTTCCCATTTCTTCAGAAGGGATCAATTGTTGTGAGACGACACCTTGCAAAACTGTTGAAAGTTGTACCCGCACCTGCTGTTGCTGGTTGGGTGGAAACACATCTATGATGCGGTCGATGGTTTTGGCCGCGCCGATCGTATGAAGTGTCGAGAACACAAGATGTCCTGTTTCTGCTGCGGTCAGTGCGATCGCCATGGTTTCATAGTCTCTCATCTCACCGATCAGAATGACATCCGGAGCCTGTCTCAGTGCCGATCTGAGTGCATCGGCGTAACTTCTGGTGTCAATACCGATTTCCCTTTGATCGACAATGCTTTTATCGTGTTTATGGATATATTCAATGGGATCCTCAAGTGTCAATATATGACAGGCACGCTCTTTGTTGATCAAGTCAATGATGCATGAAAGCGTCGTGGATTTTCCACTGCCGGTAGGTCCTGTAATCAAAACGAGACCTTTGGTCTTCTTTCTGATGTCGAGCACCGAATCGGGAATCATGAGCGCTTCCGGTTCCAGTTGTTCAAACTTGAGCACTCTTATCGCTGCCGCATGGGATCCTCTTTGTGTGTATGCATCAATTCTGAAGCGTCCCACACCCCTAAGTGAAAACGAGAAATCTTTCTCGCCATATGCCAGAAATTCTCCGTAATGCTCATCTTTTGTAAAAAGTGATTTGACCAATCTCTCCGAGTCAATGGGTGCCAACTTGTCTTCTCCGCAAGCCACATGATTGCCATGGATTTTAAGTGTAGGTGGCACTCCGACAGTGATGAAAAGATCCGATGCGTTTTTTGTCACAGCTTGTTTCAGCAATTCTACAATGTCATACATGTTTATTTTCCCCCTGGATCAGTAAATTCCAATACCTCGTCATATTCAAACTCCTCGGGAATCTCTCTCCACTCCATGAGTGCGATTTTCCTCTCGTCAATCTGAAGACGTGTCAAAAAATGACGGTTGTCCTCTGAAGTCGAAACGAAAGCCAAAGACCCTTCGGAACCCATATTCAATTCATATTCAATATCCATCTGCGAAAGTGAGTCCATCAGGTTTTTTTCAAAAATCCAAGCCCTGATTTCATCTGTAAACGCATCATCTTGTTCAGATACCAACCATTTCTTGTAGACCTCATCCTGCCAAGGGTAATCAAAACCTTGAGGGGAAGGTTCTTTGTATCTCATCCCCTCTATATATTCATCGGCAAAATCGGCCGAAAAGATTATATGAGTTTCAACTTCCGCCAAATGATTTCCCGCCAAACTTTCAAGTTTGTAAAAAGCTTGTGTCCATTCAGCGTTTTTTCTGGATATTTTCAGATTCGAATAAGAAGTCATCATGGCAAGCACGCCAAAAGTGATCAGCATCAAAAGTACCATGATGACCAGAACCGACGAGCTCCCCCTTTGTTCGTTCCTATCGATAATAGATTTCCATTTCGAGTTCATACAGCACCGACTCCTTAACACGATCCGACGGATCCGTTTTTATGACCTTCAATTGATAACTCGTTACAACATGATTGAATGTTGGCACATCCTGTTTGCGTACGACGACTTTATAATTCGGTGCGCTCTCGGTCACTGGAATGGTTTTCCACGCCTCGTCATAATGCAGCGTCATCACTGAAGCATCGTTCTCATCCTCGTAAGCCGCATGCTCGAAGCCTCTTTGTCCACCTAGTGTTTCAAACGACTGAACAGCCTGGATCCTTTCAAATATGGATTCGGCGACAACAACACTCCTATCCAGCTCCCTGGCATTTTCATTCAGATTTCTCGCTGTCGAGAACATTTGAAGGACAAACACCGAAAGAATGGAAAAAACCGCAATGGACAGCAGGATCTCCACCAATGAAAAACCTTTTTTTCTTTTCATGTCAAAGCCTCCCGCTACCGATCCGACATCAATGCAACCCAAAACAGTTGCGATTCCGATCCTTCTTTAAACAGTTCAATGCCAATGACATCCTCTTCATCATCTATCAATTCCATTTGATCGATCTCAGCGATCACAAAAGCATAATCGTCATCAAACGCCATACCTGCGGGAATCATGACTTCTTTCAAAAATCCATCAGCCACATAGATCCATGTCTCATAGATCTCACCGGATAAATCTTCGGAAATCTTAATGGCAACACCAGGCTCGGTGTCTTGCGATATCAACTCCACAGCACCTGCCCTGTCATTTTGCCTGAGTTTTGTCGTCAGATATGAGGATGCGATTCTAAATTCAGTATCGATTGCCTTTTCATTCACCAAACGCTCATAGGATCCGGCGCTGGAAGCGGTCAAAGTGAAAAGGGCTGTGCCGAATATCAGAAGAAGCAACATTCCGACCGCCATTTCAACCAGACTGTATCCTTTTTCATTGCCTTTCAGTTTTTTAATCATGACAAACCTACCATTTCTTATAGACCGCAATGACCGGGAGTATGTTGGACGCCACGATTTCATAATGATAAAAATAAGCATCATTGTTGACAACCAGACCATAATGCTCCGCCAAGTAATCGATATCGGGCGGATAACTGCCCTCAATCGCATAACACTGAACAGCCGCTTTGGTGACCGCTGTTTCAAGTGCCTCAATTCTCTCGTTTTCAGAATAGCTGTCAAACCTGCTGACGCCTATGAAGGATTGTATGAAAATCACACTCACGATAATCAAAAGTAAAGTGAATGCGATTTTATTCAGTTTACTCATATCCGCTCCTCACTAACCTATGGAAGACATTATGTTGATGAGTGGCAACATCACGAGGAGCATGATGGCTCCAACCACAACAGACAAGATAATCACAAGTGCGGGTTCAATGGATGCCGAGATCTTTTGAAGTTTTCTCGTCAGCTCCTTGTCGTAAATTCCTGCGATTCGATCCAAAGTCTGATCGAGTGAACCGGTTTTCCTTCCGATCCTCATCATCTTCAAAAAGAGTTCGGGAAACACGTCTATACCCTTAAGGACGGTTTCATAATCCTCACCTTTTTCTATAGAGGTCAGACTTTCTTTGAGCGCACTGGAGATATGCTCATTATCCACCAAAGGAATGATCATCTCAAAAGACCTGTCGATGTCCATACCACTATGGACCAACATGGACAACGCTTTTGCGAATTTGATCGTCACAGATAATTTGTACAGCTGCTTGACAATCGGAAGCTTGAGCAACCATCTGTCACGACGTGTTTTTTGCGCATTCGTGTTGAATACGACCCAGAGAAAAATCAATGCGATGCCGATCAGTCCAAGAATGATGAAAATTCCACTTTGAAGCCACATGCTGACATTCAAGATCGCCTGAGTGGCGCCTGGAACAGTTCCTCCCACGGAAAGAAGTATATCGTGGAATATCGGAAGGATCTTCACGACCAAAAGTAGGATGACTCCCGTCATCAAGGCAATCAAAATAATCGGATAGGTCAGTGCGCTTTTGACCTTTTGCTTGATTTGATCACTCTGTTCGTAATAATCGGAAAGTCTCTCAAAGACTTCCGGCAACTTTCCCGATGTCTCGGCAATTCTAATCATTTCGACGGTATAGACCGGAAAAACGGATTGTCTTGAGAATGCTTCTGAGAGCGAAAGTCCCTCTTCGACATCGCCTGCGATTGAGGTTGCATACCCCTTCATCTTTTCATCGATCACATCTTCAGCGAGCAAATGAATGGCTTCCAAATAGGGAATTCCAGATTTTAATACCACTGAATATTGGTAACAAAAGAGAGCCAGATCAGAATGCTTGATCACTTTATTATTTTCCATAACTACCACCTTATTCATGTTGAAATCTCATTTTCTAATTCATACCCATTTAGAGATATTGATAATCTTATGGTTTCGCATATTTCGTTCGCTCAAGATAAGCTTTAATGACTTTTTCGTGCCCGTTTTCAGAGGGACTGTAATATCTTTTTTCCGAGATCCGATCAGGCAGATATTGCTGTTTGACGTAGTGTTCGTCAAAATCATGCGGATATCGGTATCTTTCCATTTTATCGGTGCCTCCATAATGCCTCTCGAGTTTGAGCGATGTCCCATCCTTGAGATAATAAGGCATTGTCCCCGTCTCCATGGTGGCGATATCGTTCATGACCTCGTTGATTCCCATATAGGACGCATTGGATTTTGGAGCGGTGGCCACATATGAAGCCGCTTGTGCGAGCAGTATCCTGCCTTCCGGCATCCCGATGAAATCCACAGCCTGCGCGGCGCTGTTCGCCACAACCAAAGCCATCGGATCCGCGTTGCCGACATCTTCCGATGCGCAAATGACAATCCTCCTTGCTATGAATCTCGGATCTTCTCCGCCGTAAATCATCTTGCCGAGATAAAACAGTGCGGCGTCCGGATCGGATCCACGCATGCTTTTGATGAATGCAGAGGTGATGTCATAGTGGTTGTCTCCGTCTTTGTCATAAGGTGTATGCTTCATCTGCATGCACTCATCGACATCGTCAAAAGTGATGACGAGCTCATCTGAAAGATCCGCTTTTGATAGGACTGACAGTTCCAGTATATTGAGGGCGCGTCTGGCATCTCCCGACGACATTTCAGCGATATACTGGAGGACCTCATCCGATATCTTGACATTGAAGCCGCCCAATCCCTTCTGTTCGTCCTTTAGGGCACGAAGCATGATATCGATCAGATTTTGGACCGTCAGTTTTTCCATTCTGAACACTGACGATCTGGAAATCAATGCACCGTTCACTTCAAAATACGGATTTTCAGTCGTAGCCCCTATGAGGATGATGGTACCGTCCTCGACAAATGGCAGCAATGCGTCCTGCTGGCTCTTGTTGAATCTGTGGATCTCATCGATGAACAGAAGTGTCCTTTTCTGATACATGGCGAGGTTGTCTTTCGCCACCTGAACCATCTCGCGAATGTCCTTGACACCTGCCGTGACCGCATTGAGACTCATAAAAGCCGCTTCGGTGGTCTTTGCGATTATCTTTGCCAGCGATGTTTTTCCGCTACCGGGTGGACCATAGAGCAAAATAGAACCCAAACGATCCGTTTTTATGAGTTTGGTCAGCAATTTCTCACTGCCTAAAATTTTCTCTTGCCCGAAAAAGTCATCGAGTGACTCCGGTTTCATTCGCTCTGCAAGCGGAGCCTGGTTCTCAAGCTGTTTTTGAGCGAGCATTTCAAACATATCCATAAATCATGCCTCTTCCATTTGTATCAAAACCAAATCCAGCATGCTGTTTACAGCAGCTACCGTCTTTTCTTTGTCGCCGTTCAATATCGCATCAAGGTATTTCGAATAATAGTCCTTGACGGATGAATTGTACTGAATCTCATATCCACTGACCAGTCGACGTAGCGCATCATTGACAATTTTCACCATTCTGTATCCAAATTGCATTTCCAGTTTCAGAAAAGTGGTCTCGCTCACAACGGACATTTTTTTCATTAATTGATCTACAGCAACGACCTCACTGTTTTCGAGCCATCTGGACCGTTCTTCGCCGCTGAATTGGTGAAGGTGTTCAGCTGCATCCGCCTGGACCCGTTTGGCCCATTTCACAACCTCTCGTTTATCCTCTCCGATGAGTATGTAGTCAAGACCAAGGGGATCTGTGCTCAATCCCGGTGTATGAGAAACAAAAGTTCCGATGCCCCGCCTTACCTCGAGAACATTTTGGCTGATGAGAATCTTGATGGCTTCCCTGAGTGTTGCTCTGGAAATGCCAAGTTCTTCGGAGAGTTCCATTTCATTTGGCATTTGGTCCCCAATCTTGTAAAACCCTCCAACTATCGATTTGCCGATGTTTTCAGCGATTTTTTCAGACAAAAGCTGTTTCTGTATCATACTCCACCTTCTTCTTTCTTTATTTGGTCAAAAGTCTTAAAGAATTCACGAACAAATGCCGATAACTCTAGATGCAAGGACGCAACAAACAAGTTAACATCATTTTATCACGTTTGTCTTCAAGGAGGAATACTTATGGACATAAAACAAGTTGGTAAATCTATGGAACATGCGAACATCCAGCCACATTCAAATTCAGCCCACAATCGGATCCAGAACCCCCAAAAAGAAGCGACACCTGGCGCACCCGTGGATCAAATCAGTCTTGGCAACAAAGGCCAGGAAGATTTCGGCACATATAAAATCGACGGTAAAAAACTCGCACAGATCAAACAGGACTTCCACAAGAATACCGAATCGTTCAGAGTCATGGTCAGATCCATGATTGAAAAACAGGGCGGAAAGGTCAACGAAATACTTAAAGCACTGGCAAATGGTGAGGAAGTCACTATAACAGTCGATGCTGAAACCAAACAAAGCGCACAGGAAGCCATCTCCGAAGACGGCTATTGGGGCGTTAACCAAACATCAGAACGCATCCTTGAATTCGCCAAAACGATTTCAGGAGGCGACAAATCCAAAATAGACACCTTGATCAATGCTTTCAAAGAAGGTTTCGAGGCTGCGAGAGAGGCATTTGGAGGAACACTTCCAGAAATATCACAGAAAACTTTTGACAAGGTCATGGAAGGCTTTGAGGCTTGGAAAGCGGAATAAAACAAATAAACAAATGGGGACAGGTCCAAATTGGTACTAGCTTTGCTAGGTACCAATTTGGACCTGTCCCCATTTGTTTTTCATTGTCAATCTGACTTAACTTTCACCGGAAACAGCATCTTGACTGTGAATTGATTTTCATCGTCATAAAATTTAACCTTGCCACCGACACTTTGAACCACTTGTTGGACGAATTTGCCCTGGGTTTCAACTGTGCTTTTGAACGATTGTGTGATCTCGCAGTCCACCTCGAACATCATGACCACTATGTTCTTGTTGAGATGTTGTTTGATTAATATCTTGACCGGTTTCGATTCTTTGGATATGATCCAATCCAGCATATCCGTGAATACATTGGTCAAGAGTTTGAAATTGTCCATGAGCATGATTTTCTCAGTGGATTTCTCCACTTCCACCATCACATCGTCACAGCCGATCTCACCCAGCCTTTTCTGAAGGGCATGTTTGATATCATAGATATCAAACGCTTTGAACACCTGCTTTCCGAAATCGAAAATCCGGTTCAGATAATAGACCCTATTTTTGATTTGCTCCAGCGTCTTTTTCTTCATCTCTTCAAACATTTCATTGTTCTGAAGTCCGTTGAGCTCTTGCATAGTCAACAAATTGTGGTAGTTGTGAGCCTTGATCAATTCTTCATAGAGATGGGACATGTAATTTGATTTTTCATAGCTTTCCACCAGCATCTTGTTGAATATCTTGTTTTTTTGTTCTTGGGACCTGAAACTATCCCCCATGATTTTTCGCTCTTCATATATTTCTATCGCTTCCCTGATGTAGACCTTGATCTCATTTTCTATGTCCCAAGGTTTAGTCAGAAATTTGTGGATATCGACTTTGTTGATTGTCGCTATAATTTGAGGCATTTGAGTATAACCTGTCAGCACCATCTTGACGGTGTCCGGGCTGATCTCGTTGACTTTGTCGAGCAAATCAAGACCTGTCATACCTGGCATTCTCATGTCGGTCATAATGACACTGATTTCGCCCTCTTCAGCAAACATCTGCAACGCATCGGCTCCAGAGCTTGCAAATCGCATCTTGTAAGGTTCGTTTCTCAGATCGCGCTTCAGCGCTTTGAGTATATTCATCTCATCATCCACTATCAATACGGTATACTTCTCATAATCCATCATAATTCACCTTCCGACTATTGGGAGCGTTCCAATTCATACTTCTTTTCTATTGTATCAAAATAATCATCTTCTATACCAAGTATTTTTTGGGCTGTCTTATAACTTTCAAGTCTGAGCGCACAATCTCCACTTTCTATCTGTGAGGCTATACACATCAGAGCCACAAGTTCCTTGTTGATGATGTCCGGATTTCCGGGGTCATGATGATACATGGTCATCTCAATGATATCGAGCGGGAATGCCCACCAATTCAAGAAATAACCACCCAAGGTGCTATGATCGATTTCATAGTGCTCAATTTCATGGGCCAAAAGCGCATCTGTATTGTCTTTGCTCTGCAAAACCTTGTCGAAATAGGACATTCCGAAGATTTGCAGCATGATTATTTTACCAATGTCGTGCATCAGGCCAGCCGTGCCGATCACAGACGGAATCTTCTTATTGAAATGTTTTTCATATATTTCCTGAAAGACTTTATTGGTCTGTGTCGAATGTGACCAAATGGAGGCGCTCTTTTCAAAATACTTGATTTTGAAATTCGATATTTCATAGGTCAATATGATCTGTTTGAGATTGTTGAGCCCGATATACATGATGGCTTGCTGTAAGTTTCCGGTTCTGGCCGCATAGAAGGCGGAATTGGCAATTCTGAGGATATTTGCAGCAATAGCTGGGTCCTTTTCTATCATTTCGGATATCTCCTCGATGCTGTCATCCTTTTGGATGGCCATGGAGACTTCACTGAAAAGACGTGGAATGGTTTTGATCTTTTCGAATTTATGCACGACCTCGAAGAGGTTCACATTTTTCAGCTTTTCCTCGAGCAAAAACATCTTTCTGATGTATTCGATCAGCTCTTCGTTTTTCCAAGGTTTGTAAAAATACTGTTTGGCGAGATTCTTACTGACCGCTTCGGTGATGCTTCTGGTTGAGGCATACCCGCTAAGTGCTACTCGAATAGTATCAGGAGAAGCTTGTTTGAACAGTTTCAGCACCCTGAGCCCATCAAACTCGGGCATTTTGATGTCCGTGATGATCATATCGATCCGGTCGATCTCAAACAATACCGTAACCGCCTCTTTTATGTTTTGTGCATAATAGCAATCAAATTCAAGGTTTCTGAAAAGCCTCTTGAGGGCATTCAGTATGTTGACTTCATCATCTACAAATAGGATCGTTTTCAAATGAACCTCCTTATGGTGTTTTTGATATTATACCCTTCAGCGTATTTATAAACTCAATTAAATGGGGACAGGTCCAAATTGGTACCTAGCTTTGCTAGATACCAATTCAGACCCGTCCCCATTCAACACCAATTTGGACCTGTCCCCATTTAGCACCAATTTACTCCATAACCTTATCCACATAATGTGAAGTGAACAATCTGAGCATCGCACCATAATCCATTCTGAAGCGGATTACGTCACCCACTGCATATTCCTTGTCCACATGGGTCATGTCCATAAGCATGTGGTCGCTTGAAGCACCGATGATTTCAATCTTTTCATCAAAAGGCATGAGACCCGACGGTTCCACATCTTGACGTCCGATGGCGACAATGGCGCGCTTCATCCGTCCTTTGTCTTCAAAAGTCGGCTTGTTGCCAAATGCGTCCATTCCGATTTCACCTATTGGAATCGATGATTTTTCTTTAAGTTCGATGACTTTCGCCTCTAAAACAAAAACATCATCATGTGTTCCCGGAATCGGTTCCCCATAAGCGGTTTCCCTACCGAGGACAATTGCCTCGCCCACTCTGAGTTGATTGATTCTACCGGGCATACCGCCTTTTTCCAACAAATATAGACTGCTCGAATTGCCTCCGGAAACCACTTTGAGTTTTATGCCGTATTGTTGTTCGATGTCATCTGCAATCCGACTCAACTCGCCCAAATTCACAGGGTTTGGAATCACACCACCGTAACATGTCAAATTGACACCGATGCCTTCGAGTTCCAAATGCTTCATTTTCAGGATCGCCGGAACGACTTCGTCCACCTGTTCAGGAAGAATGCCCTCTCTGAGATCACCCAGATCGATCATAAGAATGACACCATGCTTTTTACCGTTTTTTCCAGCGGCATCATTCAGCAGCAACAGGGTCGAAAGCTCTGAATTGAGGCTCACATCAGCATACTTCACGACCAGATCCGCCTCAGAGCCCATAGGCAATCTGAGCAGCATCTTTGGCACATCGAGGTCTTTCATCTGAATCAGATTTTCCACTCTCGAATCCGCGATTCCGAGAACTCCCGCTCTAATGCTTTCCTCCGCGAGTTCCTTGATGCCACAATATACTTTCGTCACAGCGTAGACATCGATCTCATGCTCACGGGCCATATCCACAACGACTTTTGAATTTTCATACAGCTTTTTCTTATTGACGACAACTCTAGGATACATGTTCTCCTCCATCTACAACTCGATCAATCCCAATGATTTTTTCAGCAGTTTCAAGGCGGATTCTTTATGTTCGATGGAAAGCACCCCTAGAGAAGCCATTATATAATCATTGTCTATTAAAATTTCAACATCTTCGTTCGGAAGCAGTTTGTCACCCAAAACATTTTTGGTGATTTCCTTCAGCAAACTGACACGGTTCGGTAGTCTGGTGCACGCTCCACCAGTTCCGACAATATATTTTATGCTTGTCAGATCCTTGCCTTCCGCATATGATTTTTTACCACCGCCACCATACATGACCCTGAATCCTCCGGCATGTCGGTTGGCGGATGTGATGATCGCCTCTTTTGTAAGGCGCTCGACGAAATCGATTTGAAGTTGCTCAGTCGGGATCGCCACATGATTTTCAATGAGCTCATGCACAACTTCATCCGGCAATTTGAGATCCGAAGTCAATTTGTCTCTGCCGATCATTTCTACGATGTTGCGCATGTTCACATAAACACCAAGATCGCCTTCCACGGTTCTTTTTGCAACCGGTTCAGGACTGATCAGAACTCTTGCGACCTCTTCACTGCCTTCAGTCACAGAGTGGATGTCCGTTGTGGCGCCGCCGACGTCCACAGTCATCAGATCCCCCAGATCTTCCTTGAGGAGCTTTGATGCCTCCATGACCGCACCCGGTGTCGGTATGATGGTACCAGTGACCATTTCACGGATGTGTTCCATTCCAGGAGCATGAACGATGTGTTCCTCAAAAATATCTTGGAGGACCCGTCTGGATGGTTCGACATTGAGCAAATCGATTTTCGGATAGACATTGTCCACCACGAAAAGCCATTCCGCCTTTCCGGCATCCTCAAAAATAGCTCGAATATCGTCCTGATTGTCAACGTTTCCCGCATAGAGCACAGGGACATCAAAATCCAGTTCGACAATTTTCTCAGCATTGTAAAGTGCGGTATCCCTCTCTCCATAATCCACGCCACCGGCGATCATTATGATGTTGGGCCTGATTTTTTCAATTTTTTTCATATCGGATGGTCTAAGTCTTCCCGCCGTCACGAGATGTATATTGGCACCAGCACCAAGAGCGGCTTCTTTGGCGGCTTTGGCCGTCATGTCATAAACAAGGCCATGAACAGTCATTTTAAGGCCACCGGCGGCACTGCTTGTCGCCAGCAATTTGCCGTACTCGATCGAATCCCAATTCATGTTTTTTTGCAGGTGGTCAACAGCGGCATGAAGACCGATTGTGACATCACCTTCTTTTACCGAAGTCGGAGATTGTCCCTGTCCGATAAAAACAGGAAAATCAGTGTCTATACCATTAAAAGCGTTGACGACGGTAGTCGTACTTCCGATTTCAGCTACCAATAGATCTACTTTCATATCTTCAACCTCACTCCAAGTGGTTAAAAAGAGGGTGCGATCGCATCCCTCTTTCATTTGTTTTAATTATTGGCCTCTTTTTTCTCTGCCTTTGTGAACCAAGAAAGTCGCAACATTGACTCCTCTGTCATATCGGCCGAAACCTTCGTCCATACCATTTGCTCTTGCGACTTCAGGTGTGACCTGAGTACCGCCCGCACAGATGATGAAACGGTCTCTGACGCCTTTTTCCACTGCATACTCATGAATACGCTTCATGTTTTTGTAGTGGACATCATCGTGTGAGATGATGGTTGATGCGAGGATGACGTTGGCATCGATTTCGATGGCCGCATCCACCAATTTCTCAATCGGTACGGATGTGCCAAGGTATTCTACATCACAGCCATATTTCTCAATACCGCCGTGCTTGATGTCGATGACTTCTCTTAAACCGACAGAGTGCTCGTCTTCTCCGACAGTTCCAGCAACGATCTTAACTGGGAACTTGTCGAACTCTTCTCTGATTTCATCATCGCTCATAACCTCTGGCTCTGGTGGAATCACTACATTTCTCATATCAAGATCGAAATCGAGTACACCTTTCAGTTGGACACGTGTGCCTTCTGTAGGATGCATTTGCTCTATGTGGATCACTTCAACGTCTTTGAGGTTCATTTTCTTGGCAAACTCTATTGCCGCATACTGAGCTCCTCTGAGATAAAGTGGCAATAAGATCTCAACCTGGACTACACCATCGCCAAGCCACTGTACTTCAGGCTTCACAAATGGTGATTCTCCATGCTCGCCACGGTATTTCTCAGACTCTGCCATACGTTGGTTGACATTGTCGTTTTCATCGAGTTCGTCGATGTAAATGATTTTGTCCGCATTTTCAAGCGTACAACCATCAATCAATGATGAAGGATTGGATACAGCATTTGCGTCGTATTGAGCTACATTGTTGTAACCATAGTGGGCGGTAACCGGAGCAAAATAGTCCGCCGCTCTCTCATAAACGGTACCTGCGCCTACGCCGCCATCGATTTTTCTGCCGATACCGTCGCCGTTACGCTCAGGATAAAGCGCCGAGTCAACAAAGAATCCTTGCTCAACCGCATTGAAATAACCGCCTGCCGTGATGATTTCCTCAAGGTAGAGCACTGCTCTTTCCTTAAGTTCTCTCGCTTGATCTCTGAGGAAGCCTTCATTTTTGAGTTCAATCATATCCATCAAGCCATCCATGCCAGCAAGTGTTTGCTTCGCAGTATCACAAGCTTCGATGTTGAACATGTGCCATGGCACATTTCTACCTTCATCAGGAGTGATTGTGGATTGGATGTCCGCTGATGTCAATCTTGAAATCAGCATGTTCATGACATGTGTCACAGTCGCTTCTCTTGAAGATGATGTGATATATTTTGTGTTCATTTGCGCACGCATTTTGTACTCTGAGAATATTTCTCTGAGCGCTACAGCGTATGGCAGGTCAAGTTTCATGTTTGGAGCAGGAGATGATGTTGGAGGCACTGTCGAGAGTGCGATATTTGCCTTAGGCATCCCCGCTTTAAACGAATAAAGTGCATTGATCCCATGTTGAACCATAAGTTCAGGCATAACTTTCCAAGCTTCTCTTGCAGTGGCATTCGCATTGTGGGCACCATCGATTTGAACCATTTCTGCCCAAGCCATGACTTTTTTCGACTCAGCCGCATCTACGAAAGAACGCACCATATTGATGTTTCTGTAAAGCACATTGTACTGTGGATCCTGGTGAGCGCCGTTTACGCCTTCTTCAGCGAGCATTACGGCTACATCAGGACCAGCGACTCCAGAAACATACGAATGGTAGTTGATTGGTCTTCCTACTTCTTCTTCAATCAGGTCAAGTGCTTTTCTGTGTGCTCTGACTTGCTTTCTTGAAATCGGAACACCGCCGATACCTTGTGGAGTACCTTCGATCAAACCATCGAAGTGGGATTGTCCAGCTGTACGGATGACCATGATGTGATCCGCTCCGTGCCACGCTGCCATTCTCATTCTTCTGATATCGTCTTCAAAACGGCCAGAGGCGATTTCAGTTGTGATTGTGTTGTTCGGTTGTGGATCGATGTTTCCAAAATACTGTGCCGCTGGAATACCGATATAATTCTTAAGTGGCGTGGACATGTCTGAATATTCGAAAGGTCCGTAAACTTGCTTGTCGCTTTTCTCTCTCCAAGTCCATCCGCGTCTCTTAGGTCTGTAGTTTTCCAAATCCTTAAGGATTTCTTTCACGTCTATTTTCTTATTGATATCCATCATGATTTCGCACCTCCCTTAAAGATTGCCACAGCATCGTCCCAGTGCTTGCCTTCAATAAGTTCGAGTCCAGCTGTTCTGATGTCGAGGTTTTTCTCCTTGGCAATTCTGTAGACAACGTGCCCAACGCCATGGCTGACAAGACCTCTGTCCGCAGCACCATCAACAAGTGGCTTTGCTTCAAGGCTTGAGAAGCCCATTCTGAGCAGTACAGAACGCTCTATGGCAGGTGATGTGTTTTTTTCCGCAAGTTCCATAAGTGGATCTACGATTTGCTCCACCAAACCCCAGAATTTTTCTTTCAGTTGCTCATCCGTTAGATCAGCAAGGTGCTGACGTCTTTCTTGAAAGTCGTCGTCTCTCTTTAAAAAACCTTTCATGAGTTGATCCTCCTAATTTTATCCGCATTAAAATTCTATTCCGAGTTCCTTCAGTGTTTCTGTAACGAATTCTCTATCTGTCTTCGTTTCTGCAATGAGAAACTGTATGTCCAGTTCTGAAGCACGCGTCGCCTGATTGGCATTGATCGCATTTTTGACGACCGATTTTCTGGTTTTGGTCATATCGAGATCAATGGCTTTTATAAGGTCCGGTGTTTTTGGTAAAATGATGTTTTTTCCTGGCACTTGATCGGTTGGATTACCGAAGAAGATTTCTATGCCGTTGTCTCTAGCAAATGACAGTTGTGGTTGAATATGCTTTCCGGCACCTGTGTACTCAGTCTCTTGAACGATGATCATCTGATCCTGGTCCATTTCTCTGGCAATACTGAATGCCGCGGCAAGTGCCGTATTTCCAGCCGGTCCTCTTTCGAGTCCTTCGATTTGCGCCAAAGCTTCAGTCATGTAGAATACTTCGCCTTGTGTCACTGTAACGTACCTGTCCATATATCTCATTGGGCGGGCAGCCGATCTAGGAACATCCGAACGGTCTGGATACGTTGAAAACGGTATTCCAAAACCTGTATGGCCAGTCGTGAATGATTTGCGGTTGAACTGATTGTCGCTCGCCATATGAAGTCCCGAAAGATCCACTGATGCGGCAACGACCTGAGTATCGGTGGCACCTGCTTTGATGAGGCCCCTCGCTGTACCGGTGAGGTTTCCACCACCAGCGTTGGTGCAGACCACAACATCAGGGTCCTTACCATATTTTTCGCGCATTTGCATGGAAAGCTCGTAACCGAGTGTTTCAACGCCTGCGATGCCAAATGGTGTATAAAGAGACGCATTGAAGTATCCGGTCTCTTCAAGCAGCAACAAGAACTCATAGAAAAGTTCCGGACCTACTGAAAGTTGCATGACTTCCGCACCATATGCCTCACATTTTCTTGCTTTTTCAACAATTTCAGGTTGTCCCATGCCTTTTGAATCATACGTTTCCTGTACGATTATGCATTTCAGACCTTGCATTGCCGCTTGGGATGCCACTGCCGCGCCATAGTTTCCACTTGTTGCAGCGATAACACCTTTGTAACCGAGTTTTTTGGCATGATAGACCGCATTGGCCGCACGTCTGGCTTTAAAACTACCGGATGGATTGCCACCTTCGTCTTTTATGAATATGCGGGCACCTTTTCCTGGTTCAGAATATTTTCTGGCAAGTGCCGTCATATTTCTGAGTTCAAAAATCGGAGTATTTCCCACTCCGGTCTCACCTTGAATCTTTTGCATTTCTTCAAGCGTGTATCCGGTTTCGCGCATCATGCGTTCGTATTCAAAGCTGATGCCATCGTTCTCAAATGTGGAATAGTCTATGCCTATGGCATTTTTCATGATTTCATTTTTTCGGCTCATAACCGCGTTGTATGAATTATCTTTCATCCGAATCACCTCCAAACAGAATTTGCTTCAAATCCAATCCTATTTGTAACAATTCAGGTATGAAATTACCAAAAGAATGTGTATAAGTCGGATTGATCTCAACGAGCTTACCACTTTCCATTCTGCCCGTGATTGTTTTGACTTCGACAATATCTCCGAGTTCGGCATCAGCGGTTATAAACCCTTTGACCCACATTTCAAGTGGTACGAGTTTTGTATCGTCCGGTACCTGAGGAGCTCTTTCCTCAGGCTTTAAGATGACTCTGTAGATTTTTACCCAATCGCCTTTTTTAGCGTTCATTCAAACACCTCTTTCGTTTATGCTTTGATCCAGTTTCTCATGTCGCCCATGATTGCTCTTGGTACTGGCAAATCGAGCATGGTCTTGAGACCTGGCTCTGAGTTGATGATTTGAGGAATCATGTTGACACACATTGCGATAGTTCCAAGTCCACCTTCAACTTCAGGCTTGATGGTCATGTTGACTTCAGGTGTGCCCTTAAGTGTGATGTAATCACCTGTGTATGTGCCTTCCATTTCTGGCTCGATCTGTTGAGGATGAATCATGTCGATTTTCACTTCGCCGTCAATATAGCCTTGACCGGTCATACTTACACCGGCAACGTCGCCTGCAGCAGCGAATCCGTGTGGCGCTTGTCTATCTACCGTGGTTACGATAGGAGCCATTTGAGTCTTGATGTCGTCCACTTTCCAGCCAATAGCATCAGCGATCATATTGATGGATTCCGCAAAGCCTACATGACCTGCAAGTGTGCCATCTTCCACGCCTTTGTTGAATGCGTCTACTGTGATGCCAACACCTTGCTCTTCCATTACGGCATGACCGAATGGTGACAGACTGTTGACGCGCTTCGCTTCCACGTGAGTCACATCAGTCATGCAACCTGTGAGTACCACTACGAGAAGGTCCATGATCAAACCAGGGTTGATGCCTGTTCCCAAGATGGATACGCCATTTTCTTTCGCGATTTTATCCAGTTCAGCTGCGAGTTCAGGATTTTGTGCTTTAGGATAAGCCATTTCTTCAGCAGTTGAAATGACATTGATTTTCTTTTCAAGAACGTGCTTGAGTCTAGGGAATGCTTTTTCCGTGAACGAGTCAGTTGCACAAAGACAAACGTCACAAGAACCCTCGCTGATCACTTCGTCGATTTCAGGGTTTACGATGACCGGTTTGCGGTCTCCACGCTCAACGCCCAAAAGATCATGGATATCTTTGCCTACACGGCTAGAATTTCTATCACAAACACCAACGATTTCAACACCTTGTTTTGTCAAAAGCATCTTCGCCATTCCGCTACCCATTGCGCCGAAGCCCCATATTGCCACTTTTACAGTTTCTTTTCTCATACTGAAAACCTCCATTTTAATATTTCATTGTTATACTGTTATATACGCAAGACTCGTGCCAATTGAATAATATTGTTTCAAAATTCCACCTATCCACTCCAAACACACAATGTACGGATATCCATACAATGAATAATCTGAAAATTTGGAATTATCTGCAAAGTAAAAAGCAAAATATTTTGCGTTTTTTATGCAAAATATTTTGCTTTTTATCAATTAGTGCAAATATTTTTGCACTTTATTCGAATAATGAGTAAAACCTCCACAATCGTTTGCCACGACGGTGGAGGTTCTGATCATTCCAAATATTTTTTGATCTTGTACTGGAGATTCTGTCTGGAAACCTTTAAATGTTCCGCAGCCTTGCTGATATTGTTGTTGTACAATTTAAGTGTTTTTTCGATTATATCCTTTTCGATCGACTCCAGATGTTTGTTGAGGTCTTCAACTGTAACCGTTTGGGTCGGAATATAACGTTCTTTCTTCATAAGCACTTCGGAAACATGCGAAGGCATGTGTTCCTTGCCGATGACATGATCGTCTGTGATCAGATTCATGGCGGATTCGATGAAATTTTTGAGTTCGCGGATATTACCGGCCCAATTGTAACGCTTGAACGCTTCCATGATTTCGTCCGAAACCATCCAAACGTCTTTCTTCATCTTTTCATTGTACTCACGTATGAAAAAATCGACAAGGATTGGAATGTCATCCACTCTCTCATTCAGACTTGGTATTCTGATGTTGATGACATTCAATCTATAAAAGAGATCCTTTCTGAACTGACCTCTTTCTATCAAAGTCTCCGGTTCTTCATTTGTGGCGGCTATGATTCTCACATTGATGGGTATATCCTTGTTGCCGCCGACTCTTCTGACATAGTTTTCTTGAAGCACCCTCAGTATTTTGGCTTGCAGCGCCTGACTCATGCTGTTGATCTCATCCAGAAGCAGTGTTCCGCCTTCAGCCTGTTCGAAAAGACCCGGTCGGTCTTCCGCTCCCGTGAAGGAACCTTTTGAAGTACCGAACAAGAGCCCCTCGAGCAAATTTTCAGGAATCGCCGCACAGTTCTGGGCGATGAACGGCATGTTGGCGCGATCACTGGCAAAATGGATACTCTGAGAGAACAACTCCTTGCCAGTTCCCGTGTCACCATAGATCAGAACGCTCGAACTCGATTTTGCCGCACGTTTGGCGATCTTGATCGCTTCCATATATTTATGGTTCTTACCGATCAACTGATCAAAATGGTATTGTTTGATGCCTTTTTGTCTTTTGACCGGTTTGATCAACTTTTGCTGAAGCTCTATGATTTGCTTGGTCATATCTGTGACAGTCGTCATATTTCTCGACACTTCCACCGCACCGACGAGATGTTTCCCATCAAAAATAGGAATGGTCGTATTGACGGTGCGAATCCGTTTGCCTTTGAAATTGAGATAACTCTGCTCACGGTTGTATATGGGGTCTCCGGTGTTGAGAACAGTCAACAAGGTGCTGTTTTCCTTGGTCCAATCCGGAAAGATATCCAGCAGATGCTTCCCGATCACTTGATTTTGGGGGAGACCTTCAATGGTTTCTATCGCTTTATTGTATAGAACAGTCACACCATTCCGGTCAACGATATGAACACCTTCTTCAATTGTGTCCAATATTCCTTTGCTGGCCAATAAAAGTATAGAATCCAGATGCATGTGCCCCCCTATTTCACTATTGTAATGGTATGATGCCTTCGTGTTCCGTCTGAAGGATCTTCATGATTTGTGCAGTGTACTTTTCACTTTTCATAAAATGCTTGTCGTTCATCTTAATGACCAAAAATGCCATCACCATCAAAACGAGGCCGAGCAGACCTGAAAAAATCTCTGAATTGGGCGAAGACTTGAATAGGAAATGTCCTGCGGCCAATCCCGCGAAAAGTGCGATCAAAGGGATGACATACATTATAAATGCCGCACTGAGAACACTGTCAGTGGCCATAGCCACTTCAACCATGTCTCCGACATGAGCGTGTACATCGTTTTTCGCCACCAAATGGACATCCTTCTGGTCATCTCCGAGTTGACAAGCGCCGCAGTTCCCACAAGCCGTATGTCTCAACAGTTTCACTTTTGAGAACGCGCCCATTTCTCCCACAACAACTCCTGTTCTATCCATATTGACTCCTTTCTATTTCTCAAAAGGCTTTATGCTGACATAAAGCTCATCCAATTGTTTGTCCTCTGCCACACTTGGCGCATTGGTCATCAAACATTTTGCATCTTGTGTCTTTGGAAATGCTATGACGTCTCTGATGTTGTCAGTTCCGACCATGAGCATGACGATTCGATCCAGTCCGTAAGCGATGCCACCGTGAGGAGGCGCTCCAAATTTGAACGCATCAATGAAGAAACCAAATTTCTCTCTTGCTTCTTCATCAGTGAATCCAAGTGCCTGGAACATACTTTCCTGAACTTTCGAATCATGGATTCTGATGGATCCTCCACCAATCTCGTAACCATTGAGGACGATGTCATATGCTTTTGCGCGACATGCACCCTGATCTGTGTTCAATTTTTCAACATCCTCATCTTTTGGAGATGTGAAAGGATGGTGTTTAGCAAAGAAACGATCTTCATCTTCATCGTATTCAAAGAGTGGAAAATCTGTTACCCATAAGAAATTGTATACCTTTGGATCCAAAATTTCAAGTTGCTTCGCGATTTCAGAGCGCAATGCTCCAAGAGAATCAAACACCACTGAAGGCTTGTCGGCAACCATCAAGATCAGGTCGCCGGGTTTGGCCTCGAAAGTATCTAGAATCCCTTTCATCTCCGCTTCGGTCAAGAACTTTGCTATTGGCGAGGAAATTTCATCCTCTTGTATTTTTACCCAGGCAAGGCCTTTGGCACCATAAGTTTTACAAAACTCTTCGAGTTTGCTGATGTCTTTCCTTGAAAAACGGTCGGCATACCCGTTGATGTTGATGCCTCTCACATCTCCACCGGAAGCGATCGCTCCACTGAACACCTTGAATTCGGATGCGCTCAAAATCTCATTCAAAGATTTGAGTTCAAAACCGAAACGAGTATCCGGTTTATCCGATCCGTATCTGGTCATGGCTTCATTATAGGAAAGTCTAAGGAATGGTGTCTGAATGTCCAGTCCAGCAACTTCTTTGAACATATTTGCAAGCATCTTCTCATTGATGGCCATGACATCATCTTCATCCACAAATGACATTTCAATATCGATTTGTGTGAATTCGGGTTGTCTGTCGGCTCTGAGATCTTCATCCCTGAAACACTTTGTGATTTGGTAATATCTGTCCATACCCGATACCATCAAAAGCTGCTTGAAGAGTTGTGGCGATTGCGGTAAAGCATAGAACTTGTTGGGATTGACCCTGCTTGGCACCAAATAATCTCTTGCACCTTCAGGTGTCGGCTTGGTGAGCACAGGCGTCTCGACTTCGACAAACCCATTGGTGTCAAAGAAACGACGTGCGGATGAGGCGATTTGATGTCTGATCATCAGATTTTTTTGCATTTTCGGTTTTCTGAGATCCAAATAGCGATATTTCAGCCTGAGGCGTTCATTGGCTTCGTCGTTGTCGTCGATATGAATCGGCGGCACATCCGCCTCACACAAAATCTTGATGCTATCCGCAAAGATCTCAACGGTTCCCGTCGGGAGGTTCGCATTTATGGACTCTCTCATTTTGACAGTACCGGTGATGGCTATGACATATTCACTTCTGATGCCATTCGCTTTCTCAAATGCAGATTCCGAAACCGCTGTATCAAAAACGATTTGACAAATGCCGGTACGGTCGCGTAAATCCACAAAAATCAGTCCACCGAGATTTCTTCTTTTTTGTACCCAACCCATAAGGGTCACTTGCTCATCGATATGAGTTTCTTTCATATCTCCACAGTAATGCGTCCGCTTTAATCCGTTTAATGCTTCTCCCATTTTGGCCTCCAACTAAATTATAATGAATTGATTACTTTCTTCTTTTCCAGCACTTCATCAAAACGATTGATGTAATCTTCAAGTCCTTTGAAATTGGCGACTCTCTCATGTCTGTTTTCCTCAGGATAACAGATTTTGGAAACAGCGCCAGCACCTAGAGCTATAATCGTATGTTTTTCTTCCATGATTCTCATATTGTAAAGGGACGAGTGTCCTTTTATG
This sequence comes from Firmicutes bacterium UBA5201, assembly GCA_002412775.1. Classification (GTDB taxonomy): domain Bacteria; phylum Bacillota; class Clostridia; order Peptostreptococcales; family Acidaminobacteraceae; genus Fusibacter_D. The sequence continues at coordinate 48,976 of DHVT01000011.1, read as the reverse complement.
GCATATCCAATATTTTCGAGATGACCGATCATTTTCTTTTGTCTGTACATGTAATAAGGGGTGTGCCCCACAGCCCTGAGCTTTGCATCGCAACGCTCAAGCATGGTTTCCACAGTCACGTCATGCGCCAGTTCCACACTTTCCCGGGATTCATTGAGGGCCGATGCCCGCTTCACTGCCAGCGTATGGACCGTTATGTTCTCAGGCGCCATCCTTATGATGCTCTCCACCGTTTTTTCAGCATCCTCCACCGTTTCACCAGGCAATCCCATGATCAGATCCATATTGATGGTCTTGAATCCCACATTTCTCGCATGTGTCATCACATCAATGATCTGATCGGCACCGTGGTCTCTACCGATGGTGACCAAAGTCTGATCGTTCATGGTCTGAGGATTGATACAAATCCGGTCCACACCATACGTTTTCATTGTTTCCAACTTTTTAAGTGTTATCGTGTCCGGTCTTCCCGCTTCTACTGTAAACTCTTTGATTTCGTCCATATTCACATGTTCGCCGATTCGGCCTAAAAGCCGCTCAAGTTGTTGTTCGTCCAGCGACGTCGGAGTCCCACCACCAACATAGATGCAATCTATCGTCTTGCCGATTTTTTTTATTTCACCGACAACGAAATCCAGTTCCTCAATCAATTTATCCAAATAAATCGGTAAAAGCTTGCCTTTCTTTTGAAGATCATTCGATGGAAACGAACAATACAGGCATCTTGTCGGACAAAATGGAATACAGATATAGAGTGATATCAAATCGGGATCGTGTGGATACAGATGTGGCCTTTCCCTCAATGCCGTCTCAATCAACAAGTCGACTTTTTCGGGTGACACCAGATACTCATCACAGATGATCGGTTTGATCTCATCGACAGGAATATGCCTGTCCAAAAGTTCATGAACGATTTTCACAGGTCTTATGCCTACAAGAGTTCCCCATTTGCTCAAAGAGGCAAATGACTTTGACATCAATTGATAAATATGTTTTTTGAAATGATTCTTAAATGAGTCCTCCAACGCAAATAAGGTCCTTTGCTCAAGAACCTTAGCTGAAAACGCCTCGTGGGAACTTATGACCGTCTTATCTCCATCAGATTCAATGGTCAGTCCGAAAGCCCCTCCAGTGACGGCATTATGGAAATCGTCACGTTTATCAGTGTACTGAATTTGAGATTGAGGTACAAACAATTCAAGAATCAGTTTCAATTCGTAGTTCAAAGGGTTTCCATGTTCGTATACAATCATGGCCTCTCCTATCCTTGGATGAACGGATTTTTTCTGCGTTCAAACCCAATGGATGTGCTTGCGCCATGTCCAGGATAAACGATCACTTCATCATCGAGTTTCATCAGCTGCTTTATGATGGCACCGATCATTTGCTTGTGATCGCCTCCTTCGAGGTCAGAACGTCCTACCGACCCATAAAATAAAGTGTCTCCTGTGATGACTATTTTCTCACTTGGGACATACAGGCATATACCGCCATAAGTATGGCCAGGCGTATGCAAAACTCTGATTTTGATTTTGCCGATCTGAATGACATCGCCATCCCCGATGGTGCGATCCGGTTTGAAGGCAATTGAATTTCCATGGATGGAACTCGTGAAGTTCTTACTGGCATCCTCGAGCATGTAGGCATCGTCATGATGAATCATGACCTGTGCACCAGTCATAGCCTTTAGCTCTTCCACAGCGCCGATATGATCACCATGGCCGTGTGTGAGCACTATATATTTGACAGTGAGTGATTTGTCATTGACTTTTTTAAGTATTCTATCGGCTTCAGCGCCGGGATCTACCACTATGGCTTCTTTTGAGACCTCGTCGCCGAGGATGTAACAATTTGCAGCATATGAGCCCACTGCAATTTTTTCAAGTAACATTGTTGCCTCCTGTATTCTATTAGAATCCTCTTTTGCTGTCCACGAGTAGGGTCACGGGACCATCATTTTGAATATCGACAACCATATGCGCCTGGAATTGACCTGTTTCCACCCTGATCCCCGCCAGTCCCACCTCTTTCACAAACTGCTCGTATAAAGCGTTTGCATCATCGGGTCTTGCCGCGCTACTGAAACTCGGACGCCTGCCTTTTCTACAGTCGCCCATCAAGGTGAACTGGGAAATGCACAGCATTTCACCTTTTACATCCAACAAAGAAAGATTCATTTTTTCCTGATCATCTTCGAAGATTCTCAAATTGACGATTTTTTCCACCATATATCCGACGTCCTTTTCAGAATCGCCTTCTTCAACGCCCAACAGGACGTTGAGTCCTTTTCCGATTTCGCCGACCACTTTCCCGTCCACTATGACAGAAGAGTGATTGACACGTTGAACCACCGCTCTCATTACGCCTCCATTAAGAACTCACACGTTTGACTTCGATGACTTCCTCGAGTGCTTTCAATTTACGCATAAGTTTATTCAATTCTTCAATGTCTGAAATCTCAATCGAGATATTCACTATGGCAATACCGTTTTTATCGATCTTCGCATTGATGCCTGTCATCATCATATCCATATCTTGCATGAGGATGGTGATTTCAGAGAGGAGTCCCTTTCGATCGGATGAAACAACCTGAACACTTGTGGTGTACGAAGATGCGTTGTTGTCAGCCCAAGCCACTTCGATATATCTGTTTTCCGATTCATCCGTTTTCTCGAAATTCTCACAGTCACTTCTGTGAATCGTCACTCCACGGCCTCTTGTGACATAACCGATGATCTCATCGCCCGGCACCGGTGAACAACACTTGGCAAATCGCACCAAAATGTCATCGATTCCTTTGACGACGATACCGGTTTCATTGCGTTTTACGATTTTTTTCTTGGGAATCTCCTCGATTCTTTCCATGAGCGGTTTGTTCTTGAGTTGCTCATCTCTTTGTTCCTTGAAGTACTTTTCCTTTATTTTAGGAACGACCTGACTTGTGAGTATGCCTCCGTAACCGATGGCGTTGTACATGTCGTCTATGTTTTTGAGACTCAGTCTTTTCAGTATTTGGTCGAGATAGTCTTCATTGAGCACCATTTTCACCGGCAAGTTCTGTTTCCTCAGTTCGCCGACAATGATATCTCTGCCGTTTTCAACATTCTCTTCACGACGTTCCTTCTTGAACCACTGTTTGATCCGCTGTTTAGCTTGTGTGCTCTTGACGAATTTCAGCCAATCCCGCGAAGGGCCGTTTGAGTTCTTGGCGGTCATGATCTCAATGCGTTGACCATTTTGGAGTTGGTAATTCAGTGGTACGATTCTGCCGTTCACTTTTGCTCCGACGCATTTGTTCCCGACTTCGGAGTGGATCTTATAAGCGAAATCCACCGGTGTGGATCCCACAGGCAAATCGACTACTTCACCCTTTGGTGAGAATACAAAAACTTCAGTATTGAAAAGGTCCAATTTGAGTGAATTCATGAATTCACTCGGATCTTTGAGGTCACTTTGCCATTCCATCATTTGTCTAAATGATGAAATCTTTTGCTCCATCTCATTATGGGATTTTTTCGATCCCTCTTTGTACTTCCAGTGTGCAGCGATACCGAATTCAGCGATTTCGTGCATCTCTCTGGTGCGGATCTGTATCTCAAAAGGCTCACCGTTGCCCATGAGTGTCGTATGCAGGGATTGGTAGAGGTTGGGCTTAGGCATGGCGATATAGTCCTTGAATCGACCCGGGATGGGTTTCCAAAGTGTATGCACCGCTCCAAGAGCGCTATAACAGTCCTTTATATCCTCGCATACGATCCGTATGGCGGTAAGGTCATAGATTTCATCAAATTCTTTGTGCTGGTATTTCATTTTCTTGTAGATGCTGTAGAAATTCTTAGGTCTTCCATATATTTCAAACTTCAGATTAAGGTCGGTAAGCGACTTTCTGATCTGATGGATGTAATCGTTGATGATGGATTCACGCTCTGTGCGTTTTCGGTCCACTTTCCTGACGAGGTCACGATAACCTTCGGGATCCAAATGTTTCAAGCTCAGATCCTCAAGTTCCCATTTGATTTTGGATATACCTAGTCGATGTGCAATAGGCGCGAATATCTCGAGCGTCTCTTCCGCTTTTTCCTTTTGTTTTTCCGGCGTCATCGCACCAAGTGTTCTGATATTGTGAAGCCTGTCCGCAAGTTTGATCAAAATGACTCTGATGTCGCCCGACATGGCCAAGAACATTTTTCTGAGGTTCTCAACTTGTTGTTCCTGCTTCGTCTCATAATTGATGACGGCAAGCTTTGTAACGCCATCCACCAATGTGGCGACTTCTTCTCCGAAAAGTTTTTTGACATCCTGTAAAGTGACATCCGTATCTTCCACTGTATCGTGCAAAAGTGCGGCAATAATGGTTTCTTCATCCATCTCTAGTTCCGCAAGAATCAACGACACACTGGCTGGGTGGTTGAAGAAAGGCGTTCCGTCTTTTCTCAGCTGTCCCGTATGTGCCTTGTCGCCAAATTCATAAGCCTTGGCTAATTGATCAAGGTTCACATAAGGCGCATATTTTTTAACTTTTGACAAATATCCTTCTAAGTTCATAACCACACCATCTACAACTTTCTACGTATTAATAATAGTCCGTCCAAAATATTTGAACGGACTACTTTACACTTATTTTACAGATTTATCAGAGGCATTACAACTGTTTTTTAAGACTCGTAAGAGACAACTGAGAATACATCGTATTTTTCCAGAACTTTTCGGCCGTCAAGGAAGTCCAGTTCAATGAGAAATGCAAGACCTGCAACCACACCGCCCAGTTTTTCAACGAGTTCACACACAGCTTTCGCAGTGCCTCCGGTAGCGAGCAAATCATCGACAACCAGAACCTTCGCCCCAGGTTTGATGGCATCTTTATGAATCTCCAAAATATCGGATCCATATTCGAGAATATATTCGTGTTGAATGGTTTCCGCCGGCAATTTTCCTGGTTTTCTCACAGGTATGAACCCTTTTTGAGTAATTACCGACATAGGCGCACCCAGCAAAAATCCCCTGGCTTCAGGACCGATGATCAGATCGTATTCCACATCTTTAAGCTGTTCTATGCAAGTCAGCACCGCTTCCCTGTATGCGGCTCCATCAAGAAGCAAAGTTGTTATATCCTTAAAACTGATTCCCTTTTTTGGAAAATCCTCAATCACTCTGATTTTCGATTTGATATCCATGTGTTCCTCCTTAATGTCATTCCTCATTTATAATTCTCTAGAAAGATTTTGAAACAAAGGCACTTGCTCCAGATCCATCTTGTTTTTGGGTTTAGGCAGGAAATTCAGTTCAAGAGCCGAATTGAAAATCCTATATTCGAGCAGATTCATTTGGTTCAGCAAATCAAGGCAAAATAAAATTTTGCACTGGGTCATCCTCAGTTTACCGGCCAAAAGCGGTAGTGTGGTCTGTTTGAATGCCGCACTCTGTTTGTAGAAATATACAAGGTCCTCCCTATTGGGGATAAAACTCGAAACAGATCGGCCTTTATCAATAGCGTACGCCAAATCACCACTGAACTGGATCGGCATAAAAATCACATCCAGGTGGTCCTCACGACTTTCACTTTCCACCAAACGATTGAAATGAATCGTATAGTTTGTGATATTGCTTCTCATCACATGGTCTTTGAACTCAATCAATCCTTCAAGCGAATACACCAGTAACGGTCGCGCATCAGCACTATTAAACATTATATCAAATGTATCCACGGATGTAAATTTGGAATCGATGACCACAGACTGATGTACTTTGTAAAACTCATAAAGCGCACTTTGCACTTTTGCCTCAAGGTTGTCCTTGATCGGCATTTTGTCCTTGATCAGATCCTGGACCAAAAGTTGGATGGTTTCCACACCCATAAAATTGTTTTTCTCCAGATTCAACAAAAGATGTATGCTGTCCGTTTTTCTGAGTGCCGAGATCGCCTCCGCCTTATTGAATGCCAAGGCATCATAGACACGCACGCCATCGTTGACAACCATTTTTAGATGGTTCTGTCCTTTGCCGATCAACCGGTAATCATCGATCCTCAGATTCTCAAATACGAATTGTGGTTTGGGGTTGCCCACGCCGAATGGTTTCAGATTTTCAATCTCTTCCACCAATTGATGGGTCACCATGTGTGGCTTCAGGATGCCATTGACCCTGCGCGAAGCCACCAATTTGTATTTCGGAATATGCTTCAATCCATAATCCAGCAAAGATTGCTTCAGAATTTCCACGTTCTCCAGTCCGAGGCTTAGCCCCGCGGCTTGTTCATGCCCACCAAACTTGTCAAACAAATGCTTGAATGAAAAAAGAACTTCATAAATACTGATGCCTTCTATACTTCTGGCTGACCCTTTTGCGATGTCACCGTCTATATTGAGTACGACAGTCGGTCTGGAATAGCGCTCCGAAAGCTTGGATGCCACAATCCCTATGATTCCCGTATGCCAATTTTCTCCGACCACCAACAATATTCTGGCTTGATCGAGGTCAATCGACTTTTGAATATACTTTTCAGCTTCTTCCATGATCTCACGTTCTTGAGCTTGTCTCTCGCCATTGAGCTCACTCAATTTTTTTGCGATCTCAAGTGCTTTGAAATAATCATCCTCGAGCAACATTTCAACAGATATGCTCGGATTGCCTATTCGACCGGAAGCGTTGATCCTAGGGGCGATCACAAATCCGATATGACCTGATGTGATTTCTTTTCCGGTCAGATTCGCTTCCGAAATCAAAGCCTGTATGCCGGGATTGGAGGTGTGCATCATATATTCAAGGCCGATTCGTGTGATGATCCTGTTTTCATCCACGAGTGGCACTATGTCCGCCACCGTTCCCAGTGCCGCAATATCGATCACATTTGGATAGAACGTATAAAATGCCTCACCGAGCATCGCCTGCGTCAATTTAAGAGCGACACCGCAACCGGCCAACATGTCGAATGGATATCCTCCACGTTTCGGGTTCACTACGGCAACGGCATTTGGCAACACATCTTGGCACTCATGATGGTCGGTAATGATCAAATCGAGACCGATCGCCCTTGCGAACTGTGCCTGCTCCACGGCAGTAATGCCACAATCCACTGTGATGACGAGCTCTCCGCCCTGTGATTTGATCCATTCCAGTCCTTGCTCACTGATGCCGTATCCCTCATCCTGTCTATTCGGAATGTAAAATTTGGCAGGATGTCCTATATATTCAAAATATTTACTTAGAATCACTATGCTCGTAATTCCGTCCACGTCATAGTCGCCATAAATCCAAACGGATTCCTTGCGCTCTATGGCCAATTTGATTCTTTCAAAAGCGAGGGGCATATCCGAAAGCAGAAAAGGGTCGTGCAAATCCTCCAATTTGGGATTCAAAAAACGATCCACCTTTTCTGGTGTGTCAAGTTTGCGTTCAATGAGCAACTGAGCCACAATTTCAGAGCAATTATAGGTTTTCGTCACTTCTTTTATTCTATTGTCATCTATTTTCGGGTAATGCCAAATCGCGTTTTGAAATATCATTAAATCACCGTTTCGTTTTCATTTTCATATTTTTCTTCATTTATTGTGGCAGTTTGGTTTTTTCTTAGGGCGTCGATTGTCTCCAGTTGACTGTCCACAACCATTTCCTTCTGTTTGAGGGTATCTTCAAGTTTATGGATGGTTTCGTCTTTAGAAGCGATCTCTTTTTCAAATCCACTCGCTTTTTTGGTCATTTCCTTAAGATTCTTACCCGCTCTGATGCGTCTGAACGTATCGAAAATGAGCATTGTGACTGCACCGATCAAAGCTGAGGCAATGATCACAAGAGCAAGTGGAATCTGAAGTTCAGTAAAAAAGAAATTCACTGCAACCACAGCCGAATTGAAAATCGCGAACAAAGTGATCAGAATTCCGAAAATCAAAGACAGTACGATATAAATTTGCATAATACACCTCCATATTTTAGTATGTATATAGGATTGAAATGCGCAATTGCTTAAGGCCACTGCGCATTTCATTAATACCCTATTATTTAGCCGCGTAAGCGTCTTTTCTGCTTATTTTATGTCTTAAGAGCGCCCATACAGGGCTTGCGATGAATATTGAGGAATAAGTTCCCACCGCGACACCAGCGAGCAATGGAAATGCGAATTCCCTGATGGATGACACACCGAATATGAACAATGATCCGATTACAACCAAAGTCGTAAGTGATGTGTTGATGGTTCTTGTAATGGTCTGGCTGATGGACATGTCTGCAATTTCAAAATGCGTTTTGCCCTTTTCGCGTTTCACATTCTCACGAACCCTGTCAAAGACGACTATCGTATCATTGATGGAATAACCCACAATTGTAAGGATTGCCGCGATGAAAGATGAATTCACTGGAATTCTGAAAATCGCGTAAATGGAAAGCAGGATCAAAACATCATGAATTAGTGCTATGACTGCCGCCAAACCGAACACAGTCTCAAATCGCACAGAGATGTATAAGAGCATCGCAACCGATGCGATCACAACCGCCAAAAGCGCGCGGTTTCTGATTTCAGCTCCAATTGATGGGCCGAATTGCTCAGCACCTCTGAACGCTTCATCAGCAAGGCCGTACTCCGCTTTGAGGACTTCGAATATATCGATTCTTTCAGTATTGCTAAGTGAAGCTTTGGTCTTGATGATCACTTCATTGCTGTCCACTCCTGCGTGGACGATATCCGCATTCAGGTCGAACTCAGCAATGACATCCTTGATTTCCGAGACTTCAACTGTTTTGCCAAGATCGACTTGCATCATCGTTCCGCCTGTGAAGTCGATTCCGAAGTTGAGTCCGTTCAACAACATGACGATCAAACCGACAAGGATGAATGCACCTGATATGGAAAACCACAATTTGTATTTTTTAGTCACATTTATATTTCTCACCGTCACTACCCCCTTGATCCATAAAGTTTTTTACGATCTGAAAATCCAAGTGACAGTTTTAAAAGCGTTTTGGTGATTATTACTGCCGTGAACATACTCGATACGATACCGATCATCAACGTGACCGCAAAACCTTTGATCGGACCTTCACCAAATGCGAACAATATAAGTGCCGCGATGAATGTCGTCACGTTGGAGTCGATGATAGTTCTCATGCCTCTATGGAATCCACTATCGATACTGGCTCTGAGTGATTTGCCAGTCAGCATTTCTTCCTTCAAACGTTCGAATATGATGACATTGGCATCCACTGCCATACCCAGTGAGAGAACGATACCCGCCACACCTGGAAGTGTCAATGTCGCGTTGAATCCGATCATCGCATAAACGATGATGCAGGCATAAAGCGTCAATGCGATTGATGCTATGATCCCTGGAATTCTATAAAATATGATCATGTATCCGACCACCAGCAACAATCCGACAATCGCCGCATTGATCGCTGATCTGAGTGAGTCGAGACCGAGTGTCGGTCCGATGACTGATGTTTGGATCTCATCCAATTGAACCGGAAGAGCACCACCTCGGATAAGCATCGACAGATTGTTGGCCGATTCAAAACTGAAACTGCCTTGTATGATGGCTTGACCGTCAGAAATGACAATTCTTGTATATGGTGCTGAAATGATTTCACCATCTAGAATGATTGCGATTTGTCCTGATCTTTCAGGATTGTCTATAGCTTTTTTTGTGCCTTCAAAAAATAAGCCTGTACCTACGCTGTCGAATTTAAGTGATACGACAGGTGCGTTGAATTCATCTTGTGACACAAAAGCATCTGAAATGTTGGTACCTGTAAGAATAGTCTCATAATCGATAGTGGTCGCCGGTAAACCTTCTATTGCCGGAACCGGACCGGTTACAAGTCCAAATTCAAGTAGTGCGGTCTTGCCGATTACATCAATGGCATCCTGGGCATTGTCCACACCCGGAAGCTCGATTCTGATTCGATCATCACCTTGAAGTGTTATGATAGGTTCAGTCAGTCCAAGTTCATTGACACGTCTACTGATGATTTGCTTGGTCTGTTCCATGGTTCGTGCCAGATCAGCACCCTTCTCTTCGGTTTGCGCTTCGTAGACTACTACAACGCCACCCTTAATGTCCAGTCCTAATTTCATGGCATCGCCCACTGGTTCAATGGAAAACGAACCAATCGTTAAACCATTGACCGCGACAAATGCAGTGCCCGCAATCAATGCGACAATTAGGAAAAATAAGAGCGTATTTTTTCCTTTCATTTGGAAGCCTCCCTATTTCTGATTGTATTGTTTTGACAATTCCACATAATGGTGTGCAGATGTTCCAATGCTCTCTATTTCTTCCTCTGAAAGCGTTCTGACAACTTTAGCGGGCGAGCCCATAACCAAAGACTTTGATGGAATTCTCTTGCCAGGGGGGACCAACGATCCAGCGCCTATGATCACGTCTTTTTCGATATGTGCCCCATCAAGAATGATGGCACCCATCCCAACCAGAACATTGGATTCTATCGTACAGCCGTGAATTGTCGCATTATGACCTATTGTGACGTCATCTCCGATCGTGACCGGAAACCCACTACTCGTATGAACCATAACCAAATCCTGCACATTGGAGTTCTTGCCGATTCTTATAGGTTCCACGTCACCCCTAACTACTGTATTATACCAAACGTTTGCATGTTCTTCCATAAAAACTTGCCCGATCAGCACAGCTGTCTCCGCTAAAAAGTTCGATGCTCCGATTTCAGGCGAAAACGCCTTGAAAGATCTGATCATGATACACCCTCCCAACTCTATTACTCTTGATTGAGTTTCCCATAAATGTAAATTGAATTCTGAATTCTTTTCTTTTCCATCTCACATCCCAAATCGTATGGAACGTAGATATCATTGTTGAAATTGTAAGCATTGGCATGACATCCACCACTGCAATAGAATTTCGCCCAACAACTTCTGCACTTTTCTTTGTTATAGACATGTGCGTTTTTGAACTCTTTCGTAAGGCCGAAATCGAGAATGCCCGCCATGACATTGCCCATCTTAAAATGGTCGTTGCCCACAAACTGGTGGCAAGGGTAAATGTCACCTTCCGGTGTGATGGCAAGATATTCAGAACCCGCACCGCAACCCGAAAGACGTTTGATGACACATGGTCCCTGTGACATGTCGATTGCAAAGTGGAAGAAGTTGAACTCGCGATCCGTGTTTTTTCTCGCAATGATCTCTTCAGCCAATTTGTCGTATTCATTTTTGATGATCTCGAGATCTTCTTCAGAAAGCGCATATGGATCCGAAGGACTGGCCACGACAGGTTCCACGGAAGTACTCGAGAATCCCAGGTCTGCCATATGAATGACATCAGCCGCGAAGTCGAGATTGTTCTTAGTGAATGTTCCTCTCACGTAATACGATTTGCCTCCGCGCGAATCCACCAATTGCTTGAATTTCGGAACGATGACATCATAAGATCCCCCACCGCCGATGGTGTATCTCATCCTGTCGTTCACTTCCTTGCGGCCATCGATACTGAGCACGACATTTTCCATATGTTCGTTGATATACGCGATATTATCATCATTCAAAAGCACTCCGTTGGTAGTGAGAGTGAATCTGAAATTCTTGCCTCGTTCCGCTTCAATGCTTCTACCGTACTCGACCAATTGTTTGACCACCTCAAAATTCATCAGTGGTTCCCCGCCAAAGAAATCCACTTCGAGATTTCTGCGATTCGCCGATTTCTCCACCAATAGATCCAGTGCCTTTTTTCCGACTTCAAATGACATCATCGATCTTGATCCCTCGAAGTCTCCTTGCGATGCAAAGCAGTACTCGCATCTGAGGTTGCAATCGTGTGCGATATGAAGACACATAGCTTTGACTATCGGACTTCTTTGCTGGAATTCGATGGAATTCACATAAGCGTCATCCGTATAAAGCATATCATTATCAATCAAATAATCCACATCTTCAAGAACATCTCTGATCTCGGATTCCGTATAGCGATCTTTGAGTGACTTGATCACCTCCACAGGTGATTGTTTAGGGTAATATTCCAATACGTCATAGACAATCTCATCGATTACATGAACCGCTCCGCTATTGACGTCCAGCACAAAATAAAGATCGCCCTGTTTAAACTTATGAATCATACTTTCCTCCGTCTGCATAAAGAAAAGCAGAGTACACTCTGCTTTTTAAATAGTTCTAATTATTTATTTTCGCACTCTTGATTGCCTACTGTACATGAAGTTTTACAAGCTGATTGGCAAGATGTCTGACACTCCCCACATCCACCGTGTGCAGCGGAACTCTTTAAAGACCCCGTATTTATTGTTTTGATATGTTTCATGGTTGATCCTCCCAAATGTTTAAAATGTCTCACTTCCAAAATACAAGATATTATAACATAATTTCTAAAAATAAAAAAGACTTATCTCATGACGAGCAAGTCTTTTTCAGTCCGTTCAAAACTATTCGATCGTTTCCACATCAACAGCCACAACTTCTTCAGTTGAAGGCTTTTCAATAGCGGATAAAGCCCACTTTTTGAAAGTCAATTTCGTTTTTGCGGCGCCTACTTCAAGTACGAATTCATCTTCTTTGACGCTCATCACTTTTCCGACGATTCCTCCGATTGTAACGACCAGATCACCGGAACGGATGTTGCTTCTAAGTTCGTTCAATTGTTTCGTTTTCTTCTTTTGAGGTCTGACGAGCAAGAAATACATCAGTCCGAAGAAGAAACCCATATAAAGAATTAATCCTAAAGTACTTTCCATAATTATTCTCTCCTTAAATGTCTATTCGCTTCGTTTTTTATACGAAGCTCATTTAAATATCATTATAACAGAAATTTAATGAATTATAAAAGACTTTCTCCATAATATTTTTTAAAGAACTCTTCTTTAAAGTCAAGAAGGCGATCTTCCATGATTGCCACACGTACTTTCTTCATCAGATCGATCAGGAAAAAAAGATTGTGTGTGGACATCAATCTAGACGAGAGGATCTCATCCGCTTTGTAAAGGTGTCTCAAATAGGCCTTTGTATAATTTTTGCAGCAATAGCATTCGCATTCCGGATCAAGCGGTGTGAAATCTCTGGTGTATTTGGCGTTTTTGATCGCCACTTTTCCCACGGATGTCATCGCTGTGCCGTTTCTCGCAATTCTCGTAGGCAAGACACAGTCAAACATGTCAATGCCTCTGATGACGCCTTCGAGCAAGGCATCCGGACTTCCCACACCCATCAGGTAACGGGGTTTGTCCTTAGGCAGTAGGGGCGTAGTGTAATCGAGCACTTCGTACATCAAATCTTTGGGCTCACCCACACTGAGGCCACCGATGCTGTAACCTGGAAAATCAAGCGCCACCAGTTCACGGGCACTTTGCTCGCGAAGGTCTTTGTACATGCCGCCTTGAACGATGCCAAATAGAGCTTGGTGCTCCGTATTGGTGTGCGCTTCTTTGCATCTGACCGCCCATCTGGTCGTACGCTCCAATGACTTCTTCACATAATCATGTTCGGCCGGGAACGGGGCGCATTCGTCAAACGCCATAATGATATCCGCTCCAAGGGCATTTTCGATCTCCATCACTTTCTCAGGTGAGAGGAAATGTTTGCTGCCATCGATGTGCGATTGGAATTCCACGCCTTCTTCTGTGATTTTTCGAAGATCGCCCAAACTGAAGACCTGGAAACCACCACTGTCTGTCAATATCGGTCTGTCCCAGTTCATGAATTTATGGAGGCCACCCGCTTCTTTCACGAGATCATGTCCCGGTCTGAGGTAAAGGTGATAAGTGTTGGACAGAATGATCTGCGCTTCCATATCTTTGAGTTCCTCTGGTGTCATGGCCTTGACTGTGGCTTGTGTGCCCACCGGCATGAATATCGGTGTGTCGATCACGCCATGAGGGGTGTGCAGTTTGCCAAGTCTTGCTCCTGACTGTTTGCATTCTTTGATAAGTTCGTAGCGAATTGCCATTTTTGTGCTCCTCTCAAATCATATAATCATCATTGCATCGCCAAAGCTGAAAAAACGATATTCCTCGGCTACTGCTGTTTCATAGGCATTTAGTATGGTCGCCTTGTCGATCAGTGCGCTTACGAGCATGATCAACGTCGATTCAGGCAAATGGAAATTCGTAATGAGTCCATCCACCACTTTGTATTTGTAACCTGGATATATGAATATCTCTGTCCATCCGCTTCCCGCTGAGACCTGACCATGATCATCCGCTATGGTTTCGAGGGTTCTTGTGGATGTCGTTCCCACTGAGATGATTCGACCACCCGACGAACGGGTCTCATTGATGAGTGCCGCATTCTCGTCGTCGAGTTCATAGTACTCGGAGTGCATTTTGTGATCGTTCACATCCTCCACTTTGACGGGTCTGAATGTACCAAGCCCCACATGAAGTGTGATGTAGGCAATTTTGACGCCCTTTGCCCGTGCCTTCTCAAGAAGTTCAGGTGTGAAATGGAGTCCGGCTGTCGGTGCTGCCGCAGAACCGTTGTGTTTGGCATATACCGTGTTGTACCGCTTTGGATCATCCAATTTTTCAGTGATGTATGGAGGCAATGGCATCGTTCCAAGCTCTTCAAGTATTTCTTCGAAAATACCGTCGTAACTGAACTCGATGATTCGCGTTCCCTCGTCACCTATTCCTATCACGACACATTTCAGTTTTCCATCGCCAAAAATAAATTCCGTGCCGATCTTGGCTTTTTTTCCAGGCTTGACCAGCGTTTCCCACTGGTTCAAATTCAGTCTCTTAAGTAGAAGGAATTCCACCGAGGCGCCAGTATCCTTGACACCAAAAAGTCTCGCAGGGATGACTTTGGTGTTGTTGAGCACCAAACAATCCCCGTGAGACAGGTAATCCAAAAAATCGTAAAATTTGCGATGCGAGATTTCCCCAGTCGCACGGTCCAAATGCATCAATCGCGATTCAGATCGGTCCAAAAGAGGCGTCTGTGCAATCAAACGCTCCGGTAAATCAAAATAAAAGTCTTTAGTTCTCATGTTCCACCTTTTCTAATTTTGTTTATTATATATTGCCTCAAGTCGTGTGTCATTGTAATAATGTGCCAAAATCTTTGTATAATCAAAGCCGAGCTCCGCCATCTTTTTAGCACCCCATTGACTCATTCCAAGCCCATGACCATAGCCATGACCGTAAAAAGTCACCGAACCACCACTTGCATCCACTTCCTCAAACACATCCACTGTAGTGGTCACAATTTGCTGAGGAGGCTGTATCCTGTTGATTCTGAACAAAGTCGTTCCTCTGCTTGTCACCACACGAATCGAGTCTTTAGTTTCATATTCAGCGTAAGCACCCTCTGAACTGAGTGCGATTTTAGGCGCTAAAACAACGCCTGGCGCAGGTAGCCTTTCAGGAATTTTCGTCACCGCAGTTGCAGGGTCAAAGCTGAACATAAGACTTTTCAATATGGTGGAACCTAGGATCGAACGTGTTTTTTCCTTGTATAGAGTCGCAGTGCTCATGGTTCCGACGAATTGAACCGTCACGGCTCTTCCGTTTACCGTGCGCTGCAGGATTCTGATCTTTTCCAGTTTGCCGATGTTGTAACCGGCGATGATCAGTTTTTGCTCAATCTCCACATTGTTCATGACGACATGCCAATCCGTGTTCGGAGCACCAAGCGAAAAAGGGTCCTCTACGGGTTTGAGATAGGGAATCGCCGCAGACCATATGTTTTCAGGTGCGTCGGTATAGCCTCCACTATGCGAATGATAATAGCATTGCGCGAGCAGTCCTTGATAAGTCAGAACCATTCCCACGGTGGCATCCACCGCCAGGTTGCTCATCGGTTTTTCCACCGAATAGCCTCCATACACCTGACTTTTGACTGTATCACAGACATCGAATCCATATTCTCCGTATTTTCCGATACTTTGAATGGCGTAATTTCTGGCTGCAACAGCTTGCGCTTTGAGGGCTTCGATTGGCCAGTCACCACTCATTTCCTTTGGCAAGACACCATAAAGATAATGAGACATGCCAACGCGGTTGATGAACGTCATGTCACTGCCCGGAAGGCGTTTCACCAAAAAACCATTTCTATATTGCACTTGTCTGAATTTGAAAACATCACTTTTGAACATGGTTTCCGGAATCGATGAATCATAGGACAACACAGGCACGCCATCCGCGGATATAGTCACACCAATGCTGGCAAAATCATATACCTCAACCATGTCCAGGCCGAATTTGAGCCCGGCACTTCCTATGGCGATCATCGCTTCCTGTTCTGAAGCAAATTGCCCATAAAGGATATGCCATTGTCCATCATAAGCCATATAGACTGTTCCGTCAATGGATTTCAATCTGTTAAAATCGAGTTGCGCCATTTCGTGGTTCGGATAGGCATTCCCAAGTTTCAGATGATACCCTTCATCTTTTTGGATCTGCAATCGGTTGAAGGCACCAAGGTTCATAAGGGAAATGAAACCGCCTGCCTTACTGTCAATTCCGAATAGAAAACCACTGGTACTCTCAATGTCGAACGGACCTGTGCTGACACTCCCATAGGAAAGGCCGACATCGATCACGGGTTCCGCATTCGCATAAGAAAGTTGTCCCATCACTATGGCAATCAGAAATAGCATCATTATTATTTTCAGTGGTCTCAATTTTCTCATAATACCTCCTGAAGATCGTCACCGACAACAAATACCAATTGCTCACCTGTAGTCACAGCCTCATATCCGAGATGCATACGCCCTTTGTTGGTGACCACACGGCCACGAGGGGTTCGGTGGATGAAACCGATCTGCATCAGGTAAGGTTCATAGACATCTTCTATAGTAGTGTTCTCTTCTCCAGTTGTCGCCGCGAGCGTGTCGATGCCTACGGGACCACCATCGAAAAACTCGATGATGCATTCCAGGATTTTTCGATCTACCGCATCAAGTCCTATTGGATCGATTTCAAGCATATCCAGCGCTTTTTTTGCGATTTCCCTTGTGACTATGCCCGAGCCTCTGACCTGTGCATAATCCCTGACCCTTTTAAGGAGTCTGTTGACTATTCTAGGTGTGCCTCTGCTTCTGGTGGCCATTTCCATCGTCGCATCCTCATCAATGGGGATGTTCAGGACGTCTGCAGATCTTCTGATGATTTCAGCGAGTTCATCCACACCGTAAAGATCCAGTTTGCAAATGACTCCAAACCTGTCCCTGAGGGGTGCGGTCAACTGACCCGCCCTTGTGGTCGCACCAACCAGTGTGAAACGGGGAAGATCAAGTCTTACCGATCTCGCCCCAGGACCTTTGCCGATCACAATGTCAATCGCATAATCTTCCATGGCGGGATACAGCACTTCTTCCACGTGCCTGCTGAGTCTGTGGATCTCATCTATGAATAAGACGTCTCCGTCCTTAAGCCCTGTCAATATGGCGGCCAAGTCTCCAGGCCTCTCTATGGCTGGACCTGACGTAATCTTGATCCCGACGTTCATTTCGTTGGCTATGATCGCCGATAGCGTGGTCTTGCCAAGTCCTGGTGGTCCGTACAAAAGAACATGGTCGAGAGACTCGCCACGTAGTTTTGCGGCTTTCATGAAGATTCCGAGTTTTTCCTTCGTTTTGGTCTGACCGATGTATTCATCTATGTGTTTAGGCCTTATGGACTTTTCTTGTATATGATCTTCTTCTATGTGCTTGGGAGTGACAAAACGTTCCATGTGACCTCCATCTTTATTGTGTCATTAATTTTCTGAGTGCTGATTTAATGATGTCTTCCACAGACATGCCTGCGAGATCCATGCTCTTGATCACGCCCTGCGCCTCGCTTTTCGTGTATCCAAGTGTCACGAGTGCCGCTAGGGCATCTCCTTGATCCCCGCCAAAAGTCGGTGTCTCAATGGAATCCAGACCTACATGTCCGAACTTTGCGACTTTGTCCTTGAGTTCCAGTACAATTCTCTCCGCCGTTTTTTTACCTACGCCATGGGCTGAAGTCAATGCCTTGATATCCCCGGTACCTATGATGAATGCCAACTGGCTGAAAGGTATGGAAGATAAAATACCTATGGCGACTTTAGTGCCCACGCCACTCACAGAAGTGAGAAGCTGGAACATATGAAGCTCATCCCTGGTGGAAAACCCGACGAGAGCGATCAGATCTTCTCTTACGATCATTTCAGTGTAAACCACAACGGCCTCACCGGGACTGCTGAAATCCGAAATGGATGGTGTGGACGTCGCAATCTTATATCCTATTCCTTGATTCTCAACCACTATGAAATCGGATTCCACATGGTTCAGTGTGCCTTTTATATAATCAAACATCCTACGCTCCGTATTTTTCTTCTATTATAACCTATTTGACAAAAAAACGCACCCCTAATCCTGTTGGACTATGGGTGCGTCTATCTTGCTCAGGTTTTATCTTTCATACCGGTCCGCATCATCGTATTCATCAACTTCTTCTTCATCGATGTCGGTGAATTTGACTTCATTCGGGTCACACGTCGGCAATACGATCGCCAAAACGATGTAGATCAAAACTGGTGATCCCACTCCGAAAATGATTGCCAAAACCCAGACGAGTCGTACGATTGTCACATCTATGCTAAAATAATGCGCAAGTCCCGCACAGACTCCTGAAACTTTTTCTTCACTTTTCATTTTACATAATTTCTTGGTGGCCATAACGTTTCCTCCTTTATAATCTCTTGTGATAATATTAACCTAAATTTTGTCTATCCGCAAGCGTTCTAGAGGATTCTAACGTCATTCTAACCCTTTGTTAATCTGACTATGTTTTCTGATTTCAAATACAGCTCATATTCCAAATTGTGTTTCTTTTGTTTGTATGTGGGCTTATTGTATCCTGCCATCATCAATTGCAAATCTTGCATCATAATGTACTTCCTTTCTACGCACTTTTGAGTACGCTTTTCTCTTGGTGATTGAGAATTTCCCGCTCACCTTCTTCAACGAATTGATTCGTGTAAAGTTCATAGTAATGGCCTTTGAGTGCCATGAGTTCGTGGTGGTCGCCGTTTTCGATGACGATTCCTTTTTTGATGACCAGTATGCGGTCCGCATTACGGATGGTGGAAAGTCTGTGGGCTATGATAAAGCTCGTCCTGTTTTCAAGCACCCTGTCGATCGCATATTGGATTTTCGCTTCTGTTTCCGTGTCGATGGAAGATGTCGCCTCATCCAGGAAGAACAATCTAGGCTTCGCAATAATGGCACGTGCGAAGGAAATCAGTTGTTTCTCACCAGTGGATAGAAGACCGCCACCTTCTCCGACTTCTGTGTCGTAGCCTTTTTCCAGTTTGGATATAAAATCATGTGCGTTGACGGTTTTGGCGGCTTCGATGATTTCCTCATCTGTCGCATCCAGTTTTCCGTAACGGATATTATCGACGATTGTGCCACTGAAAAGATGTGGCGATTGGAGCACATAACCGATGTTCGCATGCAACCAGTTTTGTGAACGTTCCCGATAATCGATGCCATCCACAAGAATCTGACCTTCAGTGGGTTCGTAGAACCTGCAGGCGAGATTGACGATTGTGCTTTTTCCCGATCCTGTCTCACCGACAAGAGCGATGGTCTGTCCTTTTTTGACATTCAAATTGAAGTCTTTGAGGATGTATTCCCCTTCTTTGTAGTAGAAATCCACGTTTTTGAATTCCACGTTGCCTTCAACCGGTTCCCAGTTTTCGGTTTTTTGTTCGTAATGGTTACCGTATTTGTTAAGGACCTGATCCGATTCGACGATTTCCTCTTTCTCGTTGATGAGTGACATCACGCGCTCTGCGGCAGCTTGTGCGCTGATCATTTCAGTGTAGATTCTCGCCAGTTCCAGGACCGGATCGAAAAACTGTCTTGCGTAGGTGATGAAAAGGACCAAAGTACCATAGGTGATGACATCCCTCACAATGAAGATACTTCCGAAATACAGGGTAAGTACCGTTCCAATTGCCGATATGAACAGTGCTACCGGCAGATATCCGGCCGAGAACGATGCCGCTCTCACGGATGTGCGTTTCATGTCTTTGGTCACTTCACCGAATTCCTCCTGGTTCAGTTCCTCCCTCACCAGAGTCTTGGTCGTCTTGGCACCTACGATGCCATCGTTGAACAGTCCAGTGATTTTCGAGTTGATTTTACGCACGTTTCTATAAGCCACCAACATCTTTTTCTCGAACATGACGCTGATCACCGCAAGGAGCGGAACCGTGACCAGTGTGACCAGTGCCAATCGCCAGTTGACGATGAGCATCACAACGGAAATTCCGAACATCATGGATACTCCCCACACGAGATCCACCAAACCCCAAGCAAGCGTCTCTGAGATTTTTTGCGCATCTGATGTGGTTCTTGCGATCATCCAGCCTATGGCATTTTTGTCATAATAGCTGAAGGACAGCTTTTGCAACTTTTCAAAACTGTCTTGTCTCATTTTGTACAGCAGGTTCATTTCGATTTTTCCTGCAATACGAATGAACAGGAAGACGATCAATGATAGTGCTATTGCAAGTGCCAAGTATATCATTCCCACCTTGCTGAGCCCTTCGATATCCATAGGTATGACATAGGTGTCGATCGCGTGTTGCGTCAGCAGTGGAAACGAGATGTCGATGAGCGCGAGCGATATCATGAACGCACAGAGAACCATAAAGTCCTTTTTGAAAGGCTTGAAGTAAGTGAACATTTCTTTCCAGATGTTTTTATCATATTTGAGTTTCATTTCTTTGTTTTGATTTTCCACGTTTAATTCCCCCTGTCCTAGACAGCCATCTTCTGCAGATCCCAGATGCGTTTGTATAGTCCTTCATTTTCTATGAGTTCGGCGTGTGTACCGAATTGTACGATTTCTCCTTCGTTGAGTACGATAATATAATCCGCTTCAGAGAGTGTTGATATTCTATGGCTAATGATCAAGGTGGTCACATCCTTGTTGCGTTTGGTCAGTTCTCTACGGATTTTCATGTCCGTCTCCGTGTCCACCGCACTAAGCGAGTCGTCGAATATCAGAATGCGTTTGTCTTGATCGATGATCGTTCTCGAAATGGCGACTCTTTGCTTCTGGCCTCCCGAAAGCGATACGCCTTTCTCACCGATCACTGTCTCATAACCCTCTTTGAATTCCAGGATGTTGTCATGTATGGACGCGATTCTTGCCGCTTCCTCTATGTCTTGATCCGAAAAGTTGTTTTTGACAATGCCGATGTTTTGTTTGACTGTTTTCGCATATAGATACGGTTCCTGTAAAACGAGACCGATCTTTTGACGAATCCATTGTTTTCTGATGTCTTTCAGTTCATGTCCATCTATTCTTATGCTGCCTTCATAATCATAAAGTCTTTGCAACAAATGGACCATTGTTGATTTTCCGGAGCCGGTCGAACCGAGTATGCCGAGAGTCTTTCCCTTTTCAATTTCAAAACTGATGTTCTTCAGGGCGATTTTTCCGTCCGGATATGAGAAATTCACTCGATCGAAAACGATATGGCCTCCGATTTCCGGTTCTGTCTCATTTGGATGATCCGACTCTATCTCCTCAGTGAGAATCTCCTCAACACGTTTCACGGCTACTGTGGTCTTTCCGAGTTCGCTGAGCAATCTTCCAGACTGTTTCACCGGCCAAAGCAACATGGATTCATACGTGATGAATGCCACCAATGTACCGATTGTGATTTCACCTGTGATGACCATTCTTGAACCGACGACCAGCACGATTCCGCTTTGGATCAGCGTGAGCAGATCCGATGAGGACCAGAACATGGCCAGAATCTCGATCAATCTATAAGTCTTTTCTTTGTAATCCTGGTTGACCTTTTGAAACTTGTCGATTTCAAACTTTTCTCTGCCGAATGCCCTTACGACACGCACACCTGAAAGATTCTCTTGCAGGACAGTTGTCAAGGCACCTTCCGCTTCGTCCGACTTCTTGAAATTCTTTTGCACTTTTGTGAAAAATATGTACGAGAATAGGAATAAGACCGGAATAAGTGCTATTGCATAAACTGTGAGTTTAAGATTGAGGTTCATCATGATGATGACGGAGAGAAAAATCATGAATATGATTCTCGCAAGGTCGACGATCTGAACCCCGAGAAAACGTCTGACGGTCTCAACATCCGAAGTGCAGCGTTGAATCATGTCACCGGTTTCTTTTTTGGTGTGGTACTCATAAGTCATGTACTGAATTTGTCTGTAAAGTTTTTCTCTCATGTTCTGAGCGATGTTCTCTGCCGCATAATTCGACAAATAACCCTTTAGGAACAAAAATATGCCTCTGATCAAATTGATTGCAATGACAATCCATACGACGCTCATCAGATTTCTACCGAAGGCATCCATCAGGAATTGCATATTCCCGGGTGACTCACTCCCTATGATGGAGTCAATGGCGTATTTTATCAGTATGGGCGTGGCGAGCTGCATTGTTGTTGCGACTACGATTGAAATGATAGCGAGCAAGAATATGCCCTTATATCCTTTCATGTACTTGATTACGTTTTTCATTTTACTACCCCCTAATTCTCTTTCGTTTAAACATAAAAAAACCACGCAAGCGTGGTTTTTGAACGGACAGGTTTAAGCCTAACCGTTGGACAACTTTATTTCAAAGCTGAATTGCACTAAAAATTCAAAGAAATTTTGCGCAAAATAAAACCACAGACGAATTATGCCTGTGGTTCATCAACTATGATTTTTTTTAGATCAAATGTTACTTTTATCCAAAATCCTATAATCGACCGCAGGTCATAAACATATTCAATTGATTGTTTCTAAATTTGGACGCACTTGTAGTGCCGTTGCCGATTAATGCGGAATTAAATTTTAATGCGTAAGTCTTAGTTAAAGTCATCATGTTTATAACCTCCTTCTTTAGAATTTGTATTTCACCATCGTTAGAACACAATGTTCTAATCTATAAACATTCTAGCCGAATAAAATAATCTATGCAATAGTTTTTTTCGTTTGTAATCACTTTGTAATATTAAGGGCTTCATCGAGATCTGAAATTATGTCGGTTGCGTCCTCAAGTCCGACGGAAATTCTGATGAGTGATCTGCTTAGACCTATGGCTTCCAGCGCTTCATCCGAATAGCCAATGTGAGTCATTGCAGCGGGCAATTGAATCAGAGTTTCTGTGTCTCCGAGACTGACCGCTATCTTCGCAAGCTTGACCGAATTGATCACTTGAATCGCATCTTCATGGGACCCGTCAATTTCAAAACTCACTATACCGCCGAACGCCTTCATCTGTTTTTTTGCGATCTCATGCCCGGGATGCGATTCGAGTCCAGGATACATGACGCGTTTCACTCTTGGGTGTGCCTCTAAATATTTTGCGACTTTGAGTGCGCTTTCGCTGTGACGGTCGAGTCTGAGCGGCAGAGTCTTGATCCCCCTCAGAATCAGCCATGCATTGAACGGACTCAGCACGCCTCCAAGTTCACACATGTATTCAAACTTGAGAGAGTCCACATAGTTTTGGTCTCTTGACACGGCAATCCCAGCGACGACATCGCCGTGACCACCCAAATATTTTGTGGCGCTGTGAAGCACCACATCAGCACCGTATTCCAGTGGCTTTTGAAGATATGGTGAGCAAAAGGTGTTGTCGATCACCACTTTGGCGTCGAACTGTCTGGCGATGGCAACGACTTCCTCGATGTCGATTATATCGAGATTGGGGTTGGCCGGAGTCTCAAAATAAAGCACCGCCGGTCTTAGAGCTTCCACTTTCCGGCTCAAATCTTCCAAATCTGTAAAATCGGAGTTATGTGCGTTCACTTTATATTTTTTTAGAAACTGATTCAAAAATGAATAACTGGATCCGTAAAGCACATTGTGATAAAGCACCATATCTCCGGGCTCTGTGAGCGACAGTATGACAGAACTTACCGCGGCCATCCCGGATGAGAACGCGACCGCACCGACGCCACCTTCCAAAACGGCGACTTTGTTCTCCAGAATGCGAAGTGTCGGATTGTTGCCACGTGTGTAGACGTAATCGTCACTTTCGAAATTCATGACTCGACCAGCGTGTTCAATGCTGTCGAAAACAAAAGTCGACGTCTGAAAAATCGGTGGATTTAAAGCGTTTTCAGCATGTTTGTCCGGTTCACCGGAGTGAATTGCCAAGGTGTTGAATCCCATTTTTTTCACATCGTCTTTCATAAGCTTACCTCTGTCCGTATTTGTTGAGATAAAAGTCCCTCATGATATCACATTCTTCTTTGGAGAGTTCGATCGCTCCCCCAATGTTTGCGGCAAGCAAAGTCGCATGTGCCGATTTTTCACAGATGAATGCGATTTTGATGGTCTCTTTAAGATTTTTACCCGCCGCAAGCAATCCGTGATTCGCAAGCAATACCGCGTTACGCCCATCAAGCGCTTCCACAGCCACTTTGCCAAGGTCGTCTGTTCCGGGCAATCTGTATTCCGATACTCTTACATTGCCTCCAACGATTTGGATCAGGTCCTCGCATGATGCGGGAATCGGCTTTCTGGCAATTGCCATTGCCGTGCAGTAAGTGGAGTGTGTGTGAACGATAGCTCCGATGTCGGGTCTTTTCTTGTAAATCTCGAGATGCATCGGCAGCTCGATGGACGGTTTCATATTGCCATCGATCAGGTTGCCTTCGAAGTCGATGATCGGAATATTCTCTGAAATGAGTTTGTCATAGTCCACTCCACTTGGTGTTATTGCGATCAAATCCTCATCTGGGATTCTTACACTGATATTGCCCCATGTGCCGATCACGAGTGCCGAGTTGACCATTTGATTCCCCGCATCGATGATTTCTTTTCTTGCTATCTGGTGTTTTAAAGACATAATGTCCTCCCTCTCTTATAAGACAATCAATGATCTGTCACATTTACAGTTGGATTCGTCAATTTCCCCTTTTAGAATCTCTATGAAAAGTTGGGTGATCATAGCTTTGTTTTTCTCCATGGATTCGGCGATCTGATGGCCTTCGATGTGTTTTCCCTCGATTCCGGTACACCAATTTGTGATGACTCCAATGGCCGCATAGCACATGCCCAGTTCTTTTGCGAGCACGCTCTCTGGAACATTGGTCATACCCACCACATCACCGCCCATCTGACGGTACATCCTTATTTCCGCGGCCGTCTCGAATCTCGGTCCTTCTGTGCAGACATAAACAGCGTCACCCTTGAGCTCCAAATTCGATTTCAATGCCTGTTCGCCGAATAATCTCCTCATGGTACCACAGTAGGGTTCTGTCATCTCCACATGTGCCACAGGACCGTCCTCACCTTCAAAGAAAGTCTGTGCACGCGACTTTGTGAAATCGATGAAATCTGTGATGATGACCACATCGCCCGGTTCGTAGGCGTCATTCATGGAGCCTACAGCGCAAGTGGCGTAGACATGGGTCACATCAAGCATTTTAAGAGCCATCATGTTCGCTCTGTAATTGATTTTATGGGGTGGGGTATTGTGTTTTTTGCCATGTCTCGCGAGGAATATGATTTCCTGACCATCCACCGCCATCACATCGTATGTGACATCGCCATAGGCTGTAACGAGCTGCTCGGTTTTCACTTCGCTTCCGGTGTCATAGATCCCGGTGCCGCCAATTATCGCTCTTCTCATTCTTCCTCCTATGGTTTGATTTTCAGTAGGTTTTCATCAAATGGTGGCAACACCACTCCACGTTCTGTGATGATGGCCGTTATGTTTTCCGCAGGTGTGACATCGAACGCGGGATTGTAGACTTTTATGCCTTCAGGTGCTATCCTGACTCCACCGATCATAGTCACTTCTTCCGCATCTCTTTCCTCGATTTCAATTGCATCACCGGAAACCATGTCATAGTCGATGGTGGAAGTCGGTGCCGCCACATAAAAAGGTACACCATAGGCTTTTGCGACGACCGACAACATGAATGTCCCGATTTTGTTGGCCGCATCCCCATTGCTGGCGATTCTGTCCGCACCGACGATGATTCGATCGATCTTTCCATCACGGATCAAGGTCGCCGCAACACTATCCACTATCAAAGTTGCCGGGATGCCTTCCTCTACGAGTTCCCATGCCGTCAATTTTGCACCTTGAAGTCTGGGTCTGGTCTCATCGGCGTAAACAGAAATGTTCTTTCCAGTGAAGTGTGCCTCCCTGATGACGCCCAGTGCCGTCCCGTACGCCACAGTTGCCAGCGCCCCTGTGTTGCAGTGTGTCAAAATCACATCGCCCTCTTCAATGAGGGTATTGCCGTGAACGCCAATCGCCTTACAAAAACCGGCATCCTCTTCAAAAATTGCAATCGCCTCTTTTTCAAGATGTTCAATCAAAGCGTCTACATCCGCTCCGGAGAAGGTGCTTAGTGTTTCCAGCATCCTATGTGTCGCCCACGCCAGATTTACCGCTGTTGGGCGGGCATCGTCCAGTGTTTTTTTGATTTCCGGCATTTTTTCAATAAGCTGTTCAAGTCCAATCGCTTTGTTCCCGGCCGCACCGATGACCATTCCAAATCCTGCGGTCGCTCCGATGGCCGGTGCGCCTCTGACGATCATATCCTTGATGGCGAACACCACGTCCTCCAAAGTCTTACATTCAAAATAGGTTTTCTCGAGTGGAATTTTTCTTTGGTCGATCAATGTCATGACCGAATTTTCGTAACGAATTGCCTGAAAAGAAGCCATCTGGCCATCCTCCTTTATTTTTGAGTGCGTTTGACGAGATTGTGTGCCGCCTCATCCGCCATGGCGAGAATCAGCTTTTCATCAAACGATTTGATTTCATAATCCTGCATCAATACTTTACCATTGCAAAGCACTGTTTTCACATCACTTGCGGCCGCCGAGTAAACCAGCATGGCCACCAGGTCGTACTGAGGGATCAAATGGGGTTTGTTCAGATCGATTAAAATCAGATCCGCTTTCTTACCGACTTCAAGCGTTCCCACTTCGCTATCGATTCCAAGCGCTTTTGCGCCTCCCATAGTTGCAATCTCCAGTGCCTTGTAAGCCGGAATTGCGGTCGGATCACCTTCAACGCCTTTGTTGACGAGTGCACACAGATGCATCTCCTCGAACATGTTGATGTTGTTGTTGGAAGAAGATCCGTCAGTGCCCAGTGCCACATTGATGCCCATTCCGATCATCTTGTTCACTTTTGCAAAGCCGTTGCCGAGCTTGAGATTGCTGCTTGGGTTGTATAGGACGCTCACTCCGTGCTTTTTCAGAATTTCAAAGTCCTCATCCTGCAGATGCACACAGTGGGCAGCGCCGGTTTTGACATCAAACACGCCGAGATCTTCCATCTTCTTGATTGGTGTGACACCGTATTTTTCAAGGGATTCATTGACTTCAAATAGGCTTTCGGACAAATGGATGTGAATCTGTGTGTTCAGGTCTTTGCTGAGTTCAACGGCTTTTTTGATAAAACCGTCCGAACAGGTATATGGCGCATGTGGTGCGATATCAACGACAATCCTTCCATCCGCTTTGCCGTTCCAAGCTTTATGAAAAGCTCTCGAATTTTCCAGTTTTTCCAGTCCTTCAGTGTCATTGCCGATCATCCCTCTTGAAAGGTTGGCTCTTACACCGGAGATCTCTACAGCCTTGGCGACTTCTTCCATTTCAAAATACATGTCATTGAAGGTCGTGCATCCCGTTCGGATCATCTCTGCGATGGAAAGCATTGTTCCGAGATAGACATCGTCTGGAGTGAGTCCGGCCTCTATCGGCCAAATCTTCTCGCTGAGCCAGGTCATCAGGGGCAGGTCGTCGGCGTAATTTCTCATGAGTGACATGGCCATATGTGTGTGCGCATTGATCAGTCCCGGCATTGCCAACTGCTTTTTGCCGTCAATGACATGGTCTGCCTTGAAACCTTCGGGCATTTTTCCGATGGCGACGATTTTGTCATCCTCAATGGCGATATCGCCATACAATACGCCTTCAGCCTGATCGACCATTCTTAAAATGGCCGTGTCGCGAATTAAAATTCTCATATGTTTTGGATCTCCTTTTCTATCATTGATTTGATCTTTTCCGCAAGTCCATGGGTGTCTTTGTTCATCTCCGCCGTGATTTCGATAGGATCACAAATGATGATTTTTATATCCGAAGGATGGATGATGAACGATCCCTTTTGCATCAGACCGATGGAATTGTGAATTGCCACCGGAACAATGGTCGCCCCGGATTTCGTCGCAAGTTTAAGGCTGCCCGCCTTGAACTCACCGAGGGTGCCGTCCTTGCTTCTGGTGCCTTCTGGAAATATGATCATCGAATGTCCTGATTTAAGTGTGGCGACGCCTTCTGAAATGGCCTTCACCTGTTGCCTGATGTTATCCCGATCGATGAAGACACATCTCATGTGCCTCATCCAACTTCTGATCATCGGCATTTTCAGTATTTCCACTTTGGCAATGAAACCTTTGACTTTCGGTGTGAATGCGATCATGAGCGGAATGTCGAAATTGCTCTGATGGTTGGCCACATAAACAACAGCCCCATCAACAGGAATTTTCTCACTTCCGGTCACTGTGACCCGAGCACCCGCGAGCGATAGAAGATGCTCCGCCCAGTATCGCGCTTTCCGATCCGTATAGGCGGCACGTTCATCGATGTTCTCAATGCGCCCTGTGTACCATAAAAACGGCATATATACGATGAGTATAAGCCAAAAATAAACAAACCAGATGATTGTCCTGATCATAACCCCTCCATAAACACGGTTTCGCCCCCATTCATGTGACTGATCACACACAATGAGGGCTTTTATTTCATTATACAAGTTTTGTGGTCGTTTTGGCTAGTGGAAGTTCAATATAAAAACATGTTCCCACACCAGGTTCGCTTTCCACTTTCAATTCCCCACCATGTTTTTCAACGATGATGCTGTGCGAAATGCTCAGTCCGAGCCCAGTGCCCTGTCCCACGGGTTTCGTGGTGAAGAACGGGTCGAACACCTTGTGGATGAATTGGGGGTCTATGCCCTTACCGGTATCGCGAACAGAAATCAAAACGCCGGAATAAATCGGTTCGGTCTTGATGGTGATGGTACCGATCGAGTCCCCGCTTTCCTTGATGGCTTGTGACGCATTGACGATCAGATTCACGAAAACCTGTTCGATCTCCCCTTTGTTGCCATAGATCAGAGGACAGTTCTCATACTCTTTCTCCACAACCGCATTGTATTTGACCTCGTTGTTGACAATCATCAGGACTTCGTCGATCAGATTGTTGATGTCGAAATACTCGGTGGTGTCCTCATCCGATGTCCTTGCGAAATTGCGCATGCTGTTTACGATTTTGGCGATACGATCGAGCCCTTTTTGGGATTCATCAATCAGTTCCGGCAAATCCTCCAGTAAAAAATCAATATCCTTGGCTTTCCAGACCTCCTGCAATTCGGGGGTATCTTTGACTTTCATCAAAAGCTCGGTGATCGGTATGCTGTATTCCTTGATGTTGCTGAAATTGCTCATGACAAAGGCGAGCGGGTTGTTGATCTCATGTGCGATACCCGCAGCCAGTTCACCTATGGAAACCAGTTTTTCCTTTTGGACCATATAGACATGGGCTTCCAAGAGATTCCTGTTGGCCTCGTTGAGTTCTATATTTTGGGCCTCAAGTCGTTCTGTGGCCCTCTTCAATTTGTTTTTATAGGTGATTTCACGAAGTGTCGATCTGATCCTCGCCACAAAATCCATTTCCTCAAACGGTTTTTTGATATAATCCACAGCGCCCAAATCAAAACAGGCATTCAATATCTTTGAGTCGCTGATGGTTGTGAGCATAATCACTTCCGGTTTATATGAAATGTCCATCGAGTTGAGCTTCTCAAGCATTTCTATCCCCGTCATCTTGGGCATGACAATATCGAGAAGCACGAGATCGATTCCGTTTTGCTCGATTCGATAGAGCGCGTCTTCTCCATCATTTGCATACTCTATCTCACATGGAATATCATATTTGATCAATGTGTCCCTTGCGATATATTGATTGATTCTACTATCTTCGACAATAAGTATCTTCATCCGTTTCCTCTGTTTTCATCATTCAAGACCCTGATGTATGCTTCCATGTATTTTGGCAGATCTTTGGGCCAACGGCTCGAAACCAGATTGCCATCCACCACTACAGCGTCATTGAACCAAATGGCACCCGCATTGGTCATATCGTCCTTGATGCCAGGGGTTGATGTGACATTCTTACCCTTCAAGATCCCCGCTGAAATGGTCACCCATCCCGCGTGGCAAATCTGTCCGATGGGTTTCCCCTGATCGTTGAACTTCCTTACGATGTCCTTGACCAGTTCATAACGTCTGAGTTTGTCCGGCGCCCATCCACCCGGTATGACCAGGCCTGAGTAATCGGAAACATCCACATCCTCATAACTCATGTTGGATTCATAGGGAACACCATATTTGCCGTGATACTGGAGATTTGCCTCCCGACCGGCCAAATCTACCTGATATCCCGCTTCTTGAAGTCTATAGTATGGATACAAAAGTTCCAAGTCTTCCGCTTGGTCCTCTACGATTATCAATATTTTTTTCATGACTTACCTCCCTTTCATCGATATGATATTTGATACCCAAGTGATGAATGGTCAATCAGAGTGCTGTACCGATGAAGGACAATTTTGATGCACCGCTTTTTTTCTGGTATGCGACAGCCATTTCCACGAAGGTGCGGTGGTGTTCGATCACCTTTGAAAACGATTGGATGTAAGCCACCACGGTCTCGTCGGTCATTTCGCCCCTAAACCCTGCTATTCCAATCAATTGAACCTTTATGATCGCAAAGCGTGTGAACAACATCATGAACGCGTCCCACACTTGATCGGCTTCCGTGAACGGGAAGAGGTTTTTCACCATGAGGTTGACAAAATAGTTGTCGAGCATATGTCTCCGCTCTGAAAAATAGGCATTGTAAATCGTCTCGCCCATTTCAAAATCCCCTTTTGAAGCCTCCTCCGAGAATGTCATATACGACTCCGAATCCACCGGCAACAACAACTTCACCATATTTTCCGAATAATCCCTCATGGGTCCGCTCAAGAATATCGCCGGTTCAAATTCCGAATTCCTGAATTTCATGATCACGTCCTGAGTCTGGTGGGTCTGCTTATGACTTTGAAGTTTCTGGAATCTGTCCACCCATTCTGCCAAGTTGTATAGCCGCTTTTCAATCGGTAGTTGTGAACGCAACATCGTATCGAGACAAATCGTTCTCACTTCACTGAAAAATGCGACCAAAGTCTTTTGATACTGCTTCGATGTTTGTTCGACATCGAAAGTGATGATCGGATATTTGACATTCGTCTCTTTCAGATGCATCTTCATGGCGTCAGGGTTGAGCAGAATCAGTCTCGCGGCCTCAGGACAAGATGGCGACAGTGTCATCTCATATATGCCGTTCACCCTGTTCACAGTTCTGGGATAATAAGTGCAAACATTGGACAGATATTTTTCCCCCAGATGTTTTTGAATGATGCAAAGTTTGTCCGCATTCAAAAAAGGACATTTTTTATCTTGAGTCAGCTCGACTTTCGCAAAATCCACCGATGGATCCGTCATCCACTCGTTTTCGTAGATGAACCTTTCAAACTGCTTTTTCATCCTAAGGTCGCTCACATTTTTATAGCTTTGATAGGTCTTGTGGTCGATGTCCACATCCCATCCGATGCAACAACTGTCTTCACAATCGCCTCCAATGCATATGAAATTTCCCAAATAATTCGGCTCATTTATTTTATGCATAATTTTACTCCTAAATTTTAAGGTTTGTGTGTATTTTTTAAAAATGAGGGTATATCCATTTTAAGACAATAATTCCTCTCTTTAACCTTCAATATAACTCGGTGGCACCCACTCGCATCGAGATTTTTTTTGCGCTTATATCTCTATATTGTAAGCTTTGCGGCTTTGATTTACAACCATAAAGGAAAGTTCCGATTGGGGACAGGTCCAAATCGGAACTTTTTAATTGAAATTGTGTTGACACGTACATTTTAATTGTGTACAATCTAATTGCAACAAACTTATAAAAATGGAGGCATTCAAATATGAATATTTACGATTTTACAGCAACAGACATCGATGGGAACATGATCTCACTTCAAGACTACAAAGACCAGGTCTTGGTCATCGTCAACACCGCCAGCAAATGTGGTTTCACTCCTCAATTTGCGGATCTTCAAAAGCTCAACGACCGCTACAAGGATAAGGGCGTAAAAATTCTTGGTTTCCCATGCAACCAGTTCATGGACCAGGAGCCGGGCGACAGCGTTGAGACCAAAACATTTTGCGAGCTCAACTACGGTGTTGAATTTCAACTTTTCGAAAAAATCGATGTGAACGGCAAATTTGCCCACCCGATTTTCAAATATCTGACTCAAAACGCTCCGTTCGAAGGCTTCGACATGTCCGTCACCACCAATAAAATTCTCGATGCCATGATCAAGGAGAAATTTCCTTCATTTGCAATGGGCGACGCGATCCGATGGAATTTCACGAAATTCCTGATCGACAGAGAAGGCAACATCGTCAAACGTTTCGAGCCTGCCGTCGAGCCAATGGATATGGTAGCTGACATAGAAGCTTACATGTAGATCAAATTCAAAAGGGGACGGGTCCAAAATGGTACCTAGCGACGCTAGGTACCATTTCAGACCCGTCCCCATTTGTACCACTTTGGACCTGTCCCCTTTTGTTTACTCTTCCCAGTTATGATAAACGTTTTGCACGTCGTCACAGTCCTCGAGCAAATCTACGAGCTTTTGCATGAACTTGATGTCTTCCTCATCCGTGAGTTTTGCCATGGTCTGAGGCAGATATCTGAGTTCGGCCATGCTGAATTCAAATCCCTGTCCGGCGAGCGTTTCCCTCACCTCAGCGAAATCCCCGATTTCCGTATAGATTTCGTAGTGGTCATCTTCCACCGAGAAATCTTCCGCACCGGCTTCTATTGCGGTCATTTCCATCTCCTCGTCGTCCATGGCATCAAGCTTGTCGATGACAAGCACGCCCTTATGGTCGAACATGAAGCTGACACATCCATTTGTTCCCAGGTTGCCCTTGCCTTTGGAGAAATAACTTCTCACATCCGCGGCGGTTCTGTTCGTGTTGTCGGTGAGGCATTCCACCAAAACAGCCACTCCACCTGGACCATAACCTTCGTAGGTGAGCTCTGAAAACACAGCTCCGTCCGAATCTCCGGCACCTTTTTTTACAGCGCGGTCAATGTTGTCATTCGGCATGTTTGCGGCTTTCGCCTTTTCAATGGCACTCTTGAGCGCCGCATTGTATTCAGCATCGGCGCCACCTTCTCTTGCGGCCACCATGATATATCTACCGAGTTTTGTGAACTCTTTCGCTTTCTTGGCATCTTGCTTGCCTTTACGATTTATGATTGTTCCTATTCTTCCCACAGTATTCTCTCCTATTCATTTTTGCAAAAATATCATAGCACAAAGCAAGTGCGATGAAAAGCAAATTATATTTGACGCGTTTAAAAAATAGGAGGTCCCGGAGGCATTGAACGTTTGTGCATCGAGTTCTTGTGCAGTCTTTCAATGATCGCACGGTCTTGATCTGGAATGGCCTTGCCGAGGAGATAGTCGTCGATCATGTCGTAGGTCGTGCCCATTTCAAGCTCGTCGGTCTGACCTTCCCAAAGCCCTGCGGAAGGATCTCTCTCAATGATCTGTGCAGGTACGCCAAGTTCTTTCGCCCAAACGGAAACATCCCTTTTGAGCAAATTGCAGATCGGTATGATGTCCACACCGCCGTCTCCATACTTCGTGAAATACCCCGTATGGATTTCAGCCCTATTGTCCGTTCCAGCCACAAGATATCCAAGTGAATTTCCCACGCCATAGAGCGTCGACATTCTGAGGCGTGCCCTGAGGTTGGCATCGGCGAGCCTTTCATTCAAGATGTTCTTGCCTTCGAGTCTTCTTTGGATTTGTCCATATAGAAGATCGTGCTCTTCCGTGATGTCGATGGTGAAATACTCAATCCCGCATGCATCAGCGAGCGCAATGGCATCCTGGGCATCCTTCGGATTGCTTTTGCATGGCAGAATCACACCCAGTGAGTTGTCCGGAAAAGCGCGCTTGATCAGACAAGCCACGACCGCCGAGTCAATTCCACCGGAAATTCCAACCAAAACGCCATTTGTACCGGACCCCTTCACCACATCTCGGATCCACTGAACGGTTAAATCGATTTTTTCCTGAACCGTTTTCTCCATTTCCCCTTTACTTCCTTCCTTGTGAACTTTTGTTTTATTTTTTTTTGTCGAGTTCGACCAATACACAGTTATAATATACGGAATTCACTCCAGCCACTTCGGAAGCGTCGATGATCTCGGGTGTGAATGTTCCCGGTTGGAACCAGATGTTCTCGATTCCGAGATTGATGACTTCCTCAAGCGCCAACTTGGCACGCTCAGGAGCGACGACCACATCCACGCAATCCACTTTTACAGGTATGGAAGCCAAATCCTTGTAACAGACGTCCCCATCCACTGTATCGTACATCGGGTTGACTGCGTACACCTCATATCCAAACTTTTTGAGTTTCTTATAGATCTTGTTTCCAAATTTCTCCGGATTTTCAGTCGCGCCTACAACCGCCCATGTTTTTTTGTCGAGCATGTCCTTGATTAATTTTTCCATTTCCATAATAAAAGCCTCCTTTTGATCTTTTGATCAGCCGTTATACACTTTTCCGTCTTTTGTTGTCAGGTAGACATCCTCATGGATCACAATCGCCACTTGATCTGAAGTCCATTCGACCAAATCATTTCTGAAAGCGTCGAGAATATCCGGAGGTAGATATAGAGTCGCAATGACCTTATCCGTATAAACCGTATCCCCGACGATGATTTCAGGACGATCCATCAGGTGGTTGCGGATTTTGCCATGAAAGTGGTAATCCATTTCACAATCCATTACCGTATACACTGATTTTTCAACGACGCCCGCAGCTTCAAGCGCCGCCTTTGCCGTTTGGGTGTAGGCACGCACAAGACCACCGGTCCCGAGTTTCACCCCACCAAAATATCTCGTCATCACAATACAGATATTCGTGATGCCCTCTTTCTTCAGCATTTCCAAAACTGGAACCCCCGCTGTGCCGGAAGGCTCACCGTCATCGGAGTAACGCTGGAGTGTCATATCCTCCCCGATGATGTAAACAGGCACATTGTGCGTCGCATTCCAGTGTTTTTTCCTTATTTTTTCTATGAAACTGACCGCTTCCTCCTCGGACTCCACCGGAGTGGCGTATCCGATGAACCTGGACTTGTTGATATTCAGCTCATCTTCGCCGTAGGCGTAAACGGTTTTATATGATTTCACTTGACCCGATCACCTCAAATATTGACTCAGTCTGTTGTAATCCTTCTCCTGCACTTCAAGTTCGAGCAAAGTCCCTTCCTCTAAATGGTCCATGCGGTCCACCTGGTAATTCTCGCAGAGATAGGAAGTCGTCTTGCCGTCCGAATAAGGCACCAGGAAAGTCGCCCTGACCATCGAATTGAACACGCTTTTTTTAATGTACTCCAGCAAATGGTCAAAATTCTCGCCCGTCTTTGCGGAAATATTGATGCCGTCTCCAAAGAGCGCAGTTCTATCTTCGACCAGATCGATTTTGTTGAATACCGTCATCATCGGGAGTTCAGAGGCACCCAGCTCCTTCAGCACATGATGCGTCACTTCCATTTGCATGGGATGGTGAGGGTTTGAAGCATCCACTACGTGGATGAGCAGATCCGCACTGAGCGCTTCTTCGAGTGTCGCCTTGAAGGCATCTACAATGCTGTGTGGCAATTTGGACACGAATCCTACAGTATCCGTCAAAATGAATTCCTTCTTGTCCTCAAGTACGATTCTTCTGTTGGAAGTATCGAGTGTGGCGAAAAGCATGTCTTTCTCAAAGACCTGTTTCTCTTCCTCGCCCTCTGTGGACATCCGGATCAATTGGTTCATGATGGAAGACTTTCCCGCATTGGTGTATCCGACGAGTGCGACAATCGGCACCTCGCGTTTTTCCCTGAGCTGACGTTGGACGGTCCTGTTTTTTTGGACTTCCTTCACCTGCTTGCGGATTTCGTCCACACGTTCCTGAATTCTTCGTCTGTCGATCTCGAGCTTTTGCTCACCGGGACCTCTGGTGCCTATGCCGCCGCCTTGTTTTGACAGTTGTCCTCCAAATCCTGTGAGTCTCGGCAAACGGTATCTGAGCTGGGCTAGCTCCACCTGGAGTTTGGCGGTCTTTGTCTGGGCTCTGATCGCAAAGATGTCCAGAATGAGCGCCGTTCTGTCGATGACTTTCACATCCATGAGATTTTCCAGATTTCTGATCTGGGCACCGGACAACTCATCATTGAAAATCACCATGTTGGAACCGGTCTGTTCCACCATCAGTTTGACTTCCTCCACTTTGCCGGAGCCTATATATGTGGCCGCTTCGATTTTGGCCTTGTTCTGGATCATGATTTCCGCCACCTCGGCTCCAGCCGCTCTGGCCAGTTCCGATAACTCAATCATGGATTCCTCTATGTCGTATTCATCTTTCAGACCCTGAAAAAGTCCTATGAGGACTGCCCTTGGTCTTTCTTCAATAATTTCATCCATATTCGATCACCTACTTTTCTAATAGATATTATACTATAAAAGCCTTCTGTTGCCTAATACCAATTTGCTTCCAGCATTGTTACAATATGATTATATAATTGAAAATAGAAGCCGAAATTGACGAAATATGATATAATAATCTAGCATTTGTTGCAACAGGAGGTCTTAAATGGATAACAAAAAACCAACACCGGTGTCGAATAAGCCGGTATCATCCACACAAAAATCCAAAAAGAAAACTAAAAAATCATCCAAAGGTCTTTGGACTGTACTGAAACTTTTTATTATAATCATAATTCTAGCTGGATTCCTTGGTTCCGCCGGTGTGTATCTTTACATCATGGGCGTCATAAGCGACACTGAGCCGATCGATCCGGCGACCATCAGTACAAAGCTGACCGAAAACTCAGTCATAGTCGATGCTGAAGGGCGAGTGCTCGAACTCATTCAAAGCGATGGTCTCAGGACTGTCATACGGTATGAGGATATGAGCCAGGAGCTTCTAGATGCTTTTGTGGCAGTGGAAGACAAAACATTTTGGACGCATAATGGCTTTAACGTCGTCAGACTTTTCGGAGCGGTCAAGGACACTTTGACCACAGGCCGACGACTCGGTGGTACAAGTACCATCACACAACAATTGGCAAGAAATAT
This sequence comes from Firmicutes bacterium UBA5201, assembly GCA_002412775.1. Taxonomy (GTDB): domain Bacteria; phylum Bacillota; class Clostridia; order Peptostreptococcales; family Acidaminobacteraceae; genus Fusibacter_D. Next base: position 11,758 of record DHVT01000011.1, on the reverse strand, counting down.
TTATCTGTTTGAAATCAGATCGACAAGATCCATCGACAGAAAAATCAAGGAAGCCTATTATGCGATCGAACTTGAGAAATACCTCAAAAAAGAACAGATTATTGAAGCATACCTGAATCAGATTTTCCTCGGAGCCAACACCAATGGTGTTGAGGCCGCTGCCCAAACTTATTTCTCAAAGAGCGCCAAGGATCTCGATTATATAGAGAGTGCCGTTTTGGCGGGTATCACAACAGGACCTTCGCTGTACACACCTATGATCACAAAAAATAAGGACAGTATCGCAGAAGATGATTATGTGCTGGACAACTCAGACCCTGACTACACTTTGGTTTACAACCCTAGGGTTGAAGGCAGATATCTGACAGCCATCTATCTGATGCGCGAAAATGGTTACATCACAGATGCCGAATATGAATTCGGAAAAAATGTCGATTTGAAAACCAAACTGAATCCAAACAAATCCGTACGTGCGGAAATTTCATCCTTCTTTGCCGACATGGTCAAAGAAGAGGTCATAAAAGACTTGATGGAACTCTATAACTACTCCGAAACCGAAGCCAGCAACATGCTCTTCACAAACGGTCTCGTCATAGAATCCACCATTGACTTCGACATCCAAAAAACACTGGAAAGCCACTATGCACTCGGCAATTTCACCCCTTATTACGGTGAATCCACCGCAGTGGCTGTAAGAGCCTTCCAAAGAGACAAAGGTCTCAGCGCGGATGGCGTCGCCGGACAGAACACACTCGGCAAGATCGGTGAACTCTCCGGAATGGACATGTCCATCTTCACACAGGATTTTTACACCAAAGGCAACAACAACGATGAAGTTGTCATACTGAAAAAAGCATTGTTTGAACTCGGTTACCTGATCAACAACGAGAATTTCCCTAAAGTGACCGTCAGACTCGACAACCAGGGCAACATCCTTTCCGAGGAGTCCGGCAGCATTCGAGTCTACAGACAGACCAACGTCGTCGATAGCGCCAAGAATCTTGTCGTCCCGTCAACCGAATACAATTTCGACGATGCCGGCAACCTGGTGCTCTTGAAAAACAGACGTTTTTACTTCTACCCACGTTATGAAAACGACGAACTGAAAAGAATTCAAATCGTCGTCAGAGAAACCTATACACATAATGAAGAAGATGAAGAAAGACTCACAGGCGGCAAATACAACCTATCCGATCTCTATACCTATGAAGGTCGTGATTTGCTCGTACCTGATGAATACAAATCATTTGATGCAAACGACAATGTCGTCATATCCAAAGCGTTCATGAACGAAAATCCTGATTTCTTCAAAATTGATGGAGACAAGAATCTTCGGATTTCAAGTGACAATTATGTCATCAGCAACATCGGTGTCATCCAACCTCAATCCGCAATGGTCATCATCGATTACCACACCGGTGAACTCAAGGCGATTGTCGGTGGAAGAAACATCACCGGTCAAAAAATGTACAACAGAGCGACGAACCCACGTCAACCGGGTTCTGCCATCAAACCGCTCTCCGTATTCACTCCTGCAATTGATTCAGGAAGATACACGGCGGCGACAGTCGTTGACGACAGACCTTCCTATCTCCTTGGAAATCCGACGGTCAGATGGCCTTTCAACTGGTATGAATCGTACTCAAGTTACAACAAGTACTGGGGACTCGTCAACCTGAGGGAATCGGTCCAATGGTCCATCAACGTCACAGCGGCGAAAATGGTCATCGACATGGGCGTGAACACATCACTGGATTACCTTCAGAAATTTGGAATCTCAACCCTTGTGACCAGTGGCCCGACCAATGATGCAAACGTCGCATCTGTGGCTCTCGGAGGAATGACCCGAGGCATCACACCAGTGGAACTCACAAACGCTTATGGAGCCATCGCCAACAAAGGCGTGCTCAACAAGTATTACACATATAAAACCGTTCGAAACAGTTCAGGCGATATCATTATTGAAAAGCGGCCTGAAAAATCCGTCATAGTCGACGAGAATGTCGCATACATCGTCCAAGACATGTTGATGACAAGTGTCAATTCCGGTGTAGCCACTGCGGCAAAACTGTCAGCCAACAACGATGTCATGCCTGTATCGGGTAAGACCGGTACGACTTCAAGCAACATCGACGCTTGGTTCGTCGGATACACCCCTTATTATGTCGGTGGCGTCTGGTTCGGAAACGACCTCAACATTCCACTCGACCAAGGTTCAAGGATAGCGGCACAATTTTGGAAAACCGTTATGGCTGATGTTCATGCCGATCTGGAATCCAAAGCTTTCGATGTCCCTTCCGGAATAGAAAGAGCCTCAGTGGACAGAATTTCAGGCAAGCTGCCTACGGAACTGTCTTACCTCGATCCAAGAGGCACTGTGTACTCCGAAATTTTCCTTAGAGGAACCGTACCGACCGAAGAGGACGATGTCCATGTCCTTCTGGATATCTGTACGGAAAGCGGCAAGCTCATCACAGAGTTCTGTCCAGAAGACACCATAACGTCCAGAGTTTTCGTTCAGAGGCCTGAACCATACAATCCTGCGGACCATGGCGGGATTGCCATAAAAGATATGATGTACGATGCTCCAGTCAGTCTGTGTGACATTCACACCGAGGAAATAATAATTCCACCTGTCATGCCAGATCCGACAGACTTCGGCGGGTACATCGGCGTGAAACCAACCGTCATGCTTGCAACAGGTGTCCTTTACATCCAAAGACCTTACCCTATCATCATGAGTGATGGTCAGATGTTGACATTGCCTGCAGGATCCAAGGTTCTGGAAAACGATGACATTCAATTGCCGGATGGTTCAATCATACCGTCATACAATGTCAGGACCTTCCCGAATTATACTACTGAGGAATTAGATGCTATGAACCCATAAACAAAGAGCGTGCTTTCGCACGCTCTTATTTTTATGGGTTCATAGCATCCGCGTAGGTAAGTTTCCTACGGAAACTTATTAGCGGTCTCAGTCAATTTGACGAAATCTTTGTGTTAACTAAAGATGCGTTTTCCAAAGTACCATATTGTAAAGACTATTAACTTATAGTTGATGTTTTTTTATTTGCTGTTTTGGATGTAAAATTTGCTGTTTTTTTTTTAAATGTAAATTTAGTAAAGAGTTATAAATATAAAAATATGATAGGAGGTACAATGTTATTGAGAAAAACGCTGACAACACTAATTATTGTTTCGATTTTCTTTCTTACAATAGGTTGTCAAAATGAAAACTTACAATCACAAAATGGTTTTATTACGAATGATGAAGTTACTGAAAATGGAGTCGAATATGATGAAATGAGCATATTGCAGGAAGCTTCATTGAACACTCTCACCACTTAAAGCATAGCTTTTGAAGTGGGAGATTCCTGTTTCATAGTCTTGTGCCTCATTTGGTAGCAAGGTCTTATTTAGGACTCCGCAGGCTTAATATCGGGTAGTTCCAGTACCCTACGCATCAGCAATAGGCTTAAGATGCTACTCTTAGACCCTCTGCCTTGATATTTTTGGCTGCATTTACATCCCTGTGATGGAATTCACTACAGTTTGGACATTCCCATGTCCTGATGTGCAGTTTCTTCATGTTTTTGTTTTGATAACCACAGCTGGAACATAGCTGACTGCTCGGGAAAAAGGTATGGATCTTGATATATTTTCTATCATGCCAAAGAGACTTGTACTCAAGCATATCAAGGAATATACCCCAGGATGCATCTGCTATGGATTTGGATAACCTTTTGTTCTTGATCATGTTTCCAGGCTTAAGTCCTTCTACAACAATAGTTTGGTTTTCAGCTACTATTGCAGTGGATTGCTTGTGGAGAAAATCCCTTCTGGTATGGGCAATCTTCTCATGCAGAAGTGCTACCTTCAGTTTTTCTTTGTTGTAGTTATTGGAACCTTTCTGCTTTTTTGAAAGTCTTCTTTGTGCTTTGCCAAGTTGCTTTTCGTATTTCCTGTAGTACTTAGGGTTGGGGACTGGCAAGCCATCTGAGGTTACTAGGTAATCCTTCAGTCCCAAGTCAATACCGATTTCCCCTGTGGCTCTTGGCATTTTCTCAATCTCTGTGTCAACACAGATAGAGATGTAGTATTTGTATGTACCTGTTCTTGAGATTGTGGCATTCAGGATTTTGCCTTTCACTTCTCTTGAGTTTGCGAACTTTACAAAACCCAGCTTTGGTAGCTTGATATGATTTTTTCTGATCTGGATATTGCCATTCACCATTTGGGAGCGGTAGCTCTGTTTTGGGCACCTCTTGTCTTTGAATTTCGGAAATGCAGCCAGTTTCTTGAAGAATCTGGAATAAGCGCTGTCCAGGTCTCTTAAAGTTTGCTGAAGGGAAGTTGATTCCACTTCCTTCAGGAAAGGGTATGCTTTCTTTAGGATGGTGAGTCTTTTGGCATACTCATTGTAGCCAAGGTATTTATCGCTTTTTGACAGGGCTAAAAAATGGTTGTAGATGAACCTGCTACAGCCGATGTTTTTATTGATCAGTTCAGCTTGATTAATTGTTGGATATATTCTATATTTGTAGGCTCTGTGCATACGAATCAACCCCTTGCAAATATTATATCACAACACAACTCATCGAACAAGTGTTCGTACAAAAAACAGGCAATTTAACCGCAATTCATCTCCCACCTAAGAGGATGGAGTATTCTTGCTAGTGATGATAAAACTAACAGCGATTATTGACGAACTGATTATTCAGAACAAAGAGTTAACACAGTCTTTAAACGATATGACCAAAGTAATCGTAAATTTAGAACAAGAACTGGAGGAGGTAAACAGAAATATTGCTCCTTCTGTAATTCAAAATGAAATTCAGAATATTAGCGACGAAGAAGTAAAGAATATCTATCAAAATGCGTTAGAAATCTACTATTGGTTTCAAGTTTGGACTATGGGTTTAGATTGCAATCAGAGTAGAGTAATTGATAATATTACATACTGTAAAATCACTGAATTTTCAAATTATCAAGAATTAGCTAAACATATGAAATCAGTTTTAGATTACAGTATTGTTGAGGAATTATTATCCACAAACAGGTACATAGACATAGATGGTCATTTATACGGCATTCCTGCTGACAGAGGCACAGATATGTTTAAAGGTGAAGAAACGTTTGAAATTATAAGAATTAACGAAAACACAATATTATACAAGGTTGTGGTTGAGATTCTTGATAACAAAGGTAAAGTAGCGGGCTATGAAACGAATGAATTTTACCTTAAATATTACACTGATGGGAAATGGCGATTTGAAGAGTTCTATCTTTTTAGATGATTTAATTGTTACAATTAAGACTTGATACATAAAAAGCATCAAAAAAGTTCACGAGTTATTCGTGAACTTTTCTTTTGATTTTCTCGTTGAAATTATACATGTTATTATGATGTTATCAACACGGAAACCTAACCCGTTAGTGCGAAAGCACACTTTCTTTTGTGGGTTCATAGCATCCGTTCATTTACATCTTGAAATATATGCTGAGGCGCTAATAAGTTTCCTTCTGTAGCATACAGAACATAAGCACATAGGCTAGCATGGTTTCGCTTCGCGAGAACCATACCTACGCCCAATATTTCCGCAGCGCGGAAATATTGTACCTACGCGATTCTTAAGAGTGTGAAGCACTCTTAAGAATTTCACCCTCAGAAACAATAATCACTTCCTGAAGTTCAATCGCTCTTTCAATAAGTCCTTCCACATCCAGGAGTGCAATTGAAGCCTCGATTTTTTCCACTCTTGGTTTCGTCACCACTCTGTCTGGCAAGAATACCGTACAGCAATCTTCATAAGGCAGTATCGAAATCTCGAACGTATCAATTTGCTTGGCGATTTCAATGATCTCCACCTTATCATAAGCGATGAGTGGTCTGAGCACCGGCATGGCCACTGAGCTGTTTGTCACGGTGAGCCCTTCCATGGTCTGACTGGCGACCTGACCCAAGTTCTCACCTGTGATCAGACATTTGCAGTCCATCTTTGTCGCAATCTTTTCTGCTATCTTCATCATGAACACTCTGGAGATGATGGTCATCTCTTCGGATGGACAGTGCTCGCTGATCGCTTTTTGGATTTCAAGGATATTGATGCTGTGAATTTTGATGTTGATGGTATAATCCGTCAGCTTCTTGGCGAGGTCTATGACTTTCTCCAGTGCACGTTCGCTGGTGAACGGATAGGAATGGAAATGGACCGCTCCGAGTTCGAGACCACGACGTGCCATCAGATAGCCCGCCACTGGGCTGTCGATGCCTCCGGACAAGAGCAGCATCCCTTTGCCTGCGCTGCCGTAAGGCATGCCTCCCAGCCCTTTTATGCGCTTTGAAAACATGAACGTATGGTTTCTGATTTCCAGTGTCAGCAAAATGTCTGGATTGTTCACATCCACCTTGAGCTCCTCAATGGACTGGTTGACGAATCCACCCACCATCTGGTTGATTTCAGGTGTCTTATATGGAAATCCCTTATTGGTTCTACGGGTTTCTATCTTGAATGTCTTCGCCCCTTCTTCCTCCATCAGGCGTCTTACTTCTTCAAGTGCCGCCAATTTGATCTTTTCAATATCGTTGTCGACTCTGATGGCCGGACTGACGGAAACCACACCGAATACTTTGGTGACCGCACTGACGACCCTGTCGAAATCTTCCTTCAAGTGTTCCACATAGACTCGGCCATAGTTGTCTATGACACTCACTTCTTCTATGTTGGCGACCGCTTTTTTGATATTTTTCGTGAATTTCTTTTGGAATACGCTGATGTTCTTGCCCTTGAGTGCAATTTCACCATAGCGGATCAGTAATAATTCTTTCATTGGTGACCTACCTTCTATTTTTCATAATTTTTCTGAGTGAAGCGGCTATGCTGAGCATTTGATCTGCCGCCTCGTTGATGTTCTCTATTGTGGTGTCGCTTCCGAAACTGATGCGAATCGCACTGTCGATTTGCTCATCCGACAATCCGATGGCTTCAAGAACGTGCGAGTGATTTTTCTTCTTTGATGAACACGCGGACCCGGTTGACACATAAATGTCTTCCATTTCCAGACTGTGCAGCATGACCTCGCCCTTCACGCCCGTGAATGAGACATTCAAAATGTAAGGCGAACCGTCCAGGCAATTGAAATGAACCCGCTCGTCTTTCTCGAGCAAACTCTTGAGATGAGCCTTCATTTCATTCATTTCCCCAAAACGGGATTTCATATGCTCAAAAGCAAGTTCAGTCGCACGACCAAGCGCCACAATACCGAAAATGTTCTCCGTTCCCGGTCTTATGCCAAATTCCTGCTGTCCGCCATCCGTCAGGGGTGTCAAATGGACGCCCGCTCTGACAAAGAGACCCCCAGAGCCTTTGATTCCATTGATTTTGTGCCCACTGAACGACAAAAGGTCTATATGAGCCGATTGAATCGGTATTTGAATTTTTCCGAAACTTTGAATCGCATCCACATGAAATAGAATTTTAGTTCCATTTGCCTGATTATAGGAGTGGATGGTCTTTCCATATGCCTCTATGGGTTGAATCGATCCGATCTCGTTGTTGACATGCATAATGCTCACCAAAAGCGTATCTGGAGTGAGCGCCGCATCAAGCGCACCACTTTTGACCTGTCCCCCTTTGTCAATCGGAAGGAACACCACTTCATACCCGTTTTTCCCAAGCACTTCAACTGTACTTTTCACAGAAGGGTGCTCAAATTTCGTCGTGATGATCCGACCTTTGAGTTTCCTTGGAAGACAGCCTTTGATGGCCAGATTGTTCGACTCTGTGCCTCCTGAAGTGAATACGATTTCCTTTTCGTTCACTTGCAGTGCCTTCGAAATTTTCTTCCTGGCCTCTTTGATATATTTTTCCGCCACAACACCTTTTTTATGCATTGACGACGGATTACCGAAATCCTCATGCATCAATTTTTCAATTGCAATGACCACTTCCGGCGCAACTGGTGTCGTTGCCGCATGATCCAGATATATTTCCAAAATCAACATCTCCTTTAATGGTGCCAACCTAGTCTACCACACTATTATATAATTTTCTGAGTGAAATATATAGGAGTTTCTTCCACTCACATTAAGAATCCCGAAACCTTATGAGGTCTCGGGATTTGTTTACGTCAATACGTCTTTCACTTCCAGCGAATAATCCGTGGACAAATCCACAAAATCGCCATTTTCAAGTTTGATCAATGGTCTATTCAGCGCATATCGGTTCACATAGACCACTTCGCCGATTTTGCCGTTTGTAAGTTCCACCCTGTTGTTGATGAAATGAGAAGCAATGTTGCTCAGGAATACATCAGAAATCGTCGGATCGAGACCATTGAAGCTTTCATCCTTGATGACCGAAAAAGCTTGAAACGATGAAATGCCGTTTTTGTAGATTCGATCGGATGTGATCGCATCAAACACGTCGACCACTCCGATGATGCGCGCCAGATATGGAATCTGATCTTCCTTGAGCCCGCTCGGATATCCACTGCCATCACTGCGTTCATGGTGAAACAACACTGCAGCGAGTACTTCTCTCGGAATCTTTGTATTGGATTTCAGCGATTCATACCCGAGTCTGGAATGCGTCTTGACTTGCTCCATCTCCATAAGCGTCAGTCTTGTGGTCTTGAACAACAGGTCCTGAGGCACCTGTGTCTTCCCGATATCATGAAGCAGACCTGCCATGGCAATCATCTGGATGGTGTCCCGTCCCAGATTCAACCATTTCCCGAGCATCGCACCAAGCATCGCCACATTGACGGCATGCGTAAAGTGGTAACTCTCCCTGAACGAGACCAATCTCAATGATCCCAAAATATCATTGTCGTTCAAAAGGCTATCAATTAGTGGAATCAGTTCTTGTTCCAAATCCTCGAGCTCAAAAATGAAATCTTTGTTTTGAATCTGAAAATAGAAACGCTTGAATTCTTCCAACACCTGTCCGTAATGCGTATTGATGCTCTTGTACTTATCCGAAGCGGTCACTTTATATGCACTAAGATCCTCGTAATTCTTGAAGTCGTCATCCACATAGACAAATTCAATCTTATGCGAAATGAAATACTCCAAATGGCGTTCGTTGATTTCAGTCCCTTCGGACAAGATGATGTTGCCAAGGTCATTGAAAATGTCACTTGAGATGATCATTCCCAGCCTTAACGAGCCAACAGTTATCTCTTTCATAATACCCCCCAAAATGAAAATAGATGCCGCATTTTTCTATATCTTTACCCACCTCGAAATGAAAAAAGTGGTTATAATCGCTGTAACAACCCTTATGCCAATGATGACCGTACCCAAAGACCCAATGGCCACGAACAATAACGTGTCTTCGACAATCGCGTGACAGGCTGCCAAAAACATGGATATTATAAACATGGACTTCATGTCGATTTCCCCATCCTCACTTGCCTTGATCAATACCCCGGCTCCGTATGAGATCCCGAAGATCAAACCCACGGCAAGAGGAAATGCGGCGTTCTCTTCAGCTCTGAAAAGTCTTGTCACCGGTTTGAAGAATTTGCCGATGAAATCGAGAAGCTTTATATCTTTCGCGATTTCCATGAACAGCATCAATGGTATGACTATGATCGCAATGTTCTTTATGGAATTCAAACTGCCCAGTGTACCGTCTATGAGGAGTTCCTTTATAAAATTCATACGCCCTCCACCCAAAGCAGATTAAGCATTATGCCGCTCAAAACCGCTAGACTCATCCTAAATGTCACAATTCTCCATGCCGAAACCTTGAGCCTCTTGAAAATTGCCGTCTCGACAATCATAGAGTGCGAGAAAGACAACATCACAGCAAGAATCGTCAACTGTTTTACCGTAAAATCTATGGAAACCATCGCACCGATGGCCGCATAAAGATTGAGAACGTTTCCAAGCACCAATACGATGGCTGCCTCTCCAGGCAACCCAAAGATGAACATCAGTGGCCTGAACAAAGCGGAAATCCAACCCAAAACCGGAGTCTTCCCTATGAGTGTCACTAAAAAGTAAACGGGTACAAGAATTCTGGACAAAATCCACAACGTCTTAAAACCGTTAATCAAACCACGTCTAATTGTATCCAAGTCGTCCTCCGAAATAATTTGTTGTCATATAACAATAGCATTCACGCTGGTTATATATTATCATAATTCGATTAGATAATCTAGCACTGCTTTATGCTTTGACCATCGATTCAAAATAAAGTAAACTGTTTATGAGGTGAACTGAGATGAAAATATTTGAATACCCTTTGCACATTGAAACACCAGCACTTCTAGCTCAAGACAACTATGTTTTCATTGATATAGAAACAGACGGTCTCAGCCACAAAAACAAGATTGCAATCATCGGTTTGTTGTTTGTTACCCGCAAATCCCCAAATGGTCTTCTGATCCAATTATTCAACGATGACTACCATTCAGAAAGAGCTTGTTTCGAACATCTCTTTGAACTGATCGACGCACATGAGGTCGATTACTTCATCAGTTTCAACGGCGACTCCTTTGACTTTCCATTCATGAATGCGCGAATCGCCCATTATCGGATGGCACAACCGCTGAATAAAAAACTCAACATCGACCTGATGAAAGTCTGCCGTAAAAACAAACGCCATTTGGGCATGGAACAGATGCGACTCAAGGATGTTGAAGTATTTCTCGGAATCCATCGCGATGATACAATATCAGGCAAAGACAGCGTAATGCTCTATCAAGCCTATCTTGAAACCAAAGATCCAAAACTATGCGAGATCATCATGCTGCACAACTACGACGATCTGGTCAACATGGTCCCTCTCCTCGGGATTTTCGATCACATTCCCGACTCATTCGACTCACTGACATTTGAGAACCGTATCGTCAAAGGCCATAAATGGTTCCTATATGCGCACAAACATGATTTCAACCATCTCGAGCTGCATTTCACATCACACGTGAACCACTCCAGATTTGAACAATTCAATGAGACCATCGGATGTACCTTCCATCAAAATGCGAATGACGCCACACTCAAACTGCTGCTTAAAAGCTATCCCCAACTGGAAACCACCCTGATCGACACATTGGCCGTAATGGGCGTGAACTTCGAGTCACTCTCCAGTGAGAACAAACAAAGATATGTCGTTGCCTACAAAGGCACAACTTACCTGAACAACATTTATAATATCGCCTTTTCAATGCTTGATCGACTTCTAACCGACTAGGTGCCAATTGGGGACAGGTCCAAACTGGTACCTATGTCAACATAACAAAAGACTCGTGCAATATGGCACTTTGAATGCCCTATTGAATGAGTCTTTTTCCTTTAAATTTGAACACTCTCACCACTTAAAGTATGGCTTTTGAAGTGGGAGATTCCTGTTTCATAGTCCTGTGCCTCATTTGGTAGCAAGGTCTTATTTAGGACTCCGCAGGCTTAATATCGGGTAGTTCCAGTACCCTAATTATCGGAAACAGGCTTAAACGCTACTCTTAAACGCTACTCTTAGACCCTCTGCCTTGATATTTTTGGCTGCATTTTCATCCCTGTGATGGAATTCACCACAGATGGGACATTTCCATGTCCTGATGTGCAGCTTCTTCATGTTTTTGTTTTGATAGCCACAGCTGGAACATAGCTGACTGCTTGGGAAAAAGGTATTGATTTTGATATATTTTCTATCATGCCAAAGGGACTTGTACTCTAGCAAATCAAGGAATATACCCCAAGATGCATCTGCTATGGATTTAGATAACCTTTTGTTCTTGATCATGT
>DHVT01000015.1 GCA_002412775.1 Firmicutes bacterium UBA5201 | reverse complement strand
TTTAACTTCTTCAATGATAAACGAATAGTCCAATAATTCCTTTAGCCTACGGAGCTGATGTGTTTCGCTTACCAATAAGTCATATAAGTGCATTGTTGAACTAATTGATATTTTCATTTGATTATCAAGCATACAGAATCCTCCCGTAATATCTCTATATTAGTAATATTCGACATGCTTTTCAATAATCCTTTTTGTAAAAAGAAAAAAAGCCATATTTCTATGACTTTTTCAGTGGCCTCCCTTTTGGTCAGTTTTGGTTTCACCTTCATAAATTTCGCCTTCATTATTCGATTCAGAAAATATTTCAACAATACCGTCTGCAAGTGCATAGCCTTCGACCACTCCTTCAGATAAATTGAAATCCAAAATGATTGGAACTGTCAAAGAAGAATTGCCTACTTTATGAGACATAGGCATTGAGTTCATTTGAATGCCACTTCCATTATTGTCAAAGATGCTATTTCGTGTAATCGTATTTGAGATAGAAGCTGATTCTGAAATCAATATACCATTCTCACCATTGTAAGCGATTTTATTATTCGGTCCAATGACATTATGACTGCCAAAATTAATATGTATGCCATTGCTTTTATTGCCCAAATTCATTTTCCCTGTAGAATCTGTTCCAATTAAATTGCCGGTTATGGTATTGAATGATGTGTCATGATCATCTTCAGTCTTGATCAATATTCCAATGTTGTTTCTACTGAGTGAATTACCATCAATTTTGTTGTACTCCGAACCGCTTCCCAAGAATATTCCCGCTCCGGATTCAAAATTCAATATTTTCAAACCTCTTATGACATTGCCATCAGACTGAATAACGAGTCCGGATATGGGTTCACCATCACTTTGGATTCTAGACCCATCGATGATCACACCCGCATCACTGCCATCCAGTGTCACATAACCTTGAGTTATAAATGGCAAAGCCTTTGTTATAAAAATAGTGCCAGGATCATCGACTGGAAACATTGAAGGGTCAAACGTGATAATATCGCCACGTTCCGCCTCCTGAAGAGCATGTCGAAAAGTACCAATCCCACTATCGGCAGTATTTCCAACAATGATTTTACGCTCAGAATAATACTTGCTTTCAGCCACAATAATGATTTTTCCTTCTTGATTGATCACTGCCACTTTGTTTTCTGGATTCCAGATCACACTAGCTCCGAGGGATTCACTCACAAATCTTGCGGGCACATAAGTCCTCCCATCGATTATAGTCGCAGGAACATCCAGCTCTATAGTCTTTCCATTGATGTATACACGCTTTGAATCAATGGTCAACTCAACACCAATCTCACCTTTCGTCGCTGTCACTGTCCTCGTTTCATTGTTCCACTCGACTTCCGCTCCAAGGGCCTCAAAGATAGCTCTGAGTGGAACCACAAATCTATCCTCAACAATGAAGCCTTTCAAAGCTAGATCCGCTGCATGAGTTGATGTTGTAAACACTAGTAGAAAAATCGCCAAAATAAAAAACATCTTATTCAATGGGCTCTTATACATGACCACACCATCCTATAAATGTTAAATAGATTTGATTGACATCCCCCATGGACATTTATACCCCTTTTTTTCACAAAAATTTTTATTTCACTTTGATTACAAACTCATATTACCTATTGCAAGATAAAGAAAATTGATTTAGAATTGTCTTATAATAAAAAAAGGAGGTCATGAACATGCTAAATAGAAATCTTTCGAAAACAAATTCTATAGTAGTCAATATGTTTATGACCCACGGACTCCGCCTTTAAAACCAAGATGTAATTGGTCTTATTTTTGTGCTCAAGCCATGGTCATAAACGATCATGGTTTTTTTGTGCTCAAAATAAGGAGAAAATTACATTTATGGATTATAATAAGAAAAAATTAAGTGTCGGCATAGTTGCCCACGTAGACGCAGGCAAAACGACAATCACCGAGCAATTTTTATTCAAAGCAGGGATCATCAAAAGTATTGGTCGTGTGGATACCGGCAACACTGTAACAGATGCAATGGAACTTGAAAAAGAACGAGGCATCACAATCAAGACATCAACTGTATCATTTGACTGGAACTGTACCACCATCAATCTTCTGGACACCCCTGGTCATATGGATTTCATCGCAGAAGTAGAACGTTCACTTTCGGTGCTCGATGGTGTTGTACTTGCCATTTCGGCGCGCGAAGGCGTGCAGCCACAGACAAAAGTCCTGTTTAATGCTCTAAAACGAATGAACATCCCAGTCATCCTCTTCATCAACAAAGTAGACCGAATGGGCGTCAATTTAACGAAAGTCTATTCGGATATAGAAAAATATCTGACCAAGGATTTCTTTCCACTTGATATCCTTGAAGATGCCGGAACTCGCGAGGTCACTATAAAAAGTTTTGTCACGGATGAGGCTTTGACCCAAAACAATTACGAAAAACTTTCCATGCATTCCGATGCATTCATGGAAAAATATCTTGAAGAACAACCAGAGAATCTACGCACAGACTTTGATGAGCACTTTCTTGAACTAATAAGAAATGCCAAAGCATATCCGCTTCTCCATGGCGTCGCACTTCACGGAATCGGAATGGAACCTCTGCTCGATGCGATTTCATCATGGTTTGAAATGTCACACTGTAGCGATCTATACGCACGTGTCTATAAGGTCGATCATGATGAAAAAGGTCACCGACGTTGCTTCACAAGACTATTCGGTGGAGAACTCAAACTCAGGGAAACCTATCCGATCAGTGGTACTGAACACCATGTAAAGATTTTGAACCTGTCTTTGTTAAAAGGGGCGAAGCCTATTCCGGTAGATGCCGTCAGTGAAGGCGATATCGCCATAATCTACAGCGACCAACTCAAAATAGAAGACATCATCGGTTCACCGACTTTGATCAGAGACGAGTTCAGTATTTCCACACCTACTTTGAAAGCAACCGTTGAAGCACCGGATTTGGCAATCCGAAAAGAAATCCTGAATGCGCTGACCATACTAACGGATGAAGATCCTTTCCTTGGATTTTCTATACATCCCGATACTGAGGAAATAGTTGTCACTTTGTTTGGCCTGGTTCAAAAGGAGATACTGGAAGCGACGCTAAAATATCGCTTTGACATTGATACGGTCATCAAAAAGCCGGATATCATCTATCTTGAGACACCAAGCAAAGAATCAGAGGCCCTACTGCGTATGTACAAAGACCACTTCTTACCTGCTACAGTTGGACTAAAAATAAAGCCGTTACCTATCGGCAGTGGCGTCAGATACATCACAAATGTATCTTTTGGCGACCTTAAAAAACCATTTCAAAATGCTGTCGAAGAAGGTGTCTTATTCGGACTGAAATCTGGCCCTCAGGGAAATGTCGTTACAGATCTTGAAGTAAGTTTTGTCTACTCGGAGTTCAACAGTGTGGACAGCACACCTTCGGATTACAGAAAGACGGCCCAGTTGGTTGTTCTAAATGCATTAAAATCAGCTGAGACCATTTTACTCGAACCTATTCTCGACTATGAAGTGAGTGCTCCAATTTATGCTGTTGGAAGAGTCATCTCAGATATGATCAAGATGGATGGAAGTGTCAGTACTCCAGAGATTGAGGGAGAGTTCAGTTATCTTGTTGGAGAAGTACCGGCCAGAACAAGCAATCTCTTTGCTACAGAACTTGCCGATTATACAGAGGGAAAAGGCGAACTCAGTATGAGGTTCAATGGTAAACGAAGACCTCTATCTCCATTGTAATGCCTATAAAAATGACATATAATTAATTAACGGCAATCAACCGAAGATCAACTGGAGATGCATATGAAAATAGGTCAATTTGCAACCAAACACAATACCAGTATTGATACTCTAAGGCATTATATGTCTCTGGGATTAATCATTCCGGAAAAAGTCAATGCGCAGTTTGACTTCGACGAAAATTGCTCACACGATTTTAATGAGATCACTGAACTGAAAAAAATCGGGTTTACTTTGAATGAGATACAGCAACTTATCTTGTATCGTAGAATTGGAAAACTGACTGAATATGATCAACGCATCACATACACATCCTTTTTTGAGAAAAAGAATGCGCAAATCGATCATGAAATTGACAAGCTAAATGAAATGAAACACAATTTGAATAACGCTATAAAAGAGATGAAAATCAAACTGGATCATGATCAAGCTGTGAAAACCGAGACCATCGGTGTACACTTGAGCACACTGGACTTATTCGCCTGTCCAGTGTGCCACAAACCTTTTGAGATTACCGAAGGCAGTATTCAAAAAGGCATATTGATTGATGCCACCTTGACCTGCCCCTGTGATTACGAACTTCAAATAAAGGATGGCATAATCTACTCTCCTGAACTGGGAAACAGTGAGAATCACGATATCGAAACAACAGATTTGAGTCAATACAGCGAACACTACATTGATGATTATATCAACACCACACACATGGATTATCTCAAAAAACTCCATGCTGGCTTGAGTTGGTCTTTAAGGCATGTTTCATCTGAAACCCTTGAAAATGCAATTGCACTGGAACTCGGTAGTGGGCATGGTTATTTTATGAGACATATGCTTGATCGCTTTCCGGAAGGCAGCACTTACATTGCTGTTGACCATGATCCAATAAAGACCATGTGGCTGAAACGAATTGTAGAGCGAAGCCAACCAAAATGTAAAATCATCTTTTTATGTGCAGATTTTGTGGGGTTGCCACTCAAGACCGATACTATTGATGTATTGCTGGATATATCGGGTACCAGCAACTATTCATTTGATCACTCTGAATTTTTGCTGGATCTCATTGACCCTTTGCTGAAAAGGAATGCTATCTTGCATGGTTACTATATTTTGTTTGAAAACTTTGTTTCAAAGTCAAAAATACCGTTCCCACTCAGAGATGGATTTAAAATCAAGCAGATCAAATCACATTTAAAGGCTTTGAATTTTGTTTGTAAGGACGATTTTCTTTCCGAACCCGTTGAAAAAGGGGGGCCGCTTGAAGACTACTTCGTGGATGGCGAGCGTGTAAGAACATATCTGTTTAGTGGCAAAAAATCGATTAAACCATTGGGTTGACCCAATGGTTTTTATTTTTTTGTTAAAAATAATATGAAATTTATTGAAATTAACGCTTGAACTTGCCTTGACCCAACGCTGTAAACTTATATCAGATCAAGGAGGCAAGCCATGAAAAAAGAAATCAGAAACATAAATTTGTTCACTTCAGGAAAAGCTGTATCTATACTGGGATCATCCATCTACTCTTTTGCAATAAGTCTATACGTCTTAAAAATAACGGGATCGGCACTTAACTTTGCGACCACTTTGATGCTCAGTGTTGTTCCTATGGTCATCATCAGTCCAGTAGCTGGCGTGATCGCAGATAAAGTACCAAAGAAGTGGTTGGTTGTTGGCATGGATCTGGCAAACGGATTGTTGTTTTCACTGCTTTATTTGTATTCCATCAAAGCAACTCTGGATCTGCCAATCATCTATTTCAGCACAGTACTGCTGGGTGTGTTCACGACGTTCTTTGGAATTGGTATGGAAGCAGCAAAACCCTCACTCGTCACATCAGAAAAACTGATCAAACTCAATTCACTCAGCAAACTCATCGATTCATCTGCAGCGATCCTCGGACCAATCATCGGTGGTATAGTGTTTGCACTTATTGACATACGCCTATTTATCCTGTTTAATGCATTCTCATTTGTGTTTTCAGCGTTTACTGAGTGGTTCATCGATTATCAATTCAACTTTGATGATGTTGAAGATCAAAACTCAATCGAATCCTCAACTGGATTTACAAGCGACCTGAAAGAAGGCTGGCAGTTCTTCTCAAGAAACAAATCTATTTTGGAACTCTTTTTCATCTTTGTATCCCTTAATTTTCTACTCGGTTTTTCCGTGAATGTCCCTGCCCCATATATTATCAATCAATTGCTTAAGATGCCTTCCAGCAGTTTTGGGATAATAAATGGCATGTTCCCGGTCGGACTCATTCTTGGAACGTTAACCGTTGAAATGGTCATGAAAAAAGTGGAATTCAGGAAATTATTGATTTCCATGAATGCATTTATTGCTGTATTAGCGGCACTAATCGGACTTCCAATTCTACTGAATATGAGCCAATTCAACAATCTGCTTTATTACTCCATCATCAACATTTTAATGGGCATTGCAATTGCCTATGTGGATGTGCCTATCATGACAATACTGCAAACCGAGGTGCCAAAGAAATTATTGGGCAGAGTGCTGAGTTTGATCATGAGCCTGGTCAAAGTCGTACTCCCTGTCGCTCTGATTACATCAGGATTCTTATTAGGCAGAGTTTCTGTAGTATTCATACCAATCATCGGAGCAAGTATAGCGTTCTTATATAGCGTTTTCCTGCTGAATCAAATGAGTAAAAGAAGAAAAGCCCTCGCATAAACAGCAAAAGCATCCATTACCTGGATGCTTTTCATATGTTTACTTAAATCATTTGGATCAGTTGTCTTACCCGTTCTCTTATGACTTCAAGATTTTCAGGTAATGCTTTGCCTTTGAACTCATGGGGTTCGATAAATGACCATCCCCATCTGAAACGCTCTGAAAGCTCATCGAGTTCCTTTTGAGCCCCACCCGACCAGCCATACGAGCCAAATCGGAATGCCTTTCTTCCATGTACTTTTTTCTTCCCTAGTTCCTCAAGAACGGATGCCATCGGTGGGAACATTTTGTATTCATAAGTGGGCATCCCAAGAATCACAGCTGAAGATGTCCAAACTGAAGTCAAGATTTCACCCCAAGATGTTTCGGGGACTTGATGCACGTGATATGTGATGCCGGCCATTTGCAGTTCTTCAAGAACGACATCCACTGCTTTGCCAGTCATCCCATACATGCTTCCCCAAATCAAAGTGACTTCCTTTCTAGCATCTCCTTTTTGATAGTTGGCGTAATTCACATAGTCCTGAATAATTTTATTCACACGAGAACGCCAAACCAAACCATGTCCTGGAGCAATACTGTGAATAGTAAGGTCCTTTAATTTCTCAGCCGCTTTCAACACAAAAGGTGAGAATGCAGCGATGATATTGGAATAATAGCGGATGGTATCGCGTTCGTAAACCGCCAGTTCCTCATCGGTGTAATCATCGTCAAAACTTGACTTCTCAAACATGCCAAAAGTACCGAAAGCATCGCAAGAAAAAAGTGTGCCAGACGATTGCTCATAGGTCACCATGGAGTCAGGCCAATGCACGTGAGGAATTGTAGTGAACTTAAGTACTTTTCCTCCACCGAGATCCACTGAGTCTCCATCTTTGACTATACGAATGTTCATTCCCGGTCCGAAAAAAGCTTCAAACAAATCGGCACCTTTATCCGTGCATAGGATCTCAAAATCCTCGTGGATTTTTCTGAGGTCTTCTATCCAACCCGCATGATCAGGCTCCAAATGATTGAGCACCAAGTATTGAATCGATTTGAGATCAATGTCTAGTTGATCCAACAAATCAAATAAAGATTCCGGCACTCCATCCCAACCACATACACCATCTATAAGTGCGATTTTTTCACCTTCCACCACATATGAGTTGAGTGTCACACCGTTTGGTATTTCCCATAACCCTTCAAAGAGAATATCGTCTATGTTCACAGACAACTGTGTTATACCTTCAGACATTTTCGTTATTTTCATATCTTCACCTTAAATCTCCTATACATTTGATTAATTGATAATTATTATCATCTGTATATATTATAACACATTTCAGGTGTTCTAAACAAAAATGACCTGGAAAGTCACTCATTAATAGCTTCAATACCCTGTTTTTTAAGTTCCTCAAGATGATCTTTCATTTGCTTTAGTTCTTCAGGAGAATGTCCTTCCCATTCCTGCACTTCACTCAAAACTCTAAGTGGATCCCTAGTCCGATAAGATCTCGTAGGATTTCCTGGAAACCGTTTGTCAGTTAGATTGGGGTCATTTTCAAATGGTCCTGTGGGCTCGACTTCATAAACTCGTCCTGGTCCATCACCTTGTGCCAATTCTGCTCCCCATATGGCAGCGTTCATGGTTGCGGACATATAAATGAAATTGGCTTTTTTCTGTTCTCCATAATTTGAGTTAAACCCAGGTTCCAATAAATCTCCAGGTTTCAATACTGATTTTGTTCCGTGGTAAAAGGGACCTTGGTCAAGTGGTTTGTTATCAATTTTATTTGCGCTCATTTTTTACCTCCAAAGATTAAGTTCTAGATGCATTTTCATTTAGCAATTTACTTGATATTTCTATACGCCCCTTACGACCGAATGAGATTTCCGGTTGCTCAAAATTGTAAACAATCAACTGTTCTTCGTTTATATTGGCTTCGTCAATCACGTCTCCATCGGGACTAAAAACCGCTGTCGGTGCAGTTTGATAATGAGATGCACTATTTACAGAGACCACTGTCATCACGTTCTCCACCGCTCTTGTAATCAAATGTGATTTAATCACATCATAGCGAGTCTTCAACTCCACTTCTGACACATCACAAAAGCTGACAAAAACGAGCTGAACATTTGATTCAAAAAGCTCTCTAAAGAATTCTGGAAATCGAACTTCAAAACAAATTCGAAAACCAATTCTTAGTCCATCAATTTCAAAAACACCAGGAGTATTACCCTCTTCGAAATTTTCAGTATCCCATCCCCAAAGGGCACGTTTGTCATAATATCCAATATCTTCTCCCTTTGGACCAATCAACTTGATTGAGTTGAATGTTACAGATTCATCCTTTCTGATTGTTCCTAATGCAATAAACATATTATGCTTTTCAGCCAAATTTCTAATTACGGAATCATACATTTCCAATTGGTTGAAATCAATGGCGTCTATACTGGATAGCTCAACTGGGGGATATCCAGTTGTGGCGCATTCTTGGAATACCAATAATCTTACATCTGCTTTTGAAGCGTCCGAAATTCCTCTGAGAATTGCATCATGATTTTGCTTCAAATTTCCACTACCTTTAAATTGAAAAACTCCAATATTCATTATCCACCTCTTTAAAATCTGTTCAGCTTTCTGCAATCTTGGCCTTGTATCAATTTGAAACCTGTGTCCATGTATAATTTAAGAGCTTTTTCATTTCCAGCCAACACATTTAAACTCACTCGAAATGTGATCTCTTATCCTACTTTTCATTATAATCCTCTCCACCCATTCTATTTGATCTTAACCGTTCTCAGTTCGGAAAACCCTGGAACCATTCCTGCACGGAGTGCGACGTTCTGTGATGAAAGATGCGAAATAGCAGTTCCACAGTATGGTACTTTCCCTAATTTTATCACTTCCCTGACCAATTCTGACAACGCAGCTTTTCCATAGCCTTTTTCTTCTTCGAATGAGTTATAACCTAGTTCCCACATACGGTCACTATTGTTGGATGCTCCCGCAACCGCTAACATTTCTTCCGTATCTGAAATTACTGCGACCCCCAATACATCCCTTATGTAATCATCAAACAAAAAAGCCTCATCAATTCTTTTATCCTCTTCAAGCTTTGATATATCATCTTCCGATAGATAAAGAAAACTTAGCTCTGACTCCGGCTGGCTATATTTAGGAAGAAAAAACAAATGTACTTGGTTGATCTTATATCCAAATTCACTTAGTTTCTGATCAATGAGAATCAGTGAATCAATTTCAAAACACCATTCAGCAGAGATCCGCTTTTTCAGTACATCCTCACACCATGGCAAAATAGCTTCTCCTGCACTGATCACAAGTTTTCCATTGTAAGACAAAATGTTCATTAAGCTATCCTCGTCGAAGAACTTTCGCGATCCCTCTTGTTTTTTGATGTGTGTCACCAAGGTCTCTTTGGTCAGAAAATCCTCCTTCGAACAATTGTAATCAATTGCAAACTGTTCTTCAACCAGTCTCTTTTGTTTTTCTATCATATCAACCCTCCATCTGCCATTTACATGCATATAAATTTTCCACTGAATCCCATTATATCTTCAAATCCTTAAAAATATATTAAGAAAATCTATTATGCGAAAAAAATGCAACCAATCCTAATGATTTGGTCAAATAAAATGACCTCAATTCCATTAAGTGGGTTGCATTTGCTGTTTCAATCAAAATTTATTTTTGATCTGATTTGTCAATTTTATCATTGATTTTATTAAGTACATCATCTTTTAATTCAGAGACTTTTTCTTTGGTCTCAACAACTTTTACTTTCAGTTTACCCTTCATTTCCATTTCTTTATTGCCTGTTATCTTTCCTACATTTTCTTGAATAGTACCCTCAGCCTTATCTTTAAAATTCTCAAACTTCTTTTTAACATCTGACATTCAAAACACCTCCATTGGTGTATGAGCAAATCTGAAAATTTCAGCGCTCATATCATTATACCTCTGTGTGATTTTTAAGTCAAACAAGCATCAGTGCCGACATTCATCACGTCATCACCAGCCTGGCTCCACCACGGCCAAGTTTCTTGGCTTCATACATTGCTGCATCTGCCTTGATCAACAACTCGCTTGCCGATTTGATATTGGCGTTGACTTCTGCAACCCCTATGCTGATGGAAGGTTTCCAGAAAGGTATTTGACTTTGATATGTTTTAGAATGTACCAACTCACATAGCTTTTGGGCTAGTGCAAGTGCACCTTCGCCATTTGAATGTGGGCTGACGATGACAAACTCATCACCTCCGAGTCTACAGGTAATATCCGTTTTTCGAACATTTTCTTTTAAAAATCCAGCAATCCATCGAAGAACTTCGTCTCCTTTTTCATGACCAAAGGTATCATTGACTTCCTTGAACTTGTCCAAATCGATAAATAGAACTGAAAAAACAACTTGATATCGCTCAAAGTGGTTAATCAATTGGTCAATTTCACCCATGATATATCGACGATTCGGCAATCCCGTAAGTGCATCGTTCATCGACAATTCTTGTAACTTTTGATTGGCTTCTTCCAGTGCAATCGTCCGTTCCTTGACTCTGATTTCCAACTCAAAGTTTTGATTTTCGAGTTCTTTGTTCTTTTTGGACACCAAATAAAAGAGTGCTTTTAGAGCTTTTAGAAGTGGTTCCGTTGTTGTATCCACAAATTTGTGATCTTTTTCATATGCCGCCGCACCTGATAAGCCATCATTTTTGATATACCCCATTTGACGGACCATACTCTTATCCGTATTCAATATGTGATAGGCCAGCCAACGGACAAGAAACTCCGATACCTCATTCATCTTTTCCGGGTATCTCAAAGCTTCCTTATTGGAAAAATATTGGTTCACATTTCTAACAAAATCACCATGAAGTCTTTCATGCAACTCAATATGACGCGAATCAACTCCATGTGCAATCATCAACTTGTCTTCAGTCTGAAAATGGTCCACAACATAGTTTGTCAATCGATCCAGAATTTCGTCGATTTCATTTATTCTGATCAAATCACTTTCTAAACTGAATTTCAAAAGGTCGTTGATGATTTCAACCAAACCAAAATGTTGTTCATCTACTTTATCTAGTCCTGTCAAAAAATCTTTATCCCACTCAAAATATGCACCTTCCATAGCAGCTCCCCCCATCATTTTCTGAATTCTTTCAATATCTTTCATGATGCACTTTTGCATGCAATTCGTTGGTTAACTCATGAGGTGCTTTCTCTTCATCTGGATATCCAATCCCAATAGCACATGCGACTTCCATATGACCTGGAATACCAAATTTTTCTTTCAAATACTCTGATGCTGTTAAATCTCCACTATGTTCTCTCAACCTTATTTGGACCCAGCAGGTTCCAAGACCCTGCTCGTGAGCGGCAAGTTGAATTGCATATGCGGCAATGGAAGTGTCTTCGATCCAAATTTCCGAGGCGTTTGGATCACCTATCACCAACATCACACAAGGAGCTCCATTTAAAAATGAACTCCCCATTTCTCTCACCTTTGAGATCGCTTCGATATTCTCTCGATCCTGCACTATAATAAATTCCCATGGTCTTCTGTTCTTGGATGTTGGCGAAAACAATGTATTTTCAATAATAGTATCAATCTTTTCCTTCTCAATTTGTAAATCCTTATATTTGCGAATACTTCTTCTTGTACTGAACATCTTATTCTCCTTTCAGTAACATGGCTATGTTTATCATCTTCCTTATATTATAATGGAATTATAAAGAATTAGTACTGCTTTTTCAGAGGGGGAAAAAACATGAATCAAATAAAGCTTGAACCTGGAAAATTGCTTGATAAGAAAGGTCGCTTGAGTCAGTCCGGCTATGCCACTGAACTGATCAAAACATATGATCGGCATGATATCAAAGCTGGTAAACTTCGCATTAAAGAGTGGGACTATTATCTGGTTTACAATAAAGATTTCGGTATCGCTCTCACTATTGCTGACAACGGATACATGGGACTGATCAGCGCGAGTTTTCTGGATTTCATCACAGGAGAAGTGCAAACCATCAGCCCCATGAAACTCATGACGTTAGGAAAACTCGGCATGCCTTCGAGTTCAGAGACCGGTGATCTACATTATAAAGACGATAAACTTGAGATCCATTTCACACATGAAAATGGTGCAAGGCGTATTAAACTGAACATCCCAAAGTTTTACAAGCAGTCATCGTTCTATATAGATGTGACACTGACGCCCACAATGGATGAAAGCATGGTCATCGCTACCCCATTCAGGAAAAAGTCACGGAAGTTTTATTACAATCAAAAAATCATTGGTATGCGTGCAAACGGTTCGGTGAACTATAAGAATCAACATTACGTATTTGATCCAGTGGAATCTTTTGGCATTTTAGATTGGGGCAGAGGGGTCTGGACATATGACAACACATGGTATTGGAGCGCGGCAAACGGAATTCTCGATGGAAAAGTATTCGGTTTCAACTTGGGTTACGGGTTTGGAGATACGACATCCGCTACTGAAAACATACTTTTTTACGATGGTGCACATAAACTGGAGCATGTGACCTTCAACATACCTCAGAAAGAGGATGGCTCTCCAGATTATCTTAGCCCATGGCAGTTCACCTCATCGGATGGTCGCTTTGAGGCTACTTTCAATCCGATTCTGGACCGATCGGCATATACATCGTTTGGAATTCTTCTGAGTGATCAACACCAGGTTTTTGGATACTTTAATGGAAGCGCTGTTCTCGATTCCGGGGAAATCTTGAAATTTGAGAACTTACTTGGATTTGCAGAAAAAGTGCGGAACAAATGGTAACTCAACCCATATTGAATAGATAATAGAATGACCATTCAAAAGAATGGTCATTCTGCTATGACAAGCATTTCAAAATCTTCTGTGGATAAGGCATCTTCCCTAGAAAAAGCACCTAATTTAGCACCGAAAATCTCAACCTTGTTGAAGCCCAATGATTTAAGCATCCAGGTGATTTCTGTTGGAACATAATATCTTTCATTGCACTCTAATTGAAACTCGTTACCATCATCATCGGTAAAAGTAGTGACATTTTTATCTCTGAAAGTCATCAGATCAAAAGTCTCACTTTTGTATTGTGCACCTTCGTTTTGATTTTCTCCGTGAAAATCATTAATGGAGTTAAAAAGCGGAAACAAACCATTCAGTGTCGTAAAGATAAATTTCGATGAATCCTTCAGTGCTTTTGAGACATTCTTCAAGATTTCAAAATTCATCTCGTCTGTTTCCATAAGTGGAAATCCACCTTCACAAAGCATGATTGCCACGTCAAACTCATTTTTAAAGGGGAGATTTCTAGCATCGTATTTCAAAAAATCAATCTTCAGTTGACTGGCTTCTGCTTTCTCTCTGGCTTTCTTCAGCTGTGCTTCGGATAAATCAATACCCGTAATCTGATAGCCTCTTTTACTCAATTCGATTGAGTGTCTTCCTGTGCCACAACCGACATCAAGTATCTTCAACGATTTATTGTAGTTCAATTCTTTCTCGATAAAATCACATTCCCCTATTGTGCCTTGTGTGAAAACCTCATTGTCATATTGTTCTCCATAATTCTCAAATAATTTTTCATACCATTGTTTCATATGTATGCCTCCTTAAGGGACCTGTTCTTAATAAAGATACCCGTTAGGCAAATGTAAAAACAGCTGACATGGACTTTCGTTCGATGCCAGCTGCAAATGGTTGAAATAACAATTCTTATATCGCTTTGACTTGAGATTTTATTACGTCATACCCGAGTGATCTGATGGCTCTTTCCACATCGATCACTGCCAACTTTTCTTCGTTTAGATCAAATTTCACTTTGCTGGAATTGAACATTACGTTGACACTCTCTTTGTCTACACCGTCTATAGATTTGACTGCACCCTCTATTTTTCTGACACATGATGGACAAGTTAACGGTCCTAATTGAATAGTTGCTTTTTGCATTTGTTCCTCCTTATTTTATAGGTTTATTTTGTATCTTAGTAGTCTCATACCATTCAAGATCACCACTAAGATACTCACTTCATGTACCAGCATACCAATGGACATGTTCATCCAATCACTAAAAAACACACTGAAAAGTAATATTAAAACAACTCCGACTGCTATGATGATGTTTTGAAGCATATTGTTTGCTGTTGCCTTTGTAAGTCCCAGTGCATGAGGCAATCGACTGAAGTCCGAGTTCATCAAAACAACATCTGATGTTTCTATTGCCACGTCAGTGCCATTTCCCATCGCAATTCCGATTTCTGCTTGAGCCAGTGATGGGCTGTCGTTTACACCGTCTCCCACAAATGCCACAATATGACCCTTGGATTGCAACGCTTTGATATAGTTTAATTTATCTTCTGGCAACATGTGGCCATGAGCTTCAGTCAACCCCAGTTCAGAGGCTACCAAATCCACCGTTCCCTGATGATCTCCTGAAAGCACCACGAGGTTTTTGACACCCAGTTTTTTCAGCTTCATAAGGTCTTCTTTCACACCTGGACGAATTTGATCACGAATGCCGATCAAAACTTTTATCTCGCCGTCAACTGAAGCAAGAACAAGGGAATCGCCTCTCTGTTCAAATCGAGCAATATCTTCACGCATTTTAGCATTAGAAACAACCCCTTCTTGCTCCATTAGCGCAACATTACCAACTATAACGCGTTTTCCGTCCACTTTTGCAATGATCCCACCGCCCTTTACAACGAGTGTTTCTTCCACAGTGTAAAATTGTGTTTCACCGATATGATTTACAACTGCTTTAGCCAGTGGATGATCCGATTCATTCTCAACACTTGCAACATAACCCAGTATTTTTTCAACTTGATCTGTATAGACTTCTGCGTCTGCCACTTTTGGATTGCCTATCGTCAATGTTCCTGTCTTATCAAATACCATAGTGTCGACTTTACTGAAATCATGGATGACTTCACTGCCTTTCAGAAGCACCCCATGACGTGCACCATTGCCGATACCGGCAACATTGGATACCGGAACTCCGATGACCAATGCTCCTGGGCATCCTAAGACCAGAATTGTAATCGCAAGTTCAATATCTCTTGAAAAGAACCAAACGACACCAGCGAGAATGAGTACAATAGGCGTATAATTTTTTGAGAACCTATCGATGAAACGCTCTGCTTCCGATTTTGAATCTTGAGCTTCTTCAACCAATTCGATGATTCTTCCGAATGTTGTATCCTCACCTACCCGATCTGCAACAATTTGAATGGTGCCATTTTCCAGTATAGTTCCTGCATAGACTTTAGAATCCTTCTTCTTGCTTACGGGAAGTGACTCACCGGTGATACTGGCTTCATTGATATGACCATCTCCAGTTATAACAGTACCATCAACAGGGACTTTCGCTCCGGTTTTAACAAGTACAAGGTCGCCTACGCCGACTTCTTCCACTCCTACTTCTCTGAATTCTCCGTTTTCCATTTGTTTCAATGCACTTTCAGGTGCCATCTCAGTTAATTCTTTAATCGCCGAACGCGTTTTATTCAGTGTTCTCATCTCGAGATAATCACCAAAGAGGAATAAGAAAGTGACAATGGCAGACTCTTCATAATTGTTTATTAAGAACGCCGCAGAAACCGCTATAGTCACAAGAACATCAATACTGACAACTTTGACTCTTAGTGCTTGATAGGCTTGAATCGCAATAGGCGCAACTCCGATTATGGAAGCGATGATCAATGTCCACCTAAAGAGCTGTGCATTTTCAAATCCTACTTCACTGATGAAGGCAATCGCAATCAATAAGCCACCAATCAATGTAATCTTTTTTTTCATTCTCAATATGAATCTGTCCAATCCAGTCGCCCTCTTTCGTCTTTTATTCTAATTACATTATATGACGCGTGAACGAGTATTAATGTGATTCACCTCACACGTGCAAAAAAAGAATAAATCTCAAAATTTTTGATCTCAATTCATTATTGAAACAAGAGTTTTATTTATTTAAAAATAGGGTAAAAGTCAACATAGATTATAATGACACATATTTTTGTGGAGGTTGTGATGAAAAACAATAAATTTTATATACTAATATTAGTTATAGTTTTACTTCTTACAGCGTTATCAGCCTGTAGTTCTCCTGATGAGGACCCAATAGTGCTGGGCTCATTCGTAGATACTGAAGGTGGCATTTTAGGAAATATGGTACTGTTAGCTCTCGAATCAAAGGGGTATACGGTTACTGACAAAGTTCAGTTTGGTACACCGGATGTTCACAGAAATGCACTGCTACAAGACGAACTGGATATTGGAATCGATTATACTGGCAATGGACAATATTATTCTGAAGGATTTGAAGAAGAAATTTGGAGAGATGCGTCAGAGGGCTACAATGCAATCAAGGCTTATGACGAAGAAAATAACGGCCTGATCTGGTTAACACCAGCAAAAGCAAATAACACAGAGATGTTGGCAGTGAAAAAGGAATTTGCAGATGCCAATAATCTAAAAACATTGGCGGATTTTGCAGACTATGTCAACAATGGTGGCGAAGTCAAATTCATCACCAGTCAACTCTTTGCAGAAAAGAACATGGGACTTTTAGGTATGGAGGAAGGTTATGGATTCAAACTGAAACCAGATCAACTTATTATGCTTTCACATGGAAACACCGCTGAAACCATTAGTGCACTTGCAAATGGAACAGATGGCGTAAATGTGGCACTTGTATATGGCACAGATGGCTCATTGCCTGACCTTGATCTGGTAGTACTTGATGATCCACTATCCATTCCACCGGTATTTGAACCTTCGGTTATTGTCAGAGCTGAAGTTCTTGAGAAATATCCTGAAATCAAAGATATCATTGAAGATGTATTTGGAACATTGACTCTTGAGAATCTGCAACTTATGAATAAGAAAGTCATAGTCGATGGCTTATCACCAAGAGCTGTTGCAGAGGAACATTTAGTAGAAGAAGGACTATATGAATAAATTGAAAGATAAGACATTGCTGTTGTTATCCTCTATAGGGACAGCAGCATTTCTTTTTATGACGCTGATTGTAAATAAACCTAATCGAATTTCTCAGGGCGTTGAAGTTTCAAGCTTCGAATTTCTTGGGGCTATGGGAACGGTTATTTTAGTGCTGTGGATATCACTTATGGCACTTTCTTTGTATGAAAAAAAATACAAGAACAACATGGTGTTTATGATCACGGCAATTTTGGTCGTATCGTTATTTTGGAGTTTGCAGTCGAGAACAGGACTGTTTACGTCTGCTTCATCATCAGCGAGAATCAGTCTAGCGTCAGGATTCTATGTCCAAATCTTTTGCATATACATGTTGTTCTCGACTTACAGCAAACGAATAATGGAGTATAAGGTCATCAAATGGATTGGCGCCATAGGCTTTTTTGCGATCATGTCCTATTTTATGATGAGTGGTGCTTTTGATGACTTGTCTTTGGTCAAAGAGTATAATATCAAAAAAGTTCAATTTTACAATAATCTCAGAATACATGCAATTCTCACGCTCGGTTCAGTCCTAACAGGGGCAATTATTGCTGTTCCATTAGGTTTTTTGGCATATTCCAAAAAGAAACTGGAGGACAAAATCATGGTTCCTCTCAGCATTATTGAAACCATACCAAGTCTTTCCCTCTTTGGAATTTTTCTAGTGCCGCTCTCTGGACTTGGAAAATTGCCATTCTTTAATGCCTTAGGTGTAAGTGGTATCGGCTGGGCTCCTGCCTATATCGCACTTACGCTCTATACCCTACTCCCTATTGGTAGGAACACTCTAACTGGGTTTTATTCTGTGGACAACAATATAATCGAAGCTGCAAAAGGCATGGGAATGAACAATAATCAAATTCTTAGGAACATAGAATTTCCACTCGCATTTCCTGTGATATTTACAGGCATCCGGATTGCCTTTATCCAAACTATTGGTGGAGCAGTTTTAGCAGGTCTTGTCGGTGGCGGTGGAATGGGGACTTTTGTTTTCTTGGGACTTGGAGAAGCTTCTCCGGATCTGATTTTACTGGGTGTGCTACCGATAGTGTTTTTTACGGTATTGCTTGATTATGTTTTAAAATCTTTTGAAAAGACAATGAGGGGAATAATTTATGATTAAAATAAATAATGTTACGAAAAAATATGGAGAATTCACCGCAGTCAACAATCTATCTCTCACTGTCAATAACGCTGAATTTCTAGTAGTCCTTGGACCCTCTGGATGTGGAAAGTCCACTTTGCTTCGACTGATCAACAAGATGATTCCCAGGGATAGCGGAGAAATTGAAGTAGACGGAGACAACATTGATGACCTTAGAGGTGAAGACCTTAGGAAGACCATCGGATACGTCATACAAAGCATTGGACTATTCCCACATATGGATGTCAAACGGAACATTGCAACTGTGCCTCATCTCTTAAAATGGAATGAAAGCAAAATCACTCAACGGGTAGATGAAATGTTGGACCTCGTCGGACTTGATCCAAATCAATATAAAAACAAAAAGCCTTTTGAGTTGTCTGGAGGCGAAGCACAGAGAATCGGCGTGGCAAGAGCCATAGCATCCGATCCGGATATTCTGCTTATGGATGAACCTTTTGGAGCAGTCGATCCCATAAATCGGTTGAGACTACAAAAGGAATTCAGAAAAATTCAAAGAAAACTAAAAAAGACAGTGGTCTTTGTTACACACGATATTGATGAGGCGCTTTTGCTGTCGGACCGGATCTGTATAATGAACCAAGGGGAGATCGTTCAATTGGATACCCCTGAGAGAATCGTACTCAATCCGAAGAATGATTTTGTCAAAAACTTTTTCAAAGGCGAAGGCATTTTAACAATTTTATCAAGAAAGCCCGCTGTGGATTACGCGGAACCAACCATTTTGAATGAGGAACCCCTCGATGAAGACGCTACACTTAGAGAAGTATTAACCCTTATGTTGACAACCGGGATTGATAAGGTCTCTCTTGTAAATGGAAGTATCTCCTGGGATCATATTTTAAGAATAGCCGGAAGTGATCAAATATGAAATCAAATAAAAAAGGATTGATAATGGCAACACTTTTGACAGTGATTCTCACAGTAATTGTCGTCTACTCAAAAGGATTTGAAGCAATATTGTATAGGTTGGTCAGTTCAAAAAGCACAGAAGGTTCACGTACTCTATTGGCAGTATATTTTGTTGAGCATATTTGGATGGTTTTACTGTCCAGTCTCATAGCAGTAACACTCGGGACACTTCTGGGTATATTTGTAACTACGAATCATGGACACGAATTCAAAGAACTGCTACTGAAGACAGTGAGTTTGGGACAGGCTTTTCCATCCCCTGCTTTGCTCGCCCTAGCTGTCCCGGTTTTAGGATATGGGATCAAAGGCGCACTTATTGCCCTAGTAGTCTATGCATTGATGCCAATCATATATAATGTGGTCATTGGTATTGAGGAAGTGCCAAAAGACATCATTGACGCTGCAAAAGGTATGGGAATGACTGAGACTGAAATTTATATCAAAGTGAAAATTCCACTAGCTTTAAATGTCATTCTCGGAGGCATCAGGACCGCACTTGTCATAAATATCAGCGCAACTACTTTGGCTGCTGCTGTTGGCGCTGGTGGTCTTGGTGTGCTGGTTGTGAATGGTGTCAGGACCTTTGATATGGTTTTGATACTCGAAGGTGCGATTCCTGTCACACTCCTTGCAATCATTGTGGAACTTTTGCTCAAAGAATTGCAAAAGAAACTGATTTGGTCAGAGACATAGAAAAATAAAAACTAGCATTCATCGGATATTATCCAGGAATGCTAGTTTTTTTATTTGCTTACTCTTCTACTTTACGAGATTCTCTCTGATTTCCGCCTTAGTTTTCATTAGATAATGCTCTAATTTCAATCTAAGATTTGTCAACCAGGTCGGTTCATTGTTCCAATTTTCTTCTATGCTTCTTGCGATCCGTGTATAGCTATAAATCCGAGTGAATTGTCTGAGCGCTGGTGCAATACGTTCATAATCAGAACTCATTTGAAAATGGGTTTTATAACCCTCAATGAAACTATCCTGATAACCATCTCCAAGTTTATCAAGCGATAAAACCACATCCATGGCATACCAAGACTTCATGCAATCGTCAAAATCGATCACAGACATTCTTCCCGATTCCTGATTCCAGAAAACGTTGTCCAGATCGAAATCATAGTGAATCATACCATACTGCATCTTGTCTTTTGGCAGTTTTTCAAGAATAGGGATCAAATGATCAACGGCATCAATAATCACACTATGCTCAGAAAAGTCGTACAAATAAGCTCTGCACCACATTAACGCATCCAAGTAGTCCATTCTATTTGAAAATTCCACATCACAAGCACAAGAAATTTTATGTAATCCGCCAAGTGCGCTACCGAATTCAAATGCTTTTGAAGCATCCATTTCAAGTTTTTCAAGTTCCTCACCTAAAACACCTTCCATGACTGATGCATGGTATATTCCCCATGGTGTTTCACAGGATTCCACCAACTTTCCATTCTTGGATTCTATGAAGTTCACCGCATCGTAACTGTGATTTCTTAAGTGCTTTGCAAATGCGATTTCATCCTGAATAAATCCAACATCTTTAGTAGCCGCTGGCGACAATCTCAAAAAATGTTGTTTACCTCCTATTTCGAACGGATAAATCGCATTTGAAGAAATTCTAAAATTTCGAAAAAGTTTAACGGATTCCTCATCATACGCCCAATTTTTCACCAACATTTCGGCTAGATTGAAATTCTCAAACAGATATCTTAATTTTTCCATTCTTCCTCCTCAGGCAATTGACATGATCCAGCAAATCCAGCAGGTGGCACTCCTAGCGCCTGAATCAATCTAGCCCAATAATTGACTTGAGCTGCTGTACTGGCCAAAATCACAATTTCACGTTCAGTAAAATTCTCTTTCAATGACTTGATCAGTTCACTTGGGAAAGCAAGCGGTGATTTTGAAATCAGCCGTGTATATTCCAGTGCAATGGTCTCCCTGTGAGTGAATGTATAAGTCGATTCAATGAGATCGCTGTCCATAAGAGCCGCCAACTCTTCAGATGTTATTCCTGATTTTTCATACTCAGATGAATTCATGTCAACACAGAAAGGACAGGAAACTGAAAAAGAGGCTTGCATGCGAACGAGTTTCAACATTCGCTTTGATAAATTCTTATCCCTATGTGCCACCAGGGATTCCATAACCGCCGAGCTGATGGCAACTTTGGGATACCATGACAGTAGTCTGGGAACCTCAAGCTCCTTGCCAGTAATCTTATCTGACATCCATATCCCAAGTCTCAATAAAAAAGGTATTTTTGATGGTGGTTTTATAAATGCAGTCATTTGTTCCTCCTTGCCGCTGGCCTACTCAGCCATCCTTCCAATATCACCCCATTTGAACACTCTCACCACTTAAAGCATAGCTTTTGAAGTGGGAGATTCCTGTTTCATAGTCTCGTGCCTCATTTGGTGCAAGGTCTTATTTAGGACTCCGCAGGCTTAATATCGGGTAGTTCCAGTACCCTAAATATCCGCAATAGTCTTAAACGCTACTCTTAGACCCTCTGCCTTGATATTTTTGGCTGCATTTTCATCCCTGTGATGGAATTCACCACAGAGGGGACATTCCCATGTCCGGATGTGCAGCTTCTTCATGTTTTTGTTTTGATAGCCACAACTGGAACATAGCTGACTGCTAGGGAAAAAGGTATGAATCTTGATATATTTTCTATCATGCCAAAGGGACTTGTACTCAAGCATATCGAGGAATATACCCCAGGATGCATCTGCTATGGATTTGGATAACCTTTTGTTCTTGATCATGTTTCCAGGCTTAAGTCCTTCTACAACAATAGTTTGGTTTTCAGCTACTATTGCAGTGGACAGCTTGTGGAGAAAATCCCTTCTGGTATGGGCGATCTTCTCATGCAGAAGTGCCACCTTCAGTTTTTCTTTGTTGTAGTTTTTGGAACCTTTATTCTTTTTGGAAAGTCTTCTTTGTGCTTTGCCAAGTTGTTTTTCATATTTCCTGAAGTACTTGGGGTTGGGGACCGGCAAGCCGTCTGAGGTTACAAGGTAATCCTTCAGTCCCAAGTCTATGCCGATTTCACCCGTGGCTCTTGGTATCATCTCAATCTCTGTGTCAACACAGATAGAAATGTAGTATTTGTATGTATTGGTTCTTGAGATTGTAACATTTAGGATTTTGCCTTTCACTTCTCTGGAGTTTGCGAACTTTACAAAACTCAGCTTTGGTAGCTTGATATGATTTTCCCTGATCTGGATATTGCCATTCACCATTTGGGAGCGGTAGCTCTGTTTTGGGCACCTCTTGTCTTTGAATTTCGGAAACCCAGCCAGCTTCTTGAAGAATCTGGAATAAGCGCTGTCCAGATCTCTTAAAGTTTGCTGAAGGGAAGTTGATTCCACTTCCTTCAGGAAAGGGTATGCTTTCTTTAGGATTGTGAGTCTTTTGGCATACTCATTGTAGCTAAGGTATTTATCGCTTATTGACAGGGCCAAAAAATGGTTGTAGATGAACCTGCTACAGCCGATGTTTTTATTGATCAGTTCAGCTTGCTCAATTGTTGGATATATTCTATATTTGTAGGCTCTGTGCATATGAATCAACCCCTTACAAATAGTATATCACAACACACAAAGTCGAACAAGTGTTCTTTTTTTAAAAACAGGCAATTCATCTCCCACCTAAGAGGAAGGAGTATTCTTTCTAGTGATGATAAAATCCCAGCCAAAAAACTGTATGGTGCCAGTTATAATTCTGAATCACCAAGGCAAATTTAGATCACGAACTTTGTTTTCATAAAAAGATTCCAATCTTTTGATTGATATTTCATCCATAGGGATCTGAACGCTGTTGATGTTCATCGTTAATTGGTCCGTGTTCACACATCCAGGAATTACAGTGGCTATTGCAGGATAGGAAGCACAGAATGCAATGGCCATTTGGGACATAGTTTGATTTTCGGCTGGTAATGCCCTAAGTTCATCTATTAGATGAGCTCGGTTTATGATATCTGCTTTGGACCATCTGCTTCTAATGCCCGTAAACGAACTGTTCTGATTGTATTTTCCTGAAAGCCAACCTGAATCCAGAGGGATCTTAGCGATTATGCGAACATCCTTTTTGAGAGCCAGTTCGAAAGCTTTTCTGGAATCTTGGTGTAGTATATTGAAAAATGCTGCAATAACTGTACTTTTGGTGTTTTCAATTAGCTCGATCATATCAGAACTATGATCAAGAGAAGCACCATAAGCAAGTATTTTACCTTCTTTTTTTAATGTTTCAAAAATCTCATAATGGTCATTGTCTCGATCATTTAAATATTTACGTTCAGGACTATGGAGTATAATGGAATCCACATAGTCTGTCTTGAGTCTTCTTAAGCTTCCTTCCAAAGAAGATCGAATACGACTGGAACTAAAATCAGTATGGCTATCTTTTGCATCATGGCCAAATTTGGTGTTGATGACCAATTTGCTGCGGTCCTTTGTGGCAATAGCTTCTCCAAGTAAACGCTCACTATTTCCCGAAGCATAATTGGGTGCAGTATCAAAAAAATTGATGCCTTCGTCAATAGCTTTATGAACTAAATAAATGGCTTCTGAATCACTCATGGGAGACCAAGAAGATGCATTGCCTAATTGCCATGCGCCGAAGCCAATTTCAGAAACTTTTGGACCTGATTTGGTATATGGGTTATATTTCATAGTTGTATCCTTTCTATTTTGGTTTAATTCACTTATTTCATTATAGCACTTTTACAATTTGTTTGTCTTAACACTCAAAACTGGGTATATAGGTCATATGTCTACCAATAACCCTCAACTATATTCTATAAGGAGTTCCTATCATGCAAAAAGTTAAAATTGAAAAACTCGATTACACCCTTTCGAAAGTGGCGTTCGGAGGTGTTATCGTTTCCAATGAAAACCAAACGGATGCCAATAATTATGTTGCTGAGGCGATTGACGCCGGGGTAAATTATTTTGATGTGGCTCCGACTTATTCAGATGCTGAAGAACGTTTGGGTCCAGCGCTACTTGGAAAGCGAAAAGACATATTTTTGGCTTGTAAGACTGAAGACCGCACACGTAAAGGATCGCAAGCATTACTTGAGAAGTCACTTAAGAATCTTAAGACGGACTATTTTGATTTATACCAATTGCATGCAGTTTATAACCTTGCAGACGTCGAAAAAACGTTCGGACCAAATGGTTCTTTTGAAACATATGTCAAAGCAAAGGAACAAGGGTATATCAAGCATATTGGTTTTTCTGCCCATTCAACGGAAGCCGCACTGGCACTTATGGAATACTATGACTTTGACAGCATCATGTTCCCATTCAATTTTGTGTCGTTGATCAAAAATGATTATGGTAGTTTTGTACTGAAAAAAGCTCTTGAAAAGAAAATGGGCATCATTGGAATCAAATCCATGGTGTTAAGTAATCACCAGGAAAGTGATGCCATTGATTACCCAAAAGCTTGGTATCATCCGATTGACAATTTTGAACTGGCAAGTAAAGCTGTCAAATATTCTTTTTCAAGAGGAGTCGATGTCATAATTCCTCCTGGAAACATTCATCAGTTCAGATGGGCCGTTGATATTATGAAACAATTTGAAATTCCACTCAGCGAAAATGATCTAGAAGAGTTGGTTTCCATTGCAAATGCTACAGTTCCTCTGTTCCCACTTAAAGCGAAATAGACTTTGAACACCCTACACTCTAAAATCCATACACTTCTTTTGCAGTAGCGGGATTTTTTTTGATCAACATATTTTGTACTTGCTCAACGTCTTTGTCACCTCGACCAGAAATGTTTATGATCATTATTTTGTCTTTTGGGAGTGTCTTTGCAAGTTTTACAGCATAAGCTACTGCATGCGCGCTTTCCAGTGCTGGAATGATGCCTTCAGTTTTGCTGAGTGTAAAAAATGCGTCGAGTGCTTCTGAGTCTGTAATGGAACAGTATTCAGCTCGGCCACTGTCTTTGTATGCGCAGTGTTCAGGACCAACACCTGGATAATCCAGTCCTGCGGCGATGGAGTGTACAGGCAGTGGCTCACCGTTTTCATCTTGTAAGGTATAACACTCAAAGCCATGAATAATACCCCTTTTACCAAGTGTAAGAGACGCGGCGTGCTCACCAGATTCAAGACCCTTTCCAGCTGGTTCAACACCAATGATCTTTACAGTCTGATCTTCATAAAATGGGTGAAATAGTCCGATTGCGTTGCTCCCACCACCGACACAAGCTATTATATAATCGGGTAAACGACCTTCTTTCTCTAGAATTTGAGCCCTCGCTTCCTTCCCAATAACACTTTGGAATGTCCTTACCATCAAAGGATAAGGGTGAGGGCCAACAGCAGAACCAAGCAAGTAATAGGTGGATTCCGAATTCTCGATATAATCGTTCAAAGCGGCGTCTACGGCATCTTTGAGTGTTTTTCTTCCTTGGGTAGCTGGGATAACCTTAGCTCCAAGGATCTTCATTCGAAATACGTTCAGACTTTGTCTAGACATGTCTTCACTTCCCATGTAAATGGTACATGACATTCCAAATAAGGCACAAACAGTGGCAGTTGCAACACCATGTTGTCCAGCGCCGGTTTCAGCGATGATTCGTGATTTGCCCATCCGTTTTGCAAGCAATACTTGACCGATGCAGTTGTTGATTTTATGAGCACCTGTATGATTAAGGTCTTCACGTTTCAAATAAAGTTTTGCACCCCCAAGGGTTTCACTGAGGTTTTTTGCATAAGTCAACGGATTGGAACGCCCTACATAATCTTTTTGTAGGGCTTTTAGTTCGCATAGAAAATCAGGGTCTTCAATATATTGAAAAAATGCTTCTTCGACCTCTTTGAGTGAGGATTCAAGTGCGCTGGGAACGAAGCGGCCACCATACGTGCCAAATTTGCCATTACCGGTATAAGTTTGTGTCATCATAATAATCTCCTTTTTAATAGTTTCGTAGTTTTTTGTTGAAATCTGTTTGAGCGATAAAGTTCATTTGTGCCACATATCCAGCCCTCCTTTCCTAAAAAAATCAAATAAAAAACGCCCTCTACATGCATTAAACATGTAGAGGGCGATTGCTCGCGGTGCCACCTCTTGGTAATGGTCAAAATACCATTTCTCAAATCAAATACGGGTATAAAATACCGATATTCTATCTCTATAACGGGAGAAGCCCGTGTCACCTACTATCAATTTCGGATCCCACTCAAGAGCCCATTCAATGAATTTCACACTGTCAACCTCCCACCACCGGTCAACTCTCTGAAAATGTTCTGTTCATCTACTCTTCTCTTTCAACGCTTTACTATGAAGTTATTCTGAATTATACAGTAGGTTATGGAAAAGTGCAAGAATAATTATGGATTACAACTTAAATTGAGATACGGCTACCTGCATTTCTTGTGCAAGTTTGGCTAATTCTTCGCTGGTATTGGCGATTTCGTCCATGGCCGCCGTTTGCTCTTCCACTGAAGCAGAGGCTTGCTCAGTTCCCGCAGCATTTTCTTCTGAAATGGCTGACAGGTTTTCAAGAACCCTTATAATTGCCTCTTTCTTTTCTTCCATATCCCGACCGGATATGTTCAAATCCCTCAGGATTGTTTTCATGTTGTCAATTGCCTTGGTAATTCCTTCAAACTTGTTGCTGGTCTGATGAACACTCTCCGTCTGATTCACTACAATCTTACCCACCGTCTCCATGGTTTTCACAGCTTGGCTCACTTTGGTATTCAGTTCATCAATGACTACAGCTATTTCATCAGTAAAGCGGTTGGACTGTTCTGCCAACTTTCTGATCTCATCCGCCACTACAGCGAATCCTCTTCCTGCTTCTCCTGCTCGAGCCGCTTCAATGGCGGCATTCAACGCCAGAAGATTGGTCTGTTCCGCAATGCTTTTGATCATAGTGCTTGCAGTATCAATTTTAGCTGCACTGATACTGGTTTCCTGAATTACTTGTTGAACCTCACCAGACGCCTGACTGCTTTGATCTGTTTTCTCAACAAGTTCTTTCATGGTTTCCAGTCCTTCATTTTTCAGTTGATCAACCTTAATCACTGCGGCGTTGAGTTCAACCATCATCGCCTGTTCTTTTTCAATGGTCTTTCCAAGCTCATTGGCACTGACAGCACCGATTTCCGTTTCTTTGGCTTGATCAGTGGCGCCTGTAGCAATCTGTTCAATGGTTTTAGCAACTTCTCCTGCGGCTGTTGCCGACTGTTGGCTAGTGGAAGTGAGTTCCTCTGCGGACGAAGCCACTTGGTCGGATTCGTCATATATTTTTTTAATCAGTTGTGTCAAATTCTGCTGCATGGTTACCAGCGCTTCTGTGATGCGGCCAATTTCATCACCACGCTTCATGAAGTGGATAGCTTTACTGTTCTCATCGAAACGCAAATCGTAATTAGCCAATCGGTCTATGACTTTTTGTAGCTCAATGATAGGAGAAGCTATACCGCTACCAATCCAATACCCAATAGCTACAGCTATAGCAATGATAACCATCGAGATCAGAGCCAAATTGCGGATGGATGAAGCCTGACCTTGAGATAGAATCGTCTCCACTTGATCAACAGGAATTCCGATAAACAGGATACCAATCACCTGTCGATTATTATCAAATACAGGCGTATATCGGGTACGGTAGGGAACTCCCAAAATATTGGCTTCGCCCAAAAACTCTTCACCAGCAAGAATGGATGCATAAACTGCACCTTCACTTCCCAATAGAGTGCCTATGGCTCGTTCTCCCTGCTCATTGGTAATACTGGTGATAATTCGTTCAAAATCCGTTTCCGTGCGCCTGAAAATAGTGGCTTCCACATTGGTACTGGACCTGAACCGATCTATTGCTTCGTAACGGTTGGCTATGGACGTCCCTTGTTCATCCAAAAGTGTTCCGTCACTGCTGAGATTTAGAGTGCCAAAAGCATCTTCGATGTAATCTTCAAAGGCATTGCC
This sequence comes from Firmicutes bacterium UBA5201, assembly GCA_002412775.1. Lineage (GTDB taxonomy): Bacteria > Bacillota > Clostridia > Peptostreptococcales > Acidaminobacteraceae > Fusibacter_D. The sequence goes on along the minus strand of DHVT01000015.1, from coordinate 273,459 downwards.
TGAACTGACGAGGTAATCTTCGAGAATCCGCTCCGAAACCTGCTGTGTAGTCTGATTTCCTGTTATGTAGCCTCCAATAGCGACTGCAAGGGTAGCAACAATTACTAAGCTTAGAATGTAAACAATGGTTTTTACTTTAATACTTTTCATGATTACACCTCCAATTAACACCCGACGAATAAGGACAACAAAACAGTTGTTGTAACATGTGAATTGTGAATGTTATTAGAAGTACCCAAAATTAATTAAGTTCAATCATATGCTTGCACTTGCGGGTTAAAATCGAAATATGTTTGTGTTGCCATAGGGAGCGTAACCATTAAAAAGAGATGAGTTTTAATTAACCGCCGTTTGGGTACCCGGTACCACAACGGTGGTACCGCCAAGGCGGTTCTAGTATTCTGAGATATCCAATTTTGATGCGGCTTCCCGATCGATTATTGCAGTGACATTGGGATGCAATTGAAGCACTGAAGCAGGTAAATCAGGGGTGATGCTACCATGTAACATTTTATGGATCGCATCGCTTTTTTCTATGCCTGATGCCAACAGAATGATCTGTTTGGACTGCATGATGGTTTTGATTCCCATACTGATTGCAGTTTTAGGCACTGATGATACATCTTCGAAGAATCTGGAATTGTCCAGTATCGTTTGTTCATCCAGTTCAACCACATGGGTTTTGGTTTCAAACTGCAAATTTGGTTCATTGAAACCGATATGCCCGTTTCTTCCAATTCCAAGCACTTGCAAATCAATTCCACCGGACATTTCAATAGCCTTGTCATAATTTGATGCCTCAAGAACCGGATCTATAGACATACCGGATGGTATGAATTGATTTGAATCTGGTAAATCCACCTTGGAAAAAAAAATGGTTTGCATGAAATTCCAATAACTTTGAGGGTGATCCTTCGGAATGCCTACGTATTCATCCAAGTTAAAAGCTTTCGCAGACTTAAATGAAATGATGCCCTCATTGTAAAATTTGATCAATTGCTCATATATCCCGACCGGTGTCGAACCGGTTGCCAAACCAAGCACACTGTCTGGTTTGTTGATGAGTTGAGCGACGAAAAGATGTGCTGCCTTGACACTCATCTCCTCATAATTTTTGACTATTATAAGATTCATTAAAGCCTCCGCAATCTGTCAATCTGTCAATTCTCCATTTACAAATACTCTAGCGATCTGATAACTTTCATCCAGAAGAACAATGTCAGCTTTTTTTCCAACTTCCAAACTGCCAATTTCAGAAAACAATCCAAGACGTCTGGCGGGATTTTCACTTAACATTCGAATAATTTCGTAGATGTTTAAATCGGACTTCTCAAGTAAATTTCTCAAGGCTTGATCCATGCTTAACACACTACCTGCCAAAGTGCCATCATCAAGTCTGCAACAACCCTCTTTGACAATTACATTTTGCCCACCTAAAGAATACTCTCCTTCTGGCATCATTGCGGCTCTCATGGCATCAGTGATCAATATCGTCTGCTGTATGCCCTTTAGTTTTGCAAAGGGTCCCATGAAGTCTGGATGGATGTGGATCCCATCTGCGATAATATCCAGTGTGAACGGTTTTGTAAGCGCTGCGCCAACCACACCAGGTCTTCTATGATGAAGACCTGTCATTGCGTTGAAGCAATGGGTGATATGATGGAAACCTTCATCGAAAGCCTCCAATGCCGTTTCATAATCACATCCCGAGTGACCGATGGCCAACACAATATCCGTATCTTTCAGTGATTTTGTGAATTTGAAACCTTCGTCCATTTCGGGTGCCAATGTAATCATTTTTATAGTTTTTATGTGTGGATCAATCCAGTCTCTCGACGGTTTTTGAACGTGTTTTTCGTTTTGTGCGCCTTTGTAGGCCGGATTGATGAATGGACCTTCTAGATGTGCACCGATCAATCGTGCTCCGTTTACTTTTTTAAAGGAAAATTCATTTTCTTGGTGTTCCATAAACAATTGGATGGCCTCTAGCGACCCTTCGATTTCGGACTGTGACATCGTCATGGTTGTCGCCAAAAAAGAAGTCGTTCCGGACTTCAGAATACTGCTACTGATAGATTGCAGCGCTTCCTCACTTGCATCCATCACATCGTGTCCCATAGAACCATGTATGTGGATATCAATGAATCCAGGGACCAATATCCCTTTAAAATGATATTCCTTGATATCAACCGTTGAGCTTTCGAACCTTTTTTTATAATCAACTTCCGATTCAATGGATTGAACGGCTTCATCAAATATCAAAACATGATTTTCAAGGATTTCATCTCGTTTCAATATTTGAGCTCCCAGTATCGCTTTCATTGGATATACCTCACTTCATTAAAGATCATAGGCAATTTTGAACACAACTTTTTTTACTTGCTCAGCTTCTTGTGTAGAGACACCTGTGCGATGTCCATCGTGAGGGAAAAAGACGGCAAAATCGTTTTCTTTAGCAAAAAGACGGTTGCACTCTCCTTTGAAAAATTGGATGTCATTGGCTTCATCGTAATCTGTCAGTTCCGATAAATTCACTATGTTGATACAATCCATGATTTCATTGCCTTTTACTAAAAATTGAAGATCGATGTATCGTCTATGCGCTTCCAGTTTTGCATCAAGCACATCTTTTGTTGAATAATCTTGGACCAAGTAAAAAATTGCATCCCCATCTACTGAAACCTTACCTGATTTTGATAGATCCAGTTGGTTGCTTTCAATCATCTGGATTGCGCGATCCAATCCAATATGAATGCCCTTATATATGCCAATGTGTTCCACGCTATCAAATATCATATACAACCTCACGTTAATATCAATATAGTTTTGAAGCAACCACTTCTGCGGCTTCCTTTTTGATCATTTGAGCATAATCCATATTATTCATGATCAGGCCAGTGCACAGTGTGTCAATGACATAAAGCTGTGATACCTTGCCCACCATTGAGCCACCATCAAGAGGGCTTTCTTTTCCCGATGTCAACAAAACCGTATCCGCATATTTTGTAAGCGGTGACCTCACATAACTTGTGATGGCTATGATTTTAGCCTTTCTTTCCTTAGCAATGCTGACCGCATCCACTATATCCTTTGTACTGCCTGTTAAACTGATGGCAATAATCAATGACTTTTCATTTGCGGAACAAGAACGCATCACTTGAAAATGTGGGTCTGTCACCACTTGAACATTTTTTCCCACACGCATCAACCTGCTTTGGAAATCCAGTGCGGAGGCACCAGAGTGTCCCACTCCATATATGATGATATCATCCGTTTCATCCATCCACTTGATGGCTTCCTCGATTGACTCCTGTTTCATGGCCTCATAAGTGTCTTCAATGACTTTTTGCATATTGATCCGAATACGGTTCATGAACGTGTCTTCATTCACTTGTTTAGATTGGATCAATGAAAGTTCCTGCGCAGCGGCAAGTTTGAAGTCTTGATAGCCTTTATAACCGATTTTTCTGCAAAATCTTAGAATGGTGGCTTCACCAACTGAACAAATCTCTGATAATTCAGTAAGGGAATTGTACATCACAGTTTCCATATGTGCCTGAATATACTCATAAAGTTTGATTTCAGCTTTGGTATAATTGGGTTTAAATTGTTCCATTGCGATGCTTAGCTTAGATTTTGACATTTCAACCTCCCTCAAGACATATTTGGATAACTTTGGATCCAGTGTACAAGTGCACCGTTCAGATTGTTTGTATTGCCATTTTCAGATACTATTATTTGAAGTTCTTTTGCAAAAGAAGACATTATTTTCTGTTTTAGTTTTTTTTCAATGGCGGCTTCCAAATAGGCACCTTGTGCCGCAATTGCGCCTCCAATGATGACTTTTTCCGGATTAAGGACATGGATCAAACTTTTAATCCCGTCTGTGAGATCATCTATCCACTGATCCAGAAGACTAAGTGCGGCTGAATCATTTTCTTTACAACGTTGAAAGAAAATCTTCAGATCATCAATTGACATTTCTAGTTCAACCCTTGTCTTCAGAGCTTTTGTAGATGCATATTGTTCAAAGCAGCCATTATAGCCACAAGTACATGGCAAACCTTCTCTGACAAGCTGAATATGTCCAATTTCACCTGCTGAAAAAGTACTCCCTCTCAAGAGCTCTCCTCTTGTCATTACTGCTCCACCAATTCCAGTGCCAAGTGTCAATCCCAGGACGTCACCACTCAAATTCCGAGTGCTGTATTCCCCCAACAAAAAACAGTTCACATCATTTTCAACTGCCACTGGCACTGCAAAACGGCTCTCGAACATTTTTTTCAAATTCATACCTGAATAACCGGGTATATTATCCGTAGCAAAAATGACCTCTCCAGAAAAAGGATGGATTTGCCCTGCGGAACTTATGGAAATCCCTGTAAGATTGTAATTAATTGAAAGTTCCTCCACAGCCTTAAAAAGGTGGTCAATCATAATCCGACCACCTTGATTTGCCATGGATGGAAATTCATTATGTTCAATCAGTTCGTAACACATCTCCGAATTCTCATAGATGCCGTATTTCGTCATTGTTCCACCGATATCAAAAACAAAGATCATAATTACCTCACCCTTTACCATTATTCCATTTTTATTGCATTTTTACAAATTGATTCAGCTGTTGGATTTGGTTGAATATATTTTGTAACTGATTCTTTTGATTTGCATTCAATTCGCCAAATGGTTTTTTCATAAGACTTGGATCGACACCGGCCAGATTCAACAATCCTTTCAAGGTCGGATATAAATTATTGTCCACAACGGACTCGATACAGTTAGTTATCTGTCCTTGCAACGCCCTTGCTTTGACCACTTCACCTTTTTCAAGTAGCACAACCATCTTCTTGACGATGTGACCTGTCAAGTTGTAAGTGGATCCGATAACGCCATCCGCGCCTAGCAGGAAGCCGACAATGGAGATTTCATCATAACCATAATAGAATAGTTTATTCTTGAAGTATGTCGTGAGTCTTTCGAATTTTGCGACATCCGCATCTGAATATTTGACACCTATAACGTGCTCTAAATTGAGCAATTGCTCATATTTATTGAGGTCGAAGTTCGATCCGGACATTGAAGGGTTTGAATAGACGATCATAGGATGCTGCAGAGCTTGACATAGATCACTGTAAAACGTTAAAATCTCTTCAAAAGAAAAGCGGTAATAATAAGGCGTTATCGCTGAAACAGCTTGAAAGCCAAGTGCCTTGGCTTCCAAACCGATTCGGATGGATTCCTCCAAATTCAGTGATCCAATTTGTGCAATCAATACTATGGCTTCTTGTGCTTCGTCCTTGACGATTTGGAGCACTCTAATGCGTTCGGATTCATTCATTAGGAACGCTTCCCCTGTGGAACCTCCAATATACAATCCGTCAATAGTCATGACGTCGATGTTGTGTCTCACCATTTGTCTGAGCGCCTTTTCATCCACCGTTCCATCCTGTAAAAACGGTGTCAATAATGCTGTAAATACGCCTTTCATGCGGCCTCCTATGTCATTCTTTTATTTTATTTTATTTGATTCTTTTCAATTTCCTCGGTATACTTTTTTGTGATCCATTGGGGTCTTGTGATTGCTGAACCCACCACAACACTGTGACAACCCAGTTCAAGTACTCTCCTTGCTTTCTCTGGTGTGTTGATATTGCCCTCTGCTATCAGTGGCTTCTTGACAAGACACAAAATTTGTTTGATCAAACTGAAATCCTCTGCCTCGATTTGTGTGCCATCTGTATAACTTGTATACCCCACTAAAGTCGTTCCTACGAAATCAAATCCCAGTTCATCTGCAGCAATGGCCTCCTCAAGTGTCGAGCAGTCGGCCATAAACTTTTGTAATGGATATTTTGCTTTTGCCATATTGAAGAAATCTTCCAGTGTGATATTGCCTGGTCTCAATTCCCTTGTGGCATCCATAGCGATGATTTCCACACCTGCCTCAACAAGTTCCTCGACTTCATTCAATGTTGGAGTAATGTATACCTTGGAATCTGGATAATTGCGTTTGACAATGCCAATAATCGGCAACCCCACCACACGCTTGATTTCCTTAATATCTTCTTTCGTATTTGCCCTGATGCCTCCCGCACCTCCTTCTTGAGCCGCAAGTGCCATTCGCCCCATGATTACTGGAGAATGCAGCGGTTCGTCAGGAAGAGCTTGGCAGGATACAATGAGCTTTCCTTTTATACCATCTGTTTTACTCATCTATACCTCTTCAAAATGTTTATTTGTTTTCATCAATTGATTTTTAATGCCGATCGACAGGTTGACAACGATACTCGAAAATACTATGGGCATATAGTTGAAATACATGGCATAGGTTGCATCACCACCCGCTATCCAGTTGTTTTTAACGAGCAGAATCAATAATACAATGCTGACTGCGTTGATGATCAAAGGTGACAACCATAACCTTTTTGTGAACCTATTGAGCATCAATGTTGCAAACACTGAAAAAAGCATGTAATAAAAACTATAATAAAACCACCCTATAACGAAATTCGCCAAATCCATTTTGCCTCCTAACCTTTGACCGCACCCATTGTGACACCTTGCGTAAAATAACTTTGGAACAATAAAAACACGACAATCATAGGCAGTGACGCCAAAAGCGCACCAGCCATAAGCAGTCCATAATTGATTGTGAACTCCGCACCTTGAGACATGGCTGCCAAACCTAGAGGAAGCGTTTTCATATGTTCTGAATTTGTAAATATGAGCTGTGAAAAATAATCATTCCAACTGGATATAAATGTGAATATTGCGAGTGCGCCAACACCTGGTTTGATAATTGGCAATACGATACTCACAAATGTTCTGAGCTCTCCGCAGCCGTCAATCCGAGCGGACTCCAACAACTCTACAGGTACAGAGTGAGAAAATTGCTTCATCAGGAAGACGCCGAATGGCCATCCGACCGCAGGAAGAATCAATGCCGCATAGGAGTCCATCAATCCGAGTTCTGTGATGAATTTAAGAAGTGGAATCAATATGACTTGTTTTGGTAATGCCATTGCGGCTACAAATACCATGAATATGAAATGCATTCCAGTAAATTTCTTTTTAGCCAGTGCGTATCCCGATAGAGAAGCAGTGACACACACGAGTATGGTTGTAGCACTGGACACAAATACGGAGTTGAAAAACCACCTGCCAGTGAGTGGCACAAATAACTGTCTGTAATTTTGTAAGGTAGGACTCATCGGAAACCACTCCGGTGGAATGGAAATCGCCACTTCCTGCAGTTTAAAGGAGCCTGTTAGAATCCAATAAAACGGGAACAGGAAGAATATTGTCAAACCGATTAAGATAATCATGGAAAAGATTCCTATGATATTCAGTTTTGATTTCTTTTTTATATTATTCATCTTCCTCACCCCTAGTATTCCACATCAGTTGAAAAGAACTTAAATTGTATGAGCGAGATTGCACCGATCACCAATGCGAGAATAACACCCATGGCACTAGAAATGCCAAATCTTCCTTCTACAATTGCTTTAGTATAAACCAAGTACATGATTGTCGATGTCCCATAGTTCGGTCCACCTGCGGTCAATAACTGAATGAGTGCAAATATCTGAAAACTGTTGATAGTCGTCACGACCACCACATAAAGTGTCGTAGGCATGATCAAAGGCCAAATGATCTGTGTAAAGATTGTCCATTTGCTCGCACCATCCACTGTAGCCGCTTCGATGTATTCTTTTGAGACATTTCCCAGGGCTGCCACATACAATATAATGGGTTGCCCTACTGAAGTAGTGACAAGGATTGCAATGATTGCAAACAATGCGGTTTTATTGCTTCCGAGCCAGTCCACGTTCTGATTCAAAATATTCGCAGACTTCAACACATAATTCAGAATACCGTACTGTGGATGATAAATCCAAGCCCATACGACAGTGATGGAAACTACCGATGATATGGCAGGAATATAAAACACACCTCTGAAGAAGGATCTGATGGTGGCATTTTTGTTATAGATATTGATTGCTACGAACAATGCGAAAACAATGACAATCGGAACCGCTATGCCTGTGATCAACGTCGTATTGGTCAACGATTTGATGAATACTTTGTCCGTCAGAAGGTTCTTATAATTATCCATTCCGATAAAACTGATATTCCTGCCTCTGAATCTAAAAAATGATAGATAGATTCCCTTGAGCATGGGATAAAGGACGAACGTAATGAAAAAGACCAGTGTAGGCAAAAGGAAAAGCAGTCCACTTACATTGTCCCTATATTTTCTTTTCTTTCTGGCCATCTGATTCTCTTTTTCGAAACGCTCTGAACTTGTTTTCGATTCTGCCATATTACACCTCTTTTTAATGGTGAGGCAAGTCATTGACTTGCCTCACCTATTAACTATTGCGTTATTATTTTGCGTCTTCTATGGAGTTGTTTGAGAATTCTACAAAGGCATCCAGTGACTCTTTAGGTGATGCATCACCGTTCAAAACACCTTGTACCATAGGGAACCATGCATTTCTCATTTGAGCGAATCCAGGGATTGTATTGTAGTAAGGTCCGAAATATGCGCTCATTTTTTCTGCGAATACAAGTTCTGCATCGTCATAAAGTCCGGTTTCACCGTTTTTAGCCGAGAAATTTCCTGTCGACTTGAGAGTTCTTTTTCCCCACTCTGAGTCATTGATCATAAAGTCAATGAACAATTTGCTTGCTATTGCTCTATCTTCATCACCGTTGTCAAATATACATGGACCGGCAACTAGGTATTCTAGCTCTGGTGTGCCTGAGTTGTTTGGATACGGAACCAGAACTGGAGTGAATTTTTTCGCGATCATATCTGGTCTGTATAAACCTGGAGAATATAAAATGGTAGATGCCGCCAGCCCACTTCTGAAAGCTTCAATGCTTGCACCAGCATCAAGTGCGATGCCCTGGCCCAATAAACCTTTGTCATAGGCTTGTTTAGCCCATTCCATTGCTTTGACGCCATTTGTATCGTTAATGGTGTATTCAGTGACTTCTTCATTGGTGATCCAAGATCCATACAGATTCGAAATGAAAGCTCTAGGTCCTTGGTCACCACCTTGTGATTTCGCAAACAAAATTGCAGGTGCGATATCAGCATTTTTCTCATGAATAGCTGTCAATAATGCTTCGTATTCTTCCACAGACCATGCTCTATTAGCTCTGTCAAGCGGCAACATATCCACCAAACCCATTTCTTCAAGCAAGCCTTTGTTGAATCCCATCATAAATGGCGCCACACCTTGTGGATATAAATACAAACTGCCTTCATAGCTGCTTGCGGTGACTGCTGCTTCCAAAAGAATTGACTTGTCCACCATGTCATCCATTGGAACCAAGTAACCCTTGCTAGCCCAGTCTATGACTCTACCTGGTGCATCATAGACAACATCCGGATTGGTTCTCGATTGGATTGCAGTCTCCAGTTTCGCTGGTCCGTCTGTAAATTCAATTGCTTGATATTCTACTTTCACATTTGGATGTGCTTCTTGAAACGCCTTGATCAATGCTAAATCATAATCACCTTTGGCGAACTCGTCATCACCTGTGAAGTTCGGAAAATTCCAAAATGAGATTGCGATAGGATTTTCTTTGGTGTAATGATCGAGTGGATCCTGCTTTGCAGGTGCTTCGGTATTTTGCTCCACATTTGAGGCAACAGGTTCAGGTGCGGGTGTTTCAACTGTAGCGGAACAGCCGGTAATCAGCAACACGATGAGCAACAAGCTTGAAACCATTATATTAATCTTTTTCATAAGTCCTCCCCAATTCATCTAAATATTAACGATTCTTCTGACTTTTGTCATGACTCTAACCAATGCTTGAGTTAAGAAATCCGTTTTTCAGTGTCTTTGTCGAAAAAGTAAATTCTGTCAAAATCCATATTCAATTTAATGCTTTGATGATTTTTAATATTGGTTCGTTCACTGACTTTCGCAACAATTCTTTGTTTGCCATGCTTGCCATGCAGTACGCACTCATGTCCGAGCAATTCTGAAATATCAACATCATAGGCAATGGTTCTCTCAGGAAACTGCATGATTATATCTTCTGAAACGTGCAAATCCTCTGGTCTGATTCCCATGATGATTTCTTTGCCCTCGTAACTTTTAAGTATATCCGATAAATTTGAACCAATTTGATATGGAGTTCCTTCAAGCACAATGTTTCCACTGGAAACTTGTACGTTCAAGAAATTCATAGCGGGTGCACCGACAAAACTCGCCACAAATATATTTTGCGGATTGTTGTAAATTTCCTTTGGTGTTCCAATCTGTTGAATATAACCATCTTTCATCACTACTATTCTGGACGCCATTGTCATGGCTTCTGTCTGGTCATGTGTGACATAGATAGTCGTCGCCCCGATTGTCTCATGAAGTTTGATGATCTCGCTTCTCATTTGAACTCTCAATTTTGCGTCGAGGTTGCTAAGAGGCTCATCCATCAAAAACACTTTGGCATTTCTAACAATGGCTCTACCAAGTGCTACCCTTTGCCTTTGACCACCGGACAGCGCTTTAGGCTTTCGATCCAAAAAGGATTCGATTTCCAAAATTTTAGCTGCTTTTTTCACCCTTGCGTCAATTTCATCTTTAGGTATTTTTTTAATGCGCAGGCCAAACGACATGTTCTCATAAACCGTCATGTGAGGATATAATGCATAGCTCTGAAAAACCATCGCTATATCTCTATCTTTGGGTTCAACATGATTCATGTATTCTCCATCGATATAAAATTCACCGCCTGTTATATCTTCCAGTCCTGCGATCATCCGTAATGTCGTGGATTTTCCACAACCGGACGGACCTACAAACACGATGAATTCCTTGTCCTGTACATCAAGACAAAAATCAAATACCGCTTGTACCTTGTTGTCGTAAATCTTATTGATGTTTGATAATCTTAACTGCGCCATGCTTATTTCCCCTTACAATTTTTTGACCTTGTAGCAAAACGATGTCATAATCTTGTAGATACTCGAACGTTCGAAATTCGCATCTGGTATTTATAATGTAAATATAGCATACAAAAAAAGTGATGTAAACAAGAAAATGAATATTTGCTCCACTTTTTTTATATTTTTGAAGTTTTACTGACATTTGTCTCTTTTTCTCATTTACCCCCTATAGTTCATGTGATATATTTAAAGAAAATATCTTGGAGGTAATCATGATCGACGGTGATATGACACTTGAGGAACTTAAGAATTATAAGGGCATTACGCCATGCCCACCGGATTTCAACAATTACTGGGACCGACAACTCTCAATGGTCAAAGATTATAAAGCATCATACGAACTGACATTTTTACCTGAAATGAGTTCCAAAATGATGCAGTGCTACGATTTGACATTCGAAAGCTTTGATGGCTCTATGATCTACGCAAAATACCTGCGCCCAACTGGAAATGAAAAGAAGCCTCTGGTATTTCAATTCCACGGATATCCTGGTTCTTCTCGATCTTTTTTGGAGCTTTCAGGATTTGTGGCTTCTGATATGTCTGTCGTTTCAATGGATTGTAGAGGACAAGGTGGGAGAAGCCATGATAAAAGCTCCTATCCTGGGACAACAGTAAGCGGTCACATTATTATGGGCTTGGCTGGCGAGACTCCAGATGATCTATACTATCGTAAAGTGTTTCTGGATACAGTTGTGTTAGTCAATTTGATGAAAACCATTCCTGAAACCGATCAGGAAAAACTTTATTCCAATGGTGCCAGTCAGGGTGCGGCTCTTGCGCTGGTATGCGCAGCTCTCAATAAAGACATTAAAAGAATCTGCGCACTATATCCTTTTCTCTCCGATTACAAACGCGTTTGGGATTTGAACCTTGATCTGATCGCGTATGAAGGTCTTAGATATTATAACAAATGGTTCGACCCATCTGGCATAAAAGTAGACAAGACATTTGAAAAACTAGGATACATCGATGTCAAAAATTTTGCTCCCAGAATTCAAGGCGCTGTCTTGATGGGAACAGGTTTACTCGATGACATCTGTCCACCATCCACTCAATTTGCTGTTTTTTCAGGTTTGAAGTGCTATAAAGAGCATATCCTGTACCCTAATTTTTCTCATGAACTGATCCGCGATTTCGATGACCGAATCGTTAATTTCTTAAGAACATGAAGTCTATAAATCTCGGCATAAAAATAAGACCATTCCATTTAGGATGGTCTTTATTTTACACCAATGCGTTGCCGCATCAGCGGTTCACATCACATTAGATTGACACAATATTCAACTGATCTTCGTTGTCGGAAACAATAATTTTTTCAATGCTGAAAACAATTATTCCAATATTGTCTCCTATGATGAATTGTGGCATATTGTTCCTTTTCATATGCAGTTCTCTATAGTGTTTTTCCTCATCATTTTCCATGATCAAGGCAGTACCCAAAAAAGTGGCACTCAATTTATGAGAACTTGAAAACAGCAGCAATGAAATGTGTTCGTTTTTTTGAATATTGAAGTATTTCATGCTATCTCTTCTGCTGCTTAGAACGACCTTGTTTTCTGACTCGACATAGGTGAAATTCATGAGTGACAAATAGGGTTTATCCTCCCAACAAGTAGCCATCGCACATAGTTTTTCATTCTCTAGCAAATCTTTAATAGCTTTTGGGATTTCCATTTTTTCCCTCCTTACATGTTTTTTTATCCAGATCCGTCACAATTTGATTTTTTCCACACGCCTTAGCCATATAAAGACAATCGTCAGCCGATTTAAAAAATTCCTCTTTTGTCCTATAGTGGTTTGCCCCTGCAATCCCGATGCTGACGGTCACATTGTTTGAACCCATGTCATCAAATTTGAACGCCTCCAAACTCTTCCGAATCAATTCCAACGTTGCCAGACAGGAATGCAAACTTTTTTCCGTAAACAAAATGGCAAATTCCTCACCACCATAGCGGGAAGCATAATCATTGGTATCAACAAAGGCGTTTATAATCTCGGCTGTTTCCCTAATTACAACATCTCCAACGGCATGTCCAAAAACGTCGTTGATTTTTTTGAAATTGTCCAAATCCAGCACTGCCAAATGGAATTCAAAAGAATTTTGGTTAAACGATTCCCACAGACGTTCCAAATGTTCGTGAAATGTTTTATGGTTGTAAAGATTGGTTGGCAAATCCATTTTGGACATTTTCTCCATGTGAATGTTCTTATACAGCAATTCCTTTTCATTGGAAACAGACTTTAAAAGTTCCTGATTCAAGTGCTTGTACCGTTTGGTGATTTCTAGGCTTAAATAGGCCGCACTGCATAAAACGAAAAGAAACGTGATGCTCTCCACCGTATCAAAATCAAATATTGGGTGCAGGATATTTAGAACGACAAACGAAAAAAAAGAAATCACAAAGGAAAATAAGATTTTCTTTGCCTCTATTGTAAAAATACCTATGAAAATTGGTAAAATGAATAATGGCAACATCACATGCACTACTGTAACATGCGCAAGATTCATAGCCAAGACCATTGCCATACTTCCCAAAATTGTAATATAATCGTTGTTCGAATTCCGCTTCCTGTTTAAATATTCCAAACTCAGCATGACCAAAAGTTGAATACTCAGTGGAATAGCAATTCGAAATACTATAAACTCCATCAGTTCCAAATCTGTAAATGGATAATTGATGATCGGCACTACAAAAGAAACCCCAACCATCACCCACAAATAATTCAATAGCTTGCGGTTCCAATTGTAAGTCTTTTTTTCCATCGGACCCCCATCGCTGTTATTTTAACACTTTCTATTGTGTTGTTATTGTCACTGTTTTAGATGGTCCATCCCATCCGACTGTATAGCCTAAAAATTCACCTACAAATCGGAGCGGAATATAAGTGCGTCCATTTACAATTTTTGCAGGTACATCGATGAGTACTGTAATGCCATTGACTGTCGGTCGGGTACTTCCGATGGGAATCCTTATTGTGATGTCATTTTGTACAGCAAGAGCAATCTTATTGACTGAATCCCATGATACTTCTGCACCGAAAGATTCAAACAAAGCACGCATTGGCACCAATGTTCTACCATTTTCAATGAATGGCTTGTCAATCATTGTTAGTGGCACTCCATCAATCAGTACCTTGACCTCCGTTGGAGCCTCAACTACCGGAATAGTGGTTTGAGTCCCGGTTGTTCTCAGTAAAACCATTTGAGCTACCCATTCCGACTCTATGGATTTACCTGGCTCATCATACTCCCAAGATAGAGCTGTCCTCTCACCGGTTGCACCTTGCTTTAGAATGTTTTCCTCTACCGCGAGGACTGAGTAACTGTTTTGTTCATCCCAAGCTTGGTAGAGTTTTGTCATACCGGCAGGGGAATCCAAGATTGCCATTCCTTTAAACCCGTAAAAACCAACCAGTTTCATCCCAGTAGATGCGATCAATTCGGGAGCATTCATCTGGTTTTGACCTGTCGCATCTCCTTCTCCACCTCTACCTGAAGAAGCCACTATAGGATTATTTGCATCAATACCTGTATATCTCTGTATCCCGCCTAAAGCCTTAACCTTCTGACCGAAGGTCCAGGTATAGGCTACCGGTTCATTATTGCTGGCAGTTTTCCAATATAGCGACTGGCCTATGTCTTTATTGCCACCACTGACCGCCGCATGAGTAGTCAGGATAAGGTTCCAGTCCGCAGGAATCGTAACTGGTAACGCATCCATACCCTTCTCAAAAGTAATTTGAGCAAGCAGGAAATCTCCGTTGGTCACCTGATCTGGCCGAGAGATTGTCAAAGTCTGGGCATCCAAATTGATTGCGGTTTTATAGTTGCCCGCATTTGCTTCCACAGCTGATGAAATGTTACCAGAAGACAGTAACACCAATAGAACCAATATTAGGGTGAATGGAATATACCTCATACTTTTAGATTTCATTTTATTCTCCTCCTCTCCATTATTATTGCATAGTGATTTCTTTATACCCTATTTTTGACAAGACCATGCCATACCTACAAAAAAAAGATAGCATACGTTGCCATTAATCTGGCATGTATGACTATCTTTTATAATTGGTCTACTTGATTGAAGCTTCAAAAATTTTCTGAATGGCTTCATCCAACATCTCATTGAACTCATCATCAGTCTGGTCCGCATGTAAACCTTCCGATAATGCTCTTGAAAAGCTCGCAATGAGCCCGTGATTATGAGCGAGTAACTTATTTGCCAACTCTCTGGAGTAACCTCCTGATAAAGCGACTACTCTCACAACATTGGGGAGTTTCATCAAATCCGCATACAAGTTGTTTTCCGTTGGAATTGTGAGCTTGAATATCACTTGATGATTTTCATCCAAAGTATTGATATGTCTCACCAACTCTTCTTTTAGAATCGCTTCCGCACCTTTTTTGTCTAGCGTATTGATGTCCACTTCCGGCTCAATTATTGGAATCAAACCCGCTTCACTGATGATTTTCGCAATCTCAAATTGCTGATCAACAATAGCTTTTATACCCTCTTTGTTGGCTTCTTTAATTACGGAACGCATCTTGGTACCAAAAATATGACGTTCATTGGCACGAACAAGCAACTCATCCAAATTTGGTATAGGCTTCATCAATTGAACACCATTGCCTAGTTCAGCAAGTCCACTATCGACTTTTAGAAATGGTAAGATGCCTTTGGTATCCCAGAGGTAATCTGCGCTATATTGACCCTCCACCATGGAATCCATGGTTTTCTCAAATAAAATCGCCCCAAGAATTCTATCCTTGTTAAAAGCGGGACTTTCCATAATTCTCGATCTCATTTGATGAACCAATTCAAACATTTCCGCATCATTCGAATAAGCATCTTTTGGTATTCCATATGCCAGAAGGGCATTTGGAGTACTCCCTCCACTTTGGTCTAACGCCGCTATAAATCCAAGATCATTTTTCATTCTGTTTAATTGTATAATATTCATATGAACCTCACTTTCACTACACTTATACCCAATCTTATGAGCTTGACTCTGAAAGCCTTGTCATAAACTTCCTTAAGTTGATCATATGATCACAGCTTCTCAACTATCCTTATACCCAAAATATCATCCATATCAATACTATTATCATCAATCTGTATGGTACGGTATGCAGAATCTATCTGAACGACTGTTCCAGTCAACTCAATAAAATCGTCATTATAAAAATGTGTGATTGTGACAATTGAACCTTTCTGGACATTGTGGATTTTTTCATTCAGCTCTGCAGCCAAATCTTCGGACATTTCTGTCTTTGAAAGAGCTACCTTTTCTTTTTTCTCAAGTGCTTCGTTTAATCCTTTAACGGCTGCGAACGGTAAGAACTGTTTTGCCCTTTCAGAGATTGGCATAGGTGATTTTGGTCTATTCGCCACTTTTATGCCCTCCTATCTGACGATTCCGATCCCTGGTTGTCGCTCCTTCACTGTAGTTCATTCCTTTTAGGATTGAATTCTTTCCGTATTTCTTCTTTATTCCTAAAACTGCTTTTTGAACTCTGTTATTACGCTCAGTGGATTGGTCATCTTTAGGATTATCAAACATACTGATTTGAATCGCTTCGCTAGGAATATCTTCAGTGACATGGTTGCATGTGATATTTATTCTGCGTACGGGCTTTTTACGATCCACTATACGCTCATAAAGATCTGTTACTGCAGGCAGTATGACACTGTCGGCGTTGGTTGCTTTGTTCAGTTTGGCAGTACCTCTGACAGGTTCAGCATGGAGCGCATTTGAATAACCGATATAAATAGTCACGGAATCTGTGACCAGCCCTCTGTCGACAAGATCCAAACAAAGCAAATCCATCATCTCACGAACAATGAGTCGACCATCTTCAAAATTGTAATCCCTCATTAGAACTTGTCCGCTGGAAATACAGTTCGATTTTGGTTTATATGCTTTTATGTCAGAAATGGTCACCGGTTCACGCCCCCAGGCGTGATCAATGAGCAGTTCCGCATCAATACCAAACAGGTTATATAAGAAGTCCTCATCCATTTCCGCAATTTGCCTCATGGTTGTGATCCCATATCGCTCAAGTGTTGAAGCCGTTCCCTTGCCTATACGCCAAAAATCGATCAGGGGTTTATGATCCCAAAGGATTTCACGAAATGACTCTTCATCGAGTACTCCAATGAAGTCCGGGGAGTGCTTTGCAGTGATATCAAGTGCGATTTTCGCCAAATACAGATTTGTTCCGATGCCGCATGTGGCGCGGACCCCAACTTCTCTGAGGATCTCACCCATGAGCATCATGGCCATTTCTTTTGCAGTCAAATGATATGTGGATAGATATTCAGTGATATCAAGAAATGCCTCATCGATGGAATAGATATGTATATCATCCTTCGAGACAAATCTCAAATAGATGGCGTAGATTTCAGCCGAGTAATCAATATATTTCTGCATCCTTGGAGGTGCAACAATGTATTCGATGTTTTTTGGAATTTCAAATATACGGCAACGGTTTTTGATGCCAAGCTTTTTCATTGAAGGCGTGATGGCAAGGCAAATCGTTTTATCAGAACGTTCAGGATCAGCTACTACAAGGTTGGTCGTCATTGGGTCAAGTCCACGCTCGACGCACTCTACAGAAGCATAAAACGACTTGAGGTCAATACATATATATGTACGATTATCCATGATTCACACACTCCTTTTCATTCTTACATTATATATGAAATACAGAAAAAGAACAAGTGTTCGAATTTGCACACTTGTTCCGTATCAGAGAAAGATAGATGGTGTTTCGTCCCTGCAATAGGTCAACCAGTCCCCATTTTCAATCATACTTTCCTTCGCCAATGTAATAAATAATTTCTCCCTTTTGATCTCTGGGTGATCATAAAGTTCCAAAGCCACTTTATACAGCGCAATCATTTTGTCGTGATCTGAAATCTTTCGTTTCAGAGAAAGTTTGCCATAATAATTACCAGTAAATGCGGTCGCGGCGGTAACACTACCCATGAAAACGTCAAATACCCGTTGAAGCACCATTGCCTCACCTGAATTCATCATTCTCGGATTATTGAAAATACGTAGGAAGCAAACCAGTAGAAATGACAAGATGGAAGTCACCAACATGACCTTTTTTGTAATCGATTGCAGAGATTCTTTTCTAACATCCTCTTTTCGCTTTCGTTGTTGATAAGCCAATTGATCCACAATCCAAGAAGTCTTCAGTTCCTCTTCTGTCAAAACAGCCTTTTCAGGTATTCCAACCAATAAGGCAGTTACTGCATCTCTAATCCATACGTTTTTGGGATGATTCGGCCAAATCAGGCTTTCACATAGATTCTGATGAACTCCAAGCAACTGAAGGTAGAGCTGTATTCGTATACTTTCTGCAAGTGCCCGATATTCCAGATATCGAATCTGGAATTGCCTTTTACTATTTATTTTGAAAACGAAAAACATCGCCAAAAACAAAGTCCCATAAATCACAAGAAAAATGCTGAGATTCAGCTGATTATATAAAAGAAAAGTGAGTACCATCAACATTCCAAAGATGGAAATCTTCAGCACTGACCGCAGATATTTATCCCTGTAAATGACAGATAAAGCGTCCGCCTGTTGAAAGTGATGGTATAGATTCAACGATATCGGACCCATCTTTGAAACAGTTTCATTATTCAATGGAATCGATAAATCTGTTGTCGTCAGGTCGGTCGAATCCATGTTGAACCGATCCGTTAGCTGTAGGGTTTTATATAATGAACCTGAATGGTTTTCCAGGAATCGAATGGAGTAAGCGCCGTCCATAACCGGATTGCTCATTCTAGGCGTTTTTATGTGTAAAACCACTCCATCCCCCATTGCTTTAAATGGAGAATCCTCACAATCATAAGTTGGCTTCAGCATAAAATCCACAACCGCAGCAGTACCACAGGAACTGACATGTTCATTATCTCCATCCCAGAGCGCCAATAGTAAATGGCTTGATGAGGCAATATAGATTCCCGCCTGTCGGTACCGATAATCCCTGTCTTTCATTGATTTGCATTCCTTGTCCGGTGCGATAAACACTTCTTTTGCCTTTTCCAGTAGCTCATGTAATCCAATTAACGCATCATCTTGAAAATCCTTTTCATAATCAGAAAGCTCCATTGGAAGCGCTACAATCAGCTCAAGTCCGAGTTCCAAGGCGATTTGGGCACACAACTGGTCCGCCCCCTCTGCGAGGCTATTCACCATCCGCATGGGCGTGTGAGGGCACCGGTCTTTCAACTGTTTCAGTTGTAGCCGCACGACCTCTTCCAAAAGACTCGTATCATTGACGATAATATCTCGATGACCGGTGACTCCTACAATGAAAGGTATAGGCATTTCATTGCTCCCTTCTGTATCCTGTTCGCGTTTGGATAGCCTCCAACAGAATGTCACGTTGTGAGTAGATGGTACCGACTTGAGCCGAGCCATCACTGCTGATCAGAACCGCCTTTGTGCTGTCCATGGTGAATCCTAAATCCATCATGGGAGCTGTCGCTCCTTTCAATTCAAATAGACAAACCGGATTTTTAGTCGTATAGACAAAAGCAGTATGGATCTCGGAACAATAAATCATGATTTTTTTGTTGTCCGCTGAAAACTCTATGCGATGCACTTGGGAACCGACAGGGATAACCGCTCGAATTTGTCCCAAATCCAAATCAAAGAGCATGACACGTCCGTCATAGGAAGCTGTGGCAACCAAATTACCAGAAAAAAGCAGGTCTGTTACAAGTAACTGATGCTCTGCGATGCCGTACTTCGGTCTGGATGAAACATCCACATCCCAAATTTCCACAAATCCATCACTATGAGCCAACGCCAAATGATGACCCTCTGGAGATGAATACATTCGTGGTGGTGTATTTGCAAAAGGAAGAGCCACACTGTGCTGCGTTTCAAGAGATGTTTCGCCTCTTTTCAGTTCGGTGAACCTGGAAATTGTATAAAGAGGATCGGAAAATGAAGTCCAGGTCTGAATGGAAGCGCTTTTTGGAGTAGTAAACGCACCAAAAGCCCCATCTTCCATGGAAATCAGAATAGTTCCATTGTTTTGATGAAAAATGGCATCGCTTCCCCGAATTCCACCGAAATCCGTCAATAATGTTCCATCATAGGCATCGAAAAGATGAAGCCACTCGTGTTTCACTAGGATATATTCCCCATTAGGGCTATAAGTGCCCTTGAACATCTGATAATTGGCCTCATCCACTAACGACCAAATGGTAGCATTGGATTCAATGTCCACCACATGAATTCCAGTCGTGTTGGATATCAACAACTGATTTGAGGATGGTGAAAACGAAAGGTCAGTAACAGTATCACCTTCATTCATAGTATATTCCATCTGCAGACGACCTTCCTCAATGTTCCAAAGATATACTACCTGACCGCTACCCGCCGCCAATAGGCTTGCATCCAAATTGAACCTGGGTATACTATAAAAAACTTCATCATCCGAACCCAACACTTGCATTTTATTGTCAACCAAATTCCATATGCGGATTGCACCATCCAAATCACTTATAAGTGCAAAGAAACGCCTGTCAGAGCTGATGACACCCTCTGCATATCTCGTTATAAATTTGGTCAGATCTTCTTGGACCATCAGAATTTCATCGGTTGAGAAGTTCCACAAAATCAGCCTGTCTTCTTCTTTGATGAGTACTTCATCGGGATTTGATGTGAATTCTGCGTGACCGAGCAGCCAAGATTCACTATTTTCAATTTTATAGCTGTTCACTAGAGATCCATTTGCACTGTTCCAAATGGAGACACTGTTCTCCCAATGACAAACTGTTAAAAAATATTCGCTGTCTGCTGAAAAATTTGTAATTCCCAATGGCTCCAGATTGTTGTTTACAGTAAAAAGCATTTCACCTTTTACAGAGTCGATTATTACAGCATTATTGGCGTTGGCTGTAGCTAGGATGCGCTCACCATTTGGTGAAAACTTGAGATTGGTCATTGCCATGTTATTATTTTTAATGATGGAAATCTGGTCCCCTATGGTGGCGTACATAGTCGCTTCTAAAGCGTTTTGAATCATCTCGTCCTGATCATTTTCAATCAGGTTGCTGATCTCAAGAGCATCCAAGGCATAGACCGCAGCACCAAGCTTATCTTTCTGATTGGTTGCCAAAGTGGATTTTTCCAATAGAAGTAACATTTCATTTCGGTACGATTCGTCCCGTTCCTTTGAGATGACCATATTTCGATTGATGGCGTAGATGCTGAATGCGATCAACAGCAGACTGGTAACTAAAGTGATTTTCGCAATATTTCGAAGACGTTGTTCACGTGCCCGCTGCTTCAAATCATCGAAAGCCACGTTAAGGATGGGAGCAAGAATTCGTAGCTTTTCGACTTTCATTTTACTGATCATTTCTTTGAGTGTCGCACCCCGGACGTCGGCAGCAAGTGGTTCTATTTCCGTCATTATACCGTCGACCAAACTGTAACGTAATTGAGGTGGAAAAGCGTCTTCAGGTTCCCCTTCCACCAGCAGGGTCAAGATCCGATTTCTTCTTCCCATTGCGATAAAAGCATCTATTTCTTTCATGCACCATTTGGATTCCAACAGCTTCGGAGTACATACTACTATCAGCCAGGCACTCTCTTCTAGAGCCCGTTCGATATCCTTACCCAAGTCGACAGAAGTTGGAAGTTCTTCATGATCGCGGAATACTTTACCTATTTTTTTCATGCCGAGTTTCTTTTTCAGTGAACTTGGGATGGCATAAGACTCCAATTGCCGGTGAAGTTCATTTGCTATGGTCATATCCGGCATGACGTGACGATAGCTTATGAACGCTTGGTAGGCATAGGTTTTTTCCATGGGAAGCCTCCTCCAATCACCAATCGGTTATGTAAAAAACATATCTCTTTATCTGTCTTATACCGATATCAAAACCATATAAACACAATGTTATCAGGGCTCATTGCTGAAAAAAAATCAAGTTTCAACAGGATAATCCTGTCGAAACTTGATTCTATTCATACTCCTTGGTTCATCTACGTGAATGATTTTATTTATCTTTCCCAACAGGAGACATATATATGACAAACTCATCATCACCGTCAATTCCAAGCAGCTGATCGGACTTCTTTTGATCATAGGCTGCAATGGCACATGTCCCTGCTCCAATGCTTTCACAAGCCAGATATAAATTCTGACAAACATGTCCTGCATCTAATGCCAGCACTTTATATGAGGCTTCTGCATATCGCCATTCCATCCGATATGGAATCACTGTCCAAATAAAAGTAACCGCCGCGGATCCTGCAAATGTCTGCCCAAGTGCCGCAGCTGTCATTTTCTCTTCCAGATGTTCAGGGGTTGACTCATGAACCAGCTGATGTGTCAAAGGCAAGTACCTATAGATGCCCTTTGGGAGTCCTTCAACATTGAAAACAGCCAGATAAGTTTCAAAGGCATGACGGCAACCAGCGGAAGGCACTGTTCTGAGTGCTGCTCCAGCTGTTCTTTTTCTGACACCCTGTGTCGCCCAAAGCAAAAAGGATAACTCTTCCAGCGTGACTGATTGACTCGAATATTTTCTGCGGGAAGCCCTTTGAGCGATTGCTTCCCTGACTGAGATCTCACTAACTGTTTTCCAAGAATCCGGAGATGGCAGATCGATTTTATTTGCGTCAATCGGGCATGGTTTTTCAATAGGCGGAGCAACTTTACCAAGATTCTGGTCAGAGCGACTGAAATCAGTTTCGAGCCTAATGTCATCTTTTAGAAAACTGCGATATGTCTTATTCGTTTCGTTTTTCATTTTTCTCAACCTCTCACACTTTATTTTTTTATAGATTCATCCATTGATTATTCCAAAACACGAAAAGTCAGACCCGCATAAATCATCGATTCGCACTCACCGTCTCCATTAAACACCCTAGTTTCCAAGATGCCATAATCTTCAAATCTATATATGATCACATTGCCTCTTTGTGGATCAATGACCCAGTACTCTTCAACTCCAGAATCCCGATAAAGATCCAATTTTGTAAACATCTCCTTTTCAGTATGCCCTGGAGAGAGCACTTCCACAAGCAAACGTGGAATTCCTATGTATCTTCCCTTTTCATTGGTATCATTCATCCAGTCACAAGCAATCAACAGATCTGGTTGGACTATGTTTGTAAAATTTTTGTTCCCTCTGCGAAGCAATGTCACATCAAATGGCGATTCAAATACATCACAGGGCTTTCCCGTCAAATAATGATCCATTTCAATGTGAAGCCTGGAAACCACTCGCTGATGAAAGACATTTGGGGATCCCAACATATACACTTCGCCATCGATGAATTCGTAACGGTTGCTTGCCTCTTCATTCATCTTTTCAAATTCTTCATAGGTCATCTTCACTCTGCTCAGATTATAAGCGACAGTGGCTTCAGACACACGATCGTAATTGTAATCTTTTTGCTCGATTGCTTCCACGCCAAATACTTTACGCAGATTTCCAGAATGCTGAATGATTTCGTCTTCTTCAGTATGGTTCAACAGCTTTGCGATCACAACACCATTTTTTGTGATGTAGACCGGCTCAGTAGAACATAGTCTCAGATATTTTCCAAAAGCATTTTTTATTTCGGTTGAAGTTACCTTCATATGTAAACCTCCTTTGCAAAAACCAGTTCCATAACAATATTTTAGCTAATTTAGCCAATTCGGTCAACATTAACTTTGTGACAATGCTCTATCAATTCTTGTGAAAAAAAACAGATGGACAATCATTAAGATTTCCATCTGTTTTCTCTATCAAAATTAATTGTTCATTTTTTTCAAAACCACTTCAGCTGCTTTAATCAACGGATATGCTGCAGGTGAAGCCGTCAAAACCGGTTGGGTGCCTATTTGTGACACCAGCAAATCCATGAATGTCATTCCACCCTGAATTGCAAAGCCGATCACGTTGATCAACTCACCGACACTACTTCCTCCGATCACCTCACCGCCAATGATTCTCCCACTGTCCTTTGAGACAATAAGTTTGACAATTTGCTTATGCATACCAGGGAGTTTTCCTGGATGACGATCTATTCCTGCAAAGCTACCAGTCACGATATGGAATCCTTCTTTCGATGCATTCTCTTCAGTTAAACCAGCAACGCCATAAGAAGAATCGCCTATACTGGTTGAATAAATGCCGATTGTACCCTTAAATGATCTGAAAGTGGATAGACTATATAAGTTTAAACCAGCTACTCTCGCCTCCGCACATGCGGTCGATGCAAGCATTGTGGTAGATAATTTACCTGTTGCGAAGCACCTCTTTGAAGCACAGTCGCCAGCTGCGAAAATATCAGGCTCGCTGGTTCTCATGTATTCATCGACCACAATAAAGCCTTTTTCGTTGATTTGAAGTCCAGTGGCTTTTGCGAGTTCGACATTAGGTCGGTAGCCCATTGAAAGTATGACAGCATCCGCTTCCATTATTTTTCCATCACTAAGTTCAACCGATTTGACTTTGCCCTCACCTTGAACTTCTTTAAGACCAACACCTGTTACCACATTGACGCCTCGTGACTTCAATTTTTCCTCAGCGTCAAAAGCAATCTCCTCATCAAATGCAAGTCCTAGAATACGCGGTTGAATCTCAACAAGTGTGATGTTCTTGCCCGTTTTATTGAGTTCATCTGAGGTTTCAACCCCAATAAAACCTGCGCCTACAACGACAATATTGTTGAAAACTTTTGCTTTCTCTAAGAATGCATCCAAATATTCCTTGTTCTTTGGAATCGTAAAAACATTCTCAAGATCCGATCCTTTGAGCCAACCTGGCACTATTGGCTGAGATCCAGTAGCGAAAATCAATTTTTTATATTGAATGGTCTCACCCTTTTCAGTTTTGCATTGTTTGTTGTCTTTGTCCACTTCGGTTACACTGTCGACTAAAATTTCAACTCCAAGTTGATTGAGCCCCGCGTCCGGCATAATATTATCTTCGGAATTGCCCAGCACTCCGAAAATATAAGGTATGCCACATGGCACCATTACCTTGTCTTCTTTTCTAATCATCATGACATCTTGATCAGGATGACTTGATTTGGCAGTCATCGCAGCTACAAGACCAGCTGCACTTCCTCCAATTACTAGAATATCCACTTTTCTCATGTTAATCTCCTTTTATATTAGTTTCTACAATCTGACCTGTAGCCAGATAATGGATACGATCTCCCATTATTGATTTGAGCTCATTGTATGCCTTTATGCCTGTGCAATGACAAGTATAAAAAACGGATTTCGTTTTCATCAGTTCAGCGCCCAGTGCTTCAACGAAGTCTATCGGTTCGGTTCTGTCAGTCGATCTTGCATATAAATGAAAGCCTCCGATTACAATGTCGGGCTCTTCAAGACCAATTGCTCTCATATGATTCATGATATTCACGATCCCACGATGTGCACAACCGGCGATCAATATCCTTTTTCCGGCCTCTTGAATCACTAAATTTTGTTCATGATTAAAATCATCTCTGATCATCATATCTTGATCCAGTGCAAAAAGACTTTCATTCCCGGAAGGCAAAAACAGATTCCCTTGTACATTTGAGAACAGGGACAATTCATCATCGATTTGAACCCGATCATCCGAGTAAATGAATCTTTTATTATCACTCAATGACTCATCAAGGCCAATCCGTTTGAAACTGCCATCTGTTTGTTCTGAATAATGTTTGTCCATTGCCCCTTTGCGAAGATAAATATCCGCTTTGTCGTTCAGATTTAAAAATGCTTTAATGCCACCCCCATGGTCGTAGTGCCCGTGGGAAAGGACAAGTGTATCAACATCACCAAGATTGACATTCAACTTGATCGCGTTTTCTGTAAAAAGGGAACTTGCACCAGTATCGAAAAGCAGTCGATGATTCTTTGTTTCAATATATAAGCTTAAACCATGTTCCGTTTTAAAATCGTCTGAAACTGCATTGTTTTCCACCAAACACTTTAATAGCATGGTAAGACACCTCATTTGCTATATTTGACATATGTTATTAACAATTTAATTATATCCTGTTTTCGACATATATCAATTGCTATTTGTGACATATGCCATTAACATTTCAAATGCTGCATTACGAAATGCAATAAAAAGCCTCCAGAATTTTGATTTCTGGAGGCTCATTTTCATACAGATTCACTTATTTGCCTTGCATTATACTCTTGGTGGTGTTCCTTCCTCATTTGAAACAACCACATCGATTTGTACAAGTGCATCATGAGGTAATGCTGATACGCCAACGGTTCTTCTGGCTGGTACACCATTTGGGAAGAATGTTAAGTATACTTCATCAACAGCTTCAATATCAGTAATGTTCTTAAGGAATATGTTCACTTTTACCACATCTTCCATCGAATGGTCGATACTTTCTACAATTGCCTTGATATTTTTAAGGCACTGACCAGCTTGCTCTTTTACACCACCGACTACCAACTCACCAGTTTTCGGATCTAAAGGCAATTGAGCGGAAAGGTGATTATAATGTGAAAAAGCAACCGTTTGAGTTGAAAGAGCGCTTTTCGGTGCATTTTCTGTATTATTTGCTTCAATGATCAGACCATGTCTATCTTCAACCGCTTGCGGAGGCGTTCCATCACCATGTGAAACCACTGCTTCAATTTGAACCAGTGCATCCATTGGTAAAGCCGATGCAGCAATTGTTGTAACCGCAGGGACGTATGCCACTGCTCTAGCGATTGCAGAATCTGGGAAAAACGTTGAATAGACTTCATTGACCGCTTCGGAGTCCGATAGGTTTTTGAGGAAGACATTGACTTTGACGATGTCATCGAACGGAACATCGATGCTTTCCAAAATAGCCTTGATATTCTTTAAGCATTGCGCGGCTTGTGCTCTTACTCCACCTTCAACCAATCTACCTGATTTAGGATCAATCGGCAATTGAGCTGAAAGATTATTGTAATGTGAAAAAGATACCGTCTGTGTGGATAAAGGACAAGTTGGCGCATTTGCAGTGTTATTGGTAAGTTTAATCAGGTCGCCCGCTTGTGGCGCGTTTGGAATTGTACCTTCGCCATTTGATAGAAGCGCTTCAATTTGCACCAAAGCATTCATAGGCAAAGCTGAGACTGCAACTACTGTGCGTGTCGGAACATAGCCTGTGAAGTATGTTTTGTAAATTTCATCCACAGCGTCCATGTCTTTGATGTTTTTGACAAAAACAGTGATCTTGACGACATCGTTCATCACATGGTCGATGCTGTCCACAATTGCCTTGATGTTCTTAAAACACTGTTCCGTCTGCTCTTTTATCCCGCCGGCAACCATTTTGCCTGATTTTGGGTCGATAGGCAATTGAGCCGATAGATTATTGTAATGTGAGAAAGCTACCGCATGTGAATATGGACCTATACCTTTTGGAGCATTATCTGTGTTTATTGGTAGTACCGCGTTGTAGTTGCTCATAAATGTGTTCTCCCTTTTTTGATGTGTTTATGTGAATTGTATTTCACCCTCAGGGTAATGTCAAATCATTTCACAGAAATTTCAGACGATTTGGTACTTGGTACCAAGAATCATCGTTTTTTTGTAGTCATTTTTATCATGGAACTTTCTTCGCTTTAGTTACGTCAAATCTAATAACAATATAATAAATGGAGGTATTCAAATGAAATCACAAAAAAAGGGGCTGGCCTTTGCGTTGGTCCTCAGTTTAACCCTTATCTTGACAATAGGTGCCACTTCAATATCGGCATTTGCAGTTTCTCCCGGGCTGGAAACATCGGTCACTCAAACTCTAGGCACAGCCACTGAACCGGTTAAGACGTCCGATCAACTTAAAGGCAATGCTGTTGCTAAAGCACCTTTTAACAACAATCAATTGCTTGTCACTGTGAATGAGATGGAAGTTGTTCTGAATATTTCTGAAAAGACTCTGATCCTAGATTCAAAGACTGGTCTACCCGCCTCATTGAATGACTTGGAAATTGGCGATGTCATTTTTGTCTATTACAGTGCGGCAATGACGAAAAGTTTGCCACCACAGTCTCATGCTATTGCAATCGTCACTCAAGTGGAAAAGGATAAAAGCCATGCGGAGCTCTTCACTATAAAGGAAATCATTTCTAGAACCGATGGTGTCGTACGAGCGCTCAACAAAGAAGGCGATCTCATAGTCGCGTTTGTTGAGGAAAACCCATTGACGCCTTATAAAACGAAACAAATAGTGACTCTGGATGACATTCAAGTTGGAACGCAACTCTTTATTTGGTACGAGATTGTTGCACTGAGCTATCCAGGACAAACGGGTGCCACAAAAGCTGTTCTGGTTGGACAAGAAGAAGAATTGGGCGTCAGGGCGGTCTATACTCCTATGGCAGGTTTGGATACTGCAACACTCACCATTCAAGACAAAGCCGTTGAACTTGGTGGTCAAAATCTGATGAGCGAGAACGGTCTCCTCATGCTTCCACTAAGAGCAGTCGCAGAGGGCCTGGGTTTCAGTGTCACATGGAATGGTGAGGACAAAAGCATCCTTCTTGATGATGGGACCGTGAAAACCACACTCTACATCGGCAATGACAGTTACTTCAAAGCCAGCAGTCAAGCCATTGGACTTACACAAAATTTCGAGTTTGGAGTATCCCCTATGCTCATCGAAAATAGCACCTATGTACCCGCATCGCTCTTCAATCTATTATACAGCGATAACACAGCTGTAAAAATCGAGCTCAAACAACAATAAAACGACTGCACAATCAAAGAAAGCCCATCATGGGCTTTCTTTAATTTAACACACTAGCTATTTCTAATATTTTTGAAGCGAGGGCTTTTTTTGTAATAGACAAATGAACCGACACTCAGAACCACCCGAATAATGATAGGAATTATAAATGCGATAGATAGCGGATCCCAGATGGCTTCACCGATGAAAATATAAGTCAGCAAACTTGGCGAAATGCCGATCAGGGATCCCAAAATGAAAGTTTTATAGGTGACGTTGGTCGTACTCAGCAAAAGACTGGTGAAATCCACTGACGGATTAGGAACAACGCGTAAAATCATGGAGATCAAAAATCCCTCTTCCAGATTCATGGAAAACAATTTTTGTGTTCTTTTGTTTTTTGACAAATATCTGGATACTTTTTCTTGACCAAGTCGTCTACCGATAACAAACGTCAAAGTAAACTCGATGGCAATTAGTATATAGGTTAAAACAATCGCTTGAAAAAGCGGTAAAAAAGCACCTGATGCAATGAATAAAAGTGCTATAGGAACAACAAAAGTAACCGCCTTGAGACTGAAGAGTCCGATTAGTATAAGCAACCCTCTATTCGGTGACGCATTAATATAATCGATAATTTCCCTTGGGTCCACTTCTGTGAAATAACGTGCTACAAAAAAGATGAGCAAACCCCATATAAAGACGATTGGAACCGCATAAAACCACTTTCTGGGGATGCCGTCTTTCATGTGTTCTTGTGCCTCTAGGACACAGACTTCCATCACATGGTCCGGAATAAGTTTACTTGCGATAAATGTAAGAACAGGTATGATTATGAAGTCATCCATCATTCCGAATATAGGTATTGCATCGGGAATCAGATCTATGGGAGATAGCACGTAAATGACAGCAATCGCCGCTAAAATTTTCGCCATAATCGGCGTTTCTTTTTTTTTCATTGCGATGAAAAGTGCTGGAATCACATTTCTAAAATTATTCATTTCTTCACCTGTATAACATCTGATTTAAAAAATTAATCTTCTGTTGGTTTTAACCAAAGACAATCCTCAATATTGCATGGCTTCGCAATCATGAACCCTTGACCTTCATTACAACCGGCATCTTTCACGATCAACCACTGTTCATGCGTTTCTATCCCCTCGGCGACTGTATTCATATCGAGATCAGTCACCATAGCGACAATACTTCGAAGTAGCCTTTCAGAGCGTTCACCACTTTTGATGCCAATAATCAGGCTGCGATCGATCTTTACAGTGTCCACCGGGAGTGAAACCAGACAACTAAGAGATGAGTAACCGGAACCGAAATCGTCCAGGGCAATCGAAAAACCTTTTGAAGACAATGCGAAGAGTTGTGCGATCGCCTCGGGATTATTTTCGATAAATATGCGCTCAATGATTTCAATAGTGATGTTCTGAGGCCTAATCCCATACTCGACACAGCAGAGTTCAAGGAATGCAACCAAATTCTGATTTGCAAGCTGATAGGGTGAAATGTTGATGGACAGCTTGAAATCCGGCATTTTCGTTTTAATGAATGGCGCTATCAGATTCAGTGTTTTTTTAATGAGTTTTTCACTCATTAAAGCAATAAACTCCGTGTTTTCAATACGTTCAATGAATTCAAATGGGCTGATGACCCTGCCATCTGGTTTGTGCCATCTCGCCAAAAGCTCTGCTCCCAAAATTTTCTGGGTTTCTATAGACCAAATTGGCTGTAAATAAGGAACAAACTCATCATTTCTAATGCCCTTGACAATTTCCACAAACTTTTTCTCATCGCTCTCACCCAAATCTTTTTCTGTATAAAGGGTCTGTTGCAGCGCAATCAGTTCTCTGTGGAGTTGGCTGTTCATTTGATAAAGTTGATGCATATTTTCAAAATGAGGTGAGTATTCTTTTCGATGCTTATTTGCAATCGCTTTGATCCTGTTATTGGCTGACTTTTGTTGAAAATCCAAATATACAAGCAGCAAATCGTATGCTCTTTCGATTTCACCTTGATTTCTATAAAACTCAGCTATAAACTTGATTGAACGTGTGAAGTAACCCAAGAATCCCTGTTTTTCACCAATAGCCATCGATTTGTCAAAATAGAGCTTTGCCTGATCAGTATCATTGAGCGCAACATAAGCTTTGGCGATATTGAAAAGAGACACACAATAGTTCAAGTAGCTTTCACACTCAGGTAGTGTTTCATAAGTCTTCTCAGCAAAATGAAACCCGTAGAGCGCATCTTTTGGCTTACCCGAATGGTCAATCAAAAGTGCATAGTTCATGTAAATATCCGCAATATCTGCTGGATCTTCAATTTTGGAACACATTTCTACGGCGTGCTTGCTGTAATTCATGGCGGATTCACGGTCTTCATTCATGTCGAAAATTGTGCTGATCAGCGCTAAACTTCTTGCGATATAGCTATCATTTTGAAGTTGAAGTGCTATGTCATACGAACGGGATAAATGCATCATCGCTTCATTGTTTCGATATAGACCTCGATTATATAGCCCCTGTGCTTGATGGTAAAAGAAGACGTATTCCAGATTTTCAAAGAAAGTATGTGATTCAGCTATTCTCGTGTTCACACGATCGAATATGTCGTCATATTCAAATGCATTCGCAGCGAATAACAGACAAAGCAAAGACTCATCATCGTACTCTTGAAACGCTTGATGGTAATGGTCCATCTGCTCAGAGACATACGCTTTAGGATTCTTTCTGATTTGATCAATCTTTTGTTTCAGCGACATATGCCCTCCAATACTCAGTTTTACTTTAAAACCATTATACCTTAAATTATAGTACAAAATCAAAGTTAAATGCCCAATCCACAATAATCAGTCCACTTTTCAAATAGATCACATGGGTGTATAATAAAAGCAGGTGATTCTTATGGAAAAAATAAATCCGACTCAAGCAGCTTATCCCGTGAGTAATATTCAGCCAACTCATGAAAAAGTGCACTTTGGTGGACCTCCTATTAGTAATGTTCAAAAGACCGGCCTGCCTCAACAATCAAACAATAAATTTGTGCCTGCAGATCAACAATTGTCTACACTTAAAGAGGTTTTTGACGATAAGACTTTGAAGAGAATGGGGGTTGTTGAATGTGCCTCATGTGCGACACGGACCTATCAAGACCAATCCGATGATCCTGGAGTGTCCTTTAAAGCTCCTACCCGCCTAAACCCTGCTCAAGCTGCTACGGCGGTGATTTCCCATGAGATGGAGCACGTCTCCAATGAACAGGCAGATGCAAAAAAAGAGGGCAAAGAAGTCATTGCCCAGAGTGTGCAAATCTTTCACAGCATCTGTCCAGAATGTGGTAAAAGCTATGTATCAGGCGGTGTTACCAAAACAACCACAGCTAGCGAAAGCAACCCCTATAAAGATGCAATGACGAATAAGGCAGCCGGGAACCTTGTGGACATGCTTTTATAACGACAATCAAGTAATGACCCCAGTCAGTGTTTATGACTAGGGTCATTTTTAGCTCCACATTCTAATTCAAATCGAAAAGTGCATTATAAAAATCCGAACCGATGTCGTAATAATCATTGAGCAGTTCGTAGGACACTTCATAAGTGGGTATTCCTGCCGCATAGGGTGCGATTTCGTAGACCGAGAAATATACGGTCATAAAGTCTTCCTTAAATGAAATTTCAAAGTGTGCATTGTAAAAAGATTCTAAACGCTCTGTTTCCGTCTCAGTCTTTTCAATGAATAAATACGCATCTTCATCTGCCATAAACTGTCGATCAATTTCCTTTACAATGGCCAGTCGCCAGTCCAACTCCTCTTCAAAAAGCATATCAAGCGACAGCACTTCTCCAGTGCTGAAATCCAAATACTTCGTAAACCTGAAACTGTTTGGATGTGCCGCTCCGAATCCATAAAAGTATCCAAATGAATCGATATTCAGCAGATTATTTCGAAGAGACAATGAAAATTCGTTCACCACAGTTTGGCTGATCTGTTCAAGCTCATCATAGGTCCCAATTTTCTCACCAGTTAAATCGGTTTCCCATATAGCCTCTGTAGCGAAGTCTTGTATGGCTTGATTCAACTTGTCCTGAACGGTCAAGTCATTCATCGTCATCACTGGAAATATCACTGAAGACCCAATATAAGGCGATATCACCTCATGTTTATAACTCACTCCTTCGGTGAGTGATCCACTTGTGCTCTTGTTTTGCAATAACACTCCATTACTCGACAGCACATACTTGATTCTTCCTGCTGGATCATCCATGGGTACGAGGGTAATGGCATCGTCGCTGATTTCACTGGTCACTGCAAAACTGAACTCAGGATAATCCTTTAGCATCATCCCCTCACTGTCTATGAAAAGCGACTTTGAGCCTATGTTGGCTAAGAACAAATCTTCTTTTATCGCCTCCACGTAATAGAAACGTTCATCCCCCAGCGCCTTGCCATTCCCATCCAAAAAGGTGCGCTTCATCATCGAAAATCCATCAATACCGTAGGCAGGATAGTAATCATCTCCTTTTGCATAAAGATAATGCCACTGGTCCACACGGGTAAGCAGACCCTCTGGGTCAATGACGAACTCACCCTCTGGATCGATAAGACCGTAGATGCCACCTTCAAGGATGCCGAAATGCTCATCCGATTTCACTTTCACAATGGCTCTTCCGCCTTCAAAATCCTCAGCACCAATGAATATGGGTTCAATGACTATATTACCCTCTTGATCCTTGAATCCATAAAGTCCATAAATATCGTCTATGAAAACTTGCCAACTGTTTGTTTTTTGAGCATCCTCCAAAAGCATCACCGTATTGATGTCGGGGGCAGGACTTTGCACCGCAACAGGTTCATCAGTCTCTGTAGGGGTAGGGAGCGGACCATCCTTCACAGCGCAGGCACCAAAAAATACAAGGATCGCTAAAAGGGTTATGAGTATGACTGTCAGTCTTAAAAATCTTCTGTTATTGAACATATGGTGTTTTCCTTTCCTATGTGGTGATCTGAGTTGAATTCAGTGGTAGTATTCAGTAGGCATTTTGTTATTTTCTTGTGCACCATTCTATACCATTCAACAGCATTTCGAGACTGTTGTTACCAAATAAATCCTCCGGCTGATGGGCAAATGTGGTATAAAAAACCTGACCTTTGCCGTAACTTCGTGTCCATGCTATAGGCATCTCTATACCTGAAAAATTGGCACTTGCTAAAATATCATTGGTTGGGTCTACTTGAAGAAAATATTTTTCATTATATATTTCAAAATCACTTTGTCCTTTTGTAATGATATGATCTTTATTGGCAATCACAACTTCATAACTTTCACATTTTGTATCATGTAAGTAGAATCCACCTATGATTCGATAATACTCATCTTGATCAAACCAATTAATGCCACCATGGAATGTCGCCAATCCAATTCCAGACTTTATAGCATCGGCGAGTTCATTCAAATAGATATCGCTTTTTATTCCACATGACCATATAGGAACAATAACATCATAACTGTAGAGTTCTTCTTCGTTGAGAAGACACCCGAAATGGCTGGTTTTGGTCACCTCATAATTTCTTTTTTCCAGCTCGGCACCAATTCTATCTGCTACCTCTAATGGCTTGTGTCCATCCCATCCGCCCCAGATCAGTAATGCTTTTTTCATTTAACATCATCCTCCTCAATCAAATAAAACAACGCATCGTGAATTTTGACAGCAGAATAGCAGCTGGAAAATTGATGGATGAATAATAACGGCAGAAACAGTGGCTGCGAAAAATGCCGCTGTTAAAATTGGATCCATGTTCAATATTAATAATGGGTTCTTAACTTTCTCCATTCATCTTTACTTCCAGTTTACAAATTTTTTGATGACATTTTCATAACCGATCATCTGATTGAACATAACCTATTTACTCGTCTTTATAAATGATGGCTTTTTTATTATGGCACGAATCAGCAAAGTAACCGCAGCTACAATCCATATCACAATTATGGTCCCAATCATTACTAATGATAATAATGGGCCAGGTCCTCCAAAGCTACTCATATAAACAATAATAAGTATAATTCCTACAGATGCTATTGAGCACATCCCTACTAAGATCTCAAGTCCTTTAACAAACTTCAAACTGAATGTGTCATCGTGATCAAACATCACAAGAAGATACATAATGATTCCTACCCCAGTCAATAATAGCACTAATAGTAACTCAGTGGAAATCAAAATTGGCAGCTTAGCATAATCAAGCTCAGGATACATGATCACCATTTCTTCAGCCAGAATAGGCAAAATAATAATTCCAAAGAATACCACGCCTGTAGCAAATAAAACCAGTAAGGCTTTTAATAATTTTGATGCAAAATATATCTTCACTTAAATCAACCTCCATAACTCCTTTGACAGACTACATCTGATCCCATATCAAAACGGTATATTCTCCTCGTCATCATCATCATCTGATATTTTTCGAATAGGCAACCCCTCATTGCGATGTTCCACAGCCATCTGATCAATCCAATCTTCCTCTACATACACCATTCCATTTCGTCCTTCCACCTTGCGGTTTGGACCAGCTTTATATAGCTCACAGTCCAGCGGACCATAACAGAAAGTTTCGAATCTATATTTTCTTTGACCTTTAGGATTCCAGTTATCAATAATGATTTCCACAGGCATACGAGCTCCCCACATACAGCTGCTGCACTTACTCTCAAATGTCCTGGCCGAAAGTCTTCGGTGACCTCTTTCCCTGTAAATTTCCAGCTCAGGCGGCACTTGTTCCCAAGGTGGCGTTGATTTAGTGGTCGTACCCTGTGAGATGACATTTAGTTTTGACACCTTGTAGTATTCGACTGGTTCAAGATCTGGATCTGGAACGGGTAAGCACTCTCCAGAGATGACATCATTTACTTTGAACTGGTGCTTGGCGTGAGCTGCTTTTCCGATCCCGACTGAGAAGATGGACTTCTCTGTGGCAACAGGTTCTATAGTATCCAGTTGATGATCAATCTTTCCTTCTAATTCAATAGCAAAACCAAGATATGCATGAGAAATTTCATCAAATGATCGGATCAAACGAATACGTGGTTGAATTGAAATTATTGTACCATTGAAAGTTAACTTATCCATTTTGGTTGCTGCCCTCCTTTGATAACTTGGCAATTACTTTCCAGCAATGATCCTTTTAAAACACTGATCGAAGGTTTCATAGAGCTTCTCAGCGGGTTCAATTGCCTCTTCAAAGTTAAATGCAATTCCAAAACCTTTTTCCTTGCTCTTTTGAATACCATTTGTAAAGGAATCTCGTGACATTCCACTTTTATAATAGGACTGTTCAGTGTCTTCAGCACCATAAAGTTCGAACTCATAATCCTTTGAAAACGCTTCAATGTCCAGCCTCATGGCTGTATCCTTCTTCATGACAAACTCAAAATAGATGCCATCTAAATTAAAGCCGATCTCCCCTTTTCCCTTAATCAAAATCACTGGCATTGGATAAGCCTGAAGTTCATAGGCGTCGTCGATTTTAATGTAGTTGCCTGCAATGTATTGAAGCTGATGGTCAATTTGTTTGTGTTCCAAAAAATCAGCAGTTTCGTTTGCGTAAACGAATATTTTGTTTAATGTGTTATGGATTTCTCTCATTTTATTCACCTCATTATTAATCATGCATTTATTATATACTACTGTCCGTCTAATTGACATATTTTGTATGTTTTTTTACAGTTCAGTATCTGATGATCTAACACCGCACTGATGCTTATGATATTTATGACAAAAAAATATTCTAAAGATTGGATTAAATACCTATCTTTAGAATATTTCTTAAACTATTCTTCATTCCTCAACAAGTTCAAAATCGCTTTTTGGTACACCACAAAGAGGGCATACCCAATCTTCAGGAAGGTCTGCAAAAGAAGTACCCGGCTCGATTCCGTTATCTGGATCTCCTTCTGCCGGATCGTAGATGTAACCACATACGGTGCATACATACTTGTCCATTCTCTCATCTCCTTAGTATTTTATGTAACTTAAGTTGATTATATCATGTATTCACGTGAAATCAAATGCTACACTTAAGCTGTTTCAGAACATTGAAGATCTCTTTTTAAGAGTTGTTCATCACCATCCATGATTCCCGTGTCTATAAAACCCTGCTTGATGTAAAAATCGTAAGGTCCACCTTCACCAAGACCGCATGAGGTATAAAAATATTTTTTGCCTTCATTTGAAAACTTTTCGGACAGAATGTCTATCACTTTTTTTGCATAACCTTTTCCTTGGTGTTCTCTACCAATCATGAACCTCCAAAGCATTACACTTGGTTTCTCTTCTTCTGGTGAATCGTCCATTACAACATCCACCATCACAAATCCAATTGGGGTCTCATCCAAATAGATGCCTCTAAACCATGCAGATTCAGGATAGTAATGTGCCTGAGCAATTGAATATGAGTTGGTTGCGACAAATTTTCCTTGAGTCTCATTCAGTGTGTTGCTCAATTTGCATATTTCGTATAAGTTGTCTTTTGTTACCTCAATTAAATTTATTTTTCCCATATAATCCTCCCTTTGTCATAATCTATTGTACCAGAAGCCAGTAAAATATTAGATTAACTGATGCTATAAATCCTTACCTTTTTCCACTTCCCTTTTTTAAACTCCGCATAAGTCCATATTCCAGAAATCATATTTGTTACGCTAATGGCAATCCATACTCCAGTGGAATCGATCCCTAAAACTATGCCTAGGATGAATGCCATTATGACCCTTATTACAACCCAGCTCACAAAAGTAATCTGAAAAGGTTTTTTTGTATATCCAGCACCTTGCATTGTCCTTGACAGTACTATGGATGCAGCATGAAATGGCTCAGAAATACAAATTACGATCAAGAATAAAGTCCCAACCCTGACAACAGAATCATTGGGAACATCCAAAAAGAAGTTTATAAAGGATTTCGAAAAAATCACAAATAATAGCGATATGCAAAACATTACAATAGCCCCGAGAATAGCCGTTGCCCTACCACTCGCTTCAGCTCTGTCAAACTGTTTTGCTCCGAGATTCATTCCTGAAAGTGTGGCTGCCGCTGTTCCAATTGCAAGACCCGGCATCAGAGCATATTGATTTAGATTCGTTCCAATTACAAAAGCAGGCACCGCAACTTTTGCATCCATGGTTCTTGCCAAAATTGCGAACATTACAAAAGTGGTGGCATTTCTGGATAATCCTTGAAGACCTGATGGGATGCCTATGTCCATGATTTGCCTAGAGGCTTCCCAAACTGGTTTAAACATATGTCCTAGTCTGACTTTCACGTCAAATCTGCCACTCAATAGCAGCCCCCATGATACCAATACGCTGATCATCCTGGACAGGGCCGTTCCTATCGCAGCTCCCATAACACCATAGGCGGGAATACCAAACATTCCGAAAATAAATATATAATTACCGATCACATTAACGATATTCATCATAATATCAATATAAAGTGGTGTTTTTGTATCTCCTGCCCCCTGAAAGATGGACCTGGCCATAAAGTGAAGCAGAAAAAATGGAATGGCAAGGAAGAATATCCTCATATAGTCAACGGCGTAATTGAGAACAGTATCCGAAACCCCTAATAGTCTTAAACTATACTCATTGGTCATCAATCCAACCGGTACAATAAAAGCAGAAAGGATCAATGACAAAATAAAAGACTGACCGGCAGCAATACTGGCGCCTTCCTGATCATCCCGTCCAACAAATCTCGCAACCATGGCAGTGGTACCTGTTGAAATTGCTATGACAAGTACCATAAAAACCATAATGATGTTTCTGCTTGTTCCAACTGCAGAAATTGCGTCAACACCAATAGTTCCCACCATCTTTATATCAATGGTCCCAACGGAAACTTGTAAGATCGACTGTATGATAACAGGCCACGCTAAAAATAGTGTGGTCTTGTACAAATTTTTATTATTCAATAAATATTTTCTTCTCTTTTCATAACTGTCACTAGCCATGACTCCCCCTTTATCTTGTTAATTTCATAATCACTTACTGGTGCCCTAATGAATTTATTATATCATGTTTTTCGCAACAAAAAAAATCAAACCTCAACAGGAAGTTTTTCTTGTCGAAATTTGATTGTATATCTATTTCCTCAGTTCCACCCCACAATAAGGACACTTCTTGGGATCAAACACATAGCCTGGAAAATGGCTTAAACAGTTGGGACATCGTCTTAGCACAAAAATGACAAACAAAGTAACTCCCAAATACACAGCACCAACTGCCATAATTATTTTGCCAGCAATCCCCTGATTACCAAAAACATACATCATTATTCCTACGAGAGGCAGTAACAATACTATAGAAAGCTGAGTCCAGAATGTGACCCGTCTAATGAAACTGTATCTTTTGTAGATTTTTTCCTGTGAGATTCTCATTGCCTACTCCCGTAATTGTATATTCAAATTGATCACACTTCGTCTATAGGTCCAAATACCTTCTGACTCCACTCCAGGAACTCCCCTTTAGCAATGTCTTAAGTTCCGAATCTGTCAGCATCTTTTCAGAGTTTTGCTGATATGTCGCCAATGGATACCCTGTCGGTATCACAGCAAATTTGAATTTTCCTGGCGTGAGTGCCTTTTGAGGACACCCATAGATACAGCCAAGGCAAAAATCGCAACCCTTACCAAACTCTGGGATCGAAACTTCAGCACTATGGCTTTTCATTAACTTAATATTAGATGGCGGGCAATGGCTTTCGCACCATCCACATCCGTTGCAAGCCTCGCTGACCTGGATACTTTTTCCGAACTGCCTTGCCCCTTTGACTTCAAGCCTTCCAAGCCTCGTTATCATTCGATCCACCAATTTCACTCGGAGAACCGGATTAGGCTGACTTTGAGCAAAAGCCTCCAGCCACTGATTCACCTTATAAGGCAAAATCTCAATAAGGGCTTTTGAAACCTCTAAGGGTGTCGGAGACATCCAGTTGTTCGGCATCACCGCCATAGCCTCAGTCACAACATTGTAGCCCTTCTTTACAAGCCATCGCTTAGCAGTGACGCGGCATGCGGTATTGCTCAGCATCTCGCCGCCCCCTGAAACGGAGATAATCATTGCTTTTTTCCGCTGACCAGCCAAAGCAGGCTGGTCCTCCAACTCGCTTAACCATTCATAAACCAGATTAGGTGCATTGAACGCGTGTACAGCATAAATCAAAATAAGGTCAATGCATGTCTCTGCCTTATGCCTTAGATCATCTTTCGTTGCTTCAGTTAACCTATGTATTTCCACTGAGAGTCCTTGTCCGATTAGTTGGTCTCTGAATTCCTGAGCAACCAGACCGGAACTACCAGTACCTGTATAGTAAGCAATTAGCGTTTTCTCCATAATTCACCTCTTTACCATTGCCTGTGTCTTCAATTCCTTAGGCATCTTCTCTATGGCATATCTCAGCGCAGTTCGGGGCATGACGTTCCTTTTAGACATCACGAAATCGAAGATTTCCTGTTGATGGGCTTCACTGGCGGCTTTCAGCATCCATCCGTATCCCTTTTGCACCAGATCGTCCTGATCCAAGAGCAGAAGATTGGCAATCTCCAGAATTTCCTTTAGAAATTTTCCTTTTCTTGCAGGGATAATCAGGCTCACCGCAGCAGCTCTTCTCATCCAACGGTCATCAGATGATGTGAAAGCCTTCAAATTTTCCAGGTACTCCGGATATTTTTCTAAAAAAGTTCCAACAGTATGATTGCATAAGGTGTCACAAGACGCCCAATTGTCGACGTAATTTTGGATCCAGTTTTCAAAAGTTCTAAAATCACTTGGCTCATATCGATCACGTAAATGATAGGACCAGTGGCAGGCCACAAAGGTTTCTTCAATATACCCTGAGCGCCACAGTTCCTCACACAAATCAAAGATCTCCAATTTTGATCTGGATTCAATCTTTTTATAATAGGCTTTGCCGATCTGGGTCACCGTGGCGGTCTTAACGCCATAGCTTTTGATCTCTTCCTTAAAGAATCTCTGGCTTGAGGCTTTCGTTTTTTCATCGAGATTTTCGATCAGGGCATTTCTGACTTGTAAAAGAATATCATTGGTCATATCACTAATCCTCCCCC
This sequence comes from Firmicutes bacterium UBA5201, assembly GCA_002412775.1. GTDB lineage: Bacteria > Bacillota > Clostridia > Peptostreptococcales > Acidaminobacteraceae > Fusibacter_D. The sequence goes on along the minus strand of DHVT01000015.1, from coordinate 232,656 downwards.
CTCAACGTCTTACCCATTTCATCTCATTGCCCTCATCATCATTTTTTTTAAAGGAATGCCGAAGGCATTCAATTCCAGTTCAAGTGTTATCAATGTAACCTTTATAGCAGCATCACTCAATCGGAATATAAATATCTGTAAAACTTTTCTCTTTCAATCGCTTTGGTGGTTCTGACACATATAACTCAAATGGAAATGAGTCTCTAGGTTTTTCTTCACCTTTAAATAGCCACTCCTGATACATATACTGCCATGCCGCTTCATATTCCATGGCTGAAATTTCAAAATGGCCAACACCATATTTTCCGTTAATATTCATTACATTAATTTCTTCAATTTCATTGATCACAACATCATTTGGTATAGTCATAGCTACACTTGTCCTCAAATTCTCTGCATCTGTAATAAACGGATTATCATGATAAATCGTAAGAACCTTTGTTTCACCAGGAATGACTAAGTTGTGCTCTGTTGCAAAAGAAAACAACTGATTAAACATCTTCCTGCCGTTTTTCCTGAAAGCTACATAACTCCCTTTAAATCTCACATAAATAACTCTTGTGTTAAAGTATTCTATGGTTATATTTGGATTTTCCACTACTATCGCACCTCCGTATTCAATATACCCATATTATAAATCAATCTATTTACTATTTCTTTTCCTTTCTTGCTCTTTGCGGAACTCAGTAGGGCTCATGCCATAATGTTTTTTAAATGCTTTATTATAGCTACTTGAACTATTGTAACCATACTTAAATGCAATCTCTGTGATGCTTATTTCAGCATTCATTACCAAGTAGATTGCAGATCGTTCCATCTTTATTCGGGTGATAAACTGTTTTAATCTTTCATTCGAATATTTTGAAAACAGCCTGTGAAAGTGATATTCGGAGAAGTTAGCATTCTTGGCAGCATCTGATAGAGTAATCTGTTTATCAAGGTTAATTTCTATATAATCTTCTGTTTTGTTTATCAGTCTTGTATAATCATCAAAATTCATATCGTCCTCACTATGATAATGACTCATTACTATTTTTTATCGGCTCTATAGCCTTCAATTAAATCATATAAACTTCATATTCCTGATCATACTCATATCCCAATCGATTTGCTAACGCAATTGACCGTTGATCAACTGCGTCCCATACAGGATAGATTTTTTTCTCCAAGCTTTCTAAAATGACTTTTGAGGCCACTGCTTTTGCCAATCCTTTCCCTCGATATTCAGTGACACATCCAATAGTTATATCAATCATTCCTTCACAAAATGAATAAGAGGAAGCACCTGCAACAATTTCATTCTCATGTTCAATGATATAACCAAAACCATTTGTCATGTAATCCTCAATAGAAGAAAAAAAACAACACAAATCAGCCATAAATGGATTTACAAGTATTTTTTCAAACATTTGCGCATCAATTCTTTTTATCTCAAAATTCTCTTCAACTCTCCGAATGTACACACCCAATAGATCTATATCAAATCGAGTTGCCTCTCGTTTGGTACTGTAACGATTAAATCGTTTAAAACGCTCAGGACTATAAGATTGAATGACTTGAACCCACTTTGGATCTTCGATTTTTATTAACTTACCCTTAGCATATTCCAATAGATTTGAAATACTCTGTTCATCCTCTCGTCCTTTGCATTTTCCTAAGATATAACAGAAATCCGCGACAACGATAAAACCTAATTGAGGCGTTTTATTGCAATCAATCCAAACTTTTCCCATATGGCCTTCTAGTGCCGATAACAAACATACATCTCCACTATCTTGAGCCAATTTTTTCAGTATATACACTTCATTATTCATTAACTGAATCATTATTTTTTCTCCAAAGCGAGTCTTTATTTTTTTTCCTACTTAATAAACTCTTTCCCACCCATATACATCTGTAGTGGTTTTGGAATTTGGATTGATCCGTCTTCTTGTAGGTTGTTTTCAAGAAATGCGATGAGCATACGCGGTGGTGCAACCACTGTATTGTTGAGGGTATGTGCAAAATAATTGCCTTGCTCTTTGTTTCTTACGCGGATTCCTAGTCTTCGTGATTGAGCATCACCTAGGTTAGAACAGCTGCCAACTTCAAAATATTTTTGCTGACGGGGTGACCATGCTTCAACGTCTATACTTTTTACTTTGAGGTCCGCAAGATCTCCAGAACAGCATTCAAGTGCTCTTACCGGTATATCCAAAGTTCTAAAAAAGTCGATAGTATTGTTGTATAATTTTTCAAACCACTCTGGACTTTCTTCTGGTTTGCAGACAACGATCATCTCTTGTTTCTCAAATTGATGGATTCTGTAAACGCCTCGTTCTTCTATACCATGAGCACCAACTTCTTTTCTAAAACAAGGTGAATAGCTGGTCAATGCTTGCGGCAATTCTTCTTCATCAATCATTGTATCTATAAATTTTCCAATCATGGAGTGTTCAGATGTGCCAATGAGATAAAGGTCTTCACCCTCAATTTTATACATCATGTTATCCATTTCTGAAAAACTCATAACACCTGTTACCACTTCGCTACGGATCATAAATGGTGGAATGTAATACTCAAAACCTCTATCGATCATAAAGTCTCTAGCATAAGATAAAATGCCTGAGTGTAAACGTGCAATGTCACCTCTTAAATAGTAAAAACCATTACCGCTGGTTTTACGTGCGCTTTCAAGGTCGATTCCGCGAAGGTTTTCCATTATTTCCACATGGTAAGGTACTTCAAAAGCAGGCACCATTGGTTCACCAAAACGCTCTACTTCCACATTTTCGCTGTCGTCTTTTCCAATCGGTACAGAATCGTCGATGATATTGGGAATGGTCAGCAGTCTTTCTCTGATTTTTACACTCAGTTCCGATTCTCTCACTTCTAATGTTTCGAGCTCTTTACCGATCTCTGTTACTTTGAGTTTCGTCTGCTCTGCTTCATCTTTCATCCCTTTAGCTATGTAACCACCGATTTCTTTGCTAATAGCATTTCGGAGGCCTCTTAACTCATCTCCTCTGGTCTTCGCTGCTCTGAACTCGATATCCATATCTATCACCTCGTCAACCAAGCCAAGTTTGTGATTTTGGAATTTTTTACTGATGTTTTCTTTAATAACTTCAGGATTAGTTCTAAATAATTTAATATCTAACATGTTGCTCCTCCTTTAACCTCAAAAATTGATCCCTCTCTACGATAACCAAGTTTTTCGTAATATGGATCGACATCGCTCATCACATAGATTGGTTGACTTGGATAACTCATAACCACCTGTTCCATTAGCCTTTTACCAATCTGTCTTCCTCGATATGTTCTTCTAACAAGCAAATCATAAACATAAACACCAAAACCATCATCTTCTCTGCAACGTACATAACCGCACAAAACAGATTCATCGTAAGCGATAAAAGTTATGCTTGATTCGAGTGCCTTCACATACTGATCACGCCCTTGTGGTCCGTGATAATCGCTCCATTCATCTCCTTCATCAATAAGCAAATCAAAAAGAGATGATTCATCAACTTTGTCGTATTTCTTAATGATCATACATATCCTCCTGGGCTCTCCCCTCAAATGCCAAAAACAGTTCAAAACACAAAATCCATTTTTCCTAAATAAATTCGATCTGCAATTGCTTCGTTTTACCTTTAATATGTATTTGCATTCGTTACTTAATTCATCTATCCACTACTTTCAGTATAACATTTTGCATTATAAGAACATTCCACAAAATGAACAAAAAAATAAAGATCTCAAAAAAAATCATGAGATCTTTGATTCAAATTCTAGATTTGATGACTTAGCATTAAAAAACTGCAACTACTAGTGTACTAAGTAAAGCAATAATATTTGCTGGCCCCATTATAAGTTTTTCTTTTTTACTTGGAGAAGATAAGTTCATAATTGACCCCAGGATAAAAAAAGCCACAATAAACCAAATACCAATTCTTCCAAAACTATAAAACTGTTGAAATGCTAACCCCGCCTTGGTTAAAACAATAATGACAAAAACAAATAGAATAAATAACTGAACCAATGCAGCTATTCGCATTTTAATTGGTAATTTTCCAGAAAATTCCCCCCCCATAGTATACTCTCCCAAAGGCGCACCTAAAGCCAATGCCAATTGAAGAACTCCAATTGCTATTGAGAGTACAACAAATGTAATTGCTGCTACTATCATGTTAAGCCTCCTCACATTTTGATTCTTCGAAACTGAGTGAATAAATCCTATGTAAATACTTCTTATCTCTAAATCGTTCATATTTTGAATCACTTACTGCAAAACCTAATTTTTTAACTAACTTTATCGATTTGCTATTCTGGGTATAAATACAAGCATTTATTGTCTTAACATTCATTGTATTTCTAGCAAACTCAATAATCTTTTGTAACGCTTCATACATGTAACCATTCGCCCAAAATTCTTTATTTAACCTCTTCTGTTGTACATCACAAAAACGATTACATTCAATAAAATAGTAGTCAAAAGAAGAAATGTTGAAACATATACTACAGCATTTATTGTATCCATTAACGCAGACCAATCTTCAATTAATACCAAGTGTTTGTTGTAGATGATCTGAAAAAGTAAAGATGTTGCACAGGCACTGAGGCTCACAATTGACAGCAAAGCCCAATAATTATTGTTGTTATTTATTCTTTTGATCAAATTTACAATTGGAAGGATCCAAGCTACTAATCCTAAAACCAGGCTACCAACATTTAACAAACCAATCAAAACTTCACCTCCATTCTAATTATTTCACTTTCAAAGAACAATGTATTGCTACAGCCGCCGATATCGTAAGGGTAGTACACTGTACCCAGTTTCTTTTTTTACATAAATTTTTTATTAAAATAACCTATTGCAAATGGCTTTCCATGACCAGGGTAAAAGGTATTGATATCCAACTTTTTCAGTTTATTTATACTTTCGTTAAAGTCATCAAGATTATCGATATAACTGAAACCTGCGAAATTGTAAATTAAGTCACCGCAAAATAACTCCCCTCCGTTTGTCAGTACACCAATAGAACCTTTTGAGTGCCCAGGAAGATGAATTACCTTTGCAGATAAACCAACCTCAGCGAGATTTTGTCCGTCCACTATGTAAATATCAGGCTTAAACGTTTCAAAATCACTATTCTTACCGAAAGCGTGAGTGGCTAATCTGAAAGTAAATGACATTCTATCAGGTTTTGACTTCCGATTCCACGACATATTCCCCTCTTCAACCATCATCGAATCCTCAAAATGCATTGCAATTTTCGCACCATAATTTTCTCTTAGAAATTTACAATTCCCAGCATGATCTGAATCGCCATGAGTTAGAATAATAAGTTTTAACTTTTTAGGTACTTCTCCAGGCTTATTGAGTGCTTTCTTCAACACTTCATCAAGAAACATACGTTTAGCGGGAAATCCAGTATCTATTAGCACAAAGCCATCTTCTGCTTCGAGCAAATAACAATTCACCCCACCTACATCGATTTTTTCTATACCTTTTGACATGGCTTTCCCTCCTTACATTTTTTATAAAAATGACAATCCCAATGCCTATAACAGTTTAAAACGGTATATCCTCTTCGTCATCATTTGATATCCTTTGACTAGGCTTAACATCATTGACATAGTTATTATCTTCATTGATGAAATTACCATAAGGTAATCCACCCTCTGTATACCCCGCAACAAAATCCATATCGTACAAATCCATAATATATTCTTCATATTGTTCTTCAGTCCAAATTTCCATTTTCTTTCTTATTCTTTTCTTAGAGTTATTTTTTTTGCCCATAATCCAATAAATCTCCTAAAAATTTTTCCAACAACTTAGACTTGCATGAATGTCGTATGAATGTCGTATAACCGTCTATAATCATTATACAATTCTATATCCCGCAATCAAATTTAATTTAATTTTGGGAAATAGATTTTGTTAAACTAGAAGCCACTAAATGTCATTAACACATTCAATGGCTTTATTGATTTGGAAGAATACTTTTGTTTCTATATCGAACGATGTACTTGTCAGTACAACGTTAATGCCACAACCGCTGCTTAGTACGTGGTACTCTCAGTATTTTCCGGTAGACTTTTTAGCTCGAATTTTCTTCATATATTCGTTTTTTAGTGCGTTTTCAGATTCCAGCCTTATAATTTTCTTTTTTAAATCAGCGATATAGTCTGTGGTAACCTTAACACCACCACGTACAGCAACTTCTTCATGTTGACTCATATCATTGAGCCACTGATTCACCGAATTATTTCTAAGGTTATTGTAAGTTTCATCCTCTTTACCAAACATAGGGTTAAATCTCCATTTCAAATTTAAATGTTATAACAACATGGTGTTCCGGAGCTCATAGTTTTAAGCAAGTTGAACCCAATCAACTGCCACTTCTCCAAGCATAACTTCTATTTTTAGTCTCCGGACTCCCAATTGATCCAATTTTACACCAGGGAAGGAAAAAGTAATATAATCACGTTCTTGCAAGAATTCAATTTTTTTAATCACTTGATCGTTCTCATAAACAATCAATTCTCCATTTTCCAAGCCTCGTATACTTACTTGCCATTCACTCTCACTTTTATCTCCAGTAAAGGTATAGCAGGCAAACTCTCTTTTTTCTAGTGCCAGAGCATTGAAATCCCACTGATTATAAAAACCAACTTTGGGCTGTGCGGGCCTATTGTGTGTTATAAGTTTCATGCCAGTATTACATCTATGCGAATGTTCATTTTTATGATGGCGATTACTTAAGTATGAATGCCCACTCCCTGGAAATTCGTCAAAATCAATCCCCATGACTCTAGTTCCTGAGTTTCTAAACACAGCATCTGTAACATTTTTATTTTTTATGCAGTTCTCAAATTTAATATTATGAAGCAACTCATCAAAAATTGCTCTTGCCTTCTGGTAACCCGGGTGTTTACCGCCATCCAAATAATATAAAATCTCATTCCAACCTTCTGGTTGCTTTATCGAATACGGGGAATTCATCGATTCCATTTTCTTTGCTGGCCATAAGTTGTAACCAATGTTCAACTCAAGGGCTAGAGGATACATAGCAGAAAACCACTCCAGCACGTTCTCGCCGGTTTCACCCAACCATAAAGGTAAATTCATTTTCAATGACAATTCTACAAACTCTTCAAATGCCTGATAATCCGGATTACAACCATAACGATGGAAATGAATGACCATGTTAGGATCATACACCCGATCAAACACTTCAGTATTGGTCGACCAGTGGTGACCTTCAATAGAAAACATATGTTTATCATCGATTTTTCTTATTTCATAAATAACGTCCTCGTAGAACTTAATCAATTGGGGCAACAAATGATCGAAACTCTCTATTTTCGAGTCACTTGGCCGAATGGGCTCGTTAAGAAGATCATACCCACCAACTATGAATCGGTCTTTGTATCTTCTGGCTAATTCCTTCCAGAGTTCTATACACTGCTTATAGCTATGTTCATCTATAAATAGTCTTGGAATATCATCTATACTGTCATCAATATTCGCACCAGTTTGCCCGCCCGGTGCTCCATGCATATCAATAAAAGCATAAAGTGAATATTTTTCACACCAATCTAAACATTGATCAATTAACTTGAAACCCGTTTCAATAAATGTAATTTCCTCATTTTCTTCCATAAGTAAGCGCCAATGAATAGGAATACGTACAGAATTATAACCTAATTCTGCCATATCTCTTATTTCCGCTTCTGTAAAGTAATGACTTCTGAACACTTCAAAAAAATGCTCCTTGTAGGCCTTACCTGTCAATTCTTCAACAACCCTTTCAATTCGTCTTGGTCGATCAAAACGGCTGTTCCTAAACGACTTCCACATATAGCCTTCATTGAGGAACCAGTTTCCAAGTCCCCAGCCGGTTAGCAAAATTTCATCACCATTTCCATTAACAATTGATGTCCCATTTGCCTTGAGATAACCACAAATCCGACTTTTACTCGTTTTCTCAATTATATCCAACTTAGAATTAATCGTTTTATCAATTGGTTTCATCACTTATCACTCGCTTTCTTGTAAACTATTCATAGTTCCTCATTTACAATGATATCACAATTAGGTTATTTACGAAATCGATTTCTTTGCCTGCTTTATTTGGTCTTTCATTGATTCTACAAAAAATAAAGATCTCACGAAAATCATGAGATCTTTTACCACCTTTAATGCCACTTGGTGCTTAGTACACACAGTAGTAATACATTCCACTTCCCAAAATCAAATTATTGATCTAAATAGGAAATAGAATTCATCAAAATTGAAAACGATTAATGCCATCATTACATTCAATTGCTTCATAATAAAGGAATGCCTTTGGCATTCAACTCCAATTCAGACATAATGGTAATTTGAGAAAGGGGCTGGTCAGTACAGAGTTATTGCCGTTACCGCCGTATTGGTACCGCATACCAAATTCATCCGAATAACAATTTCAATGCCTACAAGAGTTCAAAACACTATGCACTTTTTCGAGTTACCGCCGTTGCCGCCGTTTGGTACGTGGTACCCGCAGTAGTTATGTCGTTTCTTACGATTTCAAATGGCATGATAGCACCTTCTCAGTTTTAATAATTTAATGATATTAATGTTATTATTACAATAGCTCATGTTATAGAAGTGGGTAATAATTTGACTAATGGGATACACTAATAGGAGCAAGTAGATCTGTTACAGCAGGTTTGACCACTTGATAATCAAAATCGATAGAAATTACTTTTTCAACTTTTCTATCCTTATTTGCAAACCAAACATTAATCTTATCTACTGTTTTCAGCGCTTGAATAAAATCAATCTGACGTATTTGATTATTAGCAGTTATCTCAGCAACATATTCCAATTCCTCAGAATTACACAAAAATTTAAATTTCAAGAAAAAATCTTTTCCAAAACCATTTGGGTTTACCTCAGTATAAGTAAACAGTTCAAGATTAAGATGATTACCTGAGTGATTGATTTTCGTAATGCTATTATCATCGACAATTACAAGAAATGATATTATCGGTAATCCATTATTTTGTTTTGTCACTGATGTTATCATTACGTTCATTGGAAAATCTTCTAATCCCGGAAATATACTTTTCATTAGTGGCTGTGTATCAGATATTGGTCTCATTATTCCTCCATAATTGTTTTTTAGAACAGGATTTATGTTTTACCTATAAATAGAATTTAAAAATCTCAAATCCGCTTTCCACGTGTCTATAGCCCGTGAGTAATCTTTGTTAGAATTTTTCCTGAGCTTAATCTGCCATTCTATATGCTTTACAACTTGTCTATAACCTAGAACCGGAATTGCTTTTTCGATTAAAATCTGACGTCTTTTCTTTAAATCTATTTTTGTTGAGTAACCCATTTTTATTAAATCTGATTCTGTGTTCCAATTGTCTGTTATTACTATTGATTTTTTCTCTTTTGAAAGCCTATCCCAAAATTCTTCAAATGCTTCATTTTCTTTTTTATCGTTTAACTCTTTATACTGGAAAATTGTAACTTCTCCAGGTATTTCACTTTTAATACACTTATTTATATAGTTTATTCTACAAGTTGGACAATACAATAAGTCAACTTCCTTAAACTTATATTTTGAGGTCTTTCCATCAGAAATTTGAGGTCCGTACTCTAATTTGCATTTTCTAATTTGAAACTCATTTCCGTGAATAAGACAGGAAAATCCGTCAGTGAAGCCAACCATGGAAACAATAGGTGGATTTGAATCCTTTTTCCTCTTTAATTGCGTAAATAAGAGTTCATGGGAGGCAGTTTCAACTGGTAGATGACTATCTTTTTTTAATATTAAATCATCAGCTAAATCTATTATTTTAATTTCGAGATCATTCCAAACATTCACAATTTCAGATGCAAGATTTGGATGTGATACGGCTGATTTTATAATTTCATATACTTTAGTGAAAGTATTCTCTCGAATTTGATATTCAGTTTTCAAAAAATCATCATTCAAATATTGAATTTTATTTAACTGATTGTAGATGAGTTGATAATCTTTACTTAGATTTAATATCGGTTTAAAAGAATAATCAAAAATTGTATCGAGACAAATTAGCTCAAGAATTACTTTATTTGGTTTCTTTTGATCCGAGTTAAAATGCTTTATTACACTATCTCGGACGATGCCATATGCATCAAAATTATGTTGATAAGCAAATATTCTTAGACAAGTCATTAAATCTTCAATTGCGCACATGTATTCTAAAATGTTATTTATAATGATTTTTGAACTTTCTTCAATAAATCGAGTGTCAATATCATCTAATTTTTTATCTAGAAGTGTATTGTAAACAGCCAAAATCAACTCAAACTCATCAACATCTTGAAATTTTAGCAACTTCAATATGCCATTATAATAACCCGTTAAATTGTCACCATTTGAACTTTCAATCACTGTTTTACAGCTGAGTATGATCACATCACCTGCTAATGAGATATCATAATTAATTAGGCAAAATTGAATGATTTCAATTATCTCGTCAAACGTTGTATTACGCCAATCCACTGAAGAAATATATTCTAACTTCATGTTTTCTGCTTCAAAATATTGTTCAAAGAATGTTTCACTGATTGTGTTCGACTGGCCTGGATGTTTACTCGTGTTTTGAGAGTTAATAATTATTATATTTTCCAAATTCTTAATTATTTCATAAGCTTGATTTAGTTCACTAGATACGTTCTCAATTAAATTATCTTTGCTTTTAATCGATTCTTTTAATGTTCTAATTTCTGAGTCAACTTCTAATTTTAACTCATTAAACGCAACTTCTAATTTATTCATAAATCCACCTATATTAATATTTTATGTGTATTCTTTTTAAAATAAGTCATTATGTTGATAGATGCAAATTTAGTAAAATCCAAATAAATGAATATGTACACTTATGGCTAAGATAAACTGCATGATTCTTGGCCTGTATTTCATTAATTACTGCATTTGTTTACAACTTGTTCTCCTTTGGGGATAACGCCGCTTGGTACCGCATAACATTTTCATTCAAATGACAATTCCAATGCCTACAAGTGTTCAAAACACTATATCCGTTTTCGTTTTACCGCAGTTACCGCCACATTGGTTCGTGGTACGTGGTACCCACAGTTGTTCGATAACACCAATACCTAGTTCATCCAAAGCAATCTGAGTTCCTAACATTTTTAATGTGCAAGCACTTTATTTCTTTCTTCTCTCGAAAAATTTATAAATCCGATCTGCAATTGCTTCACCTCAAAATACGCATTTGCTTTCGACTTTCAATTCAACTATCCAAACCTTTTTCCTGTTGTTCTACTGATTAATTGACAAAACTCATCCCATTCATCTGGAAATTTATTATCACCCATAATCATAATCTTTTCATCTTTCTTGCTGATTTCAATGCCCCATTGTGTTCCGTCACATATGTCTAAATCCAAATACTCAGAATCCCAATCCATGAGGTTCAGATTTTTAATCGTATCGATAAAGTCATTTAAAGTCTTTTGTCTGATAGTTTTTTCAAATCTCTTATCAGATGTGACATAGAAAAATCTCCAAGAAAGTCTTCTAGAGATGAAATCAAGCTCGACTTCATAATTTCCAGAAAAATAGCCCCCAACATCAGCTTTTATACTGACAATATCATTGTAAACATCACTAGATTCGTCCTTACTTTTACTCTGATTACAATCCACTATTTTCAATCTCCTTTAAAGACATACCGTCTTTTGTTTTCCATTCTGTTAATCCATTAGCATGTCCACCAATGACAAAAGCTGCAGCATAAGAAGGACTTTTAAATAAAATATCTTCTTGCAATATTCCATTCCCATCTACTTTTGCCCTTTGTCTTTTCTCTTTTATTCCTGGAGGTATACTATTAGAATCAACAGTTTCTATAAAACTACCTTTTAATACAACAAACCCTTCATTCGTTTGTTTACAACTCGCTTCTACGATAATACCACTTTTGCGACTTTTTCGTTTTAAGTAAAGACAAATATCACCTTTATCAAGTGTCTCAATCACAATTTGAGCTTTATCTGCAAGTGGTTCGAAGAGTTTGTGACCAAGAGTTCCCATCACAATTTTTGCATTATCAATAAACTCTTCCAACTCGCTTTCTTTTTCTTCTGTTATGTTTCCCGGAGTTGGATCATTTCCATTTTTTACGATATATCTATTAGCATCAAGAGCCAACCGACAAAATCGATTTTCTAAATAACTTATTTCAGTTGGACCAAATGAATTGTTTGATGTTGTAAAAACAATCGCCTCAGTCCAATATTCTTTTTCTGTATTACGTTTGTGTTCAAATAATCTACACAAAATCCCTTCACCATTTTTCCGAACTCCAGCTTGTCCAACATATACAACAATGTCATCAGTTAACTCAGAAGTTCCAAATAAAAAATAAACTCCACTTTGAGATAAGTCACCTCTTCCTTTACACTTATCTAATTCAGTTCTAGGAATTTTATAGGCAATTCCAGTCCAATTTGCCAAAGTGCATTTAATCCTACCGTTTGGTAATCCATCCATTAAAAAAAGATTAATGCTTTTCCCACGTGGTGACATTATTGTAACCTCCAATCAAGTAATTACTTTATTCGTTTTCCTTAATAGAATAGTGACTTTATATTTTTCTCTGCCATTTGTCATTAATGTACGGTTACATTGAAATCAGTGCGTTCTTCTGATAGTTGCCGCCGATAATGCCGGAGTGGTATATGGTAATCATTGTTTTTCTTATTGATGATTAAAGGAATGCTTAATGCATTCAGTACCGATTCAGCTGTAATTGCCACTCTGAACAAGGGGCTGGTCAGTACATAGTTATTGCCACAACCGCCGTTTGGTACCGGATACCAATTTCATCCAAATAACAATCCCAATGCCTACAATAATTCAAAACACTATACCCTTTTTCGAGTTGCCGCCGTTACCGCCGGGGTGGTACGTGGTACCCATAGTATAAGTTTCCACGAGTTTTATGTGCAACTCTCGCATCAGGATCAACGACACTGAAGATTTTGTCACCGCAATTTTCATGGGCTTGCTTGAGTAAACTGAACATAGTTTGATAATCTCTGACGAATTTTTCATCAACAATATATTGGCTCAAATTGGATCCGGGAATTGACTCAGCGATTTCTTTTATCACTGTCGCCAATTCTTGGATGCTGTATTCGTCTTTACGATTTTCTTTAAGCTTTTTAAACTTAGTGTTGCATTCTGCGCTTAGCGCAAGCGCTGTCAAGGAATCAATCTTATGAATTCTCTTGATGACGTTTTCAAGCGAACTATATAGCAGTTTTTTCGATGAAGGATAATTGACGTTTGCTGCTACATCCGTACTGTCGACAATAAACCTTTGATTCTTGACAAATCCTTGTGCTATTGCGATTTGGATCACTTCATTGAAGAAATCTTCAAGATTCTCCTCAGTTGTTCTTTTTACTCTGAAGTAACTGATTGTTGATGCATCAGGTCCTTTTTCATCCAGATTTAAACCAAGAAACCATCTGAACGCTATATCTGTTTGAATGGCCTTTTCCATTTGGACATCAGAATATCCATAGAGGTATTCAAGGAGTAATATCTTAACCATCATGATAGGATCTTTTGAACCTCTACCACGATCGCTATATTTGTCTTTGAAGTTGTCATAGATAAAATCAAAGTTTATCATTTCTTCAATTTTCACGAGTTGATGATCTTTAGGAAGCAACCTATTGTAAACTTCCATTGTGAAAAAATCGTATTGAGGTTTGTTTTTATTTAACATACATTATCTCCACAATTAGTATTTACTTAATTATACCATTTATGGATATTTTGGTAAATAAATCCACGCGATGCACATCAAGAATATTTATTTTTTGTGTTGAATTCTTATGCACTACAAATCATTTTTCGGAGCTTTCCGTGGTACCCATGGACGCAAGATATGCCACAGCACTACAAAAATCTAAATTTTACTTTTGATCCACATCAAAAATGGGGTCCTATTCTCTGGCATTGTTTTATCAGGTCCATACCAATGATTTGTTACAACATAAGCTTTACCAATAACAAATATCTGCTCTTTATAATACCGTTGCCTGCCATTCCTATCGTAGCAATAGGTCGTTAGTTCTTCATCACAACATTTTAACGGGACTTCCTTAAGTACCGCAAGTTTGCCACTACATTGAAACCGTTCACGACATTCATCCTCATTAGTAAGGATATTCATAACACTGGCATCAAGCTTATTATTGCTTGCTATGAGTTGTAGACAAGAGTATGCAAATTGTTTATTTGGCATGCTTTCAAAATTTTTTTCCATCCACTCCACACCTTTCTCACTTTTATATAATTATATCATTCAAAAGTGCAGCGGGTGTATGATTCTATAGAATCAAGGATGACTGCAAATATTAACTATTTCTTATTCTTTTCATATTCATCCAGGAATTCTTTCAGCTGATCTAACCTTGTTAAGTATACCTTAGCTTTAGCATGAGCTGTAACTGAATCATAACCCTTTGATTCAAAGTGCTTTACTAAGGCTCTATGATAATCAGTTCGTCCTTCATCTTCATCAGATATGACTTCTAGTATGTCTAGTCCCAGGGATGGATTGTTTCCAATGAAAATGGCATCTGTAAAGTAAGTCTCCACAGTATTTACATTAGGATACTTACGATTGAGCCACTCAATAAACAGCTTTTTTAGATGATCTTTTGCAGGATTGTCTCTTCTTTTAGAAAAATCGATACATTTTAGTAATTCATACATACTGGTATCACCTCCTTGGTATTGATTTTATTATAGAATTCGTTCCAATTTCTTACAATATAAGCAATCCCCTATCATCATAGGCTGATGATCCTGATCCTCCATCACACCTTATTTCCCTATCAAGTGCCATGATCGTGGCGATTGCGCCGTCAATCTTCTCAGTAGATTTTTCTTTATCTGCTTTGATGTTTCCGGCAGGATCAGTGCGAATGTAGATAAATCATCCTTTTTAATTCATTTTCAACCACTGATAACTAGAACTCAAATACCTTAAGATCACTAATAATCGTGATGTTGTCACTGTACCGTTCAAACCAGTGCACATTTTCAGTATGCACAGGCATTATAATTTTTGGTGCAGTTGATGCTATAAGTTGGTCTATTGTAAGTGGATCAGCATGACCACTCGTATGTAATGTTTGAAGTTTCAAACCCTTTGATTGCATAAAATCTAAAAATTCCTTCATTCCTGGTTGAGTTTGATATCCCTTCCACATGCCATAGAACAGAATACCATTTTCAAAACTTTGAATCTTATTTAGCTTTTCTAAATAAGCTCGCATCGAGGGTCTTATGCACATTAAGTAGTTAGTTTTAGCAATTGAGCTTCTCGAAATTTTTGATTTCCCATATTGATTCAATTGTTTATAACGCTCTAAGTTATTATCTGTAACAAATACTCTTACATTATCATTACTTTTAGGATTTGGTATTGTGATTCCAGCCGCACTTGCTACTGAAGCAGTATAAAGATCTTCTAAAAAAACTCTTCTTGTTTTTAATGCGGCGTTATATGCAGTTATCACTCTTTCAATATTCATTGCTGACATCAGAATAAATGCTGGACCAGTATATTGATCTAAGTTTCTTATGGCAATATCTTCTAATAGCTCTTCATCAATATTATCAATTCTTCCTTCTCTTGAAAGTGTCGTTCCTTCAATTATCAAAACATCCACTTGAGGTAATTTACGCATTAAAGCATCAAAATCCAATCGGCCATTAGCTCGAAAGTCACCTGTATACAAAACGGATTTACCTTCTGATTCAATAAGAAACATATATGCATCATAAGCTGAATGATCACATCTGTATGGTGTAACAATAAGATCATTAAATATAACTTGGACTTGGTTATAATAAAAAATGGGGTCTAAAACAGTTTGAATGTTTCTATACTCATTGGATGCGAGTAAAATTCTATATGCCTTCTCAGCCATATAAACTGGTATATTGGGATCCACCTTATCAAGAAGTCCACTGTGATCTGAATGATAATGTGATATTAGAATTGCATCAATCACATTTTTAGCATCAAAAAGACCCTCTACAACCGGATATGAATGAAACTCAACTGGTAAAAGTGTTTCTCCTACATCCAATATAATTCTTGTGTTTTGAGATGCAATCTCAATTATATTTCCTCCAATTTGTCCCTGACCCCTATGAATTGTAATTTTCATTTGATTAAATCAATATTGGCTGCCACAAGGTAGCCTTGATACATACCGTTGATTAACTCAATTAACCGGTCAATTTCTTGATCAGTTGTAATTGAATTCTTCAATACGACTATGATCGTAATATTTTCCTTTCCTGATATTGATACTCTATCGACACGATCGCTAAAATGTTTCGTAATATATGCGTACAAGTACTGTGAAAGTCTATTAAGTCCTTCATTTTTTTGTTCCAATGTTAAGTCAGATCTATTTTCAAAAAAAGTACCTCTGTTTAAGTTGAATAAAACTTCAATACCGCTTCTATTGTAATTCTCAGTATTTATTGTCGGTACGCGGACAAACCAGCCTGCATTGGCAGAATCTAATGAAGGTTTGAAGAAACTCGTCATATCAGTTTTTAGACTAAAACCATAATGACTATTTCCGTCTGAATTCGGTTTTTTGACAATAAGATTTGAGTTTTCACTTTGCCATTTTATTAAAGCCGCTTCAAGTCTTTCCTCGAAAGGCATTTTGTACTTAGGTGGTATTAGACTTCTGATCACAGCAATTAAGAGAACAACTACAACCAATGTTCCAGATACATCTTTTACTGCACCTAAAATTGAAGCCGTTGATAATCCATTTAAAAACATTTCTGCAACTGCTGCTAAAATAGCGATTAAACCAAAAATGCCACCCCAAAGTTTTTCTTTAATATCAAAGTTGTCCATTTAGATTTCCTCCTTGATAGAATAACGATCCTCAATTTTTTCTAAATAAAATGGCTTAACTTCCAACTTGTTCATCAGTTTTTTCAACCATGGTCTATCCTCTTGCATTTCCAACCATTGGCTGCCTTTATAAAATACCAATGGGCTTATCATTAAAGTATAAGATTGACACAACTCAAAATCTTTTATCAGTTTAATATTGTTGATGGTTTTATAATATGTATATCCCTCTAAAATGCATCTCAACATTGTCTCTTTGCTATCTTCGCGTTTCAATTCCAATAAAAATATTGTATCTTCATTAATGGAAATTAAGTCGATTTTCCCTACGCTATCAATAGCTTTATTTTTCAAAGGAATTTGATAGTCTAACACTTTACCTATTCCCTTAAAAACTGTTCCTTCGCAACTTTGATTATAGAGCTTCATAGCAATAATCTCCTCAATTCTATTTGAGCTCCCAATGTGTTTCCCATCATGAGTTTTGACTTTGTAGGAAGATTCTCTTGTCACTTGTTTTATAATGTCGAATTTAAATAAGTTCTCATATACAAATTTTGCCACAATTTCAGTGTAGAACTCTTTGGTGTCGGTTGATTTTCCTCTATAATTCACAAACTTGTTCTTGTAGAAATCATCTGATTTTTGAATACTCATCTCACATTGTTTAATTATTTCGCTTTCTGTATATCTCATCCATTTCCTCCTTAGATTCGTGTTTAACGTTGTTCATTTACATTTTCTTTACACATCAATTCTCAATCCTCTTACTAAACGGACTCAAATTCATAAATAGCTCGTTGTCTATTTGTCCTGCAACCTCTCTATTAATAACTTCTATAAGTTCTTCCTGTCTAGGTTGCCCTAACGTCAGCCTATAGAGTGACAGTATACGAATCAATCGGTTGTATTTCAGTCGATCTTGGCTCAAAGGATACATTGGAACGATACGTTCGATTTTAACATGACCCTTCTCACCATCAGCCAGATTCCAAAATGGTACCAAGTCTGATGAATTACCTTTTTCTGTTTTAGACGCCTTGTCAAACATTGCATCCCAAGTAAACTCATCCCCATATTTGTTTGCAATATTTTGACGTACCGCATGACATTTGTATCGATTGATTCGACCTTCCCTTTGTTCCAAATCAATTGGATTGGAAGGTAAATTCCAATGCATGATTTTTCGACAATAATTATGAAAATCAAGACCTTCTTGTCCAATTGAAGTTGTCGACAAAACAAACGGTCTAAATGGTGAATTGAATGCTTTTCTTATATTCTCTGTTCTTTGTACATTTTCATTGCTGATTCGAGCATTGAAATAACCAACTGAAAAGTGAGTTCGCAAACGAGGCTTTTCCTTATAAATTCCCATAAATGATTCTTGAGAGTCAATTTGAAGTGCACTGGTATCCACAAAAGAATCCATCATTTCATCAGCAAGAGGTTTGCCAGTTTCATTGATGATATGTGCATATTCATCTAATACAGCCTGTAAATTTCCATCCACACAATATGAAAAGATATTTTGATAATAGGAGTCTTCGTTCTTGCTGCCATATAGCAAATCGAGAATTGCTGAACTCTCCGCTTTGTTAAACATACTGACAAATATATTTTTGGCAACGAGTTCAGATAAATCCTTATCAAAATCAAATATCCGCATAGCACAAATAGCTGGGGATCCAATCGCCATATTTACCATTATTTCTAGAGCATCCACTGGATAAATTGTCGGTCTTGATGACTCTGGATGATCCAACGCATTGACCAAATCTATAACAGCTTTGGCACCTGCAACTTTACTTTCTGTCAAATTATATATTTTTTTAAGCGATTCCAATTTAGGATGAAGCACTTCTGCAAGCTCTCTTTTCAATTGTTTTAAGTTCTTGCCATTATGATCTTCAGGACAGTAGAGCTTAGCCAAGGTATTGGAGGTTAAGCAAATTATATCTTCCATTTCATTTTTGAGTCTAGATATACCATAACGACGTTCTTCCTTTGATGCAAAATATCCACGACCGCGCTTCAGTCGTGCATTATGAAACAATTTTCCAATTGTGAGTCTCTCAGCTTCATATGAAAGCATGACAGAAAGCATTCTTGGTACCATCTCCCAAGCCGAAAATACCAACACCTTAGAATAATCCGCATTTTTCTCAAATACACTACTTGCCTTATAATAGGGTTTAGCAGCTGGGATCCACAGCAGATTTTCAGCACCATTTTTTCCCCCCTCAAAAACAACTTCTTTCAAAGCATATAGACGGGCGTTGTTGGGCTCAATAGGTTGATAATTATGAATCGTACTTTTCTTCAGGAGCAATCGCTTTGACTTGTTCCCACTGACTAATTCAAATGTTTTGCTTTTGTGAAAAAATGAAGAAATATGCTTTTTAAACTGATAGCTTTCCATAAACGAAAGCAAATAAGGTGATGATTTCACATAGTCCATTGGAATGTTTATATACTTTAAAGCTCGATGATCTTTGATATTTATTTGATCGATCAGTGATTGCATGTCGCTATAAGACAAAATATCGCCACTTGTAATAGGGACTTCTTTTGCTGCGCTGTCATCAATAATGCCTGAACTAAATCGCTCTGTACGGCATACACTTTTATATAAAGCGCTTTCGGCAGAATTCTTACTGAGCAAAAGAACCGTTAAATCACCTCGTGATATCTCACATAACGATCTGGAATAATCTTGCCAAATCGTTTTGAAATGATTGAACCCATTTTGATCATAGAATAAAAATTGCATGACCTCCATGAACTCTTTATAGTGGTCAGCACTTTCATCCTCACTAATTTCTTCAAGTGTGGAATACGGTTTATACGGCGTTGCGGAAAGCAATAACACTTTAGTTTCAGTATTTTCTAAGAATTGTTTACTCAACATACCTTGCTCATCGTCACTTGGTGCTATCAAGTCTCTGAATCTTTGAAATTCATCCATGATCACTAAATCTGGCTCCAATTTATCCAAGCTGATTTGAGCAAATACTTTTCTGAGTTTATTGATGATTACTCTCTTCTGATATTTTGTAGCACGGTCTTCAATCAGACAAGAATTGATGAGTTGATCAACCAATTGCCTTTCAAAATCTAGTCTAAATGTAAGCTCTTTATTCATTATCTCTATGTAGCGACTTCCATTTGCGTCGCATTCTTTGACTCGATCTTCATAATAGTTGATATTACCTTGCCAATATTTTTCTGCTTCATAAGCCATGAATTTGCTTAATTCTTTTGTGTAGTTTTCAAATATGCTCAATCTCCTAAGATGTGCAAACATCAAGGCACGCTCTTGCTGATTGCCACATCCGGAAGTCATGGAAAATGATGTTGCTGGTGTCAATGGAATCAATTGTTCATAGTCGTGATTTATACCATTGTTTTGGAAAATTTTTAAATGTTGCATGGACAAACGACTTTCAGATACATTCATCAAATCCTTAATCCCAAGTTTCTTAGCGTTTTGATTGGCAATGTTGATGTTGGAACAAATATATATTACTTTGAAATGGTCATCATTTTTTTCATGTTTATGCCAATCAGAAACCTGGCGAACAACATCCCTAGCAATAATAGTCTTCCCGAGACCCACTTCATCAGCAAGAAGAATTCTGTTTTGTCCACTCTTAAAGATCTTCAATATTCGATTTGCTGTTGCTTGTTGAAAATCCTTTGGTTTCATTTTTTCATTCTCCTTACAGCTTTTTCGAATTCCTGATACATGTTCATAAATTCACTACCAACGATTTCTGGATCCAACCGTTTAATAATATCCCCGATTTCCTTCATTCGATTTGGATTCTCATGTACTGTCTTTAGCATTTTTTCGTAAACTGCAGCATATGTTTGAGATCCTATGGACATTTGTCTGCCATTTTGAAGCATCCGCTTTGTCTCTAAGTCTTCAAATACACCTAATACATAGTCATCAGACAGCACAAAAGATATATAAGACAAAAATTTTGATTGAGAATCAACAATACTTTTATAAATGGCATTGTCTCGATCATCTGGTATGCCTTTTGTCTTTATTTTAACCACTATTCT
The DNA here is from genome assembly GCA_002412775.1 of Firmicutes bacterium UBA5201. Lineage (GTDB taxonomy): Bacteria > Bacillota > Clostridia > Peptostreptococcales > Acidaminobacteraceae > Fusibacter_D. The sequence goes on along the minus strand of DHVT01000015.1, from coordinate 211,611 downwards.
TTTGTCGCCCACCCACACAACATAGAATTCACTCAATTCTTTTAAAAGCAACTTATCAAAAGTGATTTCAATATCAAGCTTTTGAAAAAGGTCATACCTATGTATCGGGGCTATTTTTACTACCTCATTTGTCTTCAATTGTCGCGATTCCAGTATTACATTATATACATGACCTTCCATTACAACTCTTGCACTTTTTAATGCATATACAGTTTCCTTGATTGCACGATCAATACGTTCCTGCACTTCATCAACGGGATCTCTCTCAGGCAAATGTTCCAATTTTTCGTACGGACAGTTTTCATCGGGTATGAAGTCCTGAGTAAAAGTTCTAAACCCCATGCATCTAGGCTTGTACTTTAGCTTAAGAAGGAATTCGACATTTCTGTGAAAGGCATTATGAGAAGCATTTGCCGATCCAATATACAGATAATTGCCATTATAGGTCGTAGTAAAGTATAATTTTGCGTGAATATCCTGTTTTAAGCCGTATTCATTGTCATTTAAAATCTCTTTCGTGATATAAACTTCATCAAAGGATTTCATCACAGCAGGCGTTATGGATGCTTTTCTAGTGACTAATGTTTTTTTATAAGGGCAATCCGTAAGTCCTTCAACAATATCATCACTCAAAAAAGGTGAAACAACAAAGATATCGTATTTACTGTCAAACAAAGCTGTATTATCTTTATTGTAACCATCGATACCGATAGGTAAAAACTCATAATCTTCAAACGGATGATTGAGGTCAAAATTATTAACATATAAAACGTCGTTTGCCAGATCTTCAATCTTCTTTCTTTTTGTCTTTTCAGCTGATGAACTCACAAACTGGAGTAAATCCGAAAGAGGTATGTTCCTGTTTCTTTTCTTCTTAGTAATTTTCCCTTGCATTGCAACACACAAATCAATGCTGGTGTCGAAAGTCAAATTGCGACTTAGGACCAACAATTTGATATATGCATCGCCTTGCTCATTGGTATATTTAATCAGCCAAATTTTAGGATGAAAATTTTGACGATTGGATAGTTTAACTTCAAAGACACTATTCTCCAGTAATGAAAAAACACTCTGAATCTTTTGTGGCAGGCTGATGCTTCCAGCATTGCAGAATATTGCAATTTGATCACTGCTTTTGCGTATAGCCTCAAGCAAATAAAAGGGGCTTTTCATTAATTCAGAATCTGTTTCTTCCAGTAGACCCAAAGATACTGGAACTCCCAACAACGCTTCAAGGTCTAACGAATATGTAAGTCCTACGGCAAAATCCAGTTGATACCCTATATCAGGCTGCAATAATTCACTATAGCTTAAACGGTTGTGCGCTGTATCAAACATTGCCATAACTATTTCTCCAATCCAGCTATTATATCTTCAATAATATTTTTTGCAGTTCCAAACCTATAATCCAGTTTGTAAAAATGTATCGGTCTATTGTGATCATATTGATATTCACTTGGTTTGCATAATTTTGATCGATCACTTTTGACTGCCTTTTCTCTGGCTATTATCAATTCATCCATTCTTTTTAAGTCATTACTAATTGCCGATTCAAAGAAATCTTTACAAAACTTTGAAGTATGATTGTTTGACTTAATACGCCCAAGAACCCTACTTAGATCAATTGGATTTTGTCTGATTTCTAGCAACCATTTTTCAAAGGATTCATTCATTTTTTTATCATTACCATTTGAAAAAATAACATTATATCTTATGTGAGCACCAACAATAAACTGAGAAAAATCTCTAGCCAACAAGAAATCACTTTTGATCTCCGGAGGTAAAATAGCACTTGGAATATCTTCAAATTGATCACAATTGATTCTGTTTTTGATTAAAAAAGCCATGAGTGTGTTCTGAGTAGCAGATGATTTCAAAATTCTGCCCTCAAGATACTCAGCTTCTTTTAATGTCAATGACATGGCTGATTCTTTCATGAAATCATAATCCGGTTGAATCGGTGAAAACAGAACTGCGTGGCCACTTCCAGCAGAACGATCGTCAAAAGTTTCACCATCAACTTTAGGTTGCAATACTTTCTTGTTTTGTGCTGACCTCCATGTGATATCGCATGCAGATTTAAGTGATAATCCAGGATTTCTAACAATTTCAAATGTCCTTAATCCATTCCAATAAATGCTTGACGGTTTCATTTTCACTACACGTTTTTGCTTCAGAGCATTTTTCCCGATAATCCCTGTGGCTTCCGCACCACTATTTCTCACCAAGATTTCCACCAAACCGTCCTCGTTTGCAATCAGCCATCTATATAGCTCATTGCCACTAGAAAAATTTTGGTTTGCAGCTTTGCTAAACAAATAAGGAATAAGCACAAAATACTTTGCTCTGGTCTGGATTGTCGAGATCCCAGGAAACATAATATCTGCGTAAGCATCACGGATAACACCAATACCAAGTTCATCCAAAGCAGTCTGCGTTCCAAGCATTCTTAACGTTGCAAGTACTTTATTTCTTTCTTCTCTCGAAAAGTCTATAAATCCGATCTGCAATTGCTTCACCTCTAAATATGTATTTGCTTTCGCTTTTCAAATCAGCTATCCGCTTAATATGAGTATAACACTTTATATTGTAAGTACATTCTGCAAATTGAACAAAAAAAAATCTCAATAAAATTATGAGATCTTTTACCACCTTAACCTCCTGGGTGTTATGAGGACCTACAGACTTCACTCATACTCGTCGAATTCTAATTGTATAGGATATCCTTTCACAGCAGGGTCTTTTGATATAGCGTTTCTGCCAATACTTGTTAATCTTGCAGATAAGTCAATCTGCTTCCCAACAGATGTAATTCCACCAATCGCCTCAAATTCATCTGATGACAACCAAATATTTATTTCTAAAGGCAAATCTGACCCCATCCCTTTCGCCTTAATATCTGGTTGTATAATAACTAATGCATTAAATCCTTCTGAAGGTTTAATTGCTTGGTCAACTATACCACTAATACTATAAACCTTTCCAACAAACTTCATATCCAATTCAGAAGAATTTGTATTGTTAATTGCATTCAAATCAAGGGGTTCAATTAACAATTTTGCAGTTTCCAGTACTTTATAGAAATCACCTAAATAGTCATATTGTGACTGGTCTTTGCTATCATAACCGCAAGTAATCATTGCCACTTTTTTAGCATTTATGTTATAGACAAATGAATAGCTTCCAGTAGAAATAATCCCATCTGGATCAGTTATAGAAAATGTAATTATCCAACCAGGTAACCCTGCAATAGATATTTCTTCTGATTTTATAATATCTGCATTAGCAAAAGGCCCACCGCCCAAAGTACTTTCAACAATATAAGGTATGCTCAAGTTAAAAAGCTCTTGTGTCTCTGATAATTCTTCACTTTGAAACATCAAAGAAGCATAATAATCTTCTTCTTTAGGATAATAGGTTATCCAAGTTTCTGTTGAATCATCATGTAACACATTAAAATAAGCTGGAAATGAAAAATTAATTCCACACCAAGTAATCATTTGGTTCGTTTTTAGATCAAATCCATTTACATCTCTAATACCAGAGATTCCACTCGCTTTAGGTGTATCCACTGCCTCACTTACTTTCATTACGTCATCCGTTTCTGTGAATAATTCTAGGTTATTAATATTTTTTTCTGTGCTATTCTCCGATCCACAAGCTGTAACTGTAATCATAAATACCAAAATTAGAATACAATTAATCACTCTTTTCATGGGCATTTCCCTCCAAAACGGTTTCAATTCACGCCACTGCGTGAGGGGTTCAAAGACACAAATACTTAACACCAGTAGATATTTTTTGACATTATTAATCGAGTAGTTTCATAAGAAACATGGAATGATAAGGGAACCAAATTCCGAAATGCCTAGATTATCAATTCCAAGTCAATTTTTGATTCTGTATCAAACAAGGTACTTGTTAGTACAACGTTTTTTCCACAACCGCTGCTTGATACAGTGTACCCTTTTCATTCAAAACACAACTCCTATACCTACAACGATTCAAAACACTGTACCTTTTTTTGAGTTGATGTCGATACCTCAGGGGTGGTACGTGGTCCCCAGGTTTTTAATATACTATAAAATTCTCAACTGACTCAGTTACGTTATTTATGTAAGCTTCAGCAGTCATCTTCTTACTGGCACCATATTGATTGGTAATAGTCACCTCAACCTTGAAAAACCACGAACCGTCATATGATTGCCAACTAGCTATCAAACCACTATACCAGTGACATTTAAATCCGTATGGATACAGCGCATTCCCGATGTATTCAAAAGCCTTATGAGCTTGCTCCACTCTAAGCTCTTTTGAGTGATCGAGGGCATCAACTTCAGAAGGGATTCGATCATCTTTTATAAGTTCGAGTGGAATAATGAAAAATTGAGCAGTGTCACTTGAATCTTCCAAAACACTTATATTAGAATATACGTCATTCGCATCATCATACGATGGTGCTTTGCCCACCAAGTTTGAAACAATATACTCATTGCCATCGTAACTTACATCAAGTGATACATTAACTATTGAGTCGCTCATTGCATATAGCTGGAGAAATAAATGCTCAACATGCCAAGTATTTTCGTTCTTAGCACTCCAAGTTCCTTCTGATTTTACATACCAAAAGTATTTTGACGCATCTCCTGATGCATCAGCGTAACTATGAAATTTTGAAGCATCAAAATTATTACCATCTTCGCTAAAAACATCAAGTGCATAGTAGTTAGTAAATGCCACAACAGCGGCCCGTTTAGCCAGTTCCTTTGGAAATACAGTCTCTAACTGTTCCTCAAAAAGCTTCTGTGCCTCTGCCGCTTGCTTAGCTGCTTGCTTTGAAGGCTCGTTTTCTGTCGAAGAATGATAAGTGATTATGACTTCGGCATCGCTTTGGAAGATATCGCCTTTCTTAAAACTTGATTTTCCATCAATGGTGACCGCTTGCAATTCGCCTTCCGAAACTAAGAAACCAAAATAAATATCATAAACTGGCTCAATTTTTATATTAGTAAATCCTGCAACTTCAAGCGGGGTAACGACATCACTATAGTTTTTGTATTTATAATCGGATGCGGAGGATGGTGCTTTTACTTCATTTTCAGAAAGAATTGCTTCTCTGTCAATATATATCGTTTCAACAGTAACATTATCGTTATAGCAGGCTATTTTGTATGAAATCTCCATATTACTCGACACATCAATTGTAGTTGACCCATATACTGAAGATGAACCAGTTTCTTCAAATATGAACTCATATTCACCGTCTTTTAGCTTAAACTCATAATCTACATCTTTCCCATGTTCAAGAGTTTGTTGCTGCTCATTATTTATTAGAAGGGTTACATCATATTTGCTAAATATTAGGTTGGCTACAAAATCCACATGAACTTTTACGGTAAACTTTTCGTACGGGCGATGACAAATAATAGTAGTTGTCGCATCAAATGGAAATTCCTCCTCATTGTTGAAAGTGGAACGGCCATTAATGAATATTTCATTTATATAATCAGCGTCTGTTGTGTCAGGGTCAAGGTCAAAAACTTCCTTCAATTCTACGTTTGCAAAACCAGCATCCTTAAACATACTTCCAAGGATTTCATAATCATCAGTGAGTAAATCATCTGATGAAATAGGAGTATAAACTTTTTTTATCACGTGATATGTAATCACAACAGCCGTATTGGTCGGAAACGTCGAATTTGCCTGAAATGATTTACTGCCGTTAATTGAAACCTGTTCAACCGTACCGTCTGACATAGAACTGGTAGATAGCAAATCCTCAATTACAATTGTAGTTATATCCTTAAACCCTGATTTTTGAAGCTCGTTTATTACTGACTGATAATTCATGCCTATGTAGTCATCAGATGAAGTCTGAGATTTCAACGTGTTGCTACATCCTACTATGGATATACACATTGCCATCAATAATATAAATAAGTTTATACGTTTCATACGATTCCTCCGTCATAATAGATTGTTTTCTCTGTAGCTAACTACTTGAGTACTCATATCCCTCATGTCAATGGTGTCTAAATTATGTGGAATTTCGAAGAGTCAAAACGCTGAAAAAAATCACCTCTTTTTAGTATTCAAGTTCCATCGCCCTAAACTCATTCTATGCTTGAATTGCATTTCTTAATATTCTAAATAATACCTAATTCTTATTGTTGAACTTTTTCCACTTGGAGTCGTATGAATCACTACATCCTTTTCATTCATCAATTGATACATTGCACTACAAACCGAAGGCATCACGTTGGACAAATTCATCTGTTTATGAATCTCTCCCGATACAATCTCAACATACTCTAGACCTTCACGTTTCGAATTTTCAATAACACCCAATATAAAGGTCTTGATATCTGAAGTTGACACTTTTCCACTTTCAGATACCAATTGCTTTTTAGGCATTTTCTTTTCAACGATATCAATCATATGAACATCCTTCTTAGAAAATGGTGCTTCATTCATAATGAATGCTTTCAAATCTTCTAACTCTCTCTGATTGAGTCTATTACCTTTTAGTCCTTGAGTATTCCATAGCCCACTTACTGCAATTTCTGGTTTGGGACTATGACGACCAAGCCAATTTATGGAGCTATTGAACTCCTCATCATGATTGAGTGTCGCAATCAAAGCGCCTTCAATTTCTAGTCTATCTTTCTTGCTATTCACTGGTATGCATGCAAAAGTAATATTACTTCTCAAATACTCAGATACCAGCTTCTCTATTTCCTCTTTGACCGATATGTATTGTCCATTCAAATATTGATTTTTTATTTCAGGATTTGACCAATTTAATGCCCATATATTTTCAAAAGAATGATTACTCTGATGTAAGACTGAAAGGCCTATGTTTTTTCTTAGAATACTGCCATCTTTATTCTCTCTTTTGAAATGGTCTTTTAATCGTTTCTTTAGACGCCCATCTGCTTGATGCGTTCCAATCCTAACAATTCGATCCATATCATTGAACTTCTCTCCTGATTCAAACATAATATAAATGCCATTTTCGAAAGGAATTTTATCAATTTCATTCCAGTCATACCTTGGTAGATTAGTCATCCAATCATGAATCATCAAACTTGTCGAGTGATCAGTTTGTAATGTTGAATTCGAACCAATCAATTCTTTAAACTTTGGAATCCACTTGCCCATACTTTGTCCTTCCAGTGGCAACGTATGATGCTTCAATACTGGAATTAAAAATTCATTGTATGCCCGTCCAGCAATAATGATAAATTCATCAGAGTCTAATGAATGTCTCTCAGCTAATGATTTAATCACAAGCTCAGACCAAACTCTTCTTTCTTCAGTAGATTTATTATTCATCGTCACATTATATGGCTCAATCACATCCTCTTCTGTAAGGAGCCCATATTTAGCTGATAAAACGTACACAACATCTGCAACTTGATTCGCATATTGATACGCCAAAGAAAACCTTGGACTAGGTGTGTACATTTCCGATGCCTTACACGAATAAGATTTTTTACTGGAGGTATATGAAATCAAAGCAATCCTCATCTAATCACCTTCCTTTTTAATAGTCATGTTGCTCAAAATGCACTGAATATGCCTGAATAATCAAATTCAGTTGCCATTATTTTCAGTATAGCACTTTGTATTGTAAGAATATTCTGCAAATTGAACAAAAAATAAAGATCTCAAAAAAAATTATGAGATCTTTAGTCCACCTACGAATTGGAAAATTTGATTATCTATTGAGTCATTAATAATTATTATCTGCTCTTTCTCATGAAGAGATTCTCTTTTACCGCCGTTATTGCCGTGTTGGTACGTGGTACCAAAGTTGTTCGTCCCCCATTAAATTTATATTATATTTATTACTTCTCGTGTATTATTCGCTTTATCAGTTCAATACTGGGCTCGTCCTCTGGATTATTTGTTCCAAGATCTCCTCTGAAAGCTTTAGCAAGGATAGCTTTCTTAATCATCTGAATATCATCTTCTATATCTATCAGATTTGATGCTTGCAAGTTTTCAGAAAGTAACTGATTTATTTTCTCTACAATTCTATTTTGCTCTTCAGTAGGTGGTATTGGAATATCAAATAACGAAAGTTTTTGTGCATTAATATTAGATTGGCTTACACCATCAGTTTTTACCTCATAGCATTTATGCTTAGCATATGTTGAATTTAGATAATAATTTACATAGTCACTATTTATGCCCTCAACGACTCTAATTCTAATAAGATAACCTGCATATATTGCTTCTCGCTCACCTTTATATATTGACGTTTTACCAACTAGTTCAGGGCTATTTGTTCTATTGAAAAGAATATCATTCTCTATCAACTTAAACTTTTCAATTTCTTTTGTGTCAGAAGTATAGACTAAACTATTCCAATCTAATAAACCGGATTGAAGATTACCCATTCTTAATACTGGAATTAGTCCGTCATTTTCTGACTTAGTAGATGTTCCATATTTGAGTTTATAACAAATGGATCCTAACTTTGACCATTGCCATGTCATAGGAATATCATGTTCTGAAAATGCAGCCTCAGCTACATCATTAATATCTGTTTTTTTCAATTGGCTTTTAAATAAATTAAGGCTATTTAACAGTAATTCTGCATTTTCAATATCACCATTCTCTTCACGCCACTTGGCCGTCAACTCCCCACGAAATGCTTTGGCTAGTATTGCTTCCTTACGTTTTTCAAAACCTTTGCGAGCTTCTTCAATCATTTCTTGAGCCTTATCAATTTTCTCAAATAGAGATTCAATATGATTTATTATTCGTTGTTGTTCTGGAAACGGAGGTATTGCAATCTCAATATTCCACAAAATATTGGGATCCACGTGAGGTATTCCTGTTCCTCTTGGATTCATATTGATATAGTCATATTGCATACTCAAGAAATAGTAAAGATATTTGCTATAAATTATATCAGATTGTAGTTTTGTCAATGTTGATCCTACTGCACCTTTAACCCCCATGCCTACAAGTCCCGATCTAGCGCCATCCCATACCATTAAAACATCATCAACATCACAAAATCTATTAGCATATATTACATTTGTAAATCTCGATACAATACCTTTTTCAAAACATTTAATATCTACATACGGAATGCATGATTCAAACTCTTCATCAAAAAGTTGTTTTGGTTTAGAACCTTTTTGCGCAAAAACAACGTTCCCAAGTTTTTCAATAATCCAATTGTTAAATGATATAGATTGGTTTTTATCAATAAACTCATTAACTTTCATTTTTGAAATTTTAACATCACTCATCCTACACCCCTCCCAAATGTCGTAACTCTTTAACAACACTCATAAGGAGATCCGCAGCTTCTTCAAGCTTTGCCGCTGCCAATTCAGCACTCTCAATCGGATCAGGTAAATCGTCATATTCAGTCAATGAATCATCTCTAATAAGTCCTAAATCCAATGACTTTTTAGCTAATATTTCTTCAACAACATATACCTTAAATCGTTCATCTTCAACTTTTGTGCGATCTTTTGCTTGATACGCTTCTTTAAATGCATCAAAGTGGCTTTCAGTTAGAGGTGTTCTTTTGCCAAATGAAGGCATGTTGGTACGAAGGTCATAGAACCAGACTTCTTTTGTGTTTCCTTTATCTGTTCTACCACGTTCAAAAAAGAGGACGTTAGTTTTAACGCCTTGTGCATAGAATATTCCAGTAGGAAGTCTTAAAATGGTGTGAAGGTTACATTTGTCCATTAAATCTTCACGAATTTTATTGCCATCCCCATCTTGGAATAAAACATTATCCGGTAAAATTACTGCAGCTCTTGCTTTACCATTTTTCTTAAGCGATCGGTAAATGTGTTGTAAGAAGTTAAGTTGCTTATTGGACGTTAAGAACGTTAAGTCATCACGAGATGCTCTTTCTCCACCTTGTTTAGTTCCAAATGGCGGATTTGTAAGCACTACATCATAATCCTTAAACTTTGTACCAAGACTCGACAAAGTATCACCCAAGAAAATTTCACTCTCAATATCATGAAGCATAGCATTCATAAGAGCTAATCTATGGGTTTCTTGTACCAATTCACAGCCAGTAAATGCTTTTGTTCTCTGAAACTCGGCATCAATGTTTACATCATAGTAATTGTCGTATTTTTTCTTTAAATAGGTGTCTGCTGCAATCATAAAACCAAAGGTACCTGCTGCGGGGTCATTGCACTTTTCACCTGGTTTCGGATCAATGAGTTCTACCATGAGGTTGATTAACGGTCTCGGAGTAAAGTACTGACCAGCACCTGATTTTTTCTCGTTGGCGTTCTTTTCGAGGAGACCTTCATACAAATTGCCTAAGCCTTCTTCTTTCGCATTGTACCAATCTAATTGGTCAATCGACCTTATGATCTTTTCTAGATTTTTAGGTTCATCAATATTTGAATTTGCATTTGCATAAATCTCTTTTATTCTGCCTTCACCTTTTGTACCTAAATCAAGAAGTAATTGACGATAAAAATTCTTGAGTTCAACACCATCTTTGGATGCGAGTTTGTCCCATCTGTATTCTTCTGGTATAGAGCTTTCTACTTTATCACCGCGTTCTTTGGACATTTTTAAAAACAGAATATACGTGAGTTCTGTTACATACTGGTGGTAAGTAATCCCGTCATCTCTTAATACATTACAAAGGTTCCATAGTTTGCTAACAATTTCTTGTGTGTTCATCTTTATGCTGTCTCCCTATCGTTGTATAAATTTTCATTCAACACGACTAAAATTTCATCCAACCGGTTGTTAAGATACTTGTTGATTTTATCATACCCACCATCTTTATTAAACGGTGCATCATTAAAGGATTGTTTATCGATGATATATTCCTTAAGCAATTGCTTTTCAATTCTTTCAAGCCATTTGATTTGAATAGGTTTCCATTGTTGAAGTTGTTTGACTTTCTTCATTGCATTTCTGATGCGATCGTCATGATTAACGAGGGCATCACCAAGGGCATGTTGTCTGATAAAACTTATAATATCTGCAGCAAAGTCTTCATTTTTCATAGTGTTATAAGCCGTATTCAAATGACTCTCTGTAAAGCCGTGTTTTGTAAGTTCTAATCTGAGTTCTTTGAGTGATTCTCTTGTCAGTTCCTGTGGTCTTTGACAAACAATTTCTAGAGCTGGAATCTTATTCATGTTTTCTTTGATAAACTGTGCAAATTCATGCATATAATCTTCTGGTTTATCTGCTATGCCATAACCACGTTCATGTCCAGTCATCTCATCATAATGATCCGAATAGATAATTTGCCTTGGATTGTAAATTTTCTTATCAAGGAAGTTAACGAGTTCTTTATTATTTGATAGCAATTCAACTGCTTTGTTTAAATCTCCATGTCTTATGTTTTTTATGAGTTCATCCGGATCCAGTCCGCCAGTATAACTTTTAAACAAATCCAAATTTTCACCGGTAAGTGTTCTTTTCTTTCTTTGTAACTTTGCAACAATGGCATCCAAATGACGCTTTTTTAGTGTTTCGTTATCCAGTTGTCCAAGTTCAGTTACAAGATCTACGAAAGTTGTAGTGGATGATGAAACTACAGGTTTCATATTTGTTACTTTTTCAAGCCCTTCATACAACCTTACTGCATCATAAATATTAAAGTGAGTCTTGCCTATGTCATCACAGAGTCTTGTCGCTCTACCAAGCATTTGCTCATATAGAATTCTTGATTTGACACGGCGAATGAAGACCAAATTGCTTATAGTTGGCACATCAATTCCTGTCGTTAATAGATCAACCGTAACTGCAATAACCGGATTTGTTTCGTTTTTATATCGTTTAATTGCTTCAAGTGGATCTGTTACTGATCCAGTGATTTTCATGATAGAATCGTCTTCTATTTCGTAACCTTTTTCCTCATATAGCTCTTTTAGAAGTCTAACTATCATATCTGCATGTAAATCCGTGGCAGCAAAGATCAACGTCTTATCAGGTCCTTCTGGACTAATGTAGTCTGTGATCTCATCTAGTACAACCCTGTTAAAGTTTTCATTGATGACTTTCTTATTAAATTGTTCAACTTCAATATTGATATCATCAGGGATTTCAGCACTATTGATGATTTCATTTGTCAAAGGGTCATAGACGGGAACAACATCACCTTGTTTGTAACTGATGCCGTTATCACTCAGTTCAGTTGTAATTTGATGAGGTGGTTCATGATCAACCAAATAACCATCAATTACCGCTTCTCTATAAGAGTAATTATAAACAGGTTCCCCAAATATCGAAGTTGTGTGTAGGGCAGGTGTAGCAGTTAACGCAACTTTCACAGCATCAAAATACTCGATTACTGCTCGATATTTACTGATGTAGTCTTCTTGGTTTCGATACTCAAGTTCAACGTCACCCATTTCTTTATCTAGGATGTAGCCTCTGTGAGCTTCATCAACTACGATGCAGTCATAGGTATCAATAGCGGGAATATTTTCTTCAGAGAATAAGATTCTTCTTACCATCCCCTGAACAGTTGAGATATGAAGTTTTGTAGTTAATTCTGGTGTTTTTTCACCTAGTACCTTAACGTCATAAATCCTATTGAATGTTTGAAGATCTTCGATTACATTATCTTTAAATGCATCTTCTGCCTGTTCACCAAGTGATGATCGATCAACTAAAAATAGTACTCTTCTGAATCGGTCGCTTTTTATTAGTCGATAAATAAGACCAATAGTTGTTCTTGTTTTACCTGTACCAGTCGCCATTGAAACTAAAATGGATTTCTTCCCTAACTCTATACTTTCCTCAACTCTTTTGATTGCTTTGATTTGGTAGTCTCTAAGGCCTAATCCTTTTGGATCTTGCAAATATTGGTAAGGCTCCTCTTTTAACTTTTTATGGGCTTCGTCCACATCACTTGAAAGCAAATTTAATAGACCCTCTGGAGAGTGCCATGATTGAAGTGCTTTTGGATGATTCGTAGATTTTCTTAAATCCAAAAACCAGACTCCTGATTTTTCTTCGATTTGCTTCAAATACTTTCGTCCATTGGTTGCAAATACAAATGGTACTTTATGTTCTCCCCACTTATTAATAATATACTCAATATGCTCATCTTTTATGGATGAAGTGTATTGTTTGGCTTGATTGATGTCAGAAGGAATGTCTTTACTCCCTCTCTTGGCTTCAATAATGCCAACGAAGCTATCTTTCACAAATAGAGCATAATCTGCTCTGCCATTGGATCTTGATCCGACGGCATCAGTTGGCCATTCTGATATGGCTAAATTCCTTCGTTTATCTGGTCTAGTTCCTTTTGAATAGGTTAATTCACTAGAATCAACTTCCCAACCGCACATGCGGAGTTGTTCATCAATGATTTTTCGCGTCTCTTTTTCATTCAACTCAATTAAAGCCGCAGTCCTTTTTGATTTTTCTTTACGGTCATCCTGTTTCGTCGAATCGAATTCATTTCTAACTTTTATGAGTTCTAATTCCAGAGCTTTTAATCTATTTTCATATTCTTCTGACAGCTGCTGTGACTCAGCCTTCAAATGCTCGATATCTAATGAATTATTTAAATCTACAGGTTCAACATAAGGTGCTTCCTCAAACTGCCAATCACCATAGATTTTCATAAACCAAATAGCAAGTTTGTGTGTGAGACTAGTATTGACTTTGGCATCATCAATAACACTATAGTTCTCATGGGCTGCTTTATTTCGAGACCTTCTTAATGTATGTAGAATACGATCAATTTCATAAGGAAGAAGATCATTTTGCTTCAGAACCTCAAGCTTTTTTATCTGTGTTTTGTCAAAAGTCTCATCGAGGTCATCATAGGCATACAAGTAATCAACTAAAAGCTCTCCAAACATACCAAGCTTAATCAAAGTTGTATTTGGATCTTGGTAGATGTTCTTCTCCGCCAATTGTGCTAGGTTCGATAGCATTGGCCATTTAGTTTTCAAAAATGTAAAATTGCTATTCAAAGTGATTCCCCCTTTAAGCATGATTATTATGAGATTTTATCTACTGTTGATCTATTCAAAGTGTTGGAATTCTGATAATACCAATATTTAACCATCAATGCTATTATACACTTTAACGAAATGGGTTTCTATACAATCATCTCTAATTTTATGTCATTACATTAACTATTAATAATCACCCCAAATACCACCCCGGCACCACATTCATCATATCTCCATACCACCCCAGAACATCTTTCGCTTGATTTTTCATCACAGTAACTTCCTCATCCCCAAACTGAATCGCCCAGTAAATCGAAGAAAGCGAATTACTCGCAATATAAAATGCCAACAGCTTGAAAAACTCAATAGGAGGTGTCCCACCAAAATAGCCATTCAATTGCCCAGTTGCAAAGTGTGGACTGACCGAAGCGCACCATACGATCCTGTTGAATTCTTCCCATGGATCACCAAAATCTGATCTGTTGAAGTCTATGATTGAAAGTTTGTGATCGGATGAGAGAATCATATTGCCAACATGATAATCGCCATGCTGATAACATTGTGGTCTACCTGTGAGCAGATGTCGATTGTTCTCAATGTATTCAAGGATATGATGGTCACCCTCAAACTGGATGCCACATGCCTTATACTTTTCAATTTTAATACTTGTTTTTCTGTTAAACCTTACCCCCCATTCTTCTTGATCTTTAGGGGCTTCTATAGAATGAATCGTTCTCAGTATTTTACCGGATTCAATTCCAAGCTCATATTGCTTTGCCTCAGTGAGTCTTGGTAATGCCTCCATAGCATCTTCGCCATCACACCAGGAAAGCAGTGAATAGACATTTTTTCCACCATCACAAGTGCCAAATTCTATGGGTTGTGACATGGGAACGCCGAGTGCCGCGACCTTTTTCATGATCTCGAACTCGGCCTTTTTTTGTTCGTATAATGAAGCATCCGCAACCCTTAAAAGCAAAATCTTTCCATCTGTAGTTTGGATGCAATATTTTTTGTCGCTGGACCAGCCCTTATTGACGGGCTCAATCTTTAAAAATGTATCATAACTCCTTATGTCTTTCATGCCATCACCTTCTCATCAATATCCCGGATACTTTTGCTGCCATTCATCTCTTTCATCATAACCGATTAAGAGATCTTCTGCCAGTATTTCCAGTTCATCTTTGAGTTCGATGGCATGGATCCATTCCTCTGGGATGTGTTCTATGCCAATGAATGCACCGAGAATATTTCCCGTGATGGACCCTGAACTGTCACTGTCACCATCATGATTGACTGCGGCAATCAGTGCCTTCCTGAAATCACTTTGATGTCTTATGGCGCAATATACGGCGATTCCCAGTGCCTCTTCTGCAATCCATCCTTCGCCAATGGCTTTTATTGCATGGATATCACTAACCTGATCCCATGCAAGCCGTTGAGCCTGCTTAAGTTTAGCTGCACATTCCGTACCATCTTTCACAGACTCGATCTTTTTGACTGTGCTACGAACTGCTTGCTCAAGTGTCACTCCTGAAATGATTTCTGCGATCAAATAGGCCAAAGCGCCGGCAGAAATAAACCCGATGGGATGACCATGGGTAAGTGCGGCTGATTCTACAGCCATGTCGTATGCATCATCTTTTTCAAGAAACAGTCCAAAGGGTGCCGATCTCATGACTGCTCCACAGCCTTTGCTGCTATTGATCGGTTTCTCAGGGATACCAATTCTTTCACTGGCCAGAGCCGAAATGCAAGAATTACCTGGTGCCCTCGATACATGAAGAGCTTTCACGTCAATCAGCCAACCGTCATATATCCATTCGAACTCTTCTTTTCTTGTGAATCCCTGTGTGACCAACCATCTCTGATAAGCAAAATAGATCACTGTTGGCATATGGAAGATGCCTTTATTGATTCTCCTGGACTCAGCTCTAAGCAACCCCTCTGCCGTGAACATCGTCATTTGAGTGTCATCTGTGATTTGAGCTTTATCGCCATTATAGCGTGGCAAATCATTGATCCCCTCTGGTCCGAATCGCCTATTAATCTCGTGCAGTGTCAGAAATTCAACCGGCCATCCAAGTGCGTCACCAATCGCTCCACCAATTAAGCATCCTAAAAACTGATTTTTATTTTTTTGACTCTTTCTTCTATCTGTCATAATAAAACCCCTATTCAAAATATAGACTTCCCCATACTACCAGTCTAAACTTTCTGACAACTTAAATCCTGTGCAAATTGCATTGTTTTCATATGTTATGAGAGGAAAATCTATTCTTTTATTTACACTTAACCTTTTTCTAACGAAGCTTTGGTTTCAATCTAATCTTTGAGGCCTATAATCAAATCATAGAATAAATCAAAGGAGGACACAGGGATGCCTGAAATGATGAATGTATACCAATTAGCACAAGCTAAAAAAACAAAAAAATAAATGCAGCTCACGAGGTGACAGAAGATGAAGCAATCAAATCTCAAAAAAGAATGAAGGCACAACTTGAATCGTAATGAATCAGGTTGTGTCTTTTGTTGTTCGGTTTTGTCCAATCAGATTACATCAAACAATTATCCCCCCTTTGGGCTTACAATTGAATTAAAATGTTGCTATAATAATCGTGCAAATCAAATTATACAGAAAGAGGTTCAATATGCCTAACAAGACCCATTCATTAATTCTATCCGGTGTATTCATCGCACTTGGTTTAGTACTACCTATGGCTTTCCACATGATCGGCGGTGCAGGCCCGATCTTTTTACCGATGCACATTCCAGTGCTCATCGCAGGCTTCTTTTTGAGTCCGATGTTAGCGCTTTCTGTTGGTGTGATTACACCACTGCTCAGTGGTTTACTAACTGGCATGCCACCAATATTTCCAATGATGCCAATTATGATGCTCGAACTCGGCATTTACGGACTCACTATTAGTTTAATCCGAAGTAATGTGACAAAGAATCCATACATTGCCCTCTTGGTTTCAATGATTCTTGGGCGTATTGCAGGAGGCTTTATGGTTTTTGTTCTTTCAACCTTCTTTGCGGCCAAGCTGCCTTCGGCATTAGTATTCATTACTACAGCAGTGACAACAGGAATTCCAGGTATATTTATTCAACTGATCATCATTCCTATTGTAGTGATTGCCATCAACAAATCCAATCTCGCCATTTTTGAAGGAGCCAAATAGTATGTCTTCTGATCGTGAGTATTTCAACGCAAGAGCACTGGACTGGGACAATACTGTCGTTCATGATGAGAGTAAGGTAGCATACATTGTGGATTTGCTAAAGGTCAACCCTTCAGATCGGATTCTAGATGTCGGCACAGGAACTGGTGTGCTTATTCCACATCTTCTTAAATACCTCGACAATGATGGTCATATTACCGCTGTGGATGTTTCTGAGAAAATGCTCGAAGTTGCTGAAAGTAAATACTCAGGAAAAAACATCACCTATAGACTGGGCGATGTCTTGGAAATGCCAATGGATGAAAAGTTTGATGTGATCATCTGCTTTTCCGTGTTTCCACATTTTAAAGAAAAAAAGCTTAAAGCCATTGGCACGCTCAGTCAATTATTAAAGGATGGTGGCAAACTTTGTATTGCCCATGCACAAAGCCGCGAGGCCATCAATAATCTGCATCTCAAAGCTGGAGATGTTGTGAAAGATGACCGCTTGCCTAAAATGGATGTCCTTGAGAAAGCATTTGTTGATCAGGGTTTGATTCCGGAGTTT
Source organism: Firmicutes bacterium UBA5201 (assembly GCA_002412775.1). GTDB lineage: Bacteria > Bacillota > Clostridia > Peptostreptococcales > Acidaminobacteraceae > Fusibacter_D. The sequence goes on along the minus strand of DHVT01000015.1, from coordinate 193,945 downwards.
GTTATTGACAATGAGGACTATTTTATCATCTTAGGGAAAAAAGCGAAATGAACTCAGAAAAAAAATAAAGACACAACTTGAATCAGGTTGTGTCTTTTGTTGTTCAGTTAGGGTTATTCAAATAAGTGAAACATAAAATCCTGTCGATGATTTAATACACGCACTATTTTGATCACATCTTTATCCACATGATAGAATACATAATTTTTGCTTGTGACCAAGTACCTATAATCAGTTGGAACACCAATCAATTCTCCTAAATTAACACCTGCGAATGGAAACTGGGCAATCCCCTTAATGTCCATTATTAGTTTTTTCATATTTTCTGTTGCAACATCATCATCCCAAAGATTTATAATGGCATGTTTGATTGCAATTAAGTCCTCAATAGCTTCTGGTGAATATACAAGTTTATACATATCATAACCCTAATATCACATCAGCTTGCTCAGAAGAAATCCAACCATTTTCCCTGGCTGATTTCTCACCTTCTTCAAGTTTAGCCAACAGTTTTATTGTGGCTTTAAGTCGATCCAACTCTTTAATTTTTATGATTGCGAATTCACCCTTTCCGTTTCTAGTCAAATACACAGGACTGTTTTCGCGAACTTCATTGAGAACATCGGTATAATTTCGCAATTCAGATATAGGTTTAATATTGGGCATACAGATCACTCCTCGTTTTAATTTAATTATACAGAGTTTTGATGCAAAAATCAATGCATTTAAACACGTTAATTTACAGCAGTTGTTGCAAAATATGCCTCAACTGAAAAAAAATAATAATAAAAGCACAAACCAATCTACATAGATCAGTTTGTGCCTATAATTTGCTAATGATTCACTCCTCACTGTCTTTCTTGGAATAAATCCTGGTTCTCAGAACACCCTGTGCTATAAAGGTAACCATCAAAATGACCATTATGATCCACCATCCAACTGACTCGAAAATATCTTCAGGCACCATCAGCGTGTAAGCCATATAGCCCAGAAATATGACGGCCTGAACGAGTTTGAACGCTTTTGCATCGGCTTCATTCTTAAGTGCAACGAGTCTTTCATCACTTTCACTGATGATGATATTCTTCATCTTTTGCGGACTTTTTTTGATATTGGTAAGTTTAAGATAATATACAAGGGCTCCACTGAGTGGAATGATGGATAATCCAATAACCGCTTTTGGATTCGTTATAAAGCTCACGTCGACAAAGCTTACGATTATGCCGGCGACAAGTAATACCAATCCTACAGTAAGGCATATAACCATGATCAATTTTGCTTCTTTTATAATTTTCTCTGTATTCATAATTACACCTCCCAAAATAGGTCGTTCAAGGTTTTATTAAGTGCTTTACAAATTTCTATACATAGATTGAGCGACGGATTATAGTTTCCCGACTCGATGAGACTGATCGTTTGACGTGTAACCCCAACGATTTCGGCCAACTGCTCCTGAGAAACATCCGATTCGATCCTTGCAATTTTCATTCTCTTGTTCTTCAAAACACATCACCTCCGTCTATATTGAATATTGTAACTCCAACTGTACTAAATGTCAACTATATATTGCATTTAGCAAAATAACCTTAACGATTTTGAGATCGATAAGGTTATTCATAGAGTTGATTGTTACATTTTTTCGAGTCCCTCAATACCAAGTAGCCAGAGGCACTGACGCAACACATTTTCTGTCAATGTAAGAAGCGAATGATAACTGCTTTGCTTCATCAGATCCTTTTCAGATAAGATATGAACCTCATGATAGAATTGATTGAATGTTTGGCTTAGATCAAATGCATAATCGCATATTTTCGATGGTTGATAGGCGGATGCCACAAAATCGACCCATGCACTGAACATGGCAAGCTTTAGCATAAGTTTACGCTCTGTATCAGATGTTGCTGTCGTGATTGGACTCAGGCTCACTCCTTGCTCTTTGAGTTTTTTCTTGATGGAAGCGATACGTACTAGCGCATACTGAACGTAGGGTCCAGTTTTGCCTTCAAAGCTGGAAAACTGATTCAAGTCAAAGACATAATCACGTTCAGGAAGGTTGGACAGATCACCAAACTTGAGCGCTCCAACTCCAACGGCAAGTGAAATTTGCTGATTGTTCTTTTGCTCATCTTGTTCACCAAGTCGTTGTGAAGCGGCCTCAACCAGTTGATGGATCAGATCGCTAAGTGACATCACACCACCATCTCTCGTTTTGAATGGCTTGCCATCCACACCGTTCATTGTGCCAAATCCTATAAAATTCAACTCAGTTGAAGGAGGTACGATTTTCGATTTATACGCCACTCTGAAAACTTGTTCAAAATGAAGCGTCTGGCGATTGTCGACGACGTAGATGATCTCATCGGGATTATAATCTCTCATGCGCTGGTAAATAGTCGCAAGATCTGTTGCGCCGTAGAGTACGGCACCATTGGATTTCTGAATGATGCATGGAGGCATCGGTTTATTGTCAGACACTTCTTCTACGAAAACGACTTTCGCACCATTGCTGGCCTGTAAAAGTTTTCTATTCTCCAGCCATTGCAGCACAGTGGGAATAAAAGCTTGAGAATCGCTTTCACCAAGCCACAGATCAAAGCTGATTCCGAGTGCACCATAGTTCTTCTTAAGATCCTGAACAGAGATGTTCATGATGTGTTTCCAGAGTGCACTATACCCACGATGTCCACTTTGTAATGCTGCTGTCGACTCGGCAGCCTTTGCTCTAAATTCCGGGTCTTCCTTGCTTTTGATGTTTGCATTTGTATAGAGCTCAGTCAATTGATGGATGTCAAACGGAGGCGCATCTGGATAAGATTCAAGGACACTATCTTCAAAATAGACCAGGTCAGGCTGAGACAATCTCAACATTTCTATGACCAGTCCTATTTGCAGTCCCCAATCTCCAAGGTGGATATCTCCGAGCACCTCATTGCCGGTGAAACGCAGAATTCTAATCAGGCTCTCCCCGATTACTGCGGATCTAAGATGTCCAACGTGTAGGGACTTGGCTACATTTGCCCCACCAAAGTCCACAATAATTTTCTTAGGCTGTGAGGCATGTTCATAGCCCAGTTGTGGATCATCAGCTATTGCATTCAGTTTTTTCGCTAACCATTGATTGGTTAGAGAAATGTTGATAAATCCCGGTGCCACAGCGACAGCAACATATGTATCCGAACAATTTGCATTTAACTGATCTGCAACTTTCTGTGCGATCTCAATGGGTGAAACACCATACTCCCCCGACATTTTCAGAGCACTGTTGCACTGAAAATCACACAGTTCAGGTCTTCTGGACAAACTCACTTCTATGTTGTCTTTGCCATATGACGCTTGTTCAAACGCCTTTAATACATTTTCTTTGATACTATTCAATATACTCATACACCCTCCAAAAAATTAAAAAACCGTCTCCAAAAAAGAGACGGATTAATCCGCGGTACCACTCTCGTTGACAATACTTTGTCCACTCAAAACCTTAACGCTGTTAACGGATCACCATAATAAACAGTCATCATCTCCGAGGCCCTCTTCATCACTGGTTCATTACAGGCTTCCACCTTACCCTGCTCGCTTTAATGATTGCCATGACTACTCTTCTCTTCATCAATTATTTCAATATTATTTTTGAGAATAACATATTATTATATCACTGTCAATTTATTCTGTTTGTAGAATATGGTATGATATATTATACTTTGTAACCAACAAAGTGCAAGCATTTGTTTTCTATCGTAGGGAGGATTGCCTATGTCTTGGAATTATGCTTATAGTCAGGATCTATGGCCTGCGATGATTTCGGTCGCTTTGACCATTTTCCTTGGGATTTACAGCTGGAACCGGCGAAATGTACATGGCGCCAAGGCATTTGCCATCGGATGTCTTTTTGCGATGCTGTGGGGAATTGGGTCGAGCCTGGAAATTGCGGCATTGGACTTTTCAACCAAGGTATTTTGGATGAAATTTCACGCCTTGTGGCAAATCCCAACGGTTACTGCATTGAATATCTTTTTTCTTGAATACGCTGGGTTTGGTCGTTTCCTCTCACGCCGAAATCTGATGCTGTTATCCATCCCTGCGCTACTAGTATTTGGCCTGATGGTGACTAACAATTATCATCATTTGATTTGGACTTCATTCTCTTTGGATCAATTTGTCATTGCCGAATACGGTATTGGTACCTGGGTATCAATTTGGTATGCCAATCTGCTTGGCATAGTGAATTTCTTAGCACTACTAAAATTGGCAATCACATCGCGCCGATCTCGCTGGCCCGTGGCGATCATGTTGTTCGGCCAGATTTCCGGCCGAATCATGTATGTATTTGACAGTCTTAATAATCGTCTTTTCAGTCCGGGCGAATCAGTTCTTGTAGTAATAGGCCTGTCATGCTTACTTTATGCCTTTGCCCTATTTCGTTTCCGTGTTTTGGATCCGATTCAGTTGGCTCGTACCATTGTCATTGAGCAAATGCTCGACGGTATGCTTGTACTGGATATGCATGGAAATATTGTGGATATAAATCCTGCCGCTATGAAAATATTCAATAAACCCGCTTCTAGCTTGTGTGGGCGATCAATATTGGAAATAATGCCCTCCGATTCCGGTATAGAGATGCAGCCTGGAAAGATAGAATTCACGACACTAGAAATTGGCTTGGGTTTAGGTGATGCTGCCCGATGTTATAGTTTAGGACTTACACTCTTGCTTGACAAAGGTGGTGAAGCACTTGGACATCTTCTACTGCTTCATGATACCACCACACAAAAACAGGCACATGAGCTCCTGATGGAAAAGCAGCGGGTTGTTGCCACTCTGCAGGAACGAGAAAGCTTGGCGCGTGATCTGCATGACAATATCGGACAAGTCCTCAGTTACATCAGCATGCAAGCTCAGACAGCTCACAAATGGGCGGTCACTGGCAACACTGAAAAAACAATACCTATCCTGAGCCGTCTGGCAGAAGTTGCTCAGGAAGCACATACCGATGTTCGCGAATCCATCTTCAGTCTCAGGACTGGGATGACACAAGAGTGGTCATTCTTCAATACACTTAGGAAATACATAGATCACTTCCAAACCAGCTTCGAAATTGACACACAATTGCTGTTTCCAGAGAAACTAAGTGACGACGTTTTAAATTCTGATGTTGGCATACAGGTGATGCGGGTCATTCAGGAAGCAATGACCAATTCAAGTAATCATGGTGGTGCTCAAAACGTGAAAATTGAGTTTGTTGAGGGCGATGGGCATATCAACATCAGTATCTCCGATGACGGGAGCGGTTTCAACCAATCTGATTTGAAACTTGAGGTCGGCAAACATTTCGGCTTGATGTTCATGCGAGAAAGGATGGCACAAATTGGTGGCTCGGTTTTGATTGAATCAGAACCGGGGTCTGGGACCACAGTAGTACTGAATGTGCCTTATGGTCATTAAAAGGAGGATGCGTTATGAAAGTTTTGCTGGTCGACGATAACCGTTTGATGCTAGAGGGACTTCAAAACCTTTTGGAAGTACATGATGTTCAAGTTGCAGGCATGGCAGAGGACGGACAACATGCTGTTGTCTTGGCGCAAACGCTCGAACCGGACGTGATTCTGATGGATCTCCGCATGCCGCGATGTGACGGACTATCTGCGATCCGACTCATCAAAGCAGAAATGCCTGAAATGAAAATTGTTGTATTAACGACTTCCACCGACGACCAAGACCTTTTTGAAGCTGTGAAGTCCGGAGCATGTGGCTACCTGCTGAAGAGCATCAATGCAGATACACTGATTGAAGCATTGATTCATGCAAACGAGGGTATTCCTCCTTTTTCTCCAGGTCTAGCGGAAAAATTACTGAAGGAGTTCGCTCGGCTCAGTGAGTCGTCCCCTTTAAGTTCGTCTGATTCCTCTGTCGCATCACCAGTCAGAGGACTGAGCTGTCGACAGACTGAAGTGCTGACACTTGTCGCTCAGGGACTCTCCTACAAAGAAGTCGGTGCCAGGTTATACATAAGCCCGCGCACAGTACGATATCATATGGTGGAAATCATGAATCAGCTTCACATGGAGAACCGTGCACAGGTCCTGGCTTATGCCGGACACCTGGGTTTGGGGCAAGATCTAACACCAAAATAGTATAGTGAAGACTGTCGCTTATGACAGTCTTTTTTAGTTTAAATGACAGTCAGCCGACTGTCATTTATTTGCCGTTTTAGCGAGTGTAAGATGTGTCAATCATTGATATAATGATGGCGAAAGAACGAGGAAAGGAAGGTGTAACTTATGGAAAAACAGCAGCACATCTTCATCGTGGGCAACTCACTGATTCTGGACGCGCTCGCAGAGAACTTAAGGTGCGAAGGTCAATTCGCACTGACCCACATAGCGCTTCCAAAAGATGTCAAGGAGCTGGAATCCATGAAACCCGACGCAATCCTGTTCGATCTGGAGACACCCTATATGGAAATTCTTTTTTCCCTATCGGAGAGCTGTTCCAAACTCCTACTCGTCGGCGTCAGCCCTGATACCAACGTAGTCAAGGTGTGGGTCGGTAGACAACTGCAAGAGTTGTCGATGCAGGGCTTAGTTGCTGTGATAGTGGACCAGCTGAACATTTCGTAGAACCAATTAAATTTTGAAAGGAGTTGAACCAAAAATGATTCGAAAAATATTACCGATCATATTGATTTTGACAGTGATTTTTAGTTTATTTGGATTCAATCTAGCCAGTTATGCTTTTGTGGCGACTGACTTTGATGGCGGCTCAGGAACTGAGGCGGATCCATGGCAGATTGCTACTGCAGTACAGCTGAATAACGTGAGAAACTACCTGGGACCAGAGTATGCCGACCAGTACTTCATCTTAACCGCAGACATCGACCTAGGAGTTTATCCATTTAACGAAGGAAATGGCTGGATACCAATAGGCAATTGGAATTCGACTGATGATTATTTTTATGGCAATTTCGATGGTGGTGGTAGGACCATCAGTAATCTATTCATCGATATGTCTGATCAAAGTACATCCGATTATGATCCTGTAGGCTTATTTGGCGTAGTGGATAATGCGACAATCCGTAATGTCACTCTGGAAAATGTTGATGTTACAGGGTTTGATTGTGTTGGTGGTCTTGTTGGTGATCCAGAAAACTCTTTCATCAGTGATAGTCATGTTACCGGTAGTGTATCCGGTAATTATTATATAGGGGGACTGTTAGGATTCACCTATCAAACTTTGATTACTTTTACTAGTTTCAATGGATCCGTTACCGGTAAATATGATATAGGTGGTTTAGTCGGATACCCTCATACCAGTTCTATAAGATATTCTCAAAGTAAGGGTTATGTGAGTGGAAATGCGGAGGTAGGCGGTTTAGTTGGTCTTACTGATGGAAGTTCAGTTTTTCAGTCACATTCAGAAAGTACAGTGACTGGCATCTATAATGATATCTATTATCCATCAATAATCGGCGGACTCATCGGACATAACTACAATAACAGTTCTATCAACAGATCATATGCAACTGGTTCTGTAATTGGAACAGATGTGGTTGGAGGCCTTATCGGAGAGAGTACTTATGGTAGCAAGGCAACAAACTCTTATGCATGGGGCAATGTTTCAAGTGACGCTGATGATGTAGATAAATCAGTGGGGGGATTAATTGGAGAAACTTCCTATGGAAGCAATGTAGAAAACTGCTATGCGGTAGGAGTTGTGAGTGGCACTGGAGATTATCACGGTGGATTGGTGGGGTACAACTATACTGATGATCCTATTATATTAAGTTATTCACTAGGTCCTGATAATGGTGAAGGCTCAGTCGTTACTTCAGAAGAAATGCTGTTGGCTTCAACCTTTGACGGATGGAATTTTGTTGATATTTGGGTAATCGATGAAGGGTATCCTTACTTGTTGCCAGGTGGGGTTGCTGAAATTGTCTCATTGAAAGACTACTCTCAAATTTATGTACCTTTTGGGACACCACACAGCGATGTCAAATTGCCGGTTATGGGTTTTGCAACTCTAAATGACACTACCGTTGTCCCACTTCGAGTGACATGGGATGATGGAAATCCAACTTATGATGGCAACACCCCAGGTGACTATACCTTTACAGGTACCTTAGCTTTAGCAGATGGAATAATCAACACCGGTGGATATACAGCCAGTATTACAGTCACCGTAATGCCTCTGTTCAAAGAGATTGTTTCAGTTGAAACTCTGGCTGACATAAATGTATCTAGTGGCACAGATTATTATCAAATAGCCTTTCCTTCAAGTGTTGTTGTCACTTTAGATGATCAAAGTACTACCTCATTGGCCGTGTCTTGGGATGAGGGTACTCCGGCTTATGACAGCAACACCGATATGACCTATGTCTTTAAAGGTTCAATATCTACAGTGGTTGGAATAGCAAATACGGCTGGAGTCTTTGCCAGCGTAAATGTGATTGTTGAAACGCCTCTTGACACACCACCTGTCATCCTAGACCAACCCGAAGATCAATATGTCATTGTTGGAGAAACAGCAATCTTCTCAGTAGATTACACCGCCAAGCCAGATCCTTATATCCAATGGCAGTTCAGTAAAAACGGAGGAAAGAAATGGACCGATATCCCTGGAGCAAACTCAAGTACCTATGAGGTGATACAGGCAACAATCGAACTTAATGGCTATTTATATAGAGCCAGACTCGACAACGGCATAGAATCACCTGTCATATCAAATGCAGCCAAACTCACTGTCAGTTATGGTACAGCAGATTTGCAAATCTATCAATTAGAAGGCGTCTATGATTCCGCAACCACCGAGCTGGTTTGGACAGTCGTAGTTAGGAACAATGGTCCAGAAACTGCTCAGGACGTTGTAGTCAAAAACACTTTGGCAAACACCACCAAACTGCTATCCGTAATTAGTGATTACGACTATAGTCTTAAAGGTAAGACGATCACCATCAATGTAGGTGAGATTGAATCAAATAGAGAAGTAATAATCGAAATTAAAGTGCTTGTGACCCGGTTAACCTCTCTTATAATAAATAAGGCTACAGTCACCTCGACTAGTTTGGATTTAGTTCTGGAGAATAATGAAACAATTTACGATTTTATCATTCAATAATTACAAAAAGATCAGCCATATCAAGCTTATGCTTAGATATGGCTGATTTTTTCACGCTCAACAATAACTTTCCCTATAAATGCGAATAGTATTAAAAGTACTCCTGTTACCCAGCCACCCAAACTGAATGATCCAAGACCCATAAAGATTATTCCGGTTCCTCCAAATATCAACAACGCGGCTAGAATTCCGAACATCTTCATTCCGTAAAGAGTAATGAAAGGTAGATAATGAGCACCGACAATGATCATGGTTGCAGGAAAGAATAACATATGATTGTATTGAATAATGACCCAGACCAGAACCATATTGATTGGGACTGTAAATGCAAGTTGAGAGCCGAGATACCAAAGACCGTTCGAGGAGTCCACTTTTGCGCTGCAGCCCATAATTCTTAGGAAAAGCTGAGTCAATGGGAATATTCCCATGCATCCGAAAAATAAAAACAACATACCATAAACCGGATCAATAAAAGTTCCAACCGCAGATGCGATTAGCCAAATGACACCTGATACAAATTGTCCAGCATATCCACCCAAAAATGCAACTCTTATTTCTCTTTGATTCTGAGCAAGTGCTGATCCTGTAAGTTGATTCACTGACATATCAATTCCTCCATAATCACATTATTTTCTCATTCAATTCTACCATGATTTCCACTATATCCCCTTCAAGAAACGTGACATTTCTCCTGAGCACCGGAGGGCTTTCCTTATTGATCACCACAAGTGGGATGCTCTCATCCGAATAATTCACCAGTCCTGAAAATGGATAGACGGTCAGAGAAGTTCCAAGCACCAGAATCAAATCCGCATTGCTAATCTTATACTCAGCTTCTAGGAAATCGTGATCATCCAGCATCTCCCCGAAGAGCACGACACAAGGTCTGATGATTTCATCACCTTGCTTATAAGCGATGGCTCCCGACTCATCCACCACCTCATCAGCTGGAATCATCTCTTTTCTATATGGATTCAAGTATTTGAAGGTCCTTGCATGCCCGTGAAGTTCCAGAACGTCTTTAGATCCTGCTCTAGTATGTAGACTGTCAATGTTCTGAGTAACCACAGTTATATTTTTACCATGGTTTGCTTCCCAATCCGCGAGCAATAAATGCGCTGTGTTGGGATTAGCCTGATGGATTCCGAGAAGCATTTTCTCAAAGTAATCGTAGAATTTTTCTGGATTGGAACTGAGCGTTTGAATCGACAATATATCAATCATACCTGGATCCATCACATACACTCCATGCTCACCTCTATAATCAGGGATCCCAGATGCTGTGGAGATTCCAGCACCGGTAATGACAACGATTTTTTTTGCGTCTTTAATATATTTTGATACTTTATCCAGATTGTCCATTAATCTCACTTCCTTCGTATAAATACTCATATTATTGAATCAAATAGTTCATGATTTGATTTTATCATGAAATTGACGAAGTGAATATGCAAGTCTTATTATAAATCATTGACGTAGAAACCGTTATGCGGTATGATGTAAATATACTACCCCGGGGTATATGGGGTAAAAATCATAGGAGGAAGTATGATTGGATTATATGCTGTAACTGCAGTTGCAATAGGCGTATCATTTGTTATTGATAAGAAGAAGACTCTTTCAGGGCTGAAGAAAGGTTGGATGAAGTTCTCAAAATCCCTGCCTGAATACTTGAAATTATTGATTTTGATTTCTCTGGTCTTATTGATCTCTGAGGACTATATAATCAAATATCTTAGTCAGAGTAACATGTTTTTAGGATTGCTCTCAAGTCTGATCCTAGGCTCGATTACTATGATGCCTGGCTTCATAGCATACCCACTCGCTAAAATTCTAGTTGGCAAAGGGGTTTCGTACATGGTTGTTTCGGGATTTGTCACATCATTAATGCTCGTTGGCATTGTCACTTATCCACTTGAAAAGAAGTACTTCGGGAAACGTGCAACTATTATGAGAAATGTCATGGGTTTTGGTATAGCAGCTGCGATTGCGTTGCTTATGGGTATTTTCTACGGTGAGGTGAGTTTATAATGAATAAGAAAAAAATGAACTATTTGATATTTGGCATATTTTCATTGTTTTCATTGGTGTCGATTATAAGCGGGTATGAACCGGGAATCAGGGTATGGGATAATTTTGTGGTCTTTGCCAGGGATATGGTTTTAATTTTGCCTCCTGCCTTCGCTTTGATAGGACTGTTTGATGTCTGGGCCAAACGGGACAAAGTAGAAAAACACTTTGGCAATACAAACAATCCGATGCGTTTTGTCTGGTCGATTCTGCTCGCTTCAACAACCGTTGGTGGCACATTTGTTGCGTTTCCACTGGCAAACTCGATGCATCACAAAGGCGCAAAATTCAGTTCAATCATCACTTACATCACTGCGGCATCATTGTTTATGATACCCATGACAATCATGGAAGCCAGCATGCTGGGAATCAAATTCACATTGATCCGTTTGATCGGATCAGTTCCCTTTATAATCTTTGGGGCCATAGTTCTTGGAAGATATCTTGAGAAACATCACTATACACTTCCGGTCATTGAGGAAGATTAAGCAAGAATAAAACAACCTGAATCGATTGGACTCAGGTTGTTCTTTTTTGTTGTTTTTTTATTTAAGAATCTTTTTCAACAAACGTTCATAATTTCCATGTGCGATCATAGCAATTTCTTTTTCAGCAAATCCTTCTTTCCTTAAGCCCTTTAGTAAATTTACACTATCGACGGTTTCGTTCAATCCGTCAACTCCGGCACTTAATTGACTTGAGTCTGTGAAACTGCTCAGTGTATCCGATTCCAAAAAATCACAGTAATCAAATCCAATAGCAATATGTTCACATCCCACCAAGTCTGCCATGTAACTGATATGCCTGATGATTCCATCAACGTTCTGCATTGACCTGTCCTCGTGGACAAAATCTCTGAAGCTATTGATTCCTACCAGTCCACCACTCGAAGCTATCACCTTGATTTGTTCATCTGTCAAGTTTCTTTTGTGATTGCATAGTGCCCTTGCATTGGAATGAGTCGCTACGAACGGGCCGTTCGCATATGAAGCCAAATCCCAAAACGACTTGGCATTCAAATGTGACACATCCAATAGCATTCCCAAAGACTCGAGACGATCTACGGCCTTAAAACCTTCTTTTGTAAGTCCTCTTGTTAATGTTCCTAAAGCACCAGTTGCAAGTGCATTTTCCTCATTCCAAGTCAGTGACGCATGTCTGACACCTTTGTCATAGTAGAAATCAATTAAATCAATATCTCTACCAATATGCGATAGACCTTCCATCCCAAGCATAATTTGAATTTTCTGATCATCAGCAGGATTATAATCATGACTTGATTTAATCCATTTTATTGCTTCAGGTGATGTTGTAAGTTCATCAATAGCAACACTCAGCAATTGATCTATCCTTTGTTTGGGATTTTGATCGTGAGGTGGATCTGCCCAAAACACAAATATTCCACCATGCACTTGGCCTTGTTTAAATGAAGACAGGTGTGCAGATTCAAAAGTGCGATCACCAGGTTTAGTCTTCCTGCTTGAAATGTCTATCCATAAATCTGAGTGACCATCAAAAATCATAACTACTCCTTACATTAATAAATTTCCCATGAGTAAACCAAAATAGTTACCCAATATATACCCAAGTGTACCGACCAACATTATTGGTGCGATCAATTTAGTCCAACCTTTTGAAATTGCCATGGCTGCCGCAGTTGTCGGACCCCCTATACAAGCATTTGAAGCTAAGATCATCTCTTCAAGATCGAATTTCAACAATTTTCCAACCGAAAAAGTTACCAACATATTGATGACCACCATAATAGTAGTATATACCAAGAGTAAAGGTGATTTTGCAAGAATCAGCGGAATCGATGCTGGAACGCCAATAACTACAAAGAACAAATAGATCAAGAATGTTCCAATCTCTTGAGAACCCTTAATATTTTCAAAGTAGTTTGACATGAATGTTGCCCCGAGCATAGTTACTGTTGTAATAATCAAGTATTTATTGGACAGTAACATATTGGCCATACTTAAAAACCCATTGCTTGTTGGAATTAGATTGCCAATCAGTTTTGAGAGTTCACCCGAAATTGCAACAATAACAACAGCAGAAGCTATTCCCAGTGCTATATCCTTAAGTGAAATTTCTTTTCTTCCCCAATACGATGCGGCAAGTGTTTCATTTTCCTTTGTTCCAATACGTTCTACTTCATCCAAATGGGGATGAGAAAATTTCTTTCTGAAGAAAGCTATTGAAGGCATTGATATGAGAACAAAGAAATACAGTGCCATTAGCAAGTTGTCTGCTACAACTGCTGCCGATACCAAATCTCCTGGTACTTCAAATGAAGTTGCCATTGCCGCGAAATTGACACCGCCTCCAATGTATGATCCTGACATCATAGCAGCAACTTTATTCAAATCAGGAATCAAATTGTGAAGTGCAAGGTAGCCAACCGTTGCTCCTATCATTGTTCCAACGGAACTGATAAGAAAAATCACCAAAATACGTCCACTCTCTTTCCAAATTTTTTTTATGTTCGTTTTGAAAAGTAAAAGTGGAATTGCCAGAGGTACGACGTATCCCCATACATGATCGTATACTGGTGCATCCGTAGGAATGATGTTGAAATTCGCAAGAATCATTGCTCCCACCAGTGCAATGATAGCTCCTGATACTTTTGAAGCCCATTTGTACTTTTGTTCCAGATAAATACTGACTGCAGCCCACCCCGTAATAATTGCCCACAGGACCCATGTGTTGTCGGCACTAATAAAACTTGTTGTTTGCATTGTTTTACCCCTCCATATATAATATAAGTATAATGATGCTAAATTCAGTATACTGAAAATATTCAGATAATTCAATATAATAAACTAATTTTCATTATATTTAATATTTTGGAGGTCACATGACAATCGATGTAGGTACTAAAATTCGAGCTTTAAGAAAAAAAATGGATTTAAATATTTCAAATCTGGCTGACAGATCTGGAATAAGCTCCAGTATGATCAGTCAAATTGAAAATGGTAAGGTGGTTCCCACAGTCGTTGTCATGTGGAAAATTGCAAAAGCCCTTGATGTGAGTGTGGGTTACTTTTTTGATGAAGAAACTAATTATCAAAAAAATCCTGTTGTTAGAAAAGATGAACGAAAGACCATATTACTTGGTAAATCCACTAGACTTTATGAAATGCTGGTTCCCGATCAAAACAGAATCATTGAATTTTTAAAAATAACCATAAAAGAGGATGATATCTCTTCTAATGGACTTGTGACCCATGAAGGTGAAGAATGTGGTTATGTGATGAAGGGACGAATGAAAATTCAACTCGGTGAAGAAGAATACATCCTGGATGAAGGCGACAGTATCTCATTTGACAGCACTATTCCCCACCGTTACGACAATGCGGGAAAAGGTGAATGTATCTCCATCTGGGCTATGACTCCACCATCCTTCTGATTTATCAAACAAAACGAGTGCTTCATTGAAAAATGAGGCACTCGTTTTTTTCTTTTCTCAAGGATTACAAACATGACAATATTCGGCAGGTACGAATCTCCCATACGGATAAAAATGCTCCTCATTATGTCCGCACTTATGACACTCATAGACTATCTTCTCCGTAAACTCACTTGGAGTACCACACCGGGAGCAAGGCAATCCTTTGACTTCCTGTATAGCTGTGAACCCTGGAGCATTACATACTGGACAAAGCTTCATAAGCTTATCCACCAAATCCTGTGTCGCCTTTTCAATGTTACGCATACGGGTCGGATTGGCATGCGCCCTCATGTCGGTCTCAACATAGACCTTGCTCATCACAGAGCGCTTCATACAGCGCTCATAGGCAGCTTTCAGTTTGAAAAAATCATCAATATCTTTGATGATGAATTTATGCTTTTCATGATCCGGTCTCATGATCAAATGATGTTCTGGAAATCCAACTTTGGTTGCAAACTCAATAATTTCTTCATATTCACTCGTGATGCGATGACTGAAATTTGTCAAAGGTCCTTCATAAATCCCAAAGATTTCATATTTATCTTTTGGATCATAAAAGAGCACCATCTCGACGTTCCATGGCACTAATAGCTGTGGATGGGGTCCAAAGCTCCCTTCGCTAGCTATGCCTAAATCTGCATTCGAACGTTTCAGTCCCATTTTGATTTTCATTCTTGCGGTCTTAAGTTGTGTGCGTCTTCTTTTCCTTTCCCTGGAAAATGTTCCGAACCTATCTGTATCAAACTCCCGATTAACTATTACATGGCACCCTGTTTGATCTTCAAACAATGGTTTTACAACTGCCTCTTTACCATGTTTGGTCAAAAAAACAACCTTTTTTCTATCGAATATTTTCATTGTTTTGCCCTTCCAAGAATAAGTGTTGAAGAGATTCCAATCACACTCAAAATACCAGTATAGACAAAGATGAGATTATAGCTTCCAAGCATGTCAAGGATACTGCCAGATGAGAGCACACCAAGCAAAGCGCCTATCCCATAACCTGTAAAAACGATCCCAAAATTTCGCCCATAGTTGTCCATTCCAAAGAATTTCATAGTGGACGAAGGTGCAATGGAAAGCCAGCCACCAAGGCTGAACCAAAAGATTGAAAACGAAAACACAAAGATCATAGGCTCATTTTCACCAAATGACACCATTAAAGCGGACGCAATCAATACAACTGAAAAAACGAAAATCATGACCTGCTTTGACGGATATCGATCCATGATCCAGCCAAATATTGGTCTTCCAAGACCATTAAAAACGGCAAATAGACTGATCAATCCAGTTGCATTTTTTAATGAGATCCCCGCATATTCAATGCCAATTTCAGTGGTCATACCGATAACCATCAGACCGATCATTGTACCTAGCACAAAATTGATGTAAAGCATTTTGAAGTTTCTTGACTTGATCAATCCCGAGGCGTGTTGCTCACGCTGCTGATTGGCGTGAAATGGTTTCATATCAAAGGGCATTGATAAAAGTGGTATCACTAATGCAAGAAAAATAGCCAGATACAAGAATGTGTTGAGAACACCAACCTTTGTGATGAGCATACTGGCTATCGGTGCCATGATCAGCGGTGAAAGTCCAAAACCTACCAAAACAATTCCTACTGCCAATCCCCTTTTACTTGAAAACCACTTAGAGACCACATATAAAGGAACTCCATATGCGATGCCCACCCCTGAACCTCCTATAACACCATAAGTTAGAGTTAAAATGACAATATTGTCAGCAAGAGAGGACAATAGCCATCCTACTGAGACCAATAGTCCACCGGTAAGCAATATCCACTTCGGATTGTACTTATTCATAATTCTTCCGGTCAACATCATAAACATAGCATATGATGCCAGCGCTACCATATATGGAAGACCGCTCAGTACATGGTTGATTCCAAAAACGCCTTCTATGGCTATCCTAAATACACTATAGGAATACACCGTTCCAAGAAGCATCATTATAATGATGCTGTAGAAAATAACTTGAGCTTTTTTTAGTGCGATTAACTTCTGATTCAATTGATCCTCCCATTTAAAAAACAAAAAAACCAATAACAAGGCTCATCTCTGAGTCCTCGCTATTGGCTTACTTTTGACTGGTCATCAACCTTTCAAGACATCTTCCAAATCTTTATCTATCACAACTGCGATAATCTTTTCACCTGACTTTGTGCTCACGTCAGAAAATGTACTGACGATATTCACATCAATAACAGACTGAATTGCTTTTTCAAAATCTTCTCTGGCATTTTCAAACAATGCCGTTCTGACTTTCTTGATCAGTTCAACACCTTCTTTGTTCTGAGCAAGATTTTTCTCAGACAGGCTTAGAAACCCTTTGATCCGTATCAAAATGAGATCTTGTAATATCACGGTTCGAATCCGCTCGGGACCTCGACCCATTTGTTCAATTTCAAACTTACTTATTGCTTCGCTGATTTTCGACTCAACTTGTCCTTTTGTCATGAACATCACCTCAATACTTTCTTTTCACAACATTCCTTTAAAAAAGATTAGCACATGTAGGCATCAATCGCAAGTCAAAATAATTTATATTGCAAATGGATGCAGACTGTTGGAGCCAATGGGCATGGGCCTTGTAGGTGAATTTGATGCGACCAAAAGTGCAACAAATCCTGTGTTGGTGCAAATATCCAGCACTTTATAAGGATTGCACTTGTTTCTTCATTATTTCTTCGTTTTCAGGCGGCAACCATCCCATACCCGTCTTGCGTCCAAGTATAGTTTCCATAATAAATCCCATGATCACTAAAGCTGTAAGAGTAACAACAAACCTCAAACCTGTAAATGGAAGTCCTAAAAATTTGATTTCTACCATCAGTTGTGGAATCTTGAGCGCCCCCCAAGATCCTAGAAATATTACCATGTTGGTTATGCTGGCGCCCTTTCGCAGCAATGTCGCTGTCATCGGAAAAGCCACATAAAGCGGTCCTGTGGGGAGTGTTCCAAGGGCCAGTGAAATCAAACCACCTTTAATACCAGAACCGTTCCCCAACCACTTTTGAATTTTATCTTTAGGTACCCATACCTCCATAAGACCCATCAGTATGAAAACTGGTGGCATAATCAAAGCCATCTCTTTGAAATAATCCCATGTCACTCCAGTGGATCGTGCAGCTGTAACAGGTGCAATGACAGCTAACACAACAAATGCAAATCCAACTAGAATTGGAAATTTAAATTTCTTGATTGTCTCCATCATAATAGCACCCCCATAATCCCAGCTATTAAAAGTGCTGCCAGAAAGCCAAGCCCATTACGGAGCAAAGTGAATTTTTTCCCCAATGATTTGATTTCCATCGGAGCCGTCACTATCCCCACCATAACAAGCGTGGTCACAAAAGCTGATATGGTCATCACTGTCGCCCCAGAACGAAGCAAAGATCCAGCAAGAGGAAATGCCACGAGTGAAGGGATCAAAGTGATCGCACCAAGCAATGCGGCCATAATAGTCGCTGTGAAACCCGCTTCAGCACCTACCAATTTTGAAATGGTTTCAGGTGTAAGAATCCCTAGTGTCAACCCTACGATACCAAGTACGGTCAAAAGGCTGGGTGCTGTTTTCATCAGAGCTTTACCAGCGATTTTGAAAGCTTTTTTCGTCTTTTCCCTACTTTTTATAAAGGATACAATCAGGCTGATGCCGAGCAAACTGTAGATTGCAATTATTGTAGCCATTCACATCACCTTCCTACTCGCCCGTCTTGATCTGGACACCCATAAGCCTTGCTCCCGAAGCACTCTCCATGGAGAGTAACGCTGGTTCTGTAATAAACACTTGGTTTTCCTTTAGTATTGAGGATTCATCGTTTTTCCTCAAGGTTACTTCTCCTTTGACAACATAAAACATGACATGGGTGTCCATTTGACATTCTGGAATCACCCCACCCGCTTCAAGAACAATTACTCGTGTCTTATAAACATCGTTTTGAAAGAACACGTTGACCTTCCTATTTTCATATCCTTCTGCAGCCAGTTCCATTAAATCAAATATTTTCATTTTGTCCTACTTTCTCATCGTATTTACCGATTAACTTGTCAATCCGTTTTTTTCTGAATTCCAGAATTTTAATCCACTGTGCCAACTCTTTTTTTCCACTCTCCGTAATTTCATAAACACGTCGTTTGGGTCCTGGCCCACCTTCTTCCCAGAGGGATGATACCAGTTCTTCTTTTTCCATTTTTCTCAGTGTCCGATAAAGGGTGCTGACATTGAGCTCATCCTGGGAAAATCCAAAATACTCAAGTTGTTCAATCAAGCCGTAGCCATAACCGACTTCATCGTATAATAGCAACAAAAGACACACCTCAAGAAATCTTTCCATTTTATGATTTTTATCTGTGCAAAATAGTGCTTGGTCGTTTTGCATGCAATCACCGCCTTATTTGTCTATGTACCTAATGAATATAGTTAGTATGCATATAGTTTATTCCTTAATTTTATAGTTGTCAACAAAAAAACCTGAATCAGATGACTCAGGCTTTTTTGTAGTACAAATTTTCAATTGATTTAGTTGTCATGCCTTTTTTCTTGCCTTAACCAGCAGTACCAAACCTGCTACGATTGCCCCGACTGGAACCAGATTGTTCATTATCGTTCCGAGGAACTCAAGATTGAATGTTGTTGCCGCAAAAATAAAAACTGAAAAACCGAACAATCCAAGTGCAGGAAATAATGGCCATTTACCACCTTGTTCATTTCTTGTGTGGATCAAATAAACACCAAGAAAAGCCAATCCGAGAAACACGAAGAATAAATATGGCGCATTTTGAAATCTGGATTCAAATTGTGCGAACAATCCCACAGCAATTACAATCAAACCAGGAATCAACAGACCCACTTTTCGGGTTTCTTTCTCTCTTCCGGACAACCCATAAAATATAAGGAAAGCCGCTCCAATTGCGATTAACATAAACTCACCATCAAGCACGCCCAAATTTCCAAGAAGGATCAAGACACCAACACTCACCAATATAAGTCCGATCAAATTATTTTTCATCATAGTCACCTCTTTCATCAAATCTTAATTTTATGATATCAGATTTTCATCCACATACCAGTTACATCACTCATGAGTTGATCATGACAAATGTAATGTTATTGACAAATCAGTCTAATAGTTGTAGACTGATTTTAGTCTAATACCATTCGACAAGGAGATTAAGATATGAAAAACTATAAACTAGGTGAAATGGAACAACGCTTTGCCGATTTGATCTGGGAACATGAACCACTCTCCTCGCGTACACTAACAGAATTATGTACTGAGGAGTTTGATTGGAAACGCACCACAACCTATACGATGCTCAAACGATTATGCGATCGAGGCATATTTCAAAATAAGAACGGACTGGTAAGCTCACTCATGAGCAAACATGAATTTGGTGCTGTGCAAGGTGAGCAATTTCTAAAGGAATCTTTCAATGGCTCCCTGCCACAGTTTATCGCGGCTTTTACAAACCTCAAAAAATTGAGCGACAAAGAAATTATGGAAATCCAACACCTCATCAATAATCACAAGGAGGACGAGTCATGTTAGGTGAACTATTTTTACATATTCTCAATATGAGCTTCAGTGCCAGCGTTGTTATTGTTTTTGTACTTGTTGTGCGACTCATACTAAGAAAGGCTCCAAAAATCTTCTCGTATGCTCTATGGAGTGTAGTTTTGATACGGTTGATATTGCCGTTCTCATTTGAGAGTCCCTTTAGTATTATTCCGACAAAAACGAATCCCATTTCGAGAGAACTTGTATATTCAGCAGTGCCGGTCATTGACACTGGAATTACACCCCTCAACACCGTCGTCAACGCCGTATTGCCCGCTGCGACTCCAATAGCCAGTGTGAATCCCCTTCAAATTTGGATGTTCGTCGGAAGTATCATATGGGGTACTGGTATTGCTTTATTGCTGCTTTACAGCATCGTCAGTTATATTAAACTTAAAAAGCGTCTTTCAAATGCAGTACACCTCATGGACCAAGTTTACATCGCAGAAAATTTGAGCACCCCTTTTGTAATGGGAGTGTTTCAACCTCGTATATATTTGCCTTCTACTTTAACTGAAAAGGAAATTCCACTGATATTGCTACATGAACAAACCCATATAAAAAGGTATGATCCGCTTTTCAAAATCATAGCCTTTTTCGCTCTTTGTTTGCATTGGTTCAATCCTTTGGTTTGGGTCGCATTTTTCTGTAGCGTCAGAGATATGGAAATGGCTTGTGATGAATCCGTGATCAAGCAAATGGGTAATGAAGCTAAAAAAGATTATTCTCAATCGCTACTCTCATTAGCAACAGGCAAACGTTTTATAGCAGCCACTCCCCTTGCTTTCGGTGAAGGTGATACGAAAAAAAGAATCAAAAACGTACTTCAGTACAAATCCCCCAAATTTTGGGTGTCCATCTTAGCGACAATTGTGGTCATAGTCATTGCCATAAGCTTGATTTCAAATCCCATCAAGTCTGTTGATTTATCGGATGCTGATTTTGTTGATGAGCTTTGGAATTCTCGCACACCTTATGTCGGAGACAATTCTGCGGTAAGCAAACTTCTCAGTCTGATGCCACTGCCGGAGGGACTAAAGCATGATAGCATCAAACTGTATACAAATGGTGAGGAGCGTGGACTCGAATGGATACTCGTCGACGTTGATAACACAGGTTTTGATGAAACTGAGCTCCAAAGAGCAGCAATTTTACTTTTTGCCTCCATTGAAAATTTGAAAGAATTTTATGTCACTACGATCAGTTCTTCTGAAGAGGATGTAAGGTTGCACTATGATTCCGCATGGGTTTTAAGAATATTAGGTACCGATGTGAAAGACTACTATGGTGTAAGTCCAGAAAAGCTGCAAGAGCTGGTTGATCTTACAGTTTCAGCACTCCCACTGACAAAGTACAGCATCGCTGAAATGGGACCCGGTGGTGAGGTCATATCTGAAGTCGTGCTTAGAGATCCCGAACTGGCTAAAACCATTTGGTTTGATTCAATGATAAAATCCGCCAGATTTGAAGGCACTGAAATTTCCGAGCTCACACAGTACTACCGTATCCGCATAGTTTATCCTGAAGTCGACGAAACACACGATTACTATGCGTATTTACTCGATGATGGCACACCAGTACTACAATCAGAACCTGAAGGTTGGTATAGCGTGATGTCTGCTGAGCTCTATCCTCGTCTCGTGGATTTTTTTAAATGATTGAATGGGGACAGGTCCAAATTGGTGCAAAGGGGACGGGTCTGAATTGGTATCTAGCAAAGCTAGGTACCAATTCAGACCCGTCCCCTTTTATCACTTTCAAAGGATATTTGTCAACTTTTTGCACAACACAAAACGCTTGATGTGTACGAATATCAGACACCTATTATCGTTTGACTATAAGAGCTGTGCCCATACCTCCACCGATACATAATGTTGCTAGGCCGTAGCTCACATTTTGTTTTTCCATTTCGTGAAGCAATGTCACCAAGATTCTTGCTCCACTGGCGCCTACAGGGTGACCTAAAGCGATTGCTCCACCATTGACGTTCACTTTTGAGGCATCCCAATTGAGCTCTTTGCCCACTGCCAGAGACTGTGCTGCAAAGGCTTCGTTTGCTTCAATGAGATCCATATCTTCAAGTCTCATTCCAGCTTTATCAAGAGCTTTTTGCGATGATGGTACTGGTCCGATTCCCATAATGGAGGGATCAACTCCTGCATTTGCATAAGATACAATAGTAGCAAGCGGTTCGAGTCCCAATTGATCCGCTTTTTCTTTTGACATGATCACAAGTGCCGCTGCGCCATCGTTTACCCCAGATGCGTTGCCTGCAGTCACTGTTCCGTCTTTTTTAAAAGCAGGCCTGAGTTTTTTCAATTTTTCTTTGGTCATCCCGGCTTTTGGAAATTCATCTATATCAAATACAATGGGGTCACCTTTGCGTTGTGGTATTTCAACAGGTACGATTTCATCCTTGAACTTACCTTGGACTATGGCTTCTTCTGCCTTGTTCTGACTTGCAGTCGCAAATGCATCCTGCTCTTCTCTAGTGATGCTATATTTCTCTGCCAAATTTTCAGCGGTCATCCCCATGTGATAATCGTTGAAAGCGTCCGTCAACGCATCAAACACCATGGAATCCTTTATTTTACCATCACCCATTCTGTAGCCCCAACGTGCGTTGTCAAGGAGATAAGGTGCCTGGCTCATATTTTCTGTACCACCTACTACGATGGTCTCACAGTCACCAGACTGAATGATTTGTGCTGCAAGTGAAACTGTTCTGAGTCCTGAACCACAGAGCATATTGATGGTTGTAGCAGGCACTTCCACAGGAATTCCAGCTTTAATGGATGCTTGCCTCGCTACACCTTGCCCGTGACCCGCCTGCAAAATACAGCCCATATAAACTTCATCGACTACGCTTCCTTCAATTTTTGCTCGCTTAAGCGCTTCCTTTATGACAATTGCACCCAGTTCGCTAGGTGAAACTCCAGCCAGCGCACCACCATAACTTCCGATCGCTGTTCTAACAGCACTTACGATTACAACTTCTCTCATAATAAATCCTCCTCAAATTTGCTATTTATCAACTTCTTAATAAATATATGCAAAATTGAAGCCAAGTCGGATTGTTCCTGAACCGCTGTTTGGGAGCTGCCGTTTGGGTACCGGGTACCCAAACGGCGTTGATCTCATTCATTGCCATTCATAATCCTCCCAGGTTTTGATCCTAAAATTCAAACTCATCTGCCTTCACTGTTTCATTGGTTCGGTCAGGGTATTCCACCCACTGCATTGCGGTGTTCAGTTCCAAGATGATGTCTTTTGCCTCGATGACAACACCATCACCGAAATCCATAGTTTCTGTGGTATGTGCATCGCCAATCAAGCAAAGGTCATAGCCTCTCTCCAGAGATGCATACGCTGTTGCACGAATGCACCAGTTGGACGCGGCACCCATCAAGATGATCTTGTTGACGCCTAGTTGTTTCGTCAGTGCATCCAAATTGGTCTTTTCAAATGAGGAGTTGAATCCTTTTTCAATATAGTAGTCATCGCTTGATTGCTCAAGTCTTGGATCGATTTCCCATTCGAAAGTATTTTTGATGAGTTCGTTGTCCGCGTGCTGGACCCAAATGATTGGAACATTTGACTTTCTTGCCTTTGAAATCATTATGTTGATGTTCTCGACTACTTGATCTTTATTGTATGCGGATTTGATGACTCCATTTTGAACATCTACTATCAATAGTGCCATTTTCTTTTCGTTTTGATCTTTTGTCATGATTCGTTCCTCCTGATCTTTAAATCTTGTTCGCCACTGCTTTTAAATATTCAGAATCATACGTTTTGTTCTCCTTGACCATATGTACACTTTTGAATCTTTCCTGATTCTTGAGTTCACTTGCTTTTGAAAGCACTACCATATCAATCTTTGATCCATTATGTTTTTCAACGAATGAATGTGCTTCCACTGCAATGTCTCCAGCCCAAAGAGGTGCCACCAATATGATTTCATCATCATCGGTGAGATGACCTTCTAGTCGAATCGGTACGGTTTTCTTCATCATGCTGTAATACCCGGCTTTCATATATCCGAAAAATCCATTCCAATTCATGTCGGATACAATTTTGATTGGCTCCACTCCTAGCTCTTTTGCCATTAGATCTGCGACTTGTTTTGAGTTTCCTGATCTTGAATAGTACACTACTACTTTGCTCATGTATATACCCCTTTAAATAGTATTTCATTAATTAATTATAGCACTTTCCAATTGGGGACAGGTGCTTTTTGGTACCTTGCCATAAAAAAACGAGCCTCGATGGTTAGATTTCAATCGATGCTCATTTCTCAATAATATTTTGAATTATTTCTTTTCTAAAGGAATCCAAATCTCACTATAGTAATTCTCATCCTGTGTGCCTTTCGGATAATCTGCCACATCTGAGTACATCTCGATGTTGTAACCTGAAGCTATCTTATAGTCTTTGCAATTCGGCAACCATTCTGAAAAGATTTTTTCATTCATTTCCTGAATCGAATTCGGCATTGATCCCTTACATGCAAAAACAGCCCAGGTATGCTTTGGAATGACCTTTGTCACATATCCCTCAGGGATCTCTTTCGACGGATCATAATGATCCGCGATCAAATATTCAAATTCATCTTTTCCATTGTTTTCATCAAAGCAGACTCCATACATACCACATATGATTTCTCCTTTTCCCGACTGAAAATGTTCCGTCCAAAACTTTGGAATCTCTGCTTTCGATTCCTCATAACTGAACATTCTTGATGATCCAATAACAGTAAATGCTTCTTTTTCAATAATCTTATAATCCATAACAAAACCGCCTTCCAATGAAAATTTGATTTTTAGAGTCGCAAATGATTTGATCATTGCGCCTTCTTTACGAACAGCTGTAGGTGTGACGCCGTGGAATCGACTGAAAGCTTTTGTGAAACTATCCGGCGAATCATATCCATACTTTAGTGCGAGGTCTATGATTTTTTCATCAGTGGCAATCAGCTCACTGCCTGCAAGAGAAAGCCTTCGCTGTCTGATGTACTCGCCTACAGTATACCCACAAAGCATCGCGAATCCCTTTTGAAAATAAAAAGGAGACACAAAAGCTTGCTTTGCAATGTTTTCGATCGTCAATTCCTCAGTCATGTTTTTTTCAATATAATCGATTGCATCACTGATCGATTCAATCCATCCCATCATCATCACCTCTCTGTACCTATAACATATCAATTTTCATAAGTTCACACCCGACAATTTGTGTTATGTTTTGTCTATTATATAATTTGACGAATCACATCACAATTACAAACTGAAACAAATATCCTGTGATCATGGCTCCCAGCCAAACAAATGTGACATAAAACGCAAGCGCTCTTATCTTAATAAATGTTAGCATTCCAACGATTACAGGTATTCCAGTTGCCTTGCCCGCAATCAAAAATGCCATTATTGCCCCTTGAGAAGCCCCAATATCCGAAAGACTTTTTAGTAGCGGCAATGCAGAGGCAAAGTTGATATAAAGTGGAAGGCCGATACTGGCTCCGATCATCGGAGCAAATGGGTTGGTTGAAGAAAGGAAAGGCAATCCCCCATCCATTGGAATAAAAAATTCTATGGTTTTTCCGATGGATACAAAGAGAATGAAATAGAACAAAATTTTCTTGATGCCTGTCTCCCATAATTCAATCAAAAACCTTCTGTGCTTCTCATTTGCCTTTGGAACGACAACTTCTTCTTGAACCGTACTTATCGGAAATGATTCAAGAACCATATCAGGTTGAGGTTTGTTTGCCAGTCGAAACTGGCCAGTTAAAAAGTTCGTATTCTTCTCCAAATAGGATGCAACAAATCCTGCGATCAACCCCAATAGAATGGATGAGGTCAACATCCAATTGGCGAATGACCACCCCATGAACGCCCCTTCAAACATATATTCGGCTGGACTTGTCAGCGGCGACGACACCAAAAATGCCATTACTGGTCCCCACGGCATTTTGGTCAAAATAAACGAAAGGACAACCGCCATGGATCCACATGCACATAGTGGTGTCAACGCACCAAGTAAAACAGTCGATGATATTCCAGCTTTGTTGTTTTTCATGAGTTTTTCCTGCAGTTTTTTAGGATCAATATACGCTTTCATAGCAGATGCAATCAAAATACCAAGAACAATAATCACTCCATCCGCCAAAATATAGTGTTTGATGGTATCAAACAAGTAAATCAAATAATTCATGGCAACCTCCATTTTAATTGTTTTGAACAATAGTTGCAATACGCAACCATTTCATTAAAAAAACACAGCTATTTGCTAGCTGTTTTAATGGCCTTTGAAAGTATTTCAAGTGCCAAAACGACTTGTTCACGAGATGCTTCGGGAATCGCCTCATACGCTTGCTCAAAAAACGAGTTCATGGTCGATTCAATTTTCCGGTAATCGTTTAATCCGGTTTCTGTCAAAGTCAGATCGAGTTGTCTCCGGTCTTCACTGCTGGGTGTTCTTTCCACTCTATTCTGCTCATAAAGCTGCTGTATGGTTCTGCTGGTTGTACTTTTGTCCAAATTAAGCACTTCAGACAATCCGTTGACGGAAACCTTTTCAAGTCTCCCAAGTTCAACCAGGGCATGGCATTGGGCCATTGTGGTGTTGCAACATGATGCTTTCTCCTGATCCAATTGATCAAGCGCTCTTTCAATTTGTCTCAGATATTCCCGTATTCTTTCTGAATCTTTCATTGAAATACCTCCTAACCAAATTGTATCACACAACAGTTGGTTTGCGCAACTATTATTTTTGATTTATACTCATAGAATAAAGAGATATCGAACACTCTATTAATGACTCTATGCTGGAGGGTACATGGATCGAGACATTTCAGAACTGGACCTTTTGGTCATTGAAATTCAAAATGATATACACACAAGCGCATTCGAACAACTTGTAAGGGACTACACCCCCTTTATTGTTTCGTGTGTCTCAAACAGACTCGGCAGATATGTGGCGTACGAAAATGATGCCGGCTATTCGGTTGCACTCAGCGCCTTTCAAAAATCTGTCGAAAAATATGATCTCAATAAAGGCAGTTTCATCAATTTTGCAAAACTGCTGATCGATCGCGATCTGATCAATCATATTAAGGCACTAGATCCGATTCATGAGTCCATCGATATGCTGACTTTTGCAGATTATTCAAAACAAAGTGAAGAGGAGCTCGCTCTCAAAGAAGAAATAGAATCCTTTGAAAAGGAACTGCTCCATTTCGGTCTCAATTTTGATGATTTGGTTGAAAACAGTCCAAAACATGCGGATACCAGAGCCACCGCAAGAGATATTGCAATCAAAACGTATCAAGAGCGCAATTTCGTTGAACATTTGTTTAAAAAGAAACGGCTTCCCGTGTCAAAAATGTGTCTCAAATTCAGAATCACAAAAAAAACGATCTACGGAAGCTACGATTATATTATTGCAATAGTTATTATCTTTGAAAAAAAGTTCGAACACATCAAAAATTGGATTTAAAACGTACCCTAAATTGATGGATGCGATTGTATACTATAGTGAATGACGAGAGGTGATCTTATGAAAAACGGAATCGTAATGAAAACAACTGAAAAATACGCCATTGTTTGCTCTGATGAGACATTCATTAGAATCAAACATAAAAAAGGAATGCAACAAGGGCAACATATTTTTTTCACCGATGACGACCTCTATCTTAAAACTATCGAGAGGAGAACCATTATGAATGGGTATATGAAATTTATAGCCGTCGCAGCAAGTCTTTTAATAATCATCTCAGCAGGGGTTTTACTTGGAAATGATCCCTATACATCCATTGTTGTTGTGGACATCAATCCAAGTGTTCAATTGATGCTTAATTCAAATGATATTGTTATTGATGCGAAAGCATTAAATGCAGATGCAGAATCGCTGGATTTAAGTGGCATCAAAGGAATGCAAGTGGCCGATGCTGTGGAATATGTGACCGAATTGGCTGTCAAAGGTGAATTCCTCAATATTGATGACCTTGTAGATGATTATATTTTGGTGACTGTGATCTCTGATTCCAACAAAGTAACAGTTGAAAAACTCATCGCGATGAAAATCTCTAAAAGTGAATTGTTGCAATCAGTGAATGTCGTATCCAACGAAGACAATGAAGAAACACTCAAAAGTGCTAAACAAAATGGAAAAGCACTAGGGCTTATGGCTTTGAGAGAAAAATACGGTTTGGCTGAAAATGAGAACTTAGGTGACTTCTTTAGCGATCCTGAAAGACGTGTAGCATTTGAAAACAATGGAAAAATTTTCGATGAGAATCCTTCAAACATCGTAAGAAGAATTGATGAAAATCTTGATAAAACCGATTTGAATGATGAAGAAAAAGCAGCAATCAAATCTGAATTCCTAACTGCGAAAGCAAACTTCATGGAAACCATCAAAAACATGCAAGTTGCTGCAAATGCGCTCCAAGCAGCCAGAGAGTCAGGCGATCAAGAGGCTATCGACAAAGCCATTGCTGAATTTGAAAAAGCCAAATCTCAAAAAGATGCCTTTGAACAGATCAAGGACGAGGTAGAAAAAACAAAAGATGTTCTTATGAATGAAGTTGAAAAGATCAAAGAAAATCCTGGAAAACCTGAAAATGTCGGCAAACCAAAAGGCGTTGGCAAACCTGAAGGCGCTGTAGAATCAGAAGATGATGACGAAATTGATCGTCTAGAAGATGAAGCTGAAAGATTAGAAGAAGAAGCCGAAAAACTTAAAGAAGAACAAGAAGAACAAGAAGAACTTGAAGAAGATGCCGGAAAACCAGAAGATGCTGGAAAACCAGAAGGCGTTGGAGCACCTGAAAATCCAGGAAACTAAAACTGATATATAACACAAAACCCCAGACTCTCTGTAACAGTCTGGGGTTTTTTAATTGGGGACAGGTCCAAACTGGTGATAAAGGGGACGGGTCTGAATTGGTACCTAGCAAAGCTAGGTACCAATTTGGACCTGTCCCCAATTGTCATTCCAATCCATATCCCAATGGGAACAATACTTCTGCTGTGCGATCCAAATCCATGAATGTGATATCAAAACCGCTTGTTTTCTTCGGCCATGTGATTGGAAGTTTACCGGTGAATGGCACTTTTCCATAGAGCACATCGGTGATGCCCTGAGCCTCAGTTCCAGGAAGAAAGCTCATGACCAGTGCATCCCAATCGTTCAAATGCTCCTCGATCACTAAAGGTCTACCTGCCACGATCAGTGTCACCACAGGTTTTCCATAGGTCTTTGCCAGTTCTGCAGCCTTCAAATTTCCATTAAGTGACATTGGGCCATTTAAAGAAGCATCATCCGTGTCACCGAACATTTCGGCATAAGGCTTTTCACCGATTACAAGGACAATCACGTCGGCCTCATCAGGACTGTCGACTACAAAATCACTCGCCTGCTCGAAAGCATCCAAAATGCTGTCGCCCCATGAGAATTCCTCCGTCATGGTGCCCTGCCACTCGACAGTCCATCCACCACATTGTATGCCGATGTTGTCAGAAGCAGGTCCCATGACGTAAATGCGTTGATTTTCTTTCAGGGGCAAAACGCTATCATTCTTAAGCAGCACCTGTGATTTAGAGACAGCTTCTCTCGCAACAGTCACAGCAAATTCTGAGCCCATCTTATACTCTGATGCTTCAGATTCAGCATCCAATAGACCGGCCTTTTCTTTCATTTTGAGAATCCTTGATACCGCCTCATTGATTCTCTCTTCCGTGATTCTTCCACCGCGCACGGCTTTGAGTAGAGCATTATAGGTTTCTTCACCATTGTAGGGTTGCATGAGCAGGTCAATGCCCGCATTGACGGCTTTGACAACCTGATCTTCAAGCAGCCCTGAGAGTGCATGAATGCCTTCCCAATCAGAGATGACAACGCCATCAAAGTTCATTTCTTCTCTAAGCACCGTCGTCAAAAGATGCCCATTGCCATGCATTCTTTCGCCACCAACACTGCTGAATGACACCATGATCGCATCCACACCAGCATCAATGGCTGATTGATAGACAGGTCCATAAATGGCCATCAGCTCATCAAGTGGCATGACCACATTGCCTCGATCGATTAGATTGGCGCCCTCTCCAGTACCGTACTCAACATAACCGTCTCCGATAAAGTGCTTGGCTGTGGTGATGATTCCCACACCTTTGAGTCCTTCAATATATGCAGAACCGAGTCTTGAAACAATCTCGGGATCTTCACTGTAGCCTTCATAGGTTCTGCCCCATCTTTTGTCTCTGATTACTGACACCGCAGGAGCAAAATTCATGTGGGCTCCAATCACCTTCATCTCTTCAGCAGTAGCCTTTCCGATCTTAATAAGTAGCTCGGGATCATTCGCGGCACCAAGGCCGATATTGTGTGGGAAAATGGTTGCTGTGAACACATTGTTGTTGCCATGAACAGCATCGATGCCATAAATGATCGGTATGCCACTGGAGGAACCGGCGGATTCTTCCTCGTACTCGGTCATCATCTCATTCCAGTCGCTAATAAGACCGTTGCCGGGTACGCTTCCTCCGCCGCTTAATACAGAACCGATGCCCAGCGCTTCGATTTTAGGTAGCGACATTGCGGACCGTTCCACCTGAATCATTTGGCCGATTTTTTCTTCCAGCGTCAACTCATTCAACGTTTTTATAGTATTACCAGAGGGACTTTCATCTGCGGAACAACCACTCATAATGAGCAGAATTGCAAGCATCCCAAAGATAATTCGCTTCATTTGACTCCTCCCAGAATTTTGTCTATTTGTGTCAGTTCCTCAGCCGAAAATTCCAAGTTGTTGATGGCCTGAACGTTTTGAATTATTTGCTCAGGACTGCTGGCTCCCATCAATGCAGAGGTCACCCTTGAATCCCTTAAAACCCATGCAATTGCAAGCTGTGACAGTGTCTGGCCTCTAAGGTCGGCGATTGCTTTCAAGTCGCGAAGCTGATCCATTCTTTCCTGAGTCAAGTCGCTGCGTTGAAGCCATTCACAGTGTGCCTTTTCTATTCTCGATGTCTTTGGAATGCCAGAGATATACTTTTCTGTGAGCAGACCTTGCGCCAACACCTGATAAGTAAGTGTTCCAGCACCAACTTGCTCCTGAAGGTCCAGTAGACCATCGCGCTCGAGATTTCTATTGAACATGGAATAGCTTGGCTGCGCCACCACATAGGGGACATTATATTTCTCCATAAACGGTACGGCTCTTTCCGTTTCAGATTTTGAATAATTGGACAATCCCACGTAAAGTGCTTTTCCGGATTTCACCAAATCACCGAGTGCCATGACAGTTTCTTCAAGATCTGTATCTGGATCTGGGCGATGATGATAAAAAATATCCACATAATCGAGTTTGAGACGTCTCAGACTTTGGTCCAGGCTTGAAAACAGATACTTCCTGCTTCCCCCATCCCCATAAGGCCCTGGCCACATGCCATAGCCCGCCTTTGTCGAGATGATCAGTTCATCACGATGGCCGCTCAATTGCTCAAATAGTATTCTTCCAAAATTTGTTTCGGCACTTCCTGGTGCAGGCCCGTAGTTGTTCGCCAGATCGAAATGGGTGATGCCCGAGTCGAAAGCCGTCAGGATCATCTGTTTTGAATTGTCAAAGCTATCCACATCGCCATAGCCATACCAAAGTCCGAGTGAGATCAAAGGCAGTTTCAATCCCGATTTTCCTAGTCTTCTAAATTTCATGTTCTCATAACGGTCAATTTTCATAGTCAAGTTCCTCCTCATAATTTTTCATAAAAACAACTTCTCATTTTTACGAAATCGATTTCTTTAATGGTCCAAATAAAAAGTTGATTACTCAACTTTTATAGTTTTGACTGTGTCACGGATGACTAGTTCTACTGGCATACGTATGATGCCTGTGGGCAATTCTCCACTTTCGATGGATTTGACCAAAGTATCCGCAACTGTGATTCCTATCAGGTCTTTCTTTTGTCTGATGGTGGTCAGTGCGAGTCTTGAATACTCCGCCAGTGAAATATCATCAAAACCAATGACAGATACATCTTCCGGTACACTATACCCATTCTTTTCAAGTGCTCTGATTGTTGCAATCGCCATAACGTCAGAAGCTACGTATATGGCCGTCGGCATAGTCGATTTTGAAAAGCGTTTCAGATATTCCAGGGCTATGTCATAAGTCACATCATACTGGAATCCAGGCGATTCGATGTAATACTTGTCATTATAGCCAAGTCCGAGTTCTTCAAGTCCTGCCTTATAGCCTTCAAATCTTTCCACTCCAGCGATGGAGTTCAGTTGCCCGCCAATATGTCCAATGCGTCTGTGACCATTTTCATAAAAATGCTTTATGGCCATCCTTGATCCTTCACTGTTCTCGGAAATGATTGACGGTGTGTTCTCTAGGACAATATCCGTGGTGACGCACTTGATCTTGCTTTCCACCAGTTTATTGACATCCACATCACCAGGGTGTGTTGTGATGATAAATACACCATCCACATGTCTATACTTGCAATGGTCCAAATAACCAATCTTGTTGGTACCCAGTGTGTTGTTGATAAAAACAGTATCGTAGCCATATTTTCCAATGTGCTGTCTGAAATTTTCAAGTACAACTGAGAAAAACTGATGCTCCAGTCCAATCCCCATGTCCTCGGAAAAAACGACTCCCACAAGATAACTCCTGTTTGTCTTGAGACTCCTGGCCGTGAGATTTGGAACATATCCAATTTCCTTGGCTATGGCCAAAACTTTTTCCCTGGTTGTCGGGCTGACATCCTTATAATTGTTGAGAACCTTTGATACAGTTGCTGCAGATGTTCCTGCTATTTTAGCTATGTCATATATGGTGGGCATTTGCTTTCCTCGTTTCTCGTTTCTCGTTTCTCTTTACTATTCATATTTTATCAATAACAATGGAAAATTACAAACGAATACATTTTAAATGATGGTATAACGCACCAATCAAATTGGCATCCGCACCAAATGTGCATTTTCCAACAATCGGTCTTGATGCTTTTACAGAGAATCTTTTATAAAGGGTGTTCAACGCGTCATTGATCCTACTGATCAAATCTTCCCGTTCGCTGATACCACCACCGATTAAAACCAGCTCTGGATCAAAGGTATGCTGAAGGTTATGGATGCCTTGGGCAAAATACCTCACGAACTGGTCAACACAAGATTTTGCATCCTCATCCCCTGCGTCCATTTCCGAAAATATCATTTTGCCTGTGATGGTATTGACGTCAATATTCTTCTTCCTGGCATATGCTCTTACTAGCCCATACGTGGAGCCCACCTCACTCCATGAAAAAGGCACGCCATTAGCATCCCAACCCAAAAGAGTCATGCCAAATTCTCCACTGAAATGGTTTTTACCATGCCACACTTCACGATTTTGTATCAAGGCACCACCAATGCCTGTCCCTGAAACAACCAGGGCAATGTTCTGAGCATCTTTAGCGGAGCCAATCCAAATTTCAGCCAAAGCCGCACAATTGCCATCGTTCTCTGCGGAAACCGGAAGTCCGGTAATGTTTTCAAGATCTTTCAATATATCTTTATCGGATATGAAAGGAAAAGGCCCTTCACTTATGACTTCACCGGTAACACTATCGAGAACAAATGGTAAGCTCATTGCAATTCCTTTTAGGTCCATTTGACTCCTACCCCACTGAAATGCCACTGTCAACTTATCCAACAGATGATCATAAGTGTCTCTTGGGGTCTTAAAACTCTCTTTGCAGAGGATAGTGCCATGTTCATCAAGGATTCCAACTTTGATGGCACTTCCTCCTACGTCTATTGCCAAATAATAATTCATTTATTGGTCACTCCGATTCCTCATCAATTTGATTCAGACCCAACAGGATCTCTTCATTACCATTATAACGAAATCGATTTAGAAATCAAAGTGAATTTACAATTTTCTATATTTAAGAGATCGATTCTTCAAGTGAATTTCCAATTGGGGACAGGTGTAAATCGGTACCTAGTGACCAAACGTAAGGTTTCAAAGCCTTCTCATCGGGTATCATTGAATCATGCAGTCTAACACATTATCATCATAAGGAGGTACCATGGGAAGAATCATTCAACATCCGCATACGAAATCCATCGATGAAGTCGTAAAATCATCCGTTACGGATATTGAAAAAGGCCTTGAGGAACAGGAGGTCAAAAATAGGACCGAAAAATACGGTGCCAACGTCCTGGAAACCATGAAGACAGTTTCACCACTGGAGATCCTTTTTCACAATTTGAACAACATCATCGTATATCTACTGATCGCAGCGTCTTCAGTCGCTTTCATAATGGGCGACCCCACTGAAGGCATCGCGGTGATCATTGCAATTTTAATTGCAGTTCTATCGGGCTTCATCTCTGAGTACAAAGCACAAAAGTCCGTCGAATCGCTTCAAAAGATGACCAAAACCATTTCAAAAGTCATACGCGACGGAACAATCAAAGAAGTCCCATCCAGTGAAATCGTCGTCGGTGACCTTCTTTTCATTGAAGAAGGCGATTCCATCACGGCAGATGCTCGACTCGTAAAAAACAAGAATTTCGCCTCTATCGAATCCTCACTCACTGGCGAATCTGAAGCGGTTGACAAGGACCATGAAACCACAACCGAAGAAGACACTCCACTCGGCGATCGAAAAAACATGGTCTATTCCGGCACCGCAGCAACAAGAGGCAACGCATACGCGCTTGTCACATCCACAGGCATGGACACCGAAATCGGCAAAATCAGCAGCATGCTAAAAAACGGAAAAAAAGAACAGACACCTCTGGAAAAACAACTCGACAAACTTGGCAAAACACTGATTCTCTTTGCTGGACTTGTGGCATTGTTGGTCACAATCGCAGGCATCTTTTCCGGTGTTGACGCGTACACCATGATCAAAATCGGCATCATTTTGGCTATAGCAGCAGTCCCTGAGGCACTGCCGGCAGTCTCCACCATCACACTCGCCATTGGCATGAAGACCATGGCTTCCCATAACGCCCTTGTGAAAAGTCTACCTGCCGTCGAAACCCTAGGATCCACAACCGTCATCTGCACCGATAAAACGGGAACACTGACAGAAAATCAGATGACTGTTCGAGAAATACACCTGACTGACGGAAGCTCCTATCGAGTCGAAGGAACCGGTTATAAACCGGAAGGCAAAATCTATGAAAACGATGCCCCGATACAACTGGATGACTTCCAAGATTTGAAATCATTGATCAGAGCAGGGATCCTTTCAAGCAATGCATCGCTTTCGGAGGAAAAGGAACAATTTACTGTCATTGGTGATCCCACCGAAGGTGGGCTTGTGGTTCTAGGCATGAAAGTCTCCATGAATCGGAAATCACTGGAGACCGAAGGATACAGGCGAATTGGAGAGATTCCATTCAGCTCCAAGGAAAAATTCATGGCCACAGCATATGAAATCAGCGGCAACGAAAAAAGGCTCTACGTCAAAGGCGCACCTGACGTTTTGATGGAAATGGCATCCTTTTCCGACGATCATTTAATCACCATACAAAAAACAAACGATGCTCTTGCAGAAAAAGGCATGAGGGTTTTAGCACTTGGAGAGGTTGTGGATTACCAAGGAGACGGCTCTGAGGACTCCATGAGAACAGCCATAGAAAACGGCATATCATTTCTTGGATTGACTGGCATACTGGATCCGCCTAGAGAAGACGTCAAACAGGCTGTAAAAGAAGCCCAAGATGCCGGAATCAGAGTCATCATGATTACAGGCGACCACCCTAAGACCGCATCGATCATAGCAAGTCAAATACAAATGAACAACTACGATGAAGTCATCACCGGCAGAGAAATGGACAAGATGTCGGACAGCGAACTCGCTGAAAAAATAAAAACCGTCTCCGTTTTTGCCAGGGTCTCACCAGAAAACAAGCTGCAAATCGTTAGAGCGCTGAACATCGACAAAGAAGTCACAGCGATGACCGGTGACGGAGTGAACGACGCCCCTGCCCTGAATGGTGCCGATATCGGAATCGCCATGGGAATAAGGGGTACGGAAGTTGCGAAAGACGCATCGGATATGATCCTCACAGATGACCGATTTTCAACCATTGTCAAAGCCATCAAGGAAGGTCGAACCATTTTTGACAACATTGAAAAATTTGTCTATTTCCTCTTTTCCTGCAATGTCGTCGAGATTCTGGTCGTATTCATCACAATAATCCTAGGACTGCCAATGCCAATCCTAGCTTTACAAATTCTATGGCTCAACCTTGTGGTCGACGTCCTTCCGGCCATGTCGCTCGCATGGGAACCCGCTGAAGCCGACATCATGAAGCGACGCCCAAGAAATCCAGAACAAGCTATTGTCACAAAAGGTTTCCTGTTCAAAGTCCTTGGAAATGGTGCCTTGATCGGACTCGGGTCCCTACTCGTTTTCATCTATGGCCTAGAAAGCGGTTACACAGAAGAAACCGCACGAACAATGGCCTTTTCCACAATGGCCTTTGGACAACTCTTTCACATCTTCAACGTGAGGGGAAAAAATTCATTCGGACTGGACAAATCCGTGTTCAAAAACCCATACTTGATAGGCGCGCTTTTAATCTCCTTCGCTCTTCAAGTCGTCGCAGTATATTCACCTTTCCTCAACAGAGTAATGGGAACCGAACCGCTGAATCTGTACAAATGGTTCATCATCATCGCGGGCTCAGTCATTCCCACTTTGATCATTCAGATCTTTAGATTCCTGAAAAACAGGAAGTTGTAAAAGAAAAAGTCTACACGGGAAGAACACGTGTAGACTTTTTTTGATCATCAGGCACCACGAGGCACCTGCTACTCATATCTTATCAATTTTCTTCAAAAACAATCCCTTCAGCTTCCGCTTCAGCATCTTCCTCGTCTTCATCTTCGTCAATTTCTATCGGAAGAATTTTGTTAAGTGCAATACCGATGATTGCAGCGAGTGCCATACCAACCAATCTGATCTCAACAGGACCGACTTTGATTGGAATCACAGCGCCTCCAAGACCAAATACAAGGATTACAGAAGCAATGATCATGTTTCTTGTTTTGGAGAAATCCACTCTGTTGTCCACCAATGTTCTCGCACCGATGGATGCGATCATTCCAAACAATACAATTACCGCACCACCGATGATCGCACGTGGAATCGTATCCGTGAAACCGGTCAATTTTGGAATAAGACCGATAGCGATAGTCATCACCGCGGCAATTCTCATGACTCTAGGATCAAACACTTTGGTAAGAGCGAGTACGCCAGTGTTCTGTGAATACGTTGTATTGGCTGGTCCACCAAAGAATGCTGAAATCGTTGTAGCAAGACCGTCTCCAGCTAATGTTCTGTTGAGACCAGGATCTTTCGCAATATCTTTCTTGATGACACCACTCATGGCCAAAACGTCGCCCATGTGCTCAACCACAGTTGTAAGTGCAATCGGTGCAACAATCAAAATTGCGCCAATGTTGAACTTTGGCAATGAAAAGTTTGGCAATCCAAACCAAGCGGCTTCGATAATAGGTGTATAATCGATTTTGCCCATTATTGCGGCCAGGATGTATCCTGCTGTTAGACCAATGATTACTGGGACAATCTTTAAGAATCCTTTTCCAAAGATTGCAACTGCGATAATGACAGCCAAGGTCACCATGGACAACAACCAGTTTTGCGATGCCATATTGATGGCAGTTGGTGCTAGCGTCATACTGATGACAATAATAATTGGACCCGTTACAACGGGTGGGAAAAACGAAACGATTTTCTCTGGACCAAAAGCACTGATTAACACAGAGAAGATCAGATAAATCAAACCAGCAACAACAATTCCGCCCCGTGCATAATCAAGACCATAAATCTCGCCTGCCACCAAAATCGGTGCGATGAACGAAAATGATGATCCCAAATAAGCTGGAACCTTGAATTGTGTCACGAAATGGAAAATCAAAGTACCAATGCCGGACATGACGAGCGCCACACCTACATCCAGCCCCGTTAAAATAGGAACCAATACCGTTGATGCGAAAAGTGTGAAAACGTGTTGCATTCCGAGAGTACCCTGCTTTACAAGACTCATACCACTAATGTCGTAAATCGGGGCGTTTTTGACTTTTTTCATAAGAATTCTCCCTTATATGATATTTTCTTTTTATGAAAAGAATTTGATATTATATACTTCGACAGATTTGGGAGAAGACCCTTTGGTACTTGATGACAATCATCAATAAATTAGTTGTAACTTGACAACATATGCATTTCGAAATCACGAATTTTCGTGTACAGAAATATTAAGATTGCCCTGTCACAATCGTGTTCCAAAATCAATTTCTGTCATTTTTAAGCCATTTAAGCGTTTCTTCAAAATCAGCATCATCATTCACACAGCCCATTTGACGTGCAATTTCCACAGCAAATTCTGCATAGGCTTGACCCTGCCCTGTGATGAACGGACCATCGACCACAACTTGTTCATCTTTCACTAAATATGTCCTTTCAAACAAGGCATAATCTTCATCGGTTTCCAAAACACCACTGGTATTGCCCGTACAGCGTCTGCCGTCCAATAATCCAAGCGCTGCCAAAAGAACCGCACCACCACAAATGCCTGCGACTTTGCCTCCGCCTTCCACCACTTTTTCAATAAAAGCTTTCAGTTCAGCATTTCCATTCATGGCGCTTGAATCACCACCTGGAATCAACAGCAAATCAATTTTCGAAGGATTCACATCCACAAGAGTATTATCATTGCAATACCACTGCATTTCCTCGCCTAGATAATTACGCTTTTCCAGCGCAACGGTAGACACTTCAACTTTACCCCTCATCAGCAATAAAGCCAATACAATCTCAAACTCTGCAAATTCATCATAGTAAAACACTGTTACTTTCTTCATTTTCATCACCTCATAACTTTCGAATAAGATTCTCATAAAACCGAACCGTAGCAACCAAATTTTTGATTTCAATGCGCTCGTCATTGCCGTGGATCAATCCCCGCTCTTCCTTGGAAAGTGGCATAGCTGAAAAACGAAGCACATGATCTGAAATCTCACAAAAATGTCTGGAATCACTACCAGCCAACATCAAATAAGGTGATACCAAGACCCCTTCCCAGGTTTCATGGATGGCGTCTTTGACTTGATGCCAACCTTTGCTTCCTGTGGGTGAAAGCGGTGATGCTTCTCTCGATTCCACTACCTCAACTCTTATACTCGGATTACCAATCGTATCTTCCACATATTTTTTAGCACTTGCCACAGTATCGTTAGGCATAAGTCTCAAGTTCACTCCGATTTCTGCATATGGAGGAAGCACATTGTATGCTTTGCTGCCTTCCATCTTTGTAATGGCAGTGGTTGTACGAATCAAGGCATTCATTTCTCCACCTTGCATAGTGAATAAAACCTTTAAAAGAGGCATAAAAAGCCATAAGTTCGCAAAAATCAACCGATAGATAAAAGTACTATGACCTCCCAATGTCTTAAACATCTCCAATACAGGTGGTGTCAATTGCGCTTTGAAGGGCTTGTTTTCCAGCTTTACAACCGCCTTTGCAAGGCTCCCCACCAACGAATGTGCCGGTGGTGCGGACGAATGTCCTCCCTTTCCTTCCATGACCAATCTTAAATCGAGGTATCCTTTTTCACCGGTTCCTATCACAGCAACGGGTTTGCTCACACCGGGGAAAACATTCTCAACAATGGCTCCCCCCTCATCCAGCACAAGTGCAGGTTTGATTCCACCTTTCTTCAAATACTCAACGATTGCAGGTGCCGAAGGGCCACTGATTTCTTCATCCCCTGAAAACGAAAAATACACGTCGTTTTCTGGGACAAAACTTTCCTTGATCAGGGCTTCAGCAGCTTCTACGATACCACACAAAGTGCCTTTGGTATCAAGCGTTCCTCTTCCCCAAACATAGCCACCATCAATCTCACCCGAAAAAGGAGTTTTCGTCCACAATGACTCATTGCAAGGCACGACATCGTAATGAGACATCAGTACTGTCACATCTTGATTCGATTTACCCGCCCATCTGTAAAGAATCCCAGTGTCCCCGTGATATGAACGTTCACAAATCTTATGGAGTTCAGGATATAGCTCTTCTAAAAGCGCTTTGAACTCATCAAAACGCCTATAATCAATTTTATCCAGATCATAATAACTCACAGTCTCACACCTGATCATCTGAGAAAGTCTGTTAGCAATAGCTAGTCCGTCTTTTGATGCATAACCCATGTTCAACCTCCTATATCAGTCCTTTTCTATACAATAATCTGGCCATGCCGATGGCAATCAACGCACCCACCGGTACCAATATGGAAACCGATCCAGCCAGTGATGGTACACTTATAAATAATACAATCATAAAAATCAGTGGAGATAATGCGATTTTCCAGTTTTTACTCACATAAACCACAGCAAGCCCCCCAAACAATGCAGGAAGAATATTATCGAAAGCCGGTTTCAAAACATCTGAGTTGAGCACAGGTGTAAGCGGTGCGAGCATCAAAACGCCAAGAGCGATTATCAACACAGTCGCGATTGAAGAGACCGCAATGGCAATGGTGGAGATGAGCTCCCCCTCAAGAGTGCCTTGCTTCACTTTTGCATTTTCCATGGCGTATAGCGCACAAGGCACCTTCAAATTCGTAAGGTTACCAGTTACAAACGCCAGATAAGCACCACCTGAACCAAGCATAGGTGTAAAAGTGATCACTTCAATGACAGCCACAGTCCAAAAAATAGGAGCTACTCCAAGCAGTCCTTTCGCCACTGCAGAGAGCGTAGGCCAGGAGTCGTAATACGTGCAAATTGCGGTGGGAACCATCAGCATCATAAAAAAAGCGGTCAGCATCCACACACGTCCATCAACATGGATTTGTTCTTCATAAGGTCTTTTTCGCATGTTATCCTCCTACTGGATCACTTGTGTAATAAAAACTGCAAACGACATTCCACCTATAATGCTAAATGGCAGTGCATAATCCTCAAGCCATTTGAGTTTATACTTTTTGATGAATATTCCGCAAATCGTCATGACCACAGCAGAAAACAACAAAACAAAAACTGGAATCCATCCCCTGATGCCCTGCGTGACAGTGGCAAAAACAACACCCAAAAATGCTGAAATCATGCCCATGAAGATCGCCGTCATAAAGTGATCGCCCCAAACCATATCGCGCTTTTTAAGGGAGACAATCCCTCCTTGAATCTTTTTAAGGAAGAGTGGAATCAGCAAAACACTTGGAATGATTCCGAGGGTCATAACCCAAACAATCGTAGTATACGCCACAGGATCTTTGATGGCTTCAGTCACTGAAACACCAACAGTTGAAGCAGCAGAAGCCGCAGCAGTCAACTCATAAGTGAGCGCACCTAAAATGCTGAGTCTTAACCATGGTAATGGCAAACCCAAGAATTTTGATAAAGAAATGACACCGAGCAAAATGGAAATGGCCGGTGCGACAGTAAACGCCGCACTGGATTTTATGGTCCTCTTTAGCATCGACGAATCCATTCCAATACGTTTTGCCTCAGCGAGTGCCTTGACCAAAAAGTAGACCGATTGTGCCAAGACAAATAGAATCACCGAACCCGCCACCAAAAATAAAAATGTACTGTTGAGATTAAACTGCATAAGTTACCCCTTTCTATCCCCCATATCCAATTTGATAAGCGATCCAGAGCCATCCAATAGAAATCACCAACATCATCGCTTGAATGGGGATCACAAATCTAAGCCATTTACCGTAACTCACACCTGAAATTCCTAGTGCTATGAGCAGCACCGCATTAGTAGGATAGAGCACATTTGAAAAACCATCCCCGAACTGAAAGGCAAGAACCCCAAGTTGTCTGGACACACCAATCAAGTCCATCATCGGCACGATGACCGGCATAAGTATAAAGGCCTTCGCACTCCCCGATCCTATAAAAAAGTTGAGCCCTAAAACCGAAGCAAAAACCAACATGATGGATACAAACGAGTCGAGGTTTCCAGAATTGCTCGCCATAAAATCCAAAATAATATCGAGAAGCCTCCCCTCCACCATCAAATGTTTGATCCCTGTTGCCAGCAATATCAACAAGATCGCAGGAGACATATCCACAGCCCCCTTGAAATAATGTCTTCCGACCCATCTTAAATCACGCTTCACAATCATTCCCACACAAACTGCGGAAATCAAAAAAACAAGGGCAATGAAAGGCAAGCTTAAATCTCTCAGTACGGATGCAAATGGTGACAACGCAATAAACACAGCCATACCGCCCATCAAAGCTACGAAAACAACATAAGCATTTTTTGGAACACTCATACCAATAATAGACTCCACTTCCACATCCAAATGAGGATCCACCTTTATCTTTTTAATTCTCATCCATAAAAACGATACAAGAATTGCATAGACAGAAATAAAAACTGCGAATCTGAGCAGTGCACCCGAAAAGATCGGTAGCTCAGCCAGCTTTTGAGCAACACCTATAGTGAAGGGATTGGACACCGCGGCGGCAAAACCAAGTCCACAAGCCAAAACACTGATGCCAAGTCCTGTCATGTCGTCCCATCCCATACGTTTAGCAAGAATGATCATAAGAGGTACCAACGGTACTACTTCCTCAAAAACACCCACAAACGCCCCCATACTCATGAAAATCAGGACGAGCAACGCCATTAAAATAAATGATCGATCCTTAAACCGCCGTACTGTTGCCTGAATGACCCCTTCAATCAGCCCAGTCTCTTTAAGAATATGTATCGCACCTCCGATGATCAGCAAGAAAATCGTTATGGCAATAATCATGGCCCCGGAATCGCTTCCCAGAACCAGAATAGAGGCCAGTGGCCACGCCCAGTCGCTGTTGGCGCCCGGAACAATGTATAAAGATATTCCCGTTCCAATGTATAAGACAAACAGTATGATGAAAGCACTTACAAATGACTTAACGGCTGGATTGAGCTTCATCCTCACACCTCCTGATCCAAAGATTTTCTATAGTGTCAAACAACTCATCGATCAATTCTAGCAACTTAACTTCCTCTCCCCTTTGTATAACAGCATCAATTTCCATTCGAATCAACTGGTAATCATTGTGTTCTTCTGCTATCAAAAAAGCACTGACATTTACGATGCCCGTTTTGAACTCGTTGAACAGCATAGCGTAAACAACATTTTGAGAAGCCATGGCGTAATGATGCATCCACCTGAACAAGTCTTCTTCATTTTCAAATGCAATATTCATTTTGTAAGATATTGTCTTATTTCTCAAAGCTTCCATGAGTACTCGTGTCAGGTTTTCCTTAACAAACTCGAGAATGGAACGATGCATCTCAATTCCAATCTTCCATTTGAACATTTCATAAAGCGACTCCAATAACTCTAGCTTCCCCGACTCTCGATAATCATTCACCAGAACACCTTGCCTTGGTACAATGGTCACCAGCCCCTTGCCTTCCAATCGGATCATTGCCTTGTGAATCACCGGTCTACTGAAGCCAAGATGATCTGCCAGTTTTCGTTCTGGAGGCAGATAATCGCCTACATTGTAATCACCGCCAAAGATGCCTTGAATCAAAGTCTTTTCAACTTGTTCCTCAGCTGACAAAC
This sequence comes from Firmicutes bacterium UBA5201, assembly GCA_002412775.1. Taxonomy (GTDB): domain Bacteria; phylum Bacillota; class Clostridia; order Peptostreptococcales; family Acidaminobacteraceae; genus Fusibacter_D. The sequence continues at coordinate 150,118 of DHVT01000015.1, read as the reverse complement.
GCATAAGCCCCTCCTTTCACCGTGGTAATACCACGATTTATAAATCCATTATAATCCAATTGTTTGTAACCTACAATTAATTTTCAGAATATTTGCACAAAAAAGATTTGAGCTGAAATGACTCAAATCTTTCAAAAGATCAATCTATTGCATTTGGTAAATCCACAAGTTCAAGTTCCCGATCACTTTACAAAAAAATACCTTGAAAGTGAATATATAGCGCATTCGGATTAAACAAACTCGGACTTTTAAGTGTCTTAACAAGTTCTTGAGATTGCTCTTGATTGAGTTCGAAAGCACCAACACCATAATAATACCTTGATGCGGCTTCAATCCCATACTGTCCATTACCAAAATAAGCCACATTCAAATAGAGCTCAAGAATTTCATCTTTCTCATACATCTTTTCCAGCTGATAAGCCACAAAAAGTTCAGCGACCTTTCTATCATAAGTCTTGTCAAAAGAAAAATAAAGATTCTTGGCCAGCTGTTGTGTGATGCTGCTGCCACCTTCAACTTTCGCACCCGTCTCAATATTTTTCAGTAGTGCCCTACCTGTTGACTTCAAATCGAAACCTTTGTGCTCATAAAACCGCTGGTCTTCCGACTGGATCAACATTTCCAAAAACACATCCGAAATCTCATCAACTTTAACAAACGCTCCCTTTGAACGCACCTGATCCACTTTTTCTTCTATTGAAATCTTTTCAATTGCCGATGTGTACATCGTATGTCCATCGATCACAATCGGAACGATTTTTATTGGAATCAAGAACAATGCAATGATCAACACGATCAACAAGATATTTTTTACTTTCATAATCCACCTGCAATCCTATTCTTTATAATACTAATTATATCATATGAAAACAAAGATTTCTCTATTGATAATCTATATCAATTAACTCCGTGCCCGTCTATAATTAACTTATAGCATACGAAAGGGGGCGACAAGATGACCTTGTTTATGAGCACCGTTTTTATCGCAGGATTTTTTTCATTCTTCGCACCATGTACATTCCCATTGATTCCTGTTTACATCGGAATATTGACCGAAGACGTTGAAAACAAGAAGTTCAGCTTCAAACCGATCATCAAGACTCTGCTGTTTGTCGGTGGTCTATCGACGACTTTTGTAACCCTCGGTTTTGGATTTGGAGCAATCGGCAATCTGATTCAGCTGGACAGCTTCTACATAATCGGTGGTGCAATAGTCGTATTGATGGGACTGCATCAAATGGAATTGATCCGATTCAAATTTCTTGAAAAATACAAGACACTCAAAGTACGCCCAAGGGGAAAAAACAAATACCTCAGCACCTACCTCCTAGGGCTCACATTCAGTTTTGCCTGGACACCTTGTGTCGGTCCCGTACTAGGAGCAGTTCTGGTCGTAGCGGCAGGTGGGGGACAAGCGGCATATGGTGGATGGCTCATGTTTTTATACACCATGGGGCTGGCTATACCTTTTATCATTTTAGCACTACTCTCCTCAGTATTACTCCGTTATTTTAATCATATGGAAAAATATCTGGGGCGTATCAAGAAAATTGGTGGCGCACTCATCGTACTTATGGGACTGCTTCTGATGACACAAAAGCTAAACGTAGTAACCGCATGGTTTGAAAGATTAATTTGAAAGTGAGGGATATGGGTATGAAAAGAAGTGTAATTATAATTATTGGACTGATCGTCCTGGTTGTGTCGGTAGCGTTTTACTTGGCATACAACCAAAAACCTGACTCCATGGTCGAAGATCCCATGATGACTGAGCCAGATGAAATGGCAACAAATGAAATGGCTGCAGATGTAGTCATGTCGAATGAAGGCGAAATGGCAAAAGACTTTGAGCTGGTCAATCTCGCCGGCGAAGCAGTATCACTTGAACAGCTTGAAGGCGAACGAATCTACGTAAAATTCTGGGCTTCATGGTGTTCCATTTGTTTGGCTGGAATGGACGAACTGAGTACATTATCTGCCGAAGCAACTGATTACAAAGTAATAACCATCGTCTCCCCTGGCTTCAACGGCGAGATGGATAAAGAGGACTTCATCAAATGGTTTGATGGCCTTGGCTATGACAACATCGAAGTTCTACTGGATGAAGACGGCACTATCGCAAAAGCATACGGCGTCAGAGCCTATCCGACATCTGCATACATCGGATCCGATGGCGTCTTGGTAAAAATATTGCCTGGTCACACTGACAATGCCATGATCAACGAAACCTTAGAAAAAATATACTAACAACAGAAGGCAGGAGGCTGCTATGAGAAATATTTTAATGGCTTTGGGGCTTTCCATCGTACTTTTGTTGACCGCTTGCTCGACCAAATCCGTGATAGCCAAAGTACCAGTGGATTATGATATGGACCAACTGCGCGAAATTTACCTCGCCGGCGGCTGTTTCTGGGGCGTTGAAGCCTATATGGAAAGAATCCCCGGAGTCTATGAGGTCACTTCTGGATATGCAAATGGTGACACAGAAAACCCCACTTATGAGGAGGTCATCTACGATGACACCGGTCATGCCGAAACCGTACATGTGATATACGATTCATCAAAAGTCGATCTCACAACCCTGCTGGTCTATTACTTTAAAGTGATTGATCCAACCAGCGTCAACAAGCAAGGCAATGATAGAGGCTCACAATACAGAACCGGAATCTACTACACGGACGAAGAAGATTTAAAAACCATTCAGGCGGTCATGTCTGAAGAGCAAAAAAAATACGATAAGACATTAGTTGTCGAAGTAATGCCCCTGGACAACTATGCACTCGCAGAAGATTACCACCAAGATTATTTGACCAAAAATCCGAATGGTTATTGTCACATTGACCTTTCGATTGCCGATGAACCCATCATCGATCCAAAGAACTATGTTAAACCAGACGATGAGACACTGAAAAATACACTCACAGAAATCCAATATGAGGTCACTCAAAACAATAACACAGAACGCGCTTTTTCAAACACTTACTGGGACACATACGACAGAGGACTCTATGTGGATGTGGTCACAGGTGAACCGCTCTTCAGTTCAAGCGACAAGTACGATTCCGGATGCGGATGGCCAAGTTTCACTAAACCCATTATTCCGGATGTCGTCACACTTCATGAGGATTCCAGCTACAACATGGTCCGAATAGAAGTCAGAAGCCGTAGTGGCGACTCCCATCTTGGACACGTATTCGATGATGGACCAAAAGACCTCGGTGGAAAAAGATACTGCATCAACAGCGCATCCATAAAGTTCATTCCCTATGATGAGATGAGCGCAGAAGGCTATGATTATTTAAAATCTTATATTCAGTGAGGTAAATATGTACAAATTATTGGTAGTGGATGACGAGCCCCTTGTTCGTAAGGGGATCGTCACTCTTTTAGACTATGAAAAACTCAATATTTCTGAGATTTATGAAGCGATCAATGGTCAGGAAGCCTATGATCTTTTTGTCATGCACTCTCCCGACATTATACTGCTCGATATCAATCTGCCCAAAATAAACGGTCTAGAGCTCGCAAAACGCATCAAAGAAAAGTCATCACACGTAAAAATTGCAATACTCACCGGTTACGACTATTTCGATTATGCCCTCAGCGCACTGAAGATTGGGGTTGATGATTACATACTCAAACCCGTTTCACGAGATGACATCACCACACTTCTGCTCAAACTGATTGGCTCTATCGAGAATGACCGCAAATCACTGGAAATTAAAAAGATGATCAAAAATATTCATGAAACTGAACACATAGAAGATGATTCCTACAAAAAAAATTTCATTCAAATCACAGAAAAAGAACTTGGAAACACTTCATTCTCTTTGACTTCACTTGCCACCCAAATGGGTTTCAGCACAGGTTACACCAGCACACTTTTTAAAATACTCATGGGCCAATCCTTTCAAGACTACATGCTCACACTTAGACTGGAAAGAGCGAAACTCTTACTGCTCACCACTGAACTTAAAGTCTACGAAGTCGCAGAACGCGTTGGATTTGATGACGTGAACTACTTCTCTGTGAGATTTAAAAAAAAGTTTGGTGTCTCCCCTAAAAACTACGCTACGAACGTGAGGACATCCGATGATTAAATTCCCATTCTTCAAATATCACAAATACATACGTGTTCAGATCGCAGCCTACTATTTGATCACCAGCATCGTTTTGGTTGCCTTGATGGGGATGGTGCTTTATTACAGTCTGTCCTCGATTTTTTTGACCGACGCGCTCAAGGTGACCACAACCGCAGTTGAGCAAAATGGGCGATCCATCGAGATCTATCTGGACAAACTCAAGACCCTATCCAACGTGATCAGCAGTAATGCTGACACCACTGAATACCTCACCACGGATAATCAGGTTTCAAAAGGTCGGGTAATTGAACTTGTGAACACAGTCCTAGGTTCAGACCCCTATCTGATAACAGGGATGCTGGTCAGCAAAGATGGCCGCATCATTTCCAGTGACGACTACATGGACATGGGCGTCTCAGATAATATGATGAATGAACCTTGGTACATGAACGTTCTCATGAAAAACAACATACCTGTTCTGACTTCCATCCGCAGGCAAAGCTTCTCCATGGATAAAAGCACATGGGTCATCTCCGTCGGTCAGGAAATCAGTGACTCAAGCGGTAACAACATCGGTGTGCTCATATTGGATTTTTCCTATGAAGTGATTGAAAACCAATTGAATTCACTGGACCTCGGCAGCAAAGGGTTCGCATTCATATTGACACAAAATGGTGAAGTGGTGTTTCACAAAGATCCAAGTTACTTTGAAGAAGAAGCTTATCGAAAAAAACTGGTTGAAATCAGTCAGATGTCAGATGGTTATGACTCTGATATGGACCTATTGACCCATCACTATGAACTTGCGGGAACAGACTGGATTCTAGTGGGATTGTCTTCGCTGGACAATATGGCTGCTGCGCGCAGACAAATATTCGAAACGATCATCATGGTTGCAATCATCTTACTGATCATTGTATTAGGAAGCAGTTTGATTATCGCTTCTAAAATCACTAAACCCATCAGAGCACTGGAAATTGCCATGAGAAACCTCTCAACAGATTTTTCAAAAGTGCCTGAGAACGACAGGAATAGCTATGAAGTTGAAAGCCTTAAAAATCACTTCAACGAAATGATCGTCAGGATTCAGTACTTGATGGAAGGCATTCAGGAAAAAGAAAGATACCTGAGGGAGTCAGAAATCAAATCGCTGTACAGTCAAATCAATCCCCATTTTTTATACAATACCCTCGACACCATAGTATGGATGGCAGAATTTGGTGACAGTGAAAAAGTTATTGCAACCACGAAATCACTCGCCCAGTTTTTTAGAATTTCTCTTAGTCAGGGCAGTGAAAGCATCACACTTGGCGAGGAAATCGAACATATCAAACAGTATATGTTCATACAAAAACAGCGTTATGGCGATCACCTGAAATACAACATCGAATGCCCAGAGGATTACAAGTCCATTAAAGTACCTAAAATCATTTTGCAACCTATCGTAGAAAACGCCATCTATCATGGCATCAAAGAACTTGATGGTGTTGGATTCGTCAAAATTCAAGTGGAGAAAAACGATCATCAACTGATTCTAAATGTCTCTGACAACGGTGTAGGTTTTGATGCAAGCACTGAGAAAAGCTCGCTTACCAAACTTGGTGGCGTTGGGCTCGATAACGTAAACAAACGCCTAAAACTCATCTATGGCGATGAATCCGGCGTTCGTATCGACTCTAAAATTGGTGTTGGGACTGAAGTGAAAATAATTATTCCGGTGGATAAAGACCATTCAAAAACTCAATAGACTGAGTGATCAACTCTTTCATCACGTCCACATCCACATCGTCCAGTTTATTGATGTAAACGCACGCCGCCCCTGATTTGTGTTTGCCGAATTTGCTCAGTAGCTTGTCACGATCTTCGTCACCTGTGGCAAAATACAAACTGAAATTGCTTTTCCTCGGTGAGAATCCAACGAGTGGCGCATCCCCTTCATGCCCGGTCTTGTAGACATAGTGGTATTGTCCAAATCCAATGATACTATCGCCCCACATTTTAGGTTCGTGACCAGAAGTTTCAGTGAAGATGTCCAGTAGTTTGTAGGCATCTTCTTTCTTTTTGGGACTTTCCACTTTTTCAATGAAATCAATTACACTCAAATCATTGGGCTTTGTTTTGGCTTCGTACATAATGCCCTCCTCCTGAAACCGAACTGTTTGAATACTGTTCAAATAGCCTTTCCAGCTTATTATACCCACTATTGCTGATTTAATAATCCAAACAGAAAAAATCTTTTATCGTTAAATCTTTAACGATAATTAAAGCGGATTTTTTGCACTCGCTCTCCAAATGTTTCGAATTTGAAATACAAAGCGTCTTTTTCGTAACATTTGATTCGTTTTTTTCTTGTAGGGACAGTTTTGAGCCATGCACCAAGTTAAACATTGCATTATCGTAACAATCACCCCCTCGTTGTGTCGTTTTCTTCTAACTTTAACTCACCGCAATGCGTTGATGCCTCTATAAGATTGTGATAAGATTAACATATAGAAATCAAACATCTATATAACTTTTGATACCAATATTCGGAGGTAGATTATGATCAACAATATCGACACTTTAATGGGACAATTTGATCTTACAAGAAAAGCACAAGAAAAATTTTCAACCTTTACACAAGTTCAAGTGGATGAAATTTTTAGAAAAGCGGCCATTGCCGCAAACAACGCAAGAATTGAACTTGCAAAAATGGCTTATGAAGAGACCGGTATGGGAATCGTAGAAGATAAAGTCATCAAAAACCATTTTGCAGCGGAATATATCTATAACAAATACAAAGATGAAAAAACATGCGGCATTATCGAAGAAGACAAATCGTTTGGAATTTATAAAGTCGCTGAACCTATCGGTGTGATTGCTGCTGTGATTCCTACAACCAATCCGACTTCAACAGCAATTTTCAAAATTTTATTAGCCCTCAAGACAAGAAACGGCATTTTAATTTCACCCCATCCCAGAGCAAAAAAGTCAACCATAGCAACTGCTAAAATTATACTTGAAGCAGCTGTTAAGGCAGGTGCTCCAGAACATATCATCGGCTGGATCGATGAGCCTTCTCTTGATCTCACCCATCGTGTAATGGCTGAATCGGATTTGATACTTGCAACCGGAGGACCTGGAATGGTAAAAGCAGCCTACTCTTCAGGCAAACCCGCGATTGGTGTAGGCGCTGGCAATACGCCCGCCATAATAGATGAAACAGCTCACATAAAAATGGCGGTCAACTCAATACTGCTCTCGAAAAGTTTTGACAATGGTGTCATATGTGCCTCAGAACAATCTGTGATTGTGGTTTCATCCATTTATCAAGAAGTAAAAAAAGAGTTTGCGAATCGAGGGGCATACCTTTTAAATGATTCTGAAACAGCAGCAATGCGAGAGGTCATTCTAGTGGATGGCAAGTTGAACTCAAAAATTGTTGGCCAATCCGCATATAAGATTGCGAAAATGGCAGGCATCACTGTAGATGAGCATATAAAAGTACTTATAGGAGAGGTCACGTCAACTGAATTGAGTGAAGCCTTCGCACATGAAAAGCTTTCTCCCGTTCTTGCATTATACTCGGCAGACTCTTTTGAAGATGCGCTTGAAAAAGCGGATCAACTCGTAAAATTAGGTGGATTCGGACACACCTCTGTACTTTATACAGATCAAGTCAAATCTGTAGACCGCATCACACAATTCGGTGCGGTTATGAAGACTGGTCGAACAATGATCAACATGCCTTCTTCCCAAGGCGCGATTGGAGACATTTACAATTTTAAGCTCGCACCTTCACTCACACTGGGTTGTGGTTCATGGGGTGGTAATTCCATATCTGAAAATGTTGGCGTAAAGCATTTGCTGAATGTCAAGAATGTAGCTGAAAGGAGAGAAAATATGCTTTGGTTTAGAGTCCCGGAAAAAATCTATTTTAAATATGGCTCACTTGGAGTCGCTCTCCCAGAACTAAAAACACTTAATAAAAAAAGAGTCTTCATTGTAACAGATCAACCTCTTTATAAAATGGGATTTATCACTCATTTAACAACAAAACTTGATGAACTTAAAATCGATTATAGAGTTTTCTTCGATGTTGAACCCGATCCAACTTTAGAAACCGCATACAAAGGCGCCAAAGAGATGCTTCAATATGAACCGGATGTAATTTTGGCACTTGGTGGAGGCTCACCTATGGATGCGGCTAAGATCATGTGGGTCCTTTATGAACACCCTGAAGTTCAGTTTGATGACCTTGCAATGCGATTCATGGATATCCGCAAACGAGTTTTCCCATTTCCAAAGCTCAGAAACAAGGCAATGTTCGTTGCAGTTCCAACATCAGCTGGCACGGGATCGGAGGTCACACCGTTTGCAGTCATTACCGACGAAAAAACAGGCAAAAAATATCCTCTTGCGGATTACGAGTTAACGCCAGATATGGCAATTGTCGATGCGGAACTTATGATGTCAATGCCAAAATCTTTAACTGCCGCCTCAGGAATTGATGCTCTGACCCACGCAATTGAAGCCTATGTATCCGTATTAGCTTCTGAAATGACTAATGGTATGGCTCTCGAAGCCATTCGACTCATATTCAAGTACCTTCCACTTGCTTACAACGACGGTTTAAACAACGTAAAAGCAAGAGAAAAAATGGCACATGCCTCGACCATGGCAGGAATGGCTTTTGCCAATGCATTTTTGGGAATTTGTCACTCAATGGCACATAAGATGGGTGCAGAGCACCACATTCCACATGGCCTATCAAATGCGCTTTTAATTGAATCTGTCATAAGATTCAATGCCGTCGACAACCCAAGAAAGCAAGCTGCATTTCCACAGTACAAGTACCCGAATGCAAAATGGAGATATGCACAAATCGCTAAATATTTAGGCTTAAATGGTAAAACCGAAGATGAATCTGTTGAAAATTTAATTGGTGCTATCCAAGATTTAAAAAAAGCCATAGATATACCCGCTTCCATAAAGGAATATGGCATTTCAAAGCTTAAGTTTTACGAAAGTTTGGACACTATGGCTTATGAAGCTTTTGACGACCAGTGTACTGGAGCCAATCCAAGGTATCCACTGATTGAAGAGTTAAAAGCACTGTATATTGAAAGTTATGAAAATGAAAACTAAACCCAATTTTGGAGGTTATTATGGAAATCAAAGTTTGTATTGGAAGCGCATGTCACTTAAAAGGATCCTATGATGTTATAAAAACATTTAAAGATTATGTGTCGGAAAATGGTCTTGAAAAAACAATGGATTTAAAATCATCCTTTTGCTTAGGTCACTGTTCCAATGCAGTATCGGTGAAAGTCAACGATGACAAAGTGTGCTCTGTGACACCAGATGAAGCAAGACAGTTCATCGAAGAACTGCATAGGTCGGTGATTGAATGAAATTCATTGAATTTGATATCAAGAAATGTGATGAATGTTTCAAATGTCTTCGAGTATGCCCTACAAAAGCCATATCCTTCACAAAGCACAATCGTTCCATTATTGACGATCAATGCATAAAGTGTGGACTGTGCCATATGCAATGTTCCACAGGTGCACTCACAATACATCTTGATATCAATACGGTCCAGGCGCAAGTCAAGTCGGGTAAAAAAGTTATTGCTTCCCTCGCACCCTCTTATGCAGGCGCATTCGATCTCGATAACCCACTGAAAATGACAACTGCCCTAAAACAACTCGGGTTTCATATCGTTGAAGAAACTGCTCGTGGCGCTGAAATCGTATCCAAAGAATATGAAAAAGTCATCACAAAGGGTTCGAGGCCAAACCTCATTACGAGTTGTTGTCCGTCAACCAATGCCCTTATTGAGCATTATTACGCTGACGCGATCGATCAGGTTATACCTGTAGTTTCTCCAATGATTGCACATGGGTACGATATAAAGTCTCGCTACCCCAAAGACGTCTATGTTGTTTTTATAGGACCATGTCTTTCTAAAAAAGCTGAAGCCGTTCAATATAAGGATAGCGTCGATGCGGTCATTACATTTAGAGAACTTGAAAAGTGGTTTTTGGATGAAAACATTGACATTAATTCACTTGATCCATCCAATTTTGATACCCCATCAACAAAACGCGGAAAGGCATATCCACTCGGTGGCAGTCTTTGGAAAAAAGATTTGATCAGCAGAATAAATCCCAATTATAAATATATCCATGTGGATGGTATTGAAGCCTGTACAGAATTTTTGACCTCAGTTTCAAAAGGTGAAATTTCAGGATTTTGCGCTGAGCTGAACATCTGTCCAATGAGTTGCATCAATGGGCCTGACATGCCTGAAAAAGCACCCAAGCTGTATAGACGACTGAGTTTGTTAAACAATTATGTCGATAGCTGTCAACTGTCACAAAATGATGTTTTTGAAGTTGAGCCCATCATTATAACATCAGAACTGCTTCATCATGTTTTCCAATCAAAGGTAAGTATTTTGAGCTCTGCAAATGATGATGCGGTTCACAGCGTGCTCCTTGAAATGGGAAAATACACAATACAGGACCAACTGAACTGTGGTGCTTGTGGCTACTCTACTTGCTATGACAAAGCGGTTGCGGTCAGCAAGGGGCATTCCGATATTCACATGTGTCTGGACTCTCTGAAAAAGAAAGCAGAAAGCATGCAGTCCATAATATTTGACACCAGTCCAAATGCGATTTGCATTCTGGATTCGGAACTAAGAATACTTGATGTCAATCCAGCTTTTCACAGGTTATTCAACTCCTCTCGAATCAAACTTACCCACTGGCCAATCGCAGCACTCATTGATGATCCGATCCTAGATGAAATCATCTTGCCCGCGACCGATGGCATCAGCAAAAAAATAACGCTGGAAAGCATCGACAAGACTTTCATTGCCAATGTCATTCGGATTTTTGACGACAAAAATTATGTGGGCATTTTCACGGATATCACAGATTCAGAAAAAAATAGAAAAGAACTTGAAAAAGTAAAAATTGAAACCTTGACCACGTGTCAAGAAGTCATTGATCATCAGATGCGGGTGGTCCAAGAAATTGCCAGCTTACTTGGCGAGACCACAGCTGAAACAAAAATAGGGTTGAACAAACTCAAGAAGCTTGTTCTTTCCGACGGAGGGCAGCAATTATGACACAATCCTTTTTTCTAGACATTGCCACTCACTCCTTAAATAAATATGGCGAAGAATTATGTGGTGATCATGTCGAAATCATCAAAACAGACAACCATGTAATAGCTGTCCTTGCAGACGGCCTTGGAAGTGGTGTCAAGGCCAATATCCTTGCCACGCTCACAAGCAAAATAATGTCAACAATGCTACTGAAGGGAGCAGATCTAATCGATACCATTGACACAATCACGCACACACTTCCAGTCTGCAGTGTCAGAAAAATAGGTTACTCAACATTTTCCATTATTGAAATAGATACCCAAGGTTACACAAGAATTATTGAGTTTGACAATCCGCCGGTATTTGTTGTTCGAAAACAAAAAATTCTCCCTTTGAAAAAAGAAAAAATACGTTCTGCAGATAAAGATGTTTGGATCACAACCCTTAAGCTCGAAGTGGGTGATGAAATAACACTCTGTTCTGACGGCGTTGTTCATGCAGGCGTAGGCAACATGCTCAATCACGGTTGGGAATGGCATCATGTCGCAGAATTCTTACAAAGTCAAAATTTGAAGTCTGCTGAAAAGCTTAATAGACGGCTTATTGAAACATGCCAAAATTTATATGATGAAAAGCCTGGTGACGATACAACTGCCATTACTATAAAATTACGAGAACCTGAGTGGGTACATGTATTTACAGGTCCACCCGAAAATAGAACACGAGATTTTCAAGCTGTTGATCATTTCATGAGACAAACAGGCAAAAAAGTCGTTTGTGGTGGCACAGCAGCCAACATCGTGTCAAGAGAGCTTGGACGAGAAATAGTGACTTCTATGGATTATATTGATCCTTTTGTGCCTCCAATCGCTAAAATCAAAGGCATTGACTTAGTCACCGAAGGCGTGCTCACTCTCAAAATGGCATTGACCAAACTCAAACACTATAATTGCATTTATGAGGAACCCTTTTTCAACAAAGAGGACGGCGTTTCAAAATTGCTTAAAATTCTCATTGATGACAGCACCCATATTCAGTTTTGGATGGGAAGTGCAATAAACCCCGCACATCAAAATCCTGACTTCCCGAAAGATTTGAGTATAAAATCACGTGTCATTCAAGAAACAATCTATGAACTCAAGAAACTTGGAAAGGATGTCAGACTAAACTATACGGACTGACATAGGTGATTCATATGAGAAAATTTGAAAACCACGTTCAAAAGATAAAATACGATTGCCTGAAATACGTTTCACACTACGCATTCAAAGGCACTCTAAAGACCTCTTACAAAGAAATCCCCTATAATGTCAGTCCTGGATCGGATCCACAGTATAGATGTTGTGTTTTTCACGAACGCGCGATTACTTCCGAACGAGTGAAAATGACTATGGGAGGCTCACCTGATATTCCTCACATGATTGAAGTGTTGGATTCAGCTTGTGATCAGTGTCCTGTCAATCGGTATGTTGTGACTGAAACTTGTAGAGGCTGTATTGCTCATAGATGTATTGGTCAGTGCCCTGTAGATGCCATTACTATTAAAAACGGACGTGCGACTATTGATTATGAGACCTGTATCGAATGTGGAAAATGTCAGTTGAGCTGTCCTTACAATGCCATCGCGGATGTCATGAGACCCTGTAAAAGAGAATGTCCCACTGGTGCGATTGAAATCGATTCAAGAAAAAAAGCGGTCATAAACTACGATTTATGCATTTCATGTGGTTCCTGTGTCTATCAGTGTCCATTTGGAGCAATCCAAGAAAAGTCAGAAATCACCGCTGTTATCGATGTCCTCCGACTCAAGGAAAAACCCATTTATGCTATGTTGGCCCCAGCTTTTGCCGCACAATTTGAGTATGTTGATTTAGGCAAGGTCATCACAGGCATAAAGCGCCTTGGGTTTAAAGACGTCATTGAGGTCGCTCTTGGTGCGGATTTGGTCATATTGCACGAAGGCACAGAACTCATACAAAATAAAGCAAATGGAAAAGTGCTCACAAGTTCTTGCTGTCCAGGGTTTGTGAACTATATCCACTTGAAATATCCAAGCCTGAAAGGACATATTTCACATACGGTCTCACCTATGATTGCCACCTCAAGACTGATCAAGGCCATCGACTCAGATGCGCTTGTAGTATTTATTGGACCCTGCATTGCGAAAAAAACCGAAAAATTAAAATCGGACGATACGGATTTTGTTCTTACTTTTGAAGAGCTTGCAGCCATAATGGATTCTCAAGAGTTGGATTTGGAAGCCTTAGACCCCTCTCCTCTCAATAATGCATCACAGTTTGGAAGAAGCTTTGCAAGTTCAGGCGGCGTTGGAAATGCCATTAAAATGCACCTCGAATCACGAGGCATCGTAGAACTGAATATCGAAAGTTATGAGGGCATTTCTGAATGTGACAAAGCTCTGAAGCTCTTGAAATTCAATCGTTTTAAGGGAGACTTTATTGAAGGCATGGCCTGTAAAGGCGGCTGTATTAAAGGACCTGTTACAATGCACCATGGGCCCAAAGACCTTAAATCCATCGAAAAATACTCAAAAATGGCTCTTGAAGAAACACCATCCGACTCCACCAGACTTTTTAAAGAACTCAATATATCGATGGAACATGCAGATTGATCTGCATCTAATACGACTTACAAAAATGGCCGATTTGGATTTTCAATCCAAATCGGCCATGAATTTACTTGTATCTATAAATAGCGGCAACACCTGTATCGCTAGGCATCTTGTCTTCTGTCAGAACAAGCACTGAACCTCCATTCGATAAAACCATTTCTGCCAAATCATCCAAAACATCATCATAATCAGGACTGTTGATATCCCCGTAATTGATTTCACCTGTTTCGGAGTCAACCCTTCCAGGCACAATCTTACCATCTGCAACCAATAATGTATCCACTCGACTTTCGAATGCGGCTTTCGCAATTTCCTCTAAATTGGATGAATCCAATGATTCAGCTATTTTTTGATATTTTTCCTCATTGATGGTTTCAATGATTTTTTGAACCTGCTTTTGCAAATCCTTCAAGTTCAAAGAATCAAACGATTGATCGATCCCTTTTTCTATCAAATACGGATTATTGCTTACTCTTTTAAAATCTGAATGGTATTCTTTAAGTGATGCCAAAATTAATGGCAGTTTCGTTTCTTTTGAATATTTTTCAAATACAAAAGAGTCTACATATCTAAAATACTTTTCCGTATCTTTATCAATTTCTTGCTGGACATCGCCATGACCATGATACATCGCTTGGCCACCAGCACCAGCATAAGACCCATGAGTTAGATTTAAATCTGTAAATTGGCTTCCCAATACATCCTTCAATGTTCTAGGTGCATCTGGATCGATTTGGATTTCTTCAAATCCATATCGATTGCCTTTGTAAAGTGAAAAATTCTCACGGCTTAATCCCAATAAAAGATAATTCTCAGTGGATTGCTGCGCTTTCAAAAGTGGCTTGATATGGAAACTATTGGATACCACTGCCAGTGCTTCAACCGGGCTGTAAAGTTTGTAAACGATGCATCTATTGACACTGGCAAAGACAACCATCCCTTCAGAAGTGTGGTTCCAAAACGCCTTATCTTCCCTAAGTTCGTGTAATGGTTTCATGATTGAATCCATCATGTCAAAGTTTGGGATTTGTTCCAAAGAACTTTCAATAACCTTCAATAGATTTTTAAACACAATAAGATCCTGTTTGTTTTCTGGGAAAGATTTATTTGTAGGTTGATAAAGAGAGACAAATGGTCCCTCCTGATCTTTGATCATATCCTCTGGAAAAAGATTAACTATTTCATATAGCATAATTGATACCTTCCTTTCATTTGTGGCAAAAAAGCAATGAGTCTAACACGTCATTAGCCTTATACCCAAAGTTGGGACCAGTTAATTGCCTATTCATAAAAAGCATCAATTATTAGTTGTTTTCTCACACATCAAAATTTTGATTCATCTTTTTTAGTAGACGTAAGAATTCGGTCTTTTCTTCTTGAGTAAAATTATTATACGCTGTTTTATGAACATCAAAAGAGATCTCTTCAAATTTCTTTTCAATGTCTTTCCCCATTTCGGTCAAACACACATAGGTGGTCCGTCTGTCTTGTTCACTTTTCAATTTCATCACATAACCAAGCTTTTCAAGTTTGTCCACAATTGCTGTAATGGTTGACTTTTCTTTACCTAAAAGCGTCCCGATTTCCTTCATACTCAGTGTTCCGTTGTGATCGTAAAGTACTGTCAGAATGTTTCCATAAGAAGGCACAAGATCATATAGTTCTTTTTCAAAGAGTTTTTTCTCAATGAATTTGACCATTTTCTTTTTCGTTTTACTTATAAAATATACGATGTATTTATCATTCATAATTGACCTCAATTCCAAATTTCTATCCTCATTATAATACAAATAGTTCAAAATTGACAGCTAGACAGTTTGACATCGAACCTTTTTTATAATAAAATTAGTTCGATATAGAACTGTTTAAACAAGGAGGACTTATGAAATCTAAAATATTCAAAGCCATGGAAATATCAGAAAAAGACCTATCCGTTTTCGAGAGAAAAATCGTTACAAAAGACATTTCGGATCTACCAGATGGTGATCTATTGATCAAGGTGAGCTATTCATCACTGAATTATAAAGATGCCTTATCTTCTTCTGGCAATAAAGGTGTCACCAGAAACTACCCTCATACACCTGGGATTGATGCCGCTGGAATCGTTGAAGAAAGCAGCTCGGATCTTTTTAAGATCGGCGATGAAGTTATTGTGACCGGGCACGATCTCGGTATGAACACCGCTGGTGGTTTTGGTGAGTATATTCGTGTGCCTGCGGACTGGGTAGTATCACTCCCGGAATCTTTATCCCTTAGAGAAAGCATGATATACGGTACAGCAGGATTTACAGCCGCTTTATCCGTCAACAAGCTGATTGGCTCAGGTGTCACTCCAGAAGATGGCGAGGTGCTTGTAACCGGTGCCACTGGTGGTGTAGGTAGTACAGCCATCTCCATCTTGAGTAAACTTGGTTATGAGGTGATCGCGGCAACTGGAAAACCGGATGAAAAAGCATTCTTACAGTCCATTGGGGCTAAAGATATCATAGACCGTAAAGAACTCGATGATACCTCTGGACGCGCCATGCTTAAGGGCAGATGGGCTGGTGTCATCGACACTGTTGGTGGCAACACTCTTACTACAGCAATCAAAAGCACCAACTATGGTGGCAGTGTGACCTGCTGTGGCAACGTCAGCTCTCCCGAGTTCTCAAGTTCCATTTTCCCATTTATTCTACGTGGCGTCAGCTTACTTGGAATTGACTCTGTTCTGTGCCCAATGAAGTTAAGAAAAGAAATTTGGTCCAATTTGGCGACCTTGTGGAAATTTGATCATCTAGATCAGAATGTGAACGAAGTGACTCTAGATGAACTGAGTGAACGCATTGATTTGATGCTTGAAGGCAAGCATGTGGGTAGGACTATAATCAAACACGTATAGAAAAAAAGCAACGTCTCCCATAATCATAAGGAAGGCGTTGCTTTTTTATTCAAATCTAATATCATCACTTTTTTCGAGAGCGCTTCCGCAATATATTTCAGCATCTATTTCAATTATATCGATGGCTACAGGTGTCTGTATGAGCGAAGCCTTCATTTTGTTTCCCGACTTACCAAGTGGTTTGTCCGCACCGATTATAAAACCTATTGCACCATTACTGGACTTATGAGGACCATCCAGATACGCTTTGGAGTACACCTGAATTGAAAAATCGGTATCCGTCTCATAGTTTATGACAGGTAGACGTTGCCCATGCGGACATATTTGTTCCATACTCTCTTCTATTCTCGCTTTTGCAGTTTTCAATTCTTCAGCAGTTATATGATTCATTCGCTCCATTTGATCATAATTTTCTTGCATTTCCGCCCAAAAATCCATAAGGTAGACGCTATTGATTTGAATCCAGTGCACTTCACCTGTGGAGGAATCCGTAATGTGAATGCGTTCCGGATAATCCTCATCGATGTGAAGTCTGATGGGGTACTCGATGGAAAACCTTCGTGGTATTTGGCGCATTTTAAAGACGATTGGTGCATTTGGGTCGATTTGAGGTGCCACTTCCTGCATATCCAGTGTCAATTTGCCGATGTAAAGCGTTCTTAGTGGCAAATCCACGAGTTCAGTAGGATGCCACCCCGCTTTTACGAATTCCTGCAAGAGCAAAATGGATTCCATCTCATCGTTTTGATAAAGGGATATCTCAGATTGTAAGACTGGAACAATGACATCACCAAAGCAAATGGTTTCAACATGCATCAGTGGATTGGTTGAATCTCTACTTTCATGAAATTTCAGATAATCACGATTTGTTTTCAGTCTCGGTGATTCCCTGTTTTCATTTTTTTCTAAATCAGGTTCATGCATCAATACAATCAACTGATCCCCTCTGTCCGAATGATGTATCCCAGCTAAATTGCAGATTATCCCATCAATTTCAGCGGATTTGTCAATACAGGTTACTGGTTTTATGCGTTCCATTAAATGAATCAGATGATTTATAGTCATAAATATTACCTTTCTTCTTTGAACCACTTTTTAGCATTTTCATTGCGGTGTGGACAACCTGGCCAACAACATGGCCTTTTCTTGCCTTCTTTTAACTCCTCGCATAAACGTTCGATATGCTCTTTTCGGGTTTCGGGTTTCTTCACGATGGTGATCCAACAGATCCACTCGTTGCGAGCGATCGGCGTTAAACGGTTCCATATTTCAAGTAAATCTGAATTTGCTCTTAAGACTTCTTCCAGATCTTCTGGAACTTCATGGACGACTCCTGTTGCTATTTCAATTTTCTCATTTTTCATAACATCCTCCTTTCGGATTGCTGTCAAATGTGTGGAGCAATGCTTAGGCTTTATCCAATTCAATAGCTTGCCTGATATAATATCTCAAGATTTCATCGCTAAACTCTTGGGGGTTACTGATTCTTAAATTTAGAGTTTTATTTCCTTTCCCCTCTAATAGACCATATTGGTCTTCAAATCTCTTGCCCTCGGAGAAAGCGAATGTAACTCCTTTTTTTGTCGGACTGATCGTAATCACGATTCTATTGAATCTATAGACTGGGACGCCATAATACTTTTCCGTCCCACCGCGCATTTCTTCTTTAAGCTCTGGAAACTCCCTTTTTACTAGCTCCCTAAACTGGTCAATTATTGGACGATACATCTCTAACACATTTGAATTGATAAATTCATCTACTTTACTGTTCATGATCAACACTCCTTGTGCTTTAATTTATATCCACTTGGTTGCATTTCATTCAATTCTCGTGTCATAATTATGCCACAATTATCCGTTATAAATAGATATGGTCATAAAAACCATAGCACATCACAACCGATAAACAGGAGGACTAAAAATGAAAAAAATCATCTCAATATCACTTTTAAGCTTAATAATTCTAGCATCATCAGGCTCTACTTTTGCAGCTAACAACGTTTCAAAAATGGCAACCGTAAAAGGTGGTCAACACGTTGCTGAATGCGCCCAAAAAATGGATCAAGGCGTTTCTGGTTGTCTTCAAATGACTGAGTGTATGCAATAGGCTTTACTCCTAATTAAGAATGGTTCTTCACATCATGAGAAGAGCCATTCATTTTTTTGATGTTTCAAGAATCAATGCCCCACTTTAGAAGTTTATTCACAAAGCTAAACGATAATATACTTAAAATCACGAATGGAACAACAAATAGGAAACTTTCCTGAATAGATACGATCACATCATATTGATATTGGAAAACCGACTGCGAAATTACTATCATTCCAATAATTCCACACAAGATCAGCATCATAGAACCTATTACCACACCAATAGCCTTTTTCTTGCCGATCCAATGGGATGATAACCAACATAATGGTAATATTAATGCCAAATCTTTTATGAATGTCGGTTCAGTTGTACTTAAACCAATATGTATTGGTGGTCTTCCAGTAAATATTGAATTGATAATCTCAACCAACCAAATCAAAACAGATGATCCTGCAATCACTAAAAAAATTCGAACTCCCTTTGGGGATTGTTTTTCAGCGATTATTCTATCAATTGCCTTAAAATCCAAATGCGCTAAAACATCCCACAGTTTGAAAAACACCAATGAGAACAGTATTATATACAATAGAATTAGCTTATTATATGATACTCCAAATGCAAGTGCAGAAGAATAGTACATAAGACTTGTCAAATACCCGAGAATGATCAAATCTTTCTTCAAAGGCTTCATCCTTGATATCCACTCAAAATAGATAAAACTTGGTGCAATCAGAACCAGGAAAACAAAATCCGTACCCTTCAGAATCGGGGCTTTAAAAGCACTTTCAAATGCATAGATTCCTTGACCAAAAAGTACAACCTCATCACCATAAGCATTGACTACCGTTTTTTCAACCTCAACCCCATCGGAAAAGACCCCTATGGATGAAATCGCAACTAACAAGATAACAATCAGAACTGATAACCATTTTTTCGTCATCATAAATACCTCCACACTTCTCCGTTACTCACCGTTTTAAGTCACTGTTTCTTTATACATGAACAGGACATGCTCAGCATCTGAAAATCCATTTTTCCGATAAAAATTTGGTGCTGGTGTATAACGATTGGTTGATAGTGTAAAACCCGCAAGTCGATGTTCTTTTACATAACTCTCAACAGCTTTAAGCAACTTAGTCCCATATCCTCGTCTTTGAATTTCTGGTGATATAAACATCTCATCCACAAAGACCTCATTACTGTTCCACCAAATTTTCTCATGACAGAATATGGCTCCTTGGATTTTACCGTCAATCCATAATGCATATCCTACGAACTTCTTGCTCTCAAAATAATCCTGTAAATAACTCATGGCAGTATCAAGTGTCCAATGACACTGCCAATGTTCATTGTTGTATACAGACATCATTATTTCTGCACAAGCTTTCAGATCGTTTTGTTCTAATTTTTTGATCATTTTTCACCTCCATGATTCAGTAGCCCATAGAGCTTAACGTCAATGTATTCTTGGTTGTATAGAAATTCTTCTCTTCTAACACCTTCAAGTATAAATCCAACTTTTTGATAGACCCTTTCAGCTCTGGGATTAAAGCTGTAAACTTCTAAACTAATCTTATGAAACATTAATTTTTCGAAACCATATTTGATAAATAGCGAAATCGCCTCTGTCCCAATACCTTTATTGCAACTCGATTCGCTTAACAATATTCGAAAATTCACATTTCCTGTATCTGCTTCATATTCATTGAAAACAACCTCTCCAACTAACTGACCCGTATCCTTTCTAACGACCGCTAAATCCAAACGATTGTCTTGATCGTTTCTAGACATATACCATTTTCTGATTTTATCTCTTTCTTCTGGAGTTGAAGGTTTGTTAGCCTCTACATCGTTAGAAACGGATCCAGTCAATTTTTTCAGATTTGGTTCGTCAAGAATACCGATCATGATGTCGCAATCTTTTTCCTCAAAAGGTCTTAAGATTACTTTATCACCAATAATCTCTGGCTTGTAAAAAAAGTTTCTTGTCATGATAGTTTCTCCTTCTCTGTTAATCCATGGGGTTCCAATTACAGTATAATTCGCCATTAGTGCTAAAAATCCCTCTCTGAATAGTACGAAAGACTGCTTCCACATAGAAGCAGTCTCTCGATTCATTATCTTGTGAATCTAACATAGTCAGATTTATCGTTTTTTGCATATTTTTCAAATACATCAAATGGCTTATAGATCACTCTACCATTTGGATCGTTGAATAAATGTAGCATTGATACGTTCATCATAATTTACCTCTTTTCTTTTATCACAATCCCAGATTGACTATCTGGTATATCTTACGTAGTCCGGCTTGTCGTCTTTTGCATATTCTTCAAAAACATCATATGGTTTGTAAACAATTCTACCACTGAGATCGTTGAACAAATACGTCATTGTTATGTTATTCATAGCTTACCCCTTTCGCATATCCCCCTGCGTTTAGGCACAAAAAAACGGCGCATGCACATATGCATACACCGTCGTCGCTCAATAAAATACTCTGTTTACTATGTAAACCTAAAGCAAATCACCTAAACACGGAGTGTCAGTACAATATGTCATTTCATTTTTAAAACCTTCAATTTTAGTAGTGATGATAGTAGTAATTAACATTTGCATAACCTCCTTTCGTTTTATTAACTTCATATTAGCACGATTGATAATTAATAGTCAATTAAACAATCGATTTGTAATCGTTTTGTCATGGAACTGTCAAAAAACCAGGCAATTGATTTCATTCTCTTAACATTTTACAAATCCTGCTCCGTATAGTATAATCACAAGCAGAAATATTCATCTAAACTTATGATAATAGGAGCTATAATGCAAAATACAATAAGCGGCAGCGGATGTGAAATCATCATGCCAAGTGTGGACCTTAAAACTGTGAAAGAAATTGAAAGAAGCCTCATTAAAACATATAGAAAAGTGCTTTGGAATAAGTTCATAAAAGGCGTCAAAGAATTCAACTTAGTTGAAGAAGGCGACACCATCGGCATCGGCGTATCCGGTGGCAAAGACAGTCTCTTACTCTGCAAATTGATGCAGGAACTACAAAAGCATGGAGATGTCCCATTCAACATCGAATTTCTCGCAATGAATCCTGGCTACCACCCAGAAAACGAGGCGCTTTTGAAAGCCAATTGCGCTCACCTTGAAATTCCGATCACATTTTTCGACGCACCGATTTTCAATGTTGTCGGTACGATTTCAAGCGATTATCCTTGTTACTTATGCGCTAAGATGAGAAGAGGCACACTCTATGCAAAGGCTCAAGAACTCGGATGCAACAAATTGGCACTGGGCCATCATTTTGACGATGTGATCGAAACTCAGCTCATGAACATTTTTTATGCGGGTATGACCAAAACAATGATGCCCAGACTCAAATCAGACAACTTTGAAGGTCTCGAACTCATCCGCCCACTCTATTATGTACGTGAAGTTGAAATCAAAAGATTCATCCAAAGCACTGGACTGGTCCCAATGAATTGCGGTTGTGTTGTCGCAGCAAAGAAAACTTCAAGCAAACGCAGAGAAATGAAAGAACTCATTGCAACACTCAAAAAGACGCACCCTGACGTCGACAAATGCATCCTGCAATCTGCCCATAACGTCAACATGGACGGTATAGTCGGTTGGCGTTCCAATGGTGAAAAATACAGTTTCTTGGATGAGTATTAAACAACAATTCTAAAAAATATAACTCAATAGCAAAAGTCCAATCGCCAGATATCGAATTGCTGATGAAGACAATTTAAGCCCCCAATTAGGAGATGAATTTTTTTTCATCTCTTTTATAATTTCTTTTGGTAATGAGAGCCCCTTGATTTCCTTCATGTCGATTCTCACTTCACCGAAACCTTTTGTCAAATATATGCGATTCAAATCCTTGAAAACGAATGAGTATTTCCCACCAGGAGCTTCTTCTTCCCTCTGAAATTCAACTTCACTTTTTTTCATCAAATCATTGACTACTTGTATCGCATCGTTATAACTCCAGTTGTAGCAGATATAGGTATATCGGTTTATGAGATTCATTCCAAAGAGACCTACTAAAAACCCAAAATAGATTGGATATGGAACTGAAAAATCTGCAACCAGTTCACCTAAAGGATTGATTTTAAGTCCCATTATTATCACAATGAATACCAAAGTAAAAGGTACCAACTCCCAAAGCGCACCAAGCACATGTTGTTTACCGGATAGCAAGTAGAAGAAAGCACACAAACAATAGATTCCCAATATTATTACCATTATCCTAGTGAAATCAACTGGCGTCTTTAATGCATCAAGTGGAACCTTGATCCAACCTGTTCCAGGTTCCATGTAATAATACCCCACTGGATTGTCTTCGCCTGACAGTTTAGTGATCAGTGTCTCCGACATCAAATCTGAATCTTCCACTTCAAATGTCACATCCTCAGCGTGAAAATAGACTTGTTTTATCATAATATTCGAGAATGCTGATTCTCCAATATATTTTATACTTTGAGGAATCACGAGTTCGATACCTTCATAACTGCCTACACCAAAGAATGCATATTTCCCTATGGTTTCAAGACCATTACCAAGGTCGATACGTTCGACATTTCTAAGGCCCCAAAATGCACCCTCACCAATCTGTTTCAATTGATCAGGCAGAACGATTGCCGTCATAGCCCTTGCACCATTGAACGCATCTTTACCTATAGACTCCACATTGCTGCCAAAAGTCACTGCTTTTAATGACTCACAGCCATAGAATGCCGAATCACCGACTTTCACCACTTGATCTCCCATGATCACTTTCGTCAGAGCTTTGCATCCGTAGAAGGCAAAATCATCAATTTCTGTTATGTATTCTGAAAGTACAATGCTTTTCAGTTCAGTTTCATAGTTGAATGCATGTGGTCGGATACTTCTGACCTTGACGCCATCGATCTCATTTGGAACTATTAGGTCTGATATCAATTTCAAATCGCCTTCAATGCCTCGTGGATGATATTTTATAATCGCACCTGTCTCGGAATCAAACTCGAAATAATTCCCTGTTGCGATGTCTGATGACACTGAACATGCGCTTATAGTGGTGACTACAACCAATACTACTAAAAATAATAAAATCGTTTTTACATTCATGAGTTTGCTCCTTATATCCCATTCCATTAAATTACAGACCGTCCAAGCCGAGTTGATTACATTATACTTTAATCATAGCCTAACTGTAACCGAAATTCAAATTTTAGGCGTATTGTTTATTGTGTGGTATAATTAATAGTTAACATAATGCCAAATGAAGCAAAGATACTGAAAATGTATATCATTCAATTGATCACGCTGATATCGAACAACCATTTCTTCCACATTTGCTGGAAATTTGGTTGTTTATTATTTTTATGAAAATAATGTACATTACAAACGAAAGGTTGGTGCTTCCTATGAAGCTCCCACAGGGTAAAGACCAAATCATAAAAAGCTTACTAATTGGAGGAGGGCTACTTGCAGGATTGGTATTGATCGTCATACTGATCTTTACGGTAAGCGCATTTAGCCTCGACATAAGTGTTCTTGAGAATCCACTTCCAAAACCACTCATTATTTATGATAAAAATGATGCCGTGATCTCGGAACGTTCCACAGTCAAATTCGCGGCAGTACCCATTGAAACCATTCCTGATGTATTCATTGAGGCGATCACAAGCGTTGAAGACAAGCGCTTTTACGACCATTCTGGGATAGATGTTCGTGGAATCATACGTTCACTTTGGAGAAACACCAAAGCTGGAGGCATTGTCGAGGGCGGTAGTACTATAACACAACAATTGTCCAAGAACCTGTTTCTAACAAAAGAGCAAACCTACACCCGAAAATTCAAAGAAGCTATTACTGCTTTGCGTATTGAAAGCAAATACTCAAAAGATGAGATTTTGGAACTCTATCTCAATCAAATCTATTTTGGTGAAGGCGTCTGGGGTATTCAAAATGCCGCACAAATGTATTTTGGTAAAGACATTGAGTCGGTAACGCTTGAAGAAGCGGCACTCCTTGCGGCATTGCCTAAAGCTCCGACCATTTATTCACCCTATGCAAACTATGAAAAAGCAAAGGAACGTAGAGATTTAATACTTGGATTGCTTTATGATGCAGGCACCATTGATGAGCAGAATTACAACCAAGCAGTCGCAACTGACATTGTGCTCCGTACGAAAGAACTTGTTCAAACTAATGGATTATACCCAAGCTACGTGGATCATGTCATCGATGAAGCCATCAACACACTTGGTTTAAGTGAAGAAGTCGTTCTGATAGGTGGGCTCAATATTTACACCACCCTCGATCCTGTGGTTCAAAATGCCATTGAAGCGACATATGCGAACGATGCCCTGTTTCCAGAAAGTAGCGCTGATGAACTCATTCAAAGTGGTGCAATTGTTTTAGATCCAACAACAGGGGCCATACGTGGTCTGATCGGATACCGTGGACAATATTATTATCGCGGTTACAACCGTGCAACCGAACTCATACGACAACCCGGTTCATCAATCAAACCGCTTGCGGTCTACGCACCTTCACTTGAAAATGGGTACAACAAGAATTCAGAACTTATCGATGAAGAGACCGATTTCAATGGCTACGTGCCAAACAACTATGATAGGACCTTTCATGGCAAAGTGACTTTATACCAAGCGCTGATCAATTCATACAACATCCCTGCAGTAGCAGTACTCAATGACATTGGAATCGATAAAGGCATTGCTTTTTTAAAGGCAGTCGGAATTCCGGTTGATAAAAATGATCACAACTTGAGTCTAGCGCTCGGTGGCATGACAAACGGTGTATCGCCACTTGAAATGGCCCAAGCGTTCAGTGTTTTTCCAAATGCAGGCGTCATGAACACTGCCCACTCCATCAGAAAAATCACCACAAACGATGGGGACCTATTGGTCAAGGGCATCACTGAATCCGTAACCGTCACCACTCCTGAAGTTGCTTACGCCATGACCGATATGCTCATGGGCGTCATCAATGAAGGGACCGGTAAAGGTGCCAATCTTGGAAGGCCTGCAGCTGGAAAAACGGGAACCACCGAGCTGCCAGCCATAGAGGCATTCAAAGGGCTTTCAGGGACAAGAGATTCCTGGTTTGTCGGTTATACACCTGAGCTTGTAACCGCCATCTGGGTGGGTTATGACACACTCGATCCAAGTCTGATCATGCAATCCACTGGCGGGAGTCACCCTGCCAGTATCTTTCAATCCATTATGCTTATATCTTTAGAAAATACACCAGTTTCGTCATTTGAGAAACCGAAGGGGTATAAAGACGATACTAAGCCGGAGAAAAAAGAAACCCCTGGTAAAGGTAAAGACAAAAAGAATAAAAATTAAATCAAATATAAAATGCTCCCCGTGGAAACTTTATGGGGAGCATTTTTGTTAGTAATCACTGTTGTATTTTTTATGGTACACAAATAACCCACATCCTGTTAAACTAATAGAAACAAACAAAATAAAAAAACTAGGAGAAACTATTGTTTAAGCTCTGGGGAAAAATAGTGAAGAAAAATAATCTTGTTCAAAGTCATTTACTTGAAATGGATCAAGAAAACCTAAGCGTTGAAGAAATGTTATTTAAAGGCATTGAGGATTTGTGTAACCGTTTTGATATTGCAAACCCCATGTGGATGCGCGATAATAAACTCGAAATGAATCGAATCAACAAGACGCGTTTTAAGGCTCAACATTTTATTGAAGAAATTGATTTCGACTATTTTGAGATCGAATATATTGTTGAGCGCGTTTGATCACAAGAAAATGCTCCCCATGTGATGAACAAGGGGAGCGTTTTGAATTGCGTTTACTTAATCTCGAACTCAATGCCCCAACTGATGCCATATTTGTCAATAAGACTTCCATACACTGAATTCCAAAATGTTTTTTCAGCTGGCATCGTAATCTCACCCTCTTCAGACAATTTTTGAACGAATTCATAAACATCTTTCTCGTTTTCAACAACAAGATGAATGGTGGAATAATTACCGGTTTTCACAGGATACTCTTCCCAAGTATCTCCAAAATAAATCGTATTGCCATCTTCAAATGTCAATGCCGCGTGCATGATTTTGTCTTGCCAGTTCTCACTGGGAGACATTCCCTCTCCTGCTGGGAGTTCACTAAACTTAATACTACTTATTTTCCCACCTAAAATGGACTGATAGAAATTTACAGCCTCTTCACAATTGCCATTGAACGAAATATAAGGAATTACTTTCATGATAATCCTCCTTTGAATTTTAACTCATTATGAAAGATATATATCCAATCAGTCGATTTTTATTCATCCAAAATTCAGCAGTCAAATGATTATGGGAGGTTTCACAATGAATGAATCAAAAGCGCTCACCGATTCAATCAATTACCTAAACAGTGATTTGGCAATTGATAGCATCAAACAAGATCCATACTGGCCAAAATGGGACTCTCCATGGTGGCATATGTCGCTGCTTTACGAAATGGGATTATCAAAATACATACCCGATCGCGTGATCCAGATGATCATGGATATGATGAATACCCATTACTTAAGATATTTTCCAATCCATGAACATGAGTTGCCCGCCAACATCGACCCTTATACTCGAATCCCTTGTCACTGTCAACTTGGCAACATGTATCAAATTCTAAGAAGCAGAAGAGCGGATGTCGATGAGGTGCTCCCCTGGATCAGACCGTGGTTTTTACGTTACCAACTTCCAGATGGAGGACTCAACTGTGAAGATGAAGCTTATCGCGTTTCTCATAAGAGTTCCATCGCTTCAAGTCTACCTGTGTTTGAGGCTATGATGATGTGTGCCGAATCAGGTGGACTTTCTACCGAGGAAGAACTATTTCTGGATGAGGCAGCCAGCTACGTGATCAATCATCGATTGGTACATAAATCAAATGGCGAACTGATGGATCCAGACTTTCTCAAACTACAATTTCCAAGGTTTTATAGCTACGATATCTTGAGAGGCCTTAGCTTTATTTCAAGGTGGCGCAATTATCGGAAAACATCCGTTGCTGATGATGTCATGGATTATGGCATCAAGATCCTTCAAGACAAATTGAGTGAAGGCACACTTAAGGTAGAACGATCCGATCTTATTGCCTCAAGAACAAAGAATATTGATCAGTCCGGCGAATGGACCATTGTTGAACCCGTTTCGATGTTTCCACTCTTAAGCGATGTCAACGCAATTGGTTCTCAATCCGTCTTCCTGACCCAGCAATTTGAATTCATCGACAAGTCCTAGATTCATAAACGTCGTTACAAGACTTGCGCCACCATAGAGCCAAATGTCTTTGCCCGGTTTACTCTTCAGTTCGTTGACGACATCAAGAATGCTATCGTTTACAAATGTCACTTGATCCCCGGATGCGTGTTGGGTTCTGGAAAACACATATTTTTGTTTGCTGTTCACCCTCTACCACAAGTCTTTTTCGGAATCCGTCCAGCGTCACTGCCAAATCCAGTAATATTTTTCGTTTTCCATTATCCTCAGACATAATGTCACCTCCTGAATCATGGTGTTTGTCACACCTATAGCAAAATTTGATGTACCACTTAATTATGACTTTTCATATTGTATATGTTTGCATCCAATGAAATTAAATTGAATAAAATTCAGATTTAACGAAATTTTTAGAAAATTTTAATATCTATAAATTATACTGAATTTATGTGAAAACTAAGATTATTCAATATAAGGAGGAACATTATGGCAACTAAGTGGAAAAAGCTACTGGTTGTGACCTTGGTCATAGCCCTTTTAACTGCACCAATGGCTTCAGTTTATGCAAGTGATGCTGACAATCGGATCCCATTAAGAGCAATGGTGAACGAACTGGGTGGAGAAATTGAATGGATAGCATCCGAACGAACCATTGAATTTAAAATTTCAACAGGTACATACACTTATAATATTGACACTGATTTGCTGACACGTCAAGGCATCTCTTGGCCAAAGCCCATTGACCTGTCAATTGAAAATGGAGTAACCTATGTTGATTTCGATTTTATTCAGTCAATTTTAGGACTAAGTGGCAGTATTGTGGAAGGGACTTTTGCTTCAAATTCAGTCGATACCACAGAAAGTCAAAATTTATCACCTGAATGGCAAGAGCTAAGAGAGAAACTCAAAACATATCTTGTGTTTGAACAATGGCATCAAAATTTCGACGGACAGGTTTTGGTTGCTGTTGGTGACGACATTTTAGTGCATCAAGCATATGGCAAATCAAATCTATTGACAGGATTGAATGCAACGAATGAAGACACTTATAGTATTGGATCAATCACTAAGCAAATGACTGCATACGCCATTATGAAGCTTGAATCAGAAGGATTGTTGTCATTTGAAGACACTATTGGGAAACACCTTGAAGACGCACCTTATGGTGATGAGGTAACCATTCATCAGTTGCTTACACATACTTCTGGGCTCCCAGAATATACAGATGCCTTATTTGCTGGTGAACCTCTTGCAGATTATGATGCTATTGTAGCGTATGTCCGTTCAAAACCACTCAATTTTAAGCCGGGAGAAGAATGGATGTACTGTAACTCAGGGTATTATTTGCTGGGGCATATTGTGACATCACTTACTGGACAATCACTGGATGATTATTTAGAAGCCAATGTGTTTGAGCCACTTGAAATGGATATGACTGGATGGGCATTTAAAGAAGATGTCCCTCAAATGACTACCCTCGGTAGTGTGCAAGGAGAAGTTGAGCAAACACTTATCTACGATGGAATTCTTTTATCTGTTGCAGAGGGCGCTGGTGCTGTAATATCAACTGCTGAAGATATGTATGTTTGGCAAAAATCACTATACGGCAATACACTTTTGGATGATGAAAGTTTAGCGTTGATGGTCGGTATTGTGGAAAACACAAGTGTCAATCCGAATTACGGATATGGTGTCATGAATATGGAGACACCATACGGAGTCGAATTTGGACACGGTGGCAACACTTTAGGATACACTGCGTCTTCGACTTATCTACCTGTGCTGGATACACACATTATTATTTTGTCCAATCGAGGCTATGTGAATTTAAATGGGATTAAAAACAATATTTACACCCTTTTAATGGGTGGCGAAGTGTCACTGGAAGTTACTGAAACCGTTGATCTACCTCTTGAAGCACTCGAGAAATTTGTTGGGGACTATGAAATCCCTGAGGTCCTTAAAATCAAGATGTTCGTGCAGGATGGCAAATTGATGCTTCAAGGCGAAGGACAACCAGCAGTTGACTTGACACCGACCAGTTCAGTGAATTTTGAGAATAAGACCTATGGAATTGCCATTCAATACGATGATGAAATCAACCCAACCTCATTCACACTGTTCCAAAGTGGACTGAGTTTTGAAGCGATTAGGCAAGTAGCAGAGTAAAAATGATGTGCATTATAGAAAAATAGATCAACCAAAAACACCTAATGTCAGACCAAGTGTCTGATGTTAGGTGTTTTTGTAATAGAAGCAATATCATAATGAATTTAATTCTGAAAAAATAATGCGAAATGATGTGCCTTTTCCCAGCTGGCTTTCAACATCGATTTTTCCATTTTGTAAATTTATCAACTTTTTAACAATTACTAGTCCAAGTCCGGTACCTTTTTCTTCTGTGTTATTGTTGCGTTGATTCTTCACGCTATAGAATCTGTCCCAAATATGTGGAAGGTCATCTGGCGATATGCCAATACCGCTATCTTCAATTGTCACTACAACCTCTTCATTGAGGGTTTCTACTCCGACTTTGATTACGCCATTATCTGTCGCACTGATCGCATTCTTTATTAGATTTCTAAGAATCTGCTCCAAACGGTCAACATCACCGATAACGACTGCCTTTTCATTTTTCTGTTCAAACAGGATTGAGACACCATTGGCTTTCGCGAGGCGTTCCATAGACATGACCACGCCTTGAGAAAGAGCAACCAAATCAATCGGTGCTTTTTCTATAGTGACATCTCCGCTTTCAAGACGGCTTAATGCCATAATATCATCTACCAATCTGGCAAGGTGTAGCGTTTGTGTGTAAATCATATCGATATACTTTTTCTTGAGATATTCATCTTCTACAACGCCATCACGAATTGCCTCTGTAAACCCTTGAACAGCCGTAAGTGGTGTACGCAACTCGTGAGAAATTTCTGCAAATAGTTGGGCTCTTTCTCCCACTATTCTTCCACTCTCTGCTTGTATTTTTTCAATTCTTACCGTCAGAAAATTTAGCTGTACGGCAAGAGCATTTATTTCATCCATTGACTGGTTCTCATCAATTAAAGTGTAATTCCCACTTCTGACCTCAGTTACAATGGTGGCAAGTCTAGTAATCGGTCTAGAAATGAACATCGCCAGGTAACTGGATATGACAATAATAATAATCAGAATAATCATTCCGCCAATAAGTAAAGCAATGCGCATTTTATTCAACGTCAGTTCCAGATTAGCGGGCTGTCTTTCCAAAAGAATGCCATATTTTATTGTGTTCTCATTGTCCTTCGTGCTTCCCATTGGGATCGTGACTTGAAATGTCAACTGATTTGTCGCTTTGTTTGCTATTCTGGTGGACAAGGTTTCTCCACTGGTGAGGACATCAATGAAATCAGGCTTGACTTTACTTCCTGGAACAACTTCTTGTTCTGCAGAAGTATTCAAAATGGTTCCTTGTTGATCAAATACTGTAATTCGCACATCAAAACTATCGGCCAAAAATTTAAGCAAATCTTGCTTCAACTCAGTTTGTTCGTCGCTCAACCATGACAAATCCTTTTCTTTTGATATTGCAAAATTAACGCTAGTGGATTTTCGTGCCAAATCATCCTCGACCTGTCTATAAACAGCCTGTTTTACCATATGATTTGCAAAAAATGAAAGTATAATCATTGCCGTAAGAAAGACAATTGTATTTGTAATCAATATTCTCGTGTATATATTTCTATTGAATTGTTTCAACAAAATGCGTTTTAGTTTTAAAAAACCTTTTTTCATAGAATGGGGCAAATGAATAAACTCCAAAATATTGGACCAAAAATTGTTTTTCACGAAGTAATCATCTCCCTATTTGAAGGTGGTGTGAACTGGTATCCTACACCCCATACTGTTGAGACGTAATGTGATAATAACTTGAGTTTCTCCCTAAGTCTACGAATGTGGACATCCACTGTACGTTGATCACCGAAGAAATCATATCCCCATACAGCTTTCAACAATTCCTCTCTCGTAAACACGTGTCGTGGATTTTGAGCCAGGTAATAGAGTAAATCGAATTCACGTGGAGTCAATTCTATTGATGTTTCAGCCACAATGACCCTTCTGGTATCAGCCTGAATTTCAAGTTCTGGGTATATTAATTTCATACCTACACCTGAATCAACAGCTTGACTTCGTCTAAGCGCTGCTTTTATTCTTGCGACAAGTTCTCTTGGGCTAAAAGGTTTGGATACATAGTCATCAGCACCCATCTCCAGTCCAAGAACACGGTCTGCCTCTTCGCCTTTAGCAGATAGCATAATAATGTGAACCATACGAATCGATCTTAAGTTTCGACACAGTGTAAGTCCATCAACACCTGGTAGCATGATGTCAAGAACAACAACGTCAGGATTCTCACGATCAAATGCAGCGAGTGCCAAATCGCCATTATTTACACCTATAACGTTAAAGCCTTCCCTTTCACCGTATAATTGAATCAGTTCCAATACATTTTGGTCGTCATCGACCACCAAAACCCTACCTGAATATGCCATTTCTTCCCCTCCTGAACTGTACAATTCATTTAATCGTACAGCATTTGTTTGGAAAAATGACGTATCATTTATTCCTTGTATATCCTTGTAAGTATATAGACCAAGTGACCACCTGTCAAATAATGACCTTTTAATACAAAGATGCCCGGTACAGAAATTTGTCTTTCTGTACCGGGCTATCTGCTTTAACAGGTCCTATTTCTTCATTATTTATTTGAACTGTTTATTTTGCAATTGCTGGTAAAAAGCTATTTAACAGCTTATCATAAAGTGATAGCAATTTATCATATGCATCAAAAAGGTGTGTATAAAAATTCTTTTGCAAACTTACTTTTGAAAGATCTTCGTCAACTACTGGAGTTTCTAATGCCCCATTTTGAAAATTTCTATTTTGAGATCGGAAATTTGCCTTTGGGGTCACTGTAAGAACTAACTTGCCATCCTCATCAAATGTGAATTGAGCAGCTGCACGCCTATTCGTAAACGATTCCTGCATAACTGCATATTGTGGATTGATTTCTGGATTATTCTTTAAGTTATCTTGACTCGCCATTGCGCTTGATGGCGATATGGCGCCGATGGTTATAGTAGAAGTAACTATTAAACCTGCCACTATTTTTGCAATCATTTGTTTTGACATAAACTTGAACACTCTCAGCACTTAAAGCATTGCTTTTGAAGTGGGAGATTCCTGTTTCATAGTCTTGTGCCTCATTAGGTATCGAGGTCTTATTTAGGACTCCGCAGGCTTAATATCGGGCAGTTCCAGTACCCTAATTATCGGCAACAGGCTTAAGACGCTATTCTTAGACCCTCTGCCTTAATATTTTTGGCTGCATTTATATCCCTGTGATGGAATTCACCACAGTTGGGACATTCTCATGTCCTGATGTGCAGCTTCTTCATGTTTTTGTTTTGATAGCCACAGCTGGAACATAGTTGACTGCTTGGGAAAAAGGGATTGATTTTTATATATTTTCTATCATGCCAAAGAGACTTGTACTCAAGCATATCAAGGAATATACCCCAAGATGCATCTGCTATGGATTTGGATAACCTTTTGTTCTTGATCATGTTTCCAGGCTTAAGTCCTTCTACAACAATAGTTTGGTTTTCAGCTACTATTGCAGTGGATTGCTTGTGGAGAAAATCCCTTCTGGTATGGGCAATCTTCTCATGCAGAAGTGCTACCTTCAGTTTTTCTTTGTTGTAGTTATTGGAACCTTTCTGCTTTTTTGAAAGTCTTCTTTGTGCTTTGCCAAGTTGCTTTTCGTATTTCCTGTAGTACTTAGGGTTGGGGACTGGCAAGCCATCTGAGGTTACCAGGTAATCCTTCAGTCCCAAGTCAATACCGATTTCCCCTGTGGCTCTTGGCATTTTCTCAATCTCTGTGTCAACACAGATAGAGATGTAGTATTTGTATGTACCTGTTCTTGAGATTGTGGCATTCAGGATTTTGCCTTTCACTTCTCTTGAGTTTGCGAACTTTACAAAACCCAGTTTTGGTAGCTTGATATGATTTTCTCTGATCTGGATATTGCTGTTCACCATTTGGGAGCGGTAGCTCTGTTTAGGGTGCCTCTTGTCTTTGAATTTTGGAAATCCAGCCAGCTTCTTGAAGAATCTCGAATAAGCGCTGTCCAGATCTCTTAAAGTTTGCTGAAGGGAAGTTGATTCCACTTCCTTCAGGAAAGGGTATGCTTTCTTTAGGATTGTGAGTCTTTTGGCATACTCATTGTAGCCAAGGTATTTATCGCTTTTGACAGGGCTAAAAAATGGTTGTAGATGAACCTGCTACAGCCGATGTTTTTATTGATCAGTTCAACTTGCTCAATTGTAGGATATATTCTATATTTGTAGGCTCTGTGCATACGAATCAACCCCTTACAAATAGTATATCACAACGCATTGCATCGAACAAGTGTTCCATTCGAAAATTAGGCAATTCATCTCCCACCTAAGAGGAAGGAGTATTCTTGCTAGATGATAAATGTTCCTCCTTATAATCTCTAGTGTATTTTAATTCTTAATCTTCAATCAACTTGAAATTAATTTCTCAAATTTTAAATTTATTTTTGTTTTCTTTTTCACCTCTCCTCCTCCCTACATTCTCAGTATAGCAAAGGAATATTATCTAACTTTTTCAATCAAATGAAGAATCATTATGTAAAATTAACAAGTGTTACGGGCATCCCCCAACGCATAGTATAATAACAAAAAAAGGCTGCCAATATGGCAGCCTTCCAGGGTGATGACAAAGTCATCAGACTGTAGGCTGTAGTAAACGTTTAAAGTCAAGGCACGGATGAAATCCAGTGAAGGCGCGACCTATAGCGTCGTAACTGAACTGGATTTTATCCAGTAACGATGGATTTGAACGTTTGTCTACAGTCTGAAAGACTGCCAATATGGCAGCCTTCCTTAATGAACTAATCAATTCATGTCTTCAAGTAAAATTGTTGCAATTGCTTCGCTTTTTAAATGATAAATTTCGTTGCCTACCGTTGCTACTACTAAAACCGGGTCACCATAGCTGGTGATAAACGCTTTACTCCCATTATCTAGTAAAATAGTCATGTTGTATCCAGTAATCATTTCATCATACGATGTATCCATGATGACACTTTCATTAACTGCGGTTTCTATTTTTGCTATGTCTTCATCTGTGAAAGTTCTATCGATGAGGTTACCATCAGTATCCTTAAGTACAATACTTTCGATTCCATCGATATTCACTGCAAATTCCGTATCACTCGGCGTTGTATCTTCGCCATCTGGATCTGGATTTGCTGTAGGATCCACAATAGTCACCTCTGGCATTTCTTCAGGTGTTTGAACACCTGGCTCGATTACACCGGGCATTGTTGTAGGATTATCTTGATCAACGATTTTATCGTCTCCTTTTGTACAACCTGATAGGAAAAGAACTCCTACTAAAGCCAATATACCTAATTTTCCTTTTGTGATATTCATAATTTTATCTCCTCTTGTTCTTGATTTTTAATATGTGAATTTCATTTCAAAATCATAAATCAATTTGAAATTAGCATCTCAAATATTTAATTTAATTTTGTTTTAATTATTACTCCTCTCCTTCCTACATTCACAGTATAGCAAAGGAATATTATCTAACCTTTTCAATCAAATGAAGAATTATTATGAAAATATTAACAATTGTTACGGACTTACATTGAAAGCTATTAACGAAATGATCATTACATCCAATTCACTTCATTATATAGTAACAAAAAAAGCCTGCACTTTTTCGTGCAGACTTCGTCTTTAGTCTGAGACCTCTTGAATCTCAGTGTTTGTCACACCTTTTTCAAAAGTTCAATATGCATTCTTCTTTCCTGTCTTACGGCGTCCATATTGCCAGGATCCATCCTGTTGACTAGAGTAACTGCAAAATCCGTTGCCCATAACCCATGGTATTTCACATGAGGACTCGCTGCAATCTGTGCCATCGTTCTAAGAAATCTAACCTTCATAATATCTTTCTCATCACGAGCAATCCTGCTGATCTGTAAACTGAGGTTCCTCGCTTCGTGATAGTTGACTTCCCCATTCATCCATCTGATCATCGCTTCAAATGAAGCAGTAATCTCATTGATTGGACTAAATCCTGTCAATTCAATGAGATGTTCCCCAAGCAATATACAAAACTGTACCACTTGCTTATGACTTTTCACATCATAAACGGTTATGAACTCATCTTTAAGTTCGGGAATGTCGTCAATTTTCCCAACCAGCCTTTGATATTCGTAAATGTTCATATTTGATCACCCCTATCTTGCCCTCACAATCCGCTCATAATTCACAACAATCACACCATTAGGAGCAACAAAGCATTCCGTCACCTTGAACGCAGCAGGAACTGTTCCTTCAGCAAACAAACGCTTTCCACTTCCCAATGTTTTAGGGTAAATCATCAGCCAAAACGCATCGATCAGATCATGCCTGAGAAGTGTTTGAATGAGTTCACCACTTCCCCATACGTGAATATCCGGCCCATCTTGCTGCTTAATCTGTTTGATCTGCTCGGCAATATCCCCGCTTAAAATTACAGTCGATTCCCACTCACCTGATATCATGGTATTCGAAGCGACATATTTGGTTGCCTTATTGACTTGTGGCCATACCTCACTATGTAATGGCCAATACGGCGCCCAAATCTCATACGTTTTTCGCCCGAGTAGCAAGTCAAACGACTTGCTCATTTGCCCTCTCAGAAGCTTTCCTACAGACTCATCTGAATAGGGTGCTATCCACCCACCATGAGCAAAACCACCGCTGGTGTCCTCATCTGGTCCTCCTGGGGCTTGTATGACGCCATCAAGACTAATGTGTTCAAGAACTGTAATTTTTCTCATCATCTATTCCTCCAGTATCACTCGTGACAAAATTTGAATGATAATAGCCAACAATTGCAATCAGACCCATTAACATAAATCGATACGAGTCCTAAAACCTCCATTACGTCTCACTACTTTGAAAAACAGAATCAAAGTCATGATGAAGACGATTAATAGTGACAAATTAAGGATTGGAAAAACAGTAGCCAAATCCACACCTGCATAGGTAAAAACGTTGATTATTGCCACTCCGAAAAATGCGATTATAGTGATCACAAAAGCTACCATGGTTTATACCTCTAATCTATATAAATTTGATTGCTGTTTAAAGGAATGCCTATGGCATTCGGTACCCATTTGAGCTTAGTTGATTTTCTGGAAAATAGGCTGATCAGCACTGGCAAGTTAAAGTCTCAACGGCCGTCATGGTACTAAGTTCACATGGTATTTACTGCCGGAATCTACCACTACCATATCCGATATACTGATTTCTGGATTATGATACCTTCTTCTTTCAACGGTTGAACTCCGAAAATCAATGGCTTGCTCTGGACACCATGCAACACAGGCAAAACACTTTTCACTAACACTGAATCCATCATCCATATGCTTTACCATAACAAAGAAACTTTCAATAAACACACTATTAGCTTCAGGTTCTGAAAAACCTTTATCACGGATTAGTGGTACAAGCTCTCTTACTCTACGCTGTGCCTGCTCATCTGATCAATGAGTGTTACTGACGTTACCGCCGGGTTGGTACTAAGTACCAAGGGTCGTATCAAACCATTTATCGAATTGCAATAAATGAATAGCTAAAACCTTCTATTGATGCTAAAATGATTAAGTTATAACAATGAAGGAGGAAGTAGAATGACGATAATTGAAGCCATAGTATTAGGTATAGTTCAGGGTTTGACAGAATTTTTACCAGTCAGTAGTTCTGGACATTTGGTACTATTACAGAAGGTCTTCCAAATCAATGAAGGTGCGATGCTATTTACAATCATGTTGCATTTCGGAACGCTAATTTCAATTTTCATTGTCTTTAAGAATGATATTTTTGAAATGATCAAGAGTCCTCTCAGTAAACTGAGTCTTATGATCATCAGCGCGACAATACCGACAGTGTTGATTGCTTTGTTGTTGAAGGACTTGGTCGAAGATGCGTTCAGTAGCGCATCAACTTTGGGATTCGGATTTTTATTTACGGGTGTTCTCTTATGGACTGTTGATTCTATAAAACCAGGTAAGAAAGAACTTAAGGAGATGACATTCATCAATGCTATACTTATAGGTATCGCGCAAGGGCTTGCAATATTTCCTGCAGTATCAAGATCAGGATCAACGATAGCAGGTGCGTTATTTCAAAATTTTGACAGGCGATTTGCAGCGAAATTTTCATTTCTGATGTCCATACCTGCGATATTGGGGTCACTGGTATTTCAGGTGAAAGATATTGTTGGAACCGAGTTGAGTATTGAATGGACTCCGGTAATAATAGGAACACTTGTGGCAGCCGCTTCAGGTTATTTTGCGATTCGCTTTATGATGGAAGTGATCACCAAGAAATCTCTTAAGTACTTTTCAGTCTATGTATTTGTGTTAGGTGGATTGGTGCTGCTTGATCAGTACTTCTTCGGTTACGTATTCTAAAAACAAACCGCCATTTGCGTAACTGCTACCAGGTTCGCCTAGTATTTAATGTTCGAATGTCGTATTTTCGTAGACTGATATTCCAAGAATCTTTATTTCTATCCCCGTGTCATAACCATCCACCCCTCTAAGCGCATGATAATCTGTTATACTGTACAAAACTGCTTGATATTTAACGGTTCCACCGTCTTTATACTTTAGCGGAACTGGAAACAGCAAAATTAAAGCTACAATAATAATGGTGATTCTTAACAATCTTTTCTTCATCAGCTTCATCTCTCCTCACAAGTTGAATAATGGAATATCAGCCATCAATGCATTTGCAACATCGGCCAAAATGGTAAGTGATGCTACGCGTGGAATTATTAGATCCTCTCACCTTGAATTCCTAGTTCATACTCTAAGTCACTCAAAAAAGCATCTATTACACCTAAACGTTCACAATAATATCTCACACCAGTTTCTGTCTTGAGAAGATTCTTTCTCTGCTTGATCTGCTCTGTATAGTGCTTAATTCGCTCATAAGCACTATAGTAGCTAGCATTTTGTTCATAGGTTGTTGCCATTGCATCCCACACTATACTGATAGCACCAACTTCGTCTAGGATGTCCGCATCCATAACAATCAGGCTCTCTATGGCAAAATGGTCCTGAGACTCACGATTATTGTGATTCTCGATAGCATCCAAGACTTTAGGTAACTTTTTCGAATCATATTGATTCATTCTCAAATATTCCTCTGCAATATTCCTGCTTATGATTGCATGATTAATGTTCTCATCCCATCCGATATCATGCAGCACACTTGCAATTCTTATTACTTCCAGATTTCCACCTTCTGCAACTTGGAGGCGTTCTGCCCATTTGAGGACTCTCAAAGTGTGTGAATATCTGTCCCTAAAGTGGTGCCTAGTCGGTCTCGAAATCTCAAGTATATTTACTCTAGCAAATTCTTTCAAATCATCAAAAGTGAACATTCAAATTACTCCTTAGTCTTTCGTCATCTATTATTCCAGTTGTTTCGACAAACGGACTCCATGTCCCAGATTCAAATGGTAGCATATTCTTTCTATTGCTGACTCCCACGGCCTTGATTGGATTGCTATTATCTCAGTTCCTTCAATTTGTTCCTTGATCCAATTGTTATACCTCCAACTCAATTCAGCTCTGTCATTTTGCATACGTCCTTCACGTTCATAATAGTTCTGCAGGATTTGAGTTTCATCGTCTTCAATGATGTAAATGCACTTTACTCGCTTATTGTTCACATTTTCTTGCAATAGTTTCTTGCACAATGCAGGAGATATAAAATCACCCTCTAGAATCATCGGCCTATTTTCTTCCAGATGATTATTTACAACTAATTCCAAGGCTTTTGATAACTCATTGGAGTAGTTGATCATTATCTCGAGTTTTTTCTCTATTGATTGATTAATTGCTTCCTCAAAATGATTGTTCCAATAATGGAATACTGGATAATCTTCTTCCTTAGTATAATGTTCTACAATGCATTGAAAATCATCGACTTGAACTACATTCATTTGATAAATTTCTGATAATTTATAACTTACACAGCTTTTTCCAACGCCACTCGCCCCACCTATCAATAAGATATCGAAATTTTTTTTCATATTTTGCTTAATAACCCCCATAGCGTCAATTTTGTATTATAATTCGAATTTTACCATGTAGACAACGCTAAAATACTTGTTAAACTTCTTTCCAATGTTTTTAAGATGTCCGTATTCTACAACTCCATTTTGATTGTTTTTAATTGCGTATCCACAATGAACCTCTGATGAGTCCATAAATTTCAGAAAATGCTCATTGCCAACAGCATGCTCACATATAACATCTCTATCTCACTTAATTGTATAAACTTGATATTCTTCTTTAAACCTATATCCAAGTTTTTTAGCTAATTCAACTGACTCTAAATTAGCAGCATCCCACCTCGGATATATCCCTCTTTCCAAACATTCTAGTATCAGTTTAGCTGCACATTTTAAAGCCAATCCTTTTCTACGATATTCTTTTATAGTTCCAATTGTTATATCTATTGCTCCATTGCAAGTGCTATAAGAAGATGCACCTGTTACAATTTCATTGTTGTGAATCATACAGAATCCAATCCCATTTTCAATAAATGAATCCAGTGACTCGTAAAACATGCAGAAATCAGCTGTAAAGTTATTTTGAAGTGACAATTCAGCTATTTCTAATGTGAACGGTACTATTTCATAAGGAATGTCCTCTGTATGAGTGTATTTCTCTAGTAATGTCCTATTAAATACTTCTGGTTCCCAATAAAATGAATAGCGCTTAAATGGTGTATTGTTATCTGGAAACTCTTTTAAAATAACATTTTCCCAATCAGTACTATAAAACACTATGATTTGATTTCTTCCAAATGTCCCGATAAGATTTATTAATTCCTTACTCAAGTCTTTTGGCGCATGACCTAATAAAAATAAAAAATCAGCAACTGCAACAACTCCATATAAAGGATAGCTTTTATCATTTATCCATGCACGCCCCATAATACCTTCAAGACACGACCATACGCATACTTCTTCTCTAGGTATAAAAAATTCATTTAATATCATTCTCTCTTTAGAAAAAAGTTCTATCATAATACTTCTCCTCGTACTTGTGTATAATCCAAGGACTGTTGACACCTACACCAGATGCCTGAGGTATTGTTTCAACACTTGAAAAAAATGGGTACCAGATCGTGCTTCTGATTTAATGATTGAGTTGTCGCCGTAAACGACGTCATGGTACCTGTTAAAGGAATGCCTCTGGCATTCTGCACCCATCAGCTAAACTTTACCAACGACCATATAGGTTACAATATAAATAAATACGACTAAAGTAAAAATAATGTATTCATAGAATAAAAAATGTAGATAAGACATTGTTATTGTGGTCTCATATTCTCGGTTCCAACGATAGTGACGCACCATCAAATAATAAGAAATCATACTTGAAAGTACCATAAATATATAAATATAAGGTTCGCTACCTACCATGGGAGGCCTTAAAACAAATGTCCCCATCACATGAATAATATGATAGATAAGAGATGCCTTTAAAGCCGTGTGAACGATTGCACACACAAGACTTTTAATATATTCCTTGTTTTTAAAATCCGGTAAAAACTTATTCATTAATATAAGCAATAGAAAAGGAAGAACACCAACAGCCAAGATATAATAAACAGTACTGAATAATGCAGCTAAGACCACTACAATAAGAAACATGCCAATAATTCTAATGGGATCAATGGTCAGAACATTTGTTGTCTTTTTTACAAGGTCTTGATTGGTTGATGCGAAATATATGATTTTATTGTTTTCCACCAGGTCAAAAAATACCAGTCCTTGATCATCACCAAATTCGAAATAACTTGAACTTACACTTAATTTTCTTGTTTTTGATAACGGTATAATTATGGATTCTTGATCTTCAAACATAAGAACCTCTACACAGTTTACACCATAATGTACATTTTCTTGAAGTATTATTTTTACTTGATCATCCGTTACATCAATTATTGTGGGTGGGCTGTCATGCATAGAAAATTTTCGACGGTAATCTGTCAACTTTTGGGATGTGTGAATGTCGTACTGGTGAACCGTTAGATTGTTTTCACCAGATATACGATCCGTCCAAAAAAAGATACCGGTTACAAGATCATCTTCTACGTGGAGAGCTCGAATGAATTTTAAATATGTATTGATTGAGCCTTCTTCTATAAGAAAGTTCTTCTCAACCTCGAAATCCTCATTGAACTGAATATAAACAATATCCACTTCATTGATGTTTCCGACAGTAGCCATCAAATGGTAGATGCCTGTACTTTGGTCTTGATCCAGCGCATATGATCTTATAGGACCTGTCAGTAAAGGCATGACTTTACCAGGATCTTCAACATTCATACCATAAAGATCAGAATCACGCTGAAATACAATGGTTTGACCGTTTCTCAAAAAGAATTTCACTTCTTCTGCTAGTTTTGTCCGCCTGTATTCAAGGGTATCTAAATCAATTGAAACCTTATATAAATCGTCTTCAAGGTATAAAAGTGTAAGAACGCCTTCTTGGTCCATACTGGTTGAAAGCATACTTGCATGAAACAAGTTTAAATCAAGGACATTTTCTTCAATGACTTTTCCCAATCTAGATACTCTATACAACCTGACCTTTTGATGATCAACTGCAGTGACGAGTATTTCCTCATCCGATAGAACCAACGTATCTACATGACTATTGATATAGTTTTTTTCTCCCGCCTTAACTTCACCAATCTCAACTTCCCGACTAAAACCTTTTGAAGGTCCTGTGGCTAAGAAACTCGACATAGTAAACCCATAGAAACCTAGTAAGATTAAAATAATAATGAACATGGGTCCTTTGTTGGATTGATTAAAATATGATTTGATTTTAGACATAATATCCCCCTGCCTATTATGAACGGATTTTCTTAAAATTGGGTTAAGAAAGTCATTACAATATGATTGGCCTAAACAACAATCAACTTTTAAGACATTCTGCGGTAGCTGGTACCCAGGTTTTTCATATAATCTATTCTACTTCAAAATCGAATTTCATACTTAACTGTTCATTTAACAGATAAAGATTAAAATCTACCAAATATTTTCCACTAGGCATGATATCGCCAATACTTCCCTTTGTTAAGATCAGTTCCTCTTCTTTTTCAAGTAGAAAACTATTTTCGTTTTTTACCTTATTCCATACATTGGTACCCGTAGTTGTAAGTATTGTCTTTGATTCATCCTCTAAAATAAAATCATAGCTATATTTTAAATCCTCCTCAAACTGTAAGTTATAAGTCTCTGATGAAGTATTCTTTAAAATAAATGTATACTGATATTTTGGTTCGGATGGTGTAGCATTATCAATCTGATCGAAATGAAATGTTACACCAATAGGATGTCTTTCGGCTTTAAAATCTTCCCCATCCACATTCCTATTATTGTGTGAACAAGCTGAAATTATAAAAATAATCATAAATAATGAACCGAATAAAAAAAATACTTTTTTCATAATTAGTAACTCCTTTTGGATGCAGTGTCCCTAGTGTTTTCAATCGAAACACCTGATTCTCATATATTACTTCTTTTGTGCCAATATACCATACCAAGCAATCTGATGAAAATCAGCTTCAAAAGAACCACTCTTTGGTCTCTGCTGGGATGGATGAATCCAAATCGAATCCAAATCATAATAGTTGATTAAATCATAACCATAATCCATAAGGATTCTTTCATAAGTGCTCCGTTTTAGTGGATAGTACATCGGAGCGAATAGCATCTTGGTTTCCTTGTGCTTACCGTTTTCATCCTTGATTGTCGCAAAAGCGAATTCGACACTTTGGTCATCATGCCATACGAATATCTGGTGCAATCCGATATGTTCTTCTGCAGTCATTACGATTGGATCCCATGTCTTTATAAGTGGCTTTTCATCAAGTAATTGGTCCCAATTTCGAATATCTATAAATAGAAGTCCTCGTGGGTTAAGACATTTTGAAGCATTCTTTACAAAATCTCGAACACCTTCATTTGTGACGTGGGGTAGTGAATTTCCTGTTGAAATGATGCAATCAACAGGTTCTCTTAAAACAGTATCAAGGTTTCTCAAATCTGAATTGAACAATTCGATTTCATACCCACTCTCATTGAAGTTTATCTTCGTTCTCTCGAGTAAATTTTCACTGATATCGGAGCCTGAAACTTTGTAACCCAGTTTTGCCAGCGGTATAGTTGTTCCACCCGCCCCTATGGTACAATCATGAATTGTAGCGATGTCATACTCTTCAAGCAAATCACGATAAAATTCCATCAGTTTGCTTTGTTGCTCATCTGACATGTTTTGCCCGTACAAGGCTGCAGTGTCGTAAATTTTCATAGGATCTCCTCATTAGTTTAATGCATATTTTTCATAATCAAATTTATACGGTTCAAACTCTTGATTACGAATGAATACTTCCCTCCAGGTGTATCTTCTAACCGCCGTTTGATACCAGGTTCACACGGTACTATTATGAACGAATTTTCTTAAAATTTGGTTAAAAAAGTCTTTACATTATGATTGACCTAAACAACAATCAACCTTTAGGCCATCCTGCGTACC
This sequence comes from Firmicutes bacterium UBA5201, assembly GCA_002412775.1. Classification (GTDB taxonomy): domain Bacteria; phylum Bacillota; class Clostridia; order Peptostreptococcales; family Acidaminobacteraceae; genus Fusibacter_D. The sequence goes on along the minus strand of DHVT01000015.1, from coordinate 105,380 downwards.
AGATACCGACCTAGTGGTAACGGCGGTAACCTAAAAACAAAATACCGTTATCGGAATAATATCAAAATCATTCCAATAACGGTATATAAAAATCGATGCATTTTTAAGCACTTCTAGCCTAATGAGCTTGTATTCAAAATAATACTAGTTTTCTTCTTCTACGATGATCGCTTCTACAGAATTTTTCTTTATGGATTCTATTCCATTTTGACATCCAGCTTTAGATTTATATCTATCGCCTGTACCAATAAGTTCTCCATTCTTTGCTTTTAATCTAAAACGATAATCTCCGTTTTTATATTCGTATACCTCAAATTTAGGATTCTTCTCTGTTGTAAATCCCTCAATAGTTTGGTCTTCAATAGGGGCGATTGGAGCATTTACTCTTATACTCTCAATACCTTTTTTACATGATGCAAGAGATGTGTAAGGTTGGGAACTTAATATAATTTCACCATTTACGGCTTTTAGATGAAACCTAAATTGGTCATCTATTTTGACTATTTGAAATTTACTTGCCATTGAAAATACCTCCTTCAGATTTTAAGATTAAAATCAACCTTGGAACATGGTACAATTAAATCCCTCTTTTTTCCCAGAATTATGATCTATAGTCTGTAATCATCATTAATCAACTTAAGACTAACACATATTGTCTGAATATTCAATAATATTACAAAACGTAATCTGAATACTACCTTGGTTTTATCCCTTTACCACAAATTTCTAATGGCTTTCTTTGTAAGTTTAGGTATAATAAAACATATAATCCTTAATTTCTGGAGGTCATTTGTCTTGAATCCAAACTCAATGATCAATTTTTTATTAAACTTCATACTTTTATCTTCCTCAATACTAATTCTGACGCCTCCTAAAGCAAGGCGCTTTTCATTTGAAAAGCCTATTGGAACACTAATCAGCTATTCATTGGTGATTACTGCATTCACGATCGTTCCTGTCTCTTTCAGACTTTTTGTGGTGATGTTTGTTTTTGTAGGTCTATTCACTTGGCGCCTTAAACTCAATGTTTTACAAGTGACCTGGCTGTACTTTTTCATATTTATGTCTGGAACTGTTGCAGAGGCAGTTATTAGCATATTTCTCCATATTATGAATTTGACCCATTATCTTAGTATTACATATTACAATTGGATTGCTCTTATTATCATGGTTTCACTTTCAATCGTAATATCTCTATTGATTAGATCACGCGTCCATGGGTTTATAGAAAGAGCCAGCCGTTCACCTAAGGGGTTTCAAATCACTTTGCCGATTCTAATGGCTTCCGGGGCTTTGGTTTTAACCTTCTATAACATTCTAATGATCGGAAATGGGAAAGCGTTTAAAGTTGAATCGTGGATTTTTTGGAGCTTTTTTATAAGCTTCAGTCTTTTTGTTTTTCTAGGTGCTTTCTTTGCCGACCGCTATTACAAAAGACACGCTGAAGTGTTTATGCTTCGTGAACAAATGAGCCAGAACTTTAATGTGAAAAGTGCATTTTCGGCTTTTGAAGCCAGCGTGGAATATGATCTGATGACCTCTGATTTTGGTCAAATACTCATTGATCAATATGACATAAAAGAACGTATTTATGAAGGACAAAATTCTCAAATCTACATTCTTAAAGACAAGGATAATGATGCGCTTGCAACCCTCAAGGCAATGCCCAAATCAGAAGGCGTTTTTTCGGATTTAGCGTCTCTCAAATCACTTGAAGTGCCTGGCATAGCAAAACTTATAACCTGGGGGAAAGGTGAGCGCTTTACCTATAGCATCAAACCTTACTTTGAAGGCACGAGCCTTAGCGAATGGGTAGAAAAGAACGGCGTATTTCCAGAATCGGATGTCTTTTTGATCACTGACCAAATTAAAAGTATACTCCATAACCTTCATAATCAATCGCCACCAGTCGTGTTTCGAGATGTAAAACCAAGCAATATTTTACTTAGGCCGAATGGCAGCGTGATCCTAATAGATATAGAAACCTCACGAAAAATCAAAAGAAAAAACCATTCAGATACGATCATCGTAGGAACGCGAGGTTATGCACCACCTGAACAGTTCGGTTTTTCTCAAACAGGAATCTACTCTGATATTTACGCACTCGGCGCTACAGCGTATTATATGGCAACCGGTGAAGCCCCAGATCATGAGACGGTCTTTTCATCAGACCAACCTTTTAAAGGGCTCTCGAAAAAACTCTGTGACTTCATAAGAGGATGCATGCATTTCGATCCAGTGCTTAGGCAATGGAATTAAGTAAGTTGATTAACCACATACCTAACAGGTGTGTGGTTTTTATTATTTCATACGTCGTGGTACCTGGTTCGCATGGTATTTAAAGGAATGCCTTTGGCATTCAGTACCCATGGCTTTAGTAATCAAAATTTTCATTTCCCCTTATAAAGGTGCTGATTTTGCCTTAAAAGCAGTTACAAAACTGATTGAACTGGTTTTGCAACCGCTTCTTATATTCAATATTTGTTATATATCTTGTAAAGAAATACCGCTGCTTCAGCTCTTGTTGCATTACCCAAAGGGTTGATGTTGTCCTCATTTCCTACAATCAGTCCCTCATTGACCAACGATGCGATACAATCAACTGCATAAGCAGATACAAAGGATTTATCAACAAATCTGTCCAGATTTGAAGATTTTTGAGTAGTTTGTAGTTTGTTCAGCATTCGAATTGTTCTTTCGGTCAATACCATCATATCTTGTCTTGTGATTTCTACATCCGGACTAAACTGGTTATTTCCTGTACCACTGGCAATTCCTCTTTTCCTAGCAATAGCTACTTCGTTATAATAATAGCACTCTGGATCTATGTCATCAAAGTTTCCCACAAATGCAGAATCAATTCCAAGTGTGCGAACCAATGAATACAGGAATTCAGCTCTAGTAATCTTGTCTTGAGGTCCAAATGTATCATCGTTTTTTTCCTTGATTATTTCTTTAGATGCGAGCACCTGAATCTGATGCTTGGCCCAAGGCACACTATTCAAATCATCAAAGGTTCTTATCTTATATGTTATTGCATAATTACTAAAGTGCGTAATTTTGAAAGTAACCATTCCAGTAACTGGATCATACCTTCCAGATGGCACTGTCACCACATTCCCTTGACCATCGATGTACCAAATATTAATATGTTCTGGATCAGAAAGTTCTTCCACTGTTGGAGTATAAGGAATGGATACAATCACTGGGCTATTGGGATTATTCCACTCAACTTTATTTCCATCAATCACCACTTCCAAATGAATCAATGGTCTATCACCTATAAATGCTTTAACACTATCTGGTAAACTAGATTTATCTCCACGACCTATTACGATTTCAACATTATCACCTGCCACCCCTGCAATACCACTCATCATGTCTGTGGGGATGTTGATGCTACCTGTATTGGTATTAAATGTTAGTGTCCCTTTTCCATCAGGTGTAGATAAATAAGCAATAGGAATCCCCACTGCGTAGGTATCTACTCCAGGGATAGCGGGTACTGTGACTACAACCGTTTTTCCACTTAAGATAATGTCCCCTTGAATACTACCTAAGCTAACAGTTGTGATATTCTTTTCTGAATCAAAGGTAACCGGTATTGAAACTGTCGTTCCATTTCCAGAAACATTTGCATTGTTATTTGAGACTGGAACCTTTGTAATCTTTGTAGTCTCTTTTTCACTACTATCATCAGAAACAACTCCTCCTGTGTATGAAAAATCGGCAGTGATTACTACAGGATTTGATGGCATGACAAACGTGGTAATTGCACTATTCATATTACCAAACAAACCACCTTCTGTAGATGTCCACTTATTGAATCTGTAATTATTGAAAGTTGTTGCAGTAATATCAATAACAGTACCCGCCTCATAATTTCCATTGATGCCCACTGTGACACTACCACCTGCTCCAGCTATTAACGTCAAGGTATGGGTCTGCACTAACGGTTTACTTGCTGTCAGTGTCACCGTATACGTATCCATTGAATCCATCTTGCCGTCATTCGCTTTGAATTCCAATATGGTATCACCTGACAAAATCGGAGTGTATTCATACACTGTCATAGCTTCAGTTGACCCCAAATTGTTTATTGATACGCAAAATGTCAGTGGATCACTGTCTGCATCCTCAAAGAGGCTTGCAAGATCAAGTGTGTATTTTGTATTCAACAATATGTTAACACTTGATTTTGATGGTACACCAACCTTTAATGATGGAGCATGATTTACCTGTTGAGGTGTTGAGTCACTAATATCAATGGTGAAAATTGAAGCATCACCAACATTGAACTCAACAAGCAGAATTATGTTACCTTCTGACTGTGCTTCTAGATACTCTTTCTTAATGGTTAATGAATTACCACTAACCGTAAAGTTATCGTGTCCAATAGACATATCTGACATTTTTACATCTTTTACAGACGTAGCGCTATTCCAAGTAATGTTGATAATCACATCGGATTGTTTAATCGAATACTTATCAAAATTTCCCGTCGTAGGACTGATAACAGCACTCACAGGTATCACAATCTCAGATACTGAAATTGGTACTGTAACATCAATTGTCCCTATCCCATCACTGACACGAACAATAATCGACGTTTCTCCTTCCGATACTCCAGTAATCGTAACGATTCCAGCCTCAAGACTTGCTGTTGCAAATGTCAAGTCCGTTTCACTTACAAAGCTTGTGATGGTCAATATATCATTATCCAGATCCTCCGCAATATCAGCAGCGTTGAAACTGGTGATTTCACCGATGTATACATTTTGAGTAGACACAGGAATTCTTGCACTCGGCATGTTATTGGACGGTGTAACATCTGAATAATCAACCGTATATGTGAATTCAGAAATACTGCTGTCAGACATATCAGACGCGGTTGCAAATGCTTTTATGGTTAGCGTATCTGTAGAGGGGTCATATGGAATGGATACTATGCCCCCACTGGTGCTGCTACTGGATGGCGTACTTCCATCAACAGTATAGTACAGTGTTGCACTTGGTGTACTGCATGATAAGGTGACTTCTGAAGTATAATGAATTACAGTACCACTTGAAGGTGATGCTGTTGGTGTTGCAGCCCTTGGTTTTTCAATTGCAGTAAATGAGCTGCTGGAACTAATCGTTATACTTATGGCTGGAGGAAGCTGATACGGGTTATCAATATACCATACATCTTTGTGGGAAATCATTCCCGATGCTGTCAAAGAATAAGTTCCCGCTCGATCCACCATCAGATTTGAAAACGTTGCAACACCATCATTCAATACCGCATAATTATTGCTTAAGACCGCACCACCTGAGTTGGTCAATTGCACAGTTATCTGATTTCCGTTGACACCATCCATTTTGTTTCCCAAATTGTCTGTAAGCCATAGCACTGGTTGCTGAGTCAATGGCTCATCGGCATAACCTGCCTGCGGCTGTGTCTTCCATACTAACTTTTTAGCCCACCCTTGGTGTTTATGAATTCTTCCATACCCATCAGCATAATCTGATACATATACAAACCCATTTTGATCCACAGTTACACCAAATAATTCTGAAAACTTATCTGGAGACTTATTGATGTGAGCCCAATTATTATTACCATTAGCAAGTATCGCTAGCTCATTACCCACTATTTTTGTTACATATATATTTCCAAAATGGTCCACAAATATGTCTGTCGGGTCTTTAAAGGGCATGCCATTTGTTGGAATGACTTGACTGTATGGTTTCCATTGAGTTGTACCACTTTGCAATATACATAGAAAGGACTCATCTCCAATCGTAAAAGTCGAATATATATTGCCTTCACTATCCGCACCAATTGCACGTGGTTCTGTAAATGGCATGTTAAACGCAAAAGTATCATCTCCAACTATAGTCCAAGTATTGCTTCCATTTCCCAGTTTCCTGATTTTATTGTTGTATGTATCCGCAACATAGATATCACCATTGGGGCTCACTGCAATACCTTCTGGCTGTTTAAATAATGTTCCATAGGTAATGTCTGTCCACTCACCTGTACTGCTCACATATTTCCACACCGCTCTTGTTCCATTCGTTGCAGGAATCGAGTTCAACACAAAAATAGTGTCATTGCTATCCACTGCCACATCCCATGGTTCATCTCCGAGTGAAAAAGGACTATTCTGCAACCCTCTCCATGTTGAACTTTGTGCAGGTAAAACCAATACTCTCTGACTAAAAGGATCCGACATGTAAACATCACCTTTACTGTCTACTGCAATTCCTTTTATGCCATTCGGGCTAAACACACTTCCGATTGTAGTCCAGTCCCCTGTCCACGCACCGCTTTCTTCTGCCGCATAAACATGACTGACACCAGCAAAAAGAACTAATACTAACATCATACTCATACATATTTTGATTGTTTTACTCATTAGAGTTCCTCCCCCATCATTTTTTCGATAAAAAAATTAATATAATATTTCTTCGATGTTCAGTGTCACCTGATAAAGCCCCTTGTTCCACTCTAGATGCGTAGGATACGTATCCAAATTCATCCATATGTTCTTGTCTTTTAAGGGACTGAACCGAATTTGGTTTAAAGCATTCAGCATAGAGATTTCCAAGTGATTGTCATTTTCAAAAACAATGCTTAATGTATAATCCTCATAGGGGGTTACACTTTTGAAATAACTATTCATGATTGACCTCCACAAAAAAGAATCCTTTATACAAGTATAAAAGATTCCAATCATTAGAAACATCTACCAAAAAGACGTATTTTTAAGATATGATTCCCATTTCAATTGCTTTTTTCAGTGCTTCACCTTTTTTATTGACGTTTAGCTTTATGTAAATATTTTGTATGTGGGAACGGATGGTCCCAGTAGATAAATACATTTTTTCTGCTATCTCTATGCGACTAAGTCCGTTTGACAGAAGTTCAATCACTTCCATTTCCCGATGTGAAAGGGGATTTTTATTGAAAACTGTTCGGGTGAATAACGGCGAATAATCAGTACAAAGATTAGTGATTCGTTTAATATACCCCATTTCCTCGAAATCTTCTTTAGTCATGTCATTAAGCAATGGCAGTAGAAGAGCACTATTTTCTATGAAGGGAGTCACAATATTGTCTGCATGTCCAATTTTAAGTGCATTGCTAAGATTCATTTTCGCTTTCCTATTGTTACCCTGTTTGTGAGCAGCTATGGATAAATGAATATAATTGTGAAGGTACCCCAATTGATTATGAAACACGTCAAAATAAGGTGTGAAAGTCTCACATAATGCTTCAGCTTTCACCCAATCACCTAACAATATCAATATTTTTCCATAAACGATATAAGAAAATACCAACCCTTGAAATAAAAGTGAATTTACCGTCATATCACCTTCTTTAATCCAGTTGGGTATTTTTTTGATTTCACCTGTGCATGCATAAAAATAGCCAAGGCAGAGATCATAAGTATCTAGTAGAATGGTTTCAGCGTTGGATGCTACCTCTTCAGAAAGGTCACTCAGCAATAATAAAGCCTCTTCGTACTTGTCTTGAAGCAGATATAATCGTGCAAGCGTCAATGAGGCACAGACTTCTATAGAATGCTGTTTTTGAGTTTTTGCCCTATAGATTGCCTTATAGGCTGCGTCCTCTACCACACTAAAATTTCCTGTCTCTAGCGAATACTCTGCTAAAGACAAGACGTCCGCACCTGTACCATTCCCCCAAGAAAGCTGAGCATACTTTTCCAGTGAAATTTCGGATGTCTTTTTATAGGCACCAACCTCTTTATAATAGATGAATGTAAAATGGGGACTCCCAAATGAAAATGGCCCCTGCGAACTGCAGATTACACAATTCTCACCATTTAAAAGTTCAAGAGCAGCATCAATATGACACTTCATTACGTTTGCATCATTAAAATTTAGGAATACTTTTATCACGTGGATTGCAGCTTGAATTTCTACGAAATGCACATGATAATTATTCCGAAACAAATCACTCTCAAATTGATTTAGAAGTTCCAATCCTCGCTTGCGATTCCCAGTTATGACAAAAATGAGTATGTATTTTACTAAAGCAATGGGATGGCAATCTTTAAGCTCCTGAGGGATTTGATCAAATGCTTGAAAAAGTATTGGTCTGTCATTTGCACTAATATATAATGCAGGTCTCTCCAATACTTCCAGCAAAGTATCATAGGCTTCACCTCTTATAAGATACCGAAATGCCTGAGTAAAATCATGATGATCAAGGTACCATATCCCGGCTTGTTTGTTGATTTCTTTCAAATCCAAACCATAGAGAGATGCTTCAACTTTTAAAAATCTTGCGAACACACTATGTATTGTATAGACTCCAGAACGCTCATCCCACTCAATAAATGCATTTTCTCTATATAACTCTTTTATGATCATTATAATTCCATTTATTCCAGTAGCACGATCTGCTAAATCGAGTGTAAAGGTTTTTAAGGTTGCTAGTGCACACAATGCGGTCTTTGTCTCATCATTATATGCATCAAATATGGCAGTTTTTAAAAGAGTTTCCACAGCAGTTATGTTCTGCAGTGGAATACCGCTTCTTAATCCTCTATATATGAGATATATGGCGGATATCCAACCTTCTGCAATGTATTGAATATTGGCTATGTCTGCCTTTTTCATAGGAAAATTCATTAAGGTAAAATAGCGCCTTACATCCTCATTTGTAAAACGGAATAATTCAATATCGATTTGTATTGCCAGATCTTTCAAACTCAGTTCTGATATATTTATTTTAGGCAAATGTCGGCTGACAATCATAAGATGGAAATTTTGAATTTCACTCTTGGTAATGGTTTCCACAAAATGGTTTAACAAGTCATTTTCAGCATAATGATAATCGTCAAAGACCAAGTAAAAATCTTTGTCGTTAGATATTTCTGAAAACGTCTCAATCACACGAGCCATCTTGGTGTTTTCAGATGGAAATCCCACCCCTTGCAAATCATTTTTCATTTTTTTAAAATCCTCGGGTAATTGCCGAATAAGTTGTTCCCAGAAATAACCATTATTTGCAGAAGCGCCATTTAGACACAGCCAACTGTGACTGATGTCATTTTTTCTAAAAAATTCACGTACTGCTGTCGTCTTTCCATAACCCATTGGTGCAGATATTACTGAAAGTTGAAACCTTGATGTGGATTTCAATGCTTCATTGATGTTGTCTCGTTGTAACAGCCTAGGTTTTGTATACATTGTTTACTCCTCCGTCATGAACAACTCTACTTCCAGCAATAAAATCAGCTAGGTGTCTTCTGTCTTTTCTAAGTATGACCATCAGTACAAGAATAATTGATAGCGTCATAGATAAAGATAAAAACATCAACGTAAAAGATGATTCAAATCCATTGTATATACCGTTGATTGTACTCATATGTCCAAATCGCCATGGCAGAAACTTGATTGTATTTCTAATGGCACTTCTTTTCATAGACTGATTCTCAAAGCAAATAGGCACAAATAAATAGCCAGTCAAAGAATTTTTCATGTTAACAATCTTCGTTTCTTATTATTATAACATGACTTCTTTTATATTCGTTTGTAAATTCTCATCGCAAAAATATAAGCTACAATTGTGATTGCTGTACACCAAACAAGTGCAACCCAGATGTCGTTGCCGACGGTCTGACCGGAAACAAATTCACTGATGCCTAGGCGATCAAAGTATCTCAATGTATTTTCAAGACCTTTATTACTCCTTGAAGTAAAACCGTCAAACTGGTTATAATAGATACTACGTTCTAACGTAGTATCAAATACTACACCCTCAGGAATTGACGTATCAAATATTCTATGAGATTGACAACCATGTGGTAATAATAGAAAATCATCATTATCAAATGTATTATTTATCTTATCAATTGTTGGAATAACCAATGTTTCAGTATTCACAACTTTATCAGGATATAGAATATTTAATTTTGCATTTATTTCTTCAATTATTTCATAGTTAATTGAATCATAATTGAAAAAAATATGACAATGATTTGGTGGCTTTTCATCATAATTTTTAATCTGCAGTTCTACATTATAATTTGTATTTAATTCATTTGGATTATACAGCCCTCTTTTTTATCTTTTCTTATTTCATTAACTCTCCCAAAAATATATGTAACTATTCCACCAACAATTGCTGATATGACTATTGTTGTTATTTCATTCATTTTTCCCTCCATTTTCTTTTTGTTAACACTCTACGTACCAGATACTGTAAACAGTACGTTATTGCCACAACCACCGGCTTGGTAACTGGTATCCAGGGTCGCGTTACAACTTGAAAAGCGTTTGCTCGGCGATACCATTTTCTTTAGACAATATCCTTACTGTTTTATTTTGTGGTGGCATCATTTGTTTTATGATACTCAGCTTAATTTCTTCGCTATATTTAGCCAATAGAGCCTTCTGATAACTATCTTAAGACATAGGGCTAGTTCCAATTATGTTTATATTTTTCCCACCAATCAATTGCAATCTTTTTAAGTTTTTCATGATTTTCAGGATTAAAATCTAATGATACCTCTATATATTCTCCATTAGTAAATATTTTAACATTTTCATTTTGTGTTGATATCAATAATGCATATAATGTCACAGCTCTTTCATAATCATTTTTTGTTTGAAGATTTTTAATTAAATATGGAATTGCAGGTTTCCCAATCAGCGCTATCTCTTCTGCAGCAATGTACCATGTCTTTATATTCTCATCTCCATACTCAAATGTATAATCCTTATCTTTTAATTTATGAATGTAGAACATAACATCTCCAATTATTTTAATTTCTTCATTAATTTTGTCGGTCTCATAAATTTCATCAGCCGTCTGATTATTAATTTCATTAATTAAATCTGGGCTTTTATTTGAGCAACCAAACATGATAAGTATAATTATTATGAAAATTCCAAATTTACTCATTATTTATGATCCCCTCTAAATTTAAACTATTGCAGGCATTTATAACCAAAATTACTCGGAAAAGGTGCCCGGTACTTAGCGGTGCTCTGTAAACTGTTAGTTATTTCTGCAACCACCGTTTCCACTAGTTTGGTACAAGATTCACATCTGTTGCCCTAAGGTATTTATCATATCCACCATCTACGTCAGTCGCTTCTGCTCCCGACTTGCATCAATCAATTTGTTTAGCCTGGACTGTCTGGTCTTTTCCTGCTTTCCACTCATGATCCAATGCGTGATCGCTTTTTTATAGGAAGGTGCCTGACTATCGAAGAACTCCCATGCGATAGTGTCTTGCTTGAACTGCTTTTCATAATCCAATTCGAGCTCTAGTCGCCCATTCTCATGCGAATAAATTTCGGACTTGTCATCTGTCCTGTATCCATATGCTTTTAAACCAGCTGGCTTCATAAGCCCAAGTCTTTTGAGTTCCTCCACTTTGTTAATATTGATTGCGCTCCATATGCTCGTCTTTTTTCGTGGCGTAAAACGGATGCAATAACTTTCCTCATCTATGGATCTTCTAACACTGTCAATCCAACCGAAACAAAGCGCTTGATCCACCGATTGAGACCAAGTCATCGAAGGTTTCCCGCTGCTCACCTTATAAAAGCCCACGAGCAGTTCAGTTTCATTTTCATGATTCGCCTCTAACCATGCTCTAAACTTGTCCTGGTCTTCGAAAAACGTCACTGATGATTTTAATGTCTTGGTTTTCCCCGCCTGAGATGTCTTTCGGGCGATCACTTCAATTATATTCCAATGCTTTTCCACGATTTCACCACTAGGCTTCATGCTTGAACCATTATATTCTTTTTCTTCAATATGCAAAATCTCATACTGATCAAGCAGACTTTCAACGTCTTCTTTTGAATGAAATGTGAATTTCTCAGTACTGTTTTTCCAATCATCATTCTTGCCGAAAAAGATATATGCGACAATGGTTCCAACTTTAACTTGAGATTCTAATTTCAACCATTTCACTGGAAAATCGGATGTGGCGCAAAATGGCAAACTATAATTGGCGTAAATCACATCACAATCTGGTAGACTCATATCATAAAAATCGCCTTTGACCACGCATATACTCTGTGAATAAAGACCGTCATGGCTTTCCATCACTTCACTGATTACTGTCGTCTCACGATCAATTGCAGTGACGCTATGGCCATTGTCAACAAAAAACCTACTGTCCGTACCAGCCCCAGCGCCTAAATCCAAAATTTTCGAATGCTGTGGAATAAACGACAGCAATTTTTTCGCAAGCTCTGCAGGCTCTTTGTTTTTTGATTTCTCTTGGTATTTTTGATCGTGATTTGTCATATTGATTCCCCTATATCATAATTTCCCATAGTATAGTATCGCAAAACTGAGTAGCTGGGACATTTTGCGTACCAGATGACAAGCGACGAATAGGATTGGAAAATTTGATTTATGTTTTAAGGAATGCCTTTGGCATTCAGTACCCATTTGGCATTCGTTGAGGTTCTGGATAATGGGATGGTCAGTAATTGCAGGTTGTTGCCGTAACCGCCGTCATTGTACTTGGTTCATTTTTCATCACCATACAATTTTTATCAACCACAACCATTGAAAAAACTGTACTCTTTCAAAAATTACCGCCGTTACCACCGGGTTGGTACCAGGTTCATATTATTTGCGTGTTATGCGAAGGAAAAGTTGTTATCTAATTTGAAGATACTTTTTTTCTTTTATCCACTCCTCAAACCATAATGCTTCAAAATTATAGTAATTTAAATAACGCAATAAATCCTTAATGTTTGACCAATAATACCATTGATTTCTAACTATTATCTCAACATTCTCTTTAGCTCTAATCCTAACTTCATCTTTTTTGGATTCTGCAAACAACACTGAAATATTTAGTATTATCTGCCCATTATATTCTGTAATCTCAAGATCACAAAATTGCTTTCCAATACAGTTTGCAAATTCATCTATATTAACACCTGAAAATGTATGAACTACTAATGTAAATACTGTTTCAAACGTGAAATTAAAAGCGTTTCCATTTTCAAGTTCATCTTTAGTAAATATGCATTCGTCCGGATTTTTCAAAAGTATTTTACAATATTCTTTCGATGGTAGAATCGATCTTTTAAATTCCTTAAAGTTTTCATCAAACCGATTGAGACTAAAGAAGCGTTGTACAATGCATGTCATAAAATTGAACACTGAATCTAACTTAATTGATGAATCATCTATAAGATAAAAAAATGGAGGCAATGGCCAAATTGTCTTGTCTGTATAAATAGTTCTTCCATGTGCTACTCTATTCCGTATTCTTATAAGATTGGATACAAAATCCTCTAAAAATAAGTGATTTACATCTAACTTCTTGCACATAAACAAAATCTTATTTTTTAGTCCTAACTCGTCACTAACAATAACTTCATTCAAAAGGTTTGATTTTCTCTTGACAACTTCATCAAGTTTATTACCTTCATAAAACAAACTCTTTATATAAAACTCCTTGAGCTTTTCAGCAATTGATTTTTCAAGTTCAGTTTTCATTTCATTTGCAAACTGATCAGAAAGGAGTTCTACAATACCTAAGTAAATCATATAGACTTCATCATGATGTAAATTCGCATCATAACTTGACTCTTCCAAAAATAAGCCTTTTCTAATTCTGTCAAGAGTAGTCACAGTTAAATCAACATCTTTTTCCATATTTCCTAATAGATTCTGTAAATCCTCAGTCTCATCATCATCATTTATAACAAGTTTGGGAACTATCGTCTCTTTAACACGAATATCCGGTAAAAGTTGAAATTCATCTTTACTGCTTTCTAAATCATATACGGTCATAGGGATATAAGTAAAAAAGCATATAATACCTAAACATGCCAACTGTTCAGCTCTAGAATATCTAGAAGCCTCTAAGCAACCATCATAAACTTCTACACTAGTAATAGTTGTCATTTGAAATGTAACTTGGTCTAGTGACTTTACATGAGTAGATTTAAAAACAAACTCAACCTCTAGTCTAAGATCTTCTAAATATTCTTTTGGTAATCTATAAACTTTTTGACTATAAACTTGATACTGATCCATTTTTCACCTTTTTCTTTTGCATAACGTTCTAACCGTTTTAGCCTCCTCTGTGGCTAAAATAGTGTGTTAGACAACGGAACTTTTTAGCTTAATCACTCTTTAAATTCTTTATAATTATTGATGGATAAAATTCAGTAACAAGCTTATTAATTTTCTCAATATATTCATTAGAAACTCTTGACCCTATAATTATTTCTTCAATTGATACTGAAACAAAGTTTTCTCTATGCCTCGCAAATACTCTTTCTTCTTCTTCATAACTCCATCTGACATTTTTTTGCATTAAGACTCGCTTTACTAATTCTTCAATTGAGCCATTTCTTAAATCACCAATTCTAATTAGATCATGAGTGTACTCTATTGGTTTAACTTGATATTTATCTGAATCCACTTCAACTCCAATCACGATTCCCCTATGACCATCCGCATAGTGTCCCCACATTAATTCTTCATTAGCGTTTCGAGAAAGACTCAATACTCTATTCCTCAATTTAGATCTTCTTATTGCTTTTAGAGTTTCTTCAGAATAATCAAAACTGTTATAGTAAAAATGTCCTTCATCTCTATCATTTAAATCATCATATCTTGCTGCATATAATCGTTTATTTTTAATTATGTCTTCTAGATAACGAAAATCCCTTAATGAACGATACTTATATAGCATATTTCACCTCTCTTTGTTCTGTCGTCTAACGTCGGGCGGCTTGCCGACGATTACACGTTGCGCTTTAGCGCACAAGTGGGATTGTTGGCAAGGTGTTGTTAAGTGATGCGGCGCTTAGCCACATTGCTTTACAAAGCTGTAGGCGCCCGACGTTAATGTGAAATGAAGCGAAGCGCAATTTCACATTAACGTTTCACTTGCCCTCGTTGCGAAGTGATGAAGGCAAGGTGTAAGCAGATGACCATTTGTCATATTGCAAGTTGCTTTACAAACATCCTTGCAATTTCAAGATCTGGGTCATTTTTTAAATCTTTAGTAAGAACATCATTTACCCATTTTGGACCATGATTTCCTATACTTTTTACAAATCCTTCTAGCTCCCCAACCTCAAGTATCAATAATCCAACATCTTTAAACTTCAATTGCAATCTATCAAAAGCTTGTGTAGGGTCACCACTGGGGATGAACTGCTTACCAACTTCTTTTGCATGTGCCCAAGCTGAAGCTTTTTTCAAGGTTTCTTGTATTTTTTTGATTTTTTCTTTTGGAAAAATCTGATCCTGTACGCTTGCAAGAATATCATCAAGTTCTTTTTTTAATTCAGTAGTTTGAAGTTCAGGTCTTTTTTGATCAATAGATTTTTTCACTGTGTTCCAATCCTGTTGAATATCTGACCACACGCCTCCTAATTCGATAAATATGCTTTGAAGTGGATTAATATTATTTAAAACATCAAAATCAGAAATAACTTTTATAGGGACATTTAGTTTAACCAGCGATTTTATAACAACTGGAATTCTGTGCTTCCCTCCACAATGTATAAACAGAAAATCTGGACTAATCTCATTTGTATTATCATAAAGACTAGAGAGAATCGCTGAATAGAATCTACAATCGGAATCACTTTCACATATGACTACTTTTGTATGGAAAAGTCCATTAAGAATATTAGAGTGTCTAAGTAATGAGTCATTCCAAACACTCTGAATATCCCGACTGTTTAGAACACTAATTTTATTTACTGATCCGTTCCTTTGAATTCGTATAATTTTCAAATTAAGAACATTTGCATCAAGTAAGCCTTTTAAAAAATCTTCGCTATGTGTTGCTAAGAAGAGTTGTCTTTCTGAAGGTAAGTCTTTCGCAAGCATCTTACCTAAAAGTCTTGCCTGTGGTGGGTGAAGAAATGCTTCTGGCTCATCAATGAATAATGATGAATGGTTTGAAATAAAGGAAGTTAGTAAAACACCAACAAAACTCCTCATACCATCACCTTGTTCATGCAATAAATCTCTTGTTTCAAGTTCTGTTAAATAATTACTAGAAACCCTATCTTCTCCTGTTGCCAATAAAGGTTTTTCTCCAACATAAAGCGGAACTTCGTTTCCAGCATTTCTGTGAACAATCAAATCTGACCCAAATGCTTGTCTAAAATAATTGCTGAATTTGAATTCCAATTCATCATGTTTTTGAAGATAGTGAATTGGATGTGTAATTGGATCAGTGGTTAATTTAATATTTGGAGCAGGATTAGCTGCCTTCAGTCTATCCTCTGTCCCTAACATATTAGCAAAAATTGAGGTTGTATCACCTAAACCATTTTCAGAATTCATCCAACATTGTTGAATTTGAGCAGAGTATACGCTATAACCATAGCCCTGATAAAATGCTTCGGGTGCTCCTTGAAATTTTTTAGTGGATATGTTCTCTATAAAAGTCCTAAACATTGTTTCATCGCCTTCTTTGCTAATTGTTATGTCTTTTACAACTTTTGAGTTTTGTTCTCCACTAACTTTTGATCTTAACATATTTATTGTCTCTTTTAAGGTTGCACTTTTTCCCGCATTATTTGGTCCGACAAATACTATTATTTCATTTTTATCTACTGAAATTTTAGTTTCGTCATTAAACTCAATTTCACTTATCCATATTTTTGTCATATTGATTCTTCCTTTCTGGCTTTCTGCTAACGTCGGGCGGCTTGCCGACGATTCCACGGTGCGCTTTAGCGCACAAGTGGGATTGTTGGCAAGGTGTTGTTAAGTGATGTGGCGCTTATCCACATTGCTTTACAAAGCTGTAGGCGCCCGACGTTAATGTGAAATGAAGCGAAGCGCAATTTCACATTAACGTTCTGCGTGTTTGCGACGCAACAATTCTACCGCTACCTGTTGTGTTGAAAACATGCTGTTATCTGACGTATTATCGGCGGCCACTCTCATAAGCAATCTGCTATTCTTTTGAATAAACACGCCAATATTGTTTCTGAACAATTCTGATTGAGTTCGTATTTTGTAATCTAGACCGTAATATAAATAGAAATATTACTTATCTTCTTCAATCCCTTCCCAAGTTATATTTTTATATTTCATAATCCCTTGAATTATAAAATTAAGGGTAAGCGGCATTCCCAATAACAAAGCCATCATCTTATCGAAATTATCAATTCCTGAAAGCAAGGCAAACACAAATACACATGTCAAAATAGATATTGAAAATGATATTGCTAATTCAATTCTCATTAGAAATTTATGTCTCTTTATAATAAGTTCTCTAATTATTAAGATGAATAAAAATATATATGGCACTCCAGATGTAACTAATATCACCCAGAAATCAATTGTCCCCTGTATCTTCGAACCAAACATTCCACCAACTAAAACCATAAATATGATTGGCATTATAGTTGTATATAGAACCACTGAAATTATATTAATCCATCTTTTTTCAATAAACATTAGTGCTAAAACAGTAACTACTACTATAACTATTATTATTACAAAGACTAAAATCAGTTGAACATTTGGTTTTTGTGTTCCTATAAGTGTTGCAAATAAAAATGACAAAATTATTATGCCATAAACTGACCACCCAATTGTAAGAAACAATAACAACTTGTCATTCATCTCTACCTCATTTTTTTTCATAATACCCATTACTCCTATCATTTCTTTATTATATATTAGAGAAAACAATGCTGATTTAAAAGCCCCATATCACTAAAATCCTATAATTCCACTCTCCATAGTAAGAGAATATGTCAGATAACGTTCTTACCGTTTTAGCCGCCTCTGTGGCTAAAATGGTGTGTTAGCTGAAGTCTATTATCTACCTTCAAGTCTAGTGTCCCGTTCGTCTCTCCTACTAATAAATAAATCTTTCAACTTAATGAGATAGTCAAGTAATTCCCTATATTGATAATCTGCATTTTCATCGCCCTCTTCACTAATAAGTAAAACAGGCGGTGGTGATTTAAATTCAAACAACTCATCTCTATCCAATGAGTA
The DNA here is from genome assembly GCA_002412775.1 of Firmicutes bacterium UBA5201. Taxonomy (GTDB): domain Bacteria; phylum Bacillota; class Clostridia; order Peptostreptococcales; family Acidaminobacteraceae; genus Fusibacter_D. Next base: position 87,388 of record DHVT01000015.1, on the reverse strand, counting down.
CATATTGTTTTCATTTAAGTGATACCCTACAGTTTCTCCTGGAACTTCCTCATATCCATCATTTATTGCATCTTGGTATTTTTTATAATCATGAATTGTTTTTACAATTTCAACCCATTGTTTACCAAGTTCAGGATGCTTTCCAGCTTCTTCAACTAATTTTTCAAGTTGAATCAACAAATTACTAACTTTAGTCATTTTTTCAACACCAGCCAGAACATGCTCTTCGTTTCTATATAAATCACAATATGCAGCAATACTTTCTTCTAATAATAATGTCCCCTCAATATAGTAAGGTCTAACTTTCAAATATCTTTGTGTTCGTAAATCTTCCTTTTCTTCATATTGAATTACTTTTGTAATAGCTGTAATAATCCACTTTAATAGTGAAAATTCTGTGATCATGTTTGTCCTCCGTATATTTTAAATGTCCTAAAAATAGATTTTAGCTAACGTTGCAGCAGTTTCCGACATTCCTACTTTTTAACGCCTTCGCAGATAAAATGACGTTGTGTGTAGCTCTTATGAACCCTGTCATCAGAAGGAATGTAGATAACAGGCGCGTTAGATAATGGGTTTAATTTATATCCACTGGTCAGAATAGACTATAATTCTTAATAATTTTAAAGCATCCCTTGCATTTTTTTCTGCCTCTCGCGTAAATTGGTCATTTGAATCAAGAATTAATTCTTCCTCTACATCAAAGTTGCCATGAACTAATTTATTTCTATATTGACGTAATTTTTGTATCGCATCAATATCTGTTTTTTCAAAACCTGATTCCTGAATTAATACATTCAGATTTTTATATGGGTTCATATTGTCAATTCTAAGATACCCTTCAATTCCTGCGACAGATGTTATTATTGTCGACCAATAGGCGCAATGAATGTATGAAATATCAGCATTTCTAACTAATTCTGATATCCGTTCATCTAAAATTACTCCGCCGATTAATAACTCTTCATCAAGTGAAATTATATAATCCCATTTTTCCTTTTCATTCATAGAGTCATTTACCTTTTATACCTTTCGTCAAACGTTCTTATACTCCTCGCAACCTTAGATGCGAGGACTATGTATTAACTGAAGTCTTAAAATGCGGTTTTAATTTCACTTCAATCGAATTTATCATTTCTCTTGTAGCTAATCCAGCAAAACTGTCTAAATCTTTCAATGCTCGAAGCATTATCCATATAACTGTGACTAAAACATAGCTTTGATCTGTATATTTTGGAAGTGGATTTAGTCCAACAATATCGTTATTACTCCAATCGATATAGCTGCGCAAGGACCTGACATTTGTATGAACATCTTCACAAAGTTGATGATATACATAATAATATACATCGTTCATATTCGCTTTTTCTGCTAAAATTCGTGCATAAAAATTTTCCTTTTTATATTTTGAGACTTTGCATTCCAACCTATCACAATCAAAATTATCACAATATTTTTTTAATTCTTCCGTATACTCATTAGGATTTTTATTGACTCGTTTTATAAGCTCATATGTTTCATAATCGCCTTTAATAATAAATTGATCATAAAGTGATTCATCATTGATAATTCCACTGAAAATAAAAACCGATTCAATAAAAACTCTAAGCATTGATCTTGAATCACTTAACAAACCATAGTTGCTCAATAAAACTGTTGAATTATAACTTTCAACAATTTTACAATATAAAGCAAATACTATAACCTTTTTATAATCATCATTTGTAATATTTGAAGAATACATAATATCATATGCTAGTTTAAGAGTATCCATACCAATGTCAAATAATTCCATATTCTCTTTTGTGTTTTCTTTTTTCTTATCAAGAATCTGTGTACCTAAATATCCATACTTTTCAAATGGCATTAACTTCTCCTTAGATTTCAGCTAACTCCTATTTTCCTGTTCAATTTCCAAAACATTGAAACCGTTCAGAATGCTCAGGTAATCTTTCATGAAAAACTCTATTATCTGACTATAAATGCATATCCTTCCCAAAAAATCTTCTGATTATCCTTAAGCAATGACATTAACCTACATTCTATCAATCATCACCATGTATACACACCAGACAATACAATATTTATATGTAAATAATCATTCTTTCTTTATTGTATCACTTTTTTCACAACTTTATATAAATAGTCTAACTTTTCTGACAATTTAAATCTTATGCAAATTGCACAGTTTTAAATCACTTCTCTGCATCCATTTTCAAAATTGCCTAATCATTACATTTTACCATTTCTTCCAGTTTAACTGACCCCTTATAGATAAGGGTATACTTATGTCAAAAACAAAGAGATAGCCCCATCGGTATCTTTCACCGATGGAGCTATCTCTTCATAATTATGTATCCTTTTGCTTGTATTTCATAAATGAGTACACCAGTACGACCAAGTTGATCATCATCACTATCCCTACGATTCGGATCACCCAATCATTCATTTCGTAGAATGTGCCATTAATCCCCATGAGCAGAAGTGCAAAGACCATAATTGCTAAACTGACCAGATATAATTTCTTATAGTTCATCGGAACTCCTCCTACATGGTTTTCATCAGATAAAGTTTGATGGAGGCTCCTATTGTGAGCTGGACCATTGCCGCAATCACCAGTGTGTAAAAGACGACGATGTTGAAATACCCAGCTACTATTGCAGCTGTGAGCATCATCACAGAAGTGATCATTACCATTGGCATTCCCGCTTTGCTGCGGATGGTTTTCATTCTTTCGTCGTTCTCTTTGTTGTAAAGGATCTTGATTTTTTTCTCATCCTTCATGGCTCTGCTGAGAGTTATGATTTCGATCAAGGCTCTAATACCGATTCCAAATATGAGTCCGAGCTGGAATCCGGAAACGATGCCGTCCGACATGCTTGCGCTCTCGGTGTTGCCGCTCATCAGATAGCCTTGGATGCCCAATGCCATAAACACTAAAACCATTATGGATAATAATGTGATTCTTCTTTTGATGCTTTGTTTGAATTTTTCCATTGTCCTGTCCCCCGTAAAATCATTCCACATCCGAAAAGTCAAAAACCTCTTCGATGGTCAGTCCGAAATAATGTGCAATTTTGTAAGCCAGCGTTAGTGAAGCGGTGTATTTCCCGACTTCAATCGATGTGATGGTCTGCCGTGTCGATCCGACCTCAAGCGCCAGCTCTTCCTGTGACATTTTTCGTTCTTTTCTCAGTGCTCTGATTCTTGTTTTCACCTGATCACCTACTTTTTTTGCATAGTTAACTTTGCATAATAAGCATAGCAAGCTTTGCACAAAATGTCAAGCGAACTTTGCAAAATTATCAATTTTTATGGTGCCTCCCAATAGGAACAATCATCGGCGTGTCTGAAATCGGATCGTTCAGGACAGTACAATCCAGATCGAAGACGCTTTTTATAAGGGCACTACTTAGAATTTCAGAAGGCTTCCCTTCAGCAACCACGGTGCCCTTTTTCAGCGCGAAGATGTGGTCAGCGTAACGTGCGGACAGGTTGATGTCGTGCAGCACCATCACTATGGTTTTGCCTTTCATTCTGTTCAGGTCCATCAAAAGATCGAGGATTTCGATCTGATGGGTCACATCGAGATAAGTGGTCGGTTCATCCAGAAGCAGGACATCCGTTTCCTGTGCCAGTGCCATAGCAATCCAGACTCTTTGTCTTTGGCCTCCTGAGAGTTCGTCCACGTTGCGGTCGGAGAGCTCGGAAATGCCCATGCATTCGAGGGCTTCCTCCACTGCTTCGTAATCGCGTTTTGTCATGCCTTTTAAAAACGATTGGTGTGGGAAACGTCCCCTTGCAACGAGATCCGCCACAGTGATGCCTTCCGGTACTACTGGGGACTGTGGCAACAAGCCAAGTTCCCTTGCGAGGTGCTTCGGTTGGATTTGGTGGATGCACTTTCCATCAAACATGATTTCGCCGGAAATGGGCTTGATGAGTCTGGCAATGGTTTTGAGCAAAGTGGATTTTCCGCAGGCATTGGCGCCGATGATCACGGTGATTTTGCCGTCGGGGATGGACAGATTGATCCCGTCGACTATGACTTTGCCATCATATCCAGCCACAATATTTTGAGTTCCCAGAGTGTGTTTTTGCATCATGCCGCACCTCCCGTACGATTCATTCGAATTAATAAGATGATCAAATAAGGTGCACCGAGGATTCCAGTGATCACGCCGACCGGAAGTTTGATTCCTAGTGCGAATTGTCCAATAAAGTCAGCGATCAGGACAAGTAAAGCGCCAACCAGTCCCGAAGGCAACGCATGTGATTTTCCTGAGCCCACCAATCTTTTGGCGATGGGACCCGATAGAAAGGCAACGAATGCCACGGGACCCGATACTGCTGTTGCAAATGCCGTGAGGACCACCGCACTGCCAATCAGAAGCATTCTGGTCAAGTCCGTTCTCACACCAAGTGCGACTGCGGACTGCTCACCCAGTTCTAGGATCTGAAGATATTTCCCCAAAAGGACTGTGATGGTTCCAAATACCATAACCACCAAGGCAAGTCTTGGGATGTCCGTCATGCTCATGGTATTCAAGCTACCGGACAGCCAGCGCATGGCACCTGGGACATCGTACTGATTGGCCTTTAGGAGCATGGTGCTGATGACCGAGTTCAGCATTGCCTGAACGCCGATGCCAATCAGAATCAAACGTCCACCAGAGAATTGCCCTCCGCGTGACAACAGATAGATCACTACCGAGACCAGCAGTCCAAATAGGACGGATACTAATGAGACAACGAAACCACTGAGTTTAAGCACCAGTATGCAAAATACGGCCGCCACGCTGGATCCGGTGGTGACGCCGATGATGTCGGGACTCGCGAGCGGATTTCTCAGGATGGTCTGGAACGTGCTCCCCGCCATGCCAAAGGCCAAGCCGACAAAAAGTCCTGCAAGCATCCTGGGAAGCCTCAAAGTCAAGATAGCGAATGTGGCCCCTTTGATGGATTCACCGGATAACACAGCCACAACCGTCTTGAAAGAATAGAGGTTGTTGCCAACCATGAGCAGAATGATTGTCATGATCACTATGAAAAATGAAAGCATAAGAGTGGCAATCATCCATCGCCTTTTGCGGCCTGTGATGCCTTTTCTCAATTCATTTACACCAGACACACTCATAGCAACTTCACCTTGGCCTTTCTAGCAATCATGATCAAAATCGGCGCGCCGATGAATGCCGTGATGATGCCTGCCTCAAGCTCGCTCGGTCGCCCGATCACCCGGCCTAGGACATCCGAACCCAGAAGAAGTATGGCACCACCTATGGCGGATAATGGCAATACCATTTTCAGGCTGGAACCCACTACCAGTCGCACGATATGGGGCACCATCAGTCCGACAAATCCGATTGGACCAGCGATAGCCGTGGTCGCACCGGTGAGCAGTACGCCCCCTGTTGCGCCGATCATGCGTATGGTATTCGTCTTGACCCCCAGTCCGGTTGCGAGTTCTTCTCCAAGTGCGAGAATGTCCAGCGCCGGTGCGAGTGCGAAACTGACACCAAGCCCGATGACCAGAAATGGCAAAACAGTTGAAATGCCTTCCCAAGTCGCCCCACTGATGCTCCCGACTTGCCAAAAGCGAAACAGATTCATCACTTCAGTTCTTGGAAGCATCACCGCACTGACCAGCGAGGACAGTGCGGCACTGGTCGCAGCACCTGCAAGTGCCAGTTTGATCGGCGTAGGACCACCGGAACCGATGGAGCCAATGGTATAGACGGCCAAAGCCGTAACTGCCGCCCCACCAATGGCGAACCAGATGTAGGCATTCAACGAACCGATGGAGAAAAATGCGATTCCAATGACCACCGCAAGCGATGCGCCTGTGTTGACCCCCAGTATGCTCGGATCGGCTATGGGATTGCGCGTGATGGCCTGCATGATCGCACCGGAAACCCCTAGTGCCATGCCTGCCAAGATTCCGAAGACCGTTCGCGGGATTCTCTCGAAGACCACGATTTGATTCACCGTATCTCTTTGGTTGAGAAAAATGGCATCCATCGTTTCATTAAAGGGAATAACCCTTGCACCAAGAGTCAAAGACAAAAGGATGCAAAGGCTAAGCCCGACCAAGCTTATTAAAATGATTGCCAGGAATTTTGAAGATTTCATATCACTCCACTAAACCCGCTGCAGCAGCGAGTATTTCCAAATACTCATCGATTGTTGCTCCAATGGATAGCGCACTCGGTGTTCCGGATGCCGCGAGCGGTGTGCCATCTTCAATCACGGCGACCGACCCTCTCTTGACTGCCGGGATCATACCGATGAGCGCATCGGATTTCATGATTTCAAGTAGCTCCTCATTGCCATAGGTCACAATGACGTCGATATCGTTCAATAGATCTGCATTCTCCGCACTGAGCTCTATCGCAAAACTTTCAGACCCTTTGGCGATGTCCAGCACGCTTTGCGGGAAAACCATGCCAAGATCCGTCAAATATGCCGCTCTTGGATCCGCGGGCAGATAGACGTAGAACTTGCCCATATCGGTAGGATTGAACCAGAAGAATGCGGCGGTCTTGCCTTCCAAAACAGGATATCCGGCGATTTTATCTGAAATGAGGTTTTCCAGTTCAGCAACCAAAGTCTGTCCTTCTTTTTGCATGCCCATTCCTTTGGAGTTCAAAAGGATCTGATCACGCCAATAGGTTTGCCAAGCGTTCTCAGGATAAGCGATTACAGGAGCAATTTCACTGAGTAGGTTGTACTCTTCTTGAGTGATTCCAGAATATGCAGCAAGGATCACATCAGGCTCGGCATCATTGATGGCTTCATAGTCAAGTCCTGTCATGTCATTAAAAATGACCGGAGCAGTCACACCCATCTTTTCAAATGCCGCTTTGGTCCATGGTAGCAGTCCACTCTCATCCAAAACGCCGTAGTTTGCCATGGAGACACCTACAGGTTCGATGCCCAGTGCAAGTGGCACATCATGGTTGCCCCAAGAAATGGTCGCAATTCTTTCAGGTTTGCTTTCGATGATGGTTTCTCCAAATGCGTGCTTGATCACCAAAGGGTATTCAGATTCAACTGCAACTTCTTCAACTTCTTCAATTGGTTCAACTGCAACGGGTGTTTCTTTCGAATTCGTACACCCCGTGGCTAAAACAGCAAATACAATTAATATCAATAAAAATACAGGAACAATTTTAAATTTCATAATGACCTCTCCAAATGATTTATTGTCTGTACGACTTGCTAAGTATAAATGATAATCATTATCAAAGTCAACGATTTGATTCTTTTGAACTGTTTTTGCACTTTTTATAACTTTTTCTATGGTTTTTTTGAAGAAATAGCCTATAATTATGGAATACACACCAAAAAAGGAGTCTTAAAGCAATGACCGATTATCAAAGACTATTTCTGGAGAAAATTAGGTTCGACATACAAGATCACAAGCATCGAGGTTTTTATGCGCCATCAACTCAAGAAAACAAAGGCTATTTCATCAGCTATGAAAACAGCACCGCCTATCAATTTGTGGTTGCCAATTACATGATCCATCACAATTTCGAACTGACCTTTGACAGCACTGACAGCTATCTGCGGTTCGGCATCATCGAAAAAGGCGTATCGAAGTACAAGATCAAAAATAAAAAGATGACGGAGTTCTCCCCTTCTCCATTCATTGTGATGGAAAACAGAATTTCAGGCACGCAGTCCTGGGAATCTGGTCATCACTATAAAGGAACAGAACTGATCATCGACATGAGCGTGCTCAAAAATACTTTGATGGTCCAGTACCCTGAGCTGGAGGCCTTTTTCAGCCTAAAAGAGAACTTCATCTATTATTACCTGCCGGATGAAGTCATGAGAATCCTGGAATCGCTCAAACAGCTCACGCTATCTGATGCACTCTCACCGCTCACGCTGGAAGCGTCGGTGTTGAAATGCCTTGCGGTGATTGTGGAGGAAATCGGTGCACCTGAGGGCAACAATTATATCAATCACTACAATTACAGCGTTATAGGCATGAACAAGGAGCGTACCGCCCGATTGACGCAAAACGATGTGGTTGCGATCAAAAGCGCACAGATGCTCGTGCTCGATCACCTGGACAATCCCCCTTCCATCGCCTCCATTAGCCGGAAACTGTTCATAAGCGAGCAAAAATTGACAGTGGGATTCAAGAAACTGTTCGGTCAGACCATAGGCCAGTATGTACTGGATCAAAAGTTGGTCCGATCGGCCAAACTCCTGACCACGACCGATTTGTCGGTTCACGAGATCGCCCTTAAGGTGGGCTATGTGAATACGTCCAATTTCTCAAAGGCGTTCAAGAGGAAGTATCAAAAGAGCCCTCTACAGTACAGAAAGCTGAATCATTGATTCTGCCGTGAATGAAAAAACCCGAAACATTTTCCTGTTTCGGGTTTTCTTATGACACTAAAATTTTCTGGCGAAGCCACATTTCTGGCACAACTCTTCCTCTACCTTGCGGTCTGTAAAGCCTTTGTACATGGCTTTGGCGCGTGGTGAATCTATGATGGCGTCGATGGGCGTCTCGAAGATGTTGCCGAGGGCGATGTTGCCGTCGCTGTCGTGACAGCATGGGACTACGGTGCCATCGACCAATATGGCGATTTTGTCTCTCAGTCCATAGCAAAAGACTCTCTCGGTTGAAAAGGTCTGATCGATGTCGGGCCATTCGAATTTTTGCGCGATGTTGACATAGACGTTGTTGCTGAGTTTTCCCGCCCGGTACGTCATGCAGTTTTCTTTGATGCTGAAACCAAGGCTGAGATGATCTTCTAAGAGTGCCATGATTTTGTCATTCCATGAGTTGGCCCCTTTTGTGATGTGACTGTCGAGGTTCCATAGTCTGAGTGAACTGACGATGTTCGTCGTGGCCTGGGCTTTCAATATGAACGAGGTGATGTTTCCGATATAGTCATCCAGATTGAGCGATTCGCTGTTGGCTTCGAAACTGCCGAGCGAAAAGTTGACTTGCTTGACTGCGGGTGAAGTCAGTAGGATGTCCTCAGCTTCATGAATCAAGACTGCATTTGTGGTGATGTTGACTTTCAGTCCATGCCGGTCACTGATCTGTAGCAGCTCGGAAAGCTTTGGATGCAGTAGAGGTTCACCCATGACGTGAAAGTATATCTGATCGGTCAAGTGTTTGATGCTTGATACGATATACTCGAATGATTCTTCCGTCATGAACTCTAGCGGTCTCTTGGTCAGAGGGCAGAAGTCGCATTTCAGATTGCACACATTGGTGATCTCAACATATATTTTCTTATACCGTTTCATTGTCATCATTCTCCCATATTTGGTCAAAAAAATGTAGGTGACTAGAATCAATCACCTAACTTTTTAATGTACTAAACTTTTCGCCCTGTAATCAGTGATATAACAAAGATCACTACGAAAACGAAAAACAAAATCTTTGCTATTCCTGTTGCTGCACCCGCTATACCGCCGAATCCTAAAATTCCAGCAATAATCGCGACAACAAGAAATATTAATGAGTATCTAAGCATTTCATTACCTCCAGTTTTGTTTGTTCAAAATCAGTGTTTGGTTAGAATCAATACGCCTGCGGCAATTGCGAGTATCGCAAGGATGATATCTATTGATGGAATTGGAATGCTGACCACTTGAAGCAATCCTGTTGTGATCAACCAAATGCTGAGTAACATCATTCCCAAATTCTTATTCATTTTCATCTTCATTTTAAATTCCTCCGTGTTTCTAAGTTATCATTAATATCTATTTTTTCCGTTTCTAGGTAAAGATTCAAGGAATTTTTTGGCGCTTTCTTCATCAAGATTATCGAAATATTCGATAATCTCAGAAAATCTTTCATACTCATCGATAGGCAGTAGAACCGCATCCGGTTGATTATTCTTCAGAATGAATAATTTTCCAAAATCACCTGCCTTATCACGGCATGCTTTGTAATTTTTGATCATATCAGAGTTGGATACTATGGTTTTGGTTGAAATAATCATTTGAATATCACCTCTCGTAGCGGTATTTGTTCCTTGCATTTTAACATATATTGCTGGCATAACCAACTAAATGTTATTGTGGATCCAATGCCTTGCTTTTGACCACCAAACGGTATTCATTGTTTGTGTCGCAGGTGACCAAAGTCAATGCGATGGGATTGTCTGACTGTAGTTTTTCAACTTCATCCGGTTTAATGATCAGTACCTCGAATACTTCATAGGTCAGTGTTCTACCTGACAAGTCGGTAAGTTTGATCAAGTCACCGATTTCCACTTTTTTTAGACTGCCGAAATGGGCTTTATTGATGTAATTGTGGCCAATGACTATGAAATTTCCAGGTTCATTGGGCTCTGGACCGCTGAATTTGTTGACTGAAATATCCAGCAGTTCATAACTCCATTCTGATAAAACCGATACATTGAGGCCTATTTTATCTATTTGAACTTTTGCGACAGGGTTATAAGTTGTTTGTTTGACTTCAGTGACAGGTTCCACTTCCTCATCTTCATCATCAATTTTTTCGATTGTGATCAAAGGCTCGGAAATGCTCCGGGGTTCAGTTTCCTCTGTCTTAAGCACCAGTTGCTCAAACAAATCCAGTGTCTCTTCAGCGTTTTTTCCAGCGGAATTGCCCTCATTATAGGCTTGATAGGCACTACCGGCTGCAAAAACTATAAGGATTGCGCTGATGAGAAAAGCTACTCTATGAAATTGAGAAAAAAAGGCAAGAAATTTATGCATCAAACCGCTTCCTTCTAGCCAAAGAGATCACACCTGCGCCAACTAACAATAGTGCAGTGATTCCCAAAACTGTTGCCATGCCATAATCTGTACTTTGACCAGTTTGTGGTATTGTTGGCTCTGTTGGAACTGGTGTTGTTGGCTCTGGGGTTGTAGGTTCAGGGGTTACTGTCTCTGTAGGCTCTGTAGGTGTTGTTGGTACAGTTGTTGTACCACTATAGTTATTTGTGATTACTTTCACTGCTATTTGTTCTGAAACCACTTCAACTGTGCCTTCACCATTTACGGTCCAATCGCTGCTGAGGCCGGTACGGCTTTCAGTAACAGTGTATGTTCCAGGCACTAAATTCACAAAAGTATATGAAGAATTATTTGCGATAGCTCTGGTTACAGCGAAGTCCTCAGGACCTGTGACAGTGAATTCAAATGTTGGCAATGTCATGCCAGTTATGTTTCCAGTTGCGATTTTACCAACAGTCAATGATCCATTCAACGGAGTAACCGGTGTTGGAACAACTGGTGTAGGTTCTGTAGGTGTTGGTTCTACTTCAACAGCATAAGCATTGGTGATGGTTGCCAAGTTCACTTGATCGGCTATCACTTCTATCGCGCCTTCGCCGCTTACTGTCCAATCGTCACTGAGTCCGGTACGGCTTTCTGTGACGGTATATGTTCCAGGTACTAAATTGTCCCAAGTAAAAGATTCATTATGGACAAATGCTTTGGATTGAGAAAAGTTTTCAGGACCTGTTACTGAAATTGTGAATACTGGCAATGCGATTCCAGACGTGTCACCTGTAACGATTTTCTTAACGGTGATCGATGTTGTCATTGCATTGATGATCGTATTGTTGTCCAGTGTGACTGCGCCACCCATTGCAAGCAGTTTTCCTTTGATTGTTGCTCCGGTTGTTGCTGTAATGGACAGTGCGGCAAGTATTGTGCCTTCAAACTCAGAGTTTGTTCCGAGTGTGGCTGAACTGCCCACTTGCCAAAATACGTTGTTGAAATTGGCGCCGTTTATAAGCTCAATCTTACTTGCTGAAGCTGTTGTAAGTGTGGAGCCGGTCTGAAAGATAAAGACTGAATCCGCATTGTTCTGACCATCCAGTGTAAGTGTGCCTGTGATTTGAAATGATGTTGCGCTGCTGTAGACGCCAGGTGTCAATGTTTTACCACCAAGCTCGGACTCTGTTGTGTTGATCGCTCTGCCCGCAGCATCGTTGAATGCGGCTGTAAGGTCGTTTTTGGCTTGTAGTGCCACTGCATCAGCGATGTGAATTTCCCCAATTACGGTCGCTGTTTCTTGCCCGCTGAATATGGTTCCGGGATGAAGACCAACGTCTCCAGTTATTATAGTGGTTCCTGTGTTCGTAATGGTCGAACTGGCAAGTATCGCAAAACTCTCTGCTGTTCCAAAATCAAGAGTTGTTTCTGCCGCCATACTGACAGTCGGTCCAATCATGGTGATCATCAGTAACAAAACCAATGTCATAGATAAAAATCTATTTGACTTCTTCATAATAATACTACCCTCTTCCTTCTTCATTATCATTTTTTTGTAAATTCACGATTCATGAAACGCATGCATTTAAAGTTCTTCACACGTTACATTGAGTATATACCCAAAACAACGAAGTGTAAACAATTATTCAAATTATTATTAAGATATTTATCTATAATATATTTCTAATTATAAATATACTTATAATTTTAAACTGACGCAATAGGATTGCAATACTGAACGAAAAAAACAACCCCGCCGGTTGATTAAACCGACAGGATTGTTCACTGCAATGCATGATATTAATTATATTCTGGGCTGATGTCCACTTTTTTCAATCTTAAAGAGTTATAGACGACGTTCAATGAACTGACAGCCATAGCAGCCGCACCCAGCATTGGGTGTAGCAAGCCAAACATGGCTATCGGTATGAACAGTGCGTTATAGAACCATGCCCAAAAATAGTTTTGTTTGATTTTCTTGAATATGGCTCTAGACAATTTAATGGCAGATATGATTCCACTTAACTCGCCTCTGACCAAAGTGACGTCAGCCGCTTCTATAGCGATGTCTGTTCCCGTTCCAATAGCGATACCCACATTGGATTGTTTTAATGCTGGAGCGTCATTGATCCCGTCTCCTACCATTGCCACTGTGCCGTATTTCTCCTGTAACTTGATGATTTCTTCTACCTTGCCATCTGGCAATACCTCGGCAATCACTAGGCTAATGCCCACTCTTTTGCCTATTGCCGCTGCTGTTCTTCTGTTGTCTCCAGTGATCATTGCGGTTTTGATTCCCATAGCCTCAAGTACTCTTATAGCTTCTGCTGAATCTTCTTTTATGGGGTCTGCCACAGCTACGATGCCTAGCAATTGATTGCCTTTTGCGAGTAGCATTGCTGTTTTTGCTTCTTCTTCCAATCGGATCAATTCGTCCTCAAAAGCCTCAAAAGGAACACTGTTTTCCATCATTAATTTTCTATTGCCTACAAGAATCTTTTCGCCATCGATATAACCTATGACGCCCATACCGACAACCGCGTTGAAATCTACGACATCGCCCAGTTTGATTTTATCATTCTTTGCTCTTTCTACGATAGCATGGGCCAGTGGATGTTCAGAGCCATTTTCTATGGTCCCCGCAAAATAAAGGAATTCTTTCTCACTGATTCCCTCTACGGTCACCAAATCTGTCACTTCAGGTTTGCCTTTTGTTATGGTACCGGTTTTGTCAAATGCTATCGCTTTCACTTCCTTGAATGTCTGAATGGCTTCACCGTTTCTGATCAAGATTCCGTTTTCTGCGCCCATTCCGCTTCCTACCATAAGAGCTGTCGGTGTTCCAAGTCCAAGCGCACAAGGGCATGAAATGACCAGTACTGCTGTAGCTGTAATGAAAGACAAGGTCAGTGGCGTCAAATCAGGGTTGACCCAAGGTAGGAATGTCGCTCCCCAATTAATTATGCCTAAGTGGAATTCCGGGAAAATGTTGAACGAAATGAATGTGCCTATTGTGATCAGAATAATTGCCGGGACAAAATATCCTGTGATACGATCTGCGAACTCTTGGATTGGGACTTTGGATCCTTGGCATTCTTCCATCATTTTGATCACTTGAGATAGGAATGTGTCTTTTCCGATTTTAGTGACTTCTACCTTCAGCAGGCCTTGTTTGTTGATTGTTGCCCCGATTACTTCATCGCCTTTTGTCCTTTTGACAGGCATGGATTCCCCTGTAGCCATGGATTCATCCAACAAACCTTTGCCATCAACTATGATGCCGTCTGTAGGCACCTTTTTCTCCAGGACGTATGACCATGATGTCTCCAACTTGCAAATCTTTGGTTGGAATCTCGATTTCCTCTCCATCAACGATGATTTTGGCTGTCTTCGCTCCCATTTGGAGCAATTTCTTGATCGCTTGGGACGCTCTGCCTTTTGCTCTGGCTTCCAGGTACTTTCCTATCAAGTGGAAAGTCATGATGGTTGTTGCCATTTCAATAAAAGCTTGTATCGGGAAAAACAGACCCAATAGGCCAATCAAATACGGAGGCAATGAGCCCAATGTTACCAGAACATCCATATTTGGACTCTTGTTTTTAATCGCTTTCCAACTCCCGACATGCACATGCAAGCCTGTTCCGAATATTATTGGAAGTCCCAATGCCGCAATGATCGGTAAATACCCTGGTATGGGAGCAACGAACATATGAATCATCATGAGTCCCATAATTGCTCCTGTGAATAGACTCGATGTGAGCATAATCTTTTTTGCCTTGTTCATTTTCAGTTCGTCTTGATCGACAGCATCATCTTCGTCTTCATCCAAATCCAGTTCATAACCTATGCCAGAAATTGTCTTCTGCATGTCTATTAGCCTGACTTTTTTAGGATCATATTGAATTGTGGTCTTTTCTGCTGCAAAATTTACAGTTGCGGACGTGATGCCTTCCATTTTGTTTAAGGATTTCTCTATTTGACTTGCACATGCCGTACAACTCATGCCTTTGACTTTCAATGTGACCTTTTGAGTGTTTCTCTCTTCATTCAATATGGCTTTATATCCCAAATTGTCTACAGCATTTACAATGGTTTGAATGTCGATCTTTTGGCTGTCATATTGCACCTGTCCTTTTTCGGTTGCTATGTTGACATTTGCGTAAGTGATACCGTCAAGAGAATTCAGTTTCTTTTGAACAATGCTTGAACAACTGCTGCATGTCATACCCTCTACTTTAAATCCTATTTGAATGATATTTTCATTTTGGTCCATTATTAATCCCTCCTTGATCATTTTGTCAGTTTGTTTATGGTTTTCAATATTTCATCAATCACATCGGTATCTCCATTTTGAATTTGATCTACAACGCAGTTTTTTATATGGCTCTCAAGCAAAATGATTTGTACAGAATGTAACCCCGATCTTGAAGCTTCTATCTGGTTGATGACGTCATCACAGTACGTATCATTCTCGATCATCTTCTTAATGCCTCTAATCTGTCCTTCAATTCTATTCAATCTGTCCAAAACAGATTTTTGACTTTTGATCGCGTTAGCCGACGGAAATTTTTCCGTGAGTTGTGGATTACTCATAGTAGCACCTCTTTTATTTTTAGTATACCATACCCCCGTAGGGTATGTAAAGTCTTTTGGACATTTATTTATATGGACAAAAAAAAGCCCAAATCATATCCTCATGAATTTTGGGCTTTTTCCATTTTATTAAAATTCAATTTTTTCAATCCGGTCAAATGCTTCTTTCAATGCTTCAATAGATACCGTACAAGCGATTCGCACATAGCCCTCGGCACACTCCCCGAAGGCATTGCCCGGTATCGTCAGCACTTGTGCCTGATCCAAGATCAGCTCACTGGCCTTTTCTGAAGTCAAGCCGGTCTGTTTGATGTTGACCAGCAGGTAAAACGTCCCTTTCGGACTTGGAACACTCATCCAAGGAATCTTGTTGATCCGCTCAGCGGCATACATGACACGTTCCTTATAAAGTGCTATGGCAGGTGCCTGGATCTGCGCCCTATTTCTCAGCGCATAAATCGCAGCTCTTTGGGAAATGGAGGGTGCTGTGAAAACGACATTCTCATTGATCTGTTGACACGTTTTTATGATTTCACTCGGTGCGATCAGGTTTCCTATGCGCCATCCCGTCATGGTGTAATCTTTGGAAAAACTATTGATGATGATCAGCTGGTCTCTTATTTCCGGAAAGTGAATCATTGAGATGAACTCACCGACAAAAGTATAGACGCCATATATTTCATCGGATATGATCAACAAATCTTTCTCTTTTGCAATTGCAACAATTTTCTTTAGTGTTTCTTCTGAAAATACCGCACCTGATGGATTGTTCGGAGAATTGATGACAATCGCTTTTGTTCTCTCCGTAATGGCCGCTTCCAGGCGTTCAATCGATAGCTGATAATCTTCCTCTTCATAAGTGTCTATGATAACCGGAACCCCTCTGGCAAGTTCAATTTGTTGTGAATAAGGCGTGAAATACGGTGCGTGGATGATGACTTCGTCTCCGTCGTCCAAAATGGCTTCCAGAGCCAGATACATTCCAAGGCAAGCACTCGCCGTGACCATGATTTCACTGTCACTGAGCTCGACTGAGTGACTTTGTTTGTAGAACTTTGCAATTTCCTGACGCAGCTCCGGGTCCCCTCTGAAGTCGGTGTACTTGGTGTGCCCGTTCATCGCTTCCTCGAACGCGAAATGGATGATGCCACTATCAGTGGTCTGATCTGGATCACCGAGGCTGAGATTGATCACGTTGTCATATTTCTTGGCAAGTTCATCGACTTTTCCCATCGCCGTCGACTTGTCATTCCAATACCTTTTCGCGATATATTTATGCTTCATCCGTTCACCTCACTAGAATACCATATGGGCAATCAACACGATTATTGGCAATGTGATCAAAGTTCTTTCAACGAAAATGATCAACAAGTCTTTAAAGTTCACTGGAATTTTGGCACGTAGGATCACTGCGCCTGTCTCAGTCAAGTAGATGAGTTGAGTAAATGACAATGCGCCAATGATAAAGCGGGTGATCTCATATTCCGAGCCCTTCACAAATATCGCCGGAAGGAACATGTCCGCAAAGCCAACCAAAGTCGCACTGGCGGCAAGCGTCGCATCTGGAACATTCAACAAAGTATAAACCGGAATCAAAGGTGTTGAAATTATGCTGAAAAACGGCGTATATTCCGCGATGATCAAAGAAATCGTTCCCAACAGCATGACGATTGGCATCAGACTGAAATAGACATCCGCTACGGTCTTGAGTCCCGACAATACAAGTCCTGCAGGACCGGGTGCGGTTTTCGCTTTATTGACACCGTTGGTGACAGCCCAACTATGGACTGTGTTGCCTTCCGGTACAACTTCATTGATTCTGACTTCAACGCCTTCTTTATAAGACTCTTTCTTTTTGTTCAATGGATAAATCCTTGGAAGAATGAGTGCCGCGACAAATGAAGCCACACTGATCGCACCGTAAAATGCGAGGAAACTCACTGTGAGATCAAGGAAATCGGCTATAAAAACTGCGAACGGCAATGATACCAGCGAGAAACATACGGCAATGATAGAAGCCTCTTTTTCTGTATAGTAACCTTCACGATATTGCTTATCGGTAATGACAACGCCCACAGGACCCGAACCAATCCATGATGCTACAGCATCAATTGCAGAACGTCCTGGCACTTTGAAAAGTGGTCTCATAAATCTTCTGATCAACGTTCCCAAATAATCCATGGATCCGAATTCCATCAAAAGTGGTAAAAAGAATCCAGAGAAGAAAAACCATGTGGCCAATACTGGGAACAGGTCATTGAGCACTACCCCTCCGGTGTAAGGATCTGAAATCATGGAGAGTCCAGGTCCGGCGACTTGATTCAACACAACAAATGCAAAAATACCCGATAATACACGAATTGCCACCATTGGCATTTTTACAACAAACAAATCCCGTAAAAAATGTTGCTCCATGACGAACTTAGGTTTTGCAAGTGAGGCGACTACTGTAAGAGCAGCACTCAACATCACCACATAAGCCATAAATGCAGGCAGGATCTCACCAAAATTGGCTCTGAACATCGTTGCAAAGTAACCGACTCCGATTGTCCACTCTACTCCACCCCACGGCAACGGGATTACAAACAACAACAGACCAATAACCGACGGAATAATGAATTTCATCATTTCTTTTGTACTGAACCGGCTTTTTCCATTTAAACTTACATTCTCCATACGCACCCCCACTTTATTTTTGAAACGACGTTTCAACTTAAGTAGATTTTACAATATTGCACCACGAATTACAAGCACTTTTGAAACGATGTTTCAAATTTTGCTTATTTTTGATTTTCTGACTTTAAAACACGTCTGTTTTATAGTATACTTCGATTATATGAGGAGGCATGCTATATGAGTAATGTGAACACCATGACGGAAAGAACTCTTGAAATCATAGATTATCTGTATGAGGCCACAAAACCTGTTGGTGTCAGTAAGATTGCCGCTGATTTATCATTGCCGAAAGCAACGGTCTTCAGGATTCTAGTGACGCTTGAGCAATGGAATTTTGTACGTAAAAATGAGGACACGGATGATTACAAGCTCGGACTTGGTTTGATCAAGTATGGTTCAAAAGTTGCCTCGCAAACAAATCTTGTAGATATCTCAAAACCATTCATCAATAGATTATCTGAAAAGCTTAGTGAAAGTGTCAATCTCAATATCGAGTACCAGGGACAATCACTCAATATTTACAAATCGGAGACCGACCACTCCATTTTGGTTTCAAAGTTGACTCCGATCAGCGCACTGAACTGTTCCGCCTCCGGCAAGATTTTTCTTTCAAGGTGGGATCAAGAGACACTGAAAAATTATTTCAAGCAAAAACAGTTTTCCGACAGAACAATGAACTCCATCACTGATTACGCAGAGTTCTTGAAGGAACTCGCGTCCGTCACTGACAGCGGTATTGCATTTGACAATGAAGAATATGAGTACGGACTGTTTTGTATCGCATCCCCTATCCGGCATAAAGATTCCATTGTTGCGGCGATCAGCATTTCCGGTCCCAAAACGAGACTGGAACACAAAGGGTTCGATGACATTTCCAAAGAGTTGAAGAACGTTTGCAGCGAAATTTCCGAATTGATCTCCGAACTGGATCTTGAAATCTTGTTTTGATTTGTCCACATATAAATAGAACACAACTTGAATCCTTAGGACTCAAGTTGTGTTTTTATTTACTATCAACCCAATGAATGAGCAATCCTGCTGGCAGCTGCCGCAGCTATGGCTGCAACGAGGTCGTCCAAAAACGTATGACACTCGCCACCTTTTTTCTCATCCAGTTCCTTTATGATTCCAATCTTCTCCTTATCGAGGTATCCGAAATTTGTGAGTCCAATGGAACCATAGACATTTACTATTGATAACGGAAGGATCTCATCGATGCCATAGAGGCCTTCATCCGCTTCCACAATGCTTTGAAGGGGTTCAGGCAAAAGTTTTTTCTCTGTCAATTCATCAATGGCGATTCCTGTCATGATGGCATGAATGATTTCCCGCTTGCTCAGTACGGCATCGATATTCTCCATACATAGATCAAGTGTCAATTCGGGATAGTATGGAATTTGAAGTATTTGAACGATTTTCGCGATCTCTATCAGTTCAACACCTCTTCGACTCAGCATTTGAATCGTCATTTCCTTAAGTTCAACCATGTCATACTTATGGCTGTATTTGCTCTTCTTTTTTTCTGTATCCATTGTTACCTCCCTATATCAGTTATTACTTCATGTGAGCCGCCGTTTGCGTACCTGGTACGCAAACGGCGGTAACCTAATGGTCGTCTTCGTTTACTTAAGTCTCAACGGGACAATTGGAACAGTTAGTTCATCCAATATTATCTTCTCTTCGAAATCATAAATTTTCTGATTAATATCTTGGCTCAAGTTGGGGTTCACTGACGGCAGTCCAATACTTTCTTCATCAAGTCCGAAACTGAGCAATCCACTGGTCAATTTCTTATCGTAAGCTGATGCACATACATTGAAGACAGCACTGTCGAACCTTTTGATCATCGAAGTGAGTACCACTGATTTACCCGAAGCGTAGATGCCATCATCATATTGATCATAATCCACACCAATCACTAAAGCTGCATCTCCACTGCTTGCTCTTTCTTTTGCTTCGTCAATTATGCCCATACCGGCTGGTCCTGCAGCATGAAAGATAACAAACGCTCCATCATCATACATGGATGCCGCTGCTGACTTCGCTATCGATTCCTCTGTGAAAGTGCCAATATAATCCACGACCACTTGAACAGATGGGGCAGCTGCCTTGACACCGGCCTCGTATCCCGCTTCAAATTTTTGGATCAGATCAAAATCCATTCCGCCAATAAAGCCGACTTTTGTCGCACCTGCCTCAAGTGCTTTGAGTCCGGCAGCGACTCCAGCCAAAAATGAACCTTCCTCTTCTTTGAAACCAATGCTTGTCACATTAGGTCTGTCTACAAAACCATCGATGATGACAAAATTCTTGCTTGGGTGAAGATCTGCATATTTGGCCACTGCCTCATTGAACCCAAAACCATTGGCAATGATGAGGTTTTTATCGTGTATACCCATCAATTCAAAAGGATAAAACAAATCCTCGTAAGAATTAGCCTTTTGATAACTGTAATCACTGGATGACAAAAGGTATATATGCGCAAATTTCTTAATGCCCTCCCATGCCATTCTGTTGATGGCATTTTCTCCAATACCTGCCGGATCAACAATCAGACCAACACGAAATAGGCCTGCGGGTTTTATTTCTTGTGGTAAAGACCCCTCTGACTGAACGATAGAAACCGTATTGATTGAATAGACCGGTGCTCCATCGCTGTTTACAAATGATGATCCTGTCACTTTCAGAAATATATTTGTGTGAACAACTATATAACTCCTGATGACATTAGTCAGACTTATGGTTTGTACGACGCCGACTGCCCTTCCATTTGAAAAAGGCACTACGACACTGATATCTTTAATAAAAAATGTAGTGGACTCAATAGCTGGTCGAGAGATTATTCCATATGCTCCCGCTGTATTCAGTAGCATGAATTTGCCATTTGAGTCAATCAGACCCGTGTCGTAACTGTATGTCGTCTTCATCATAGCAGATGCGGCATCCCATTTTTGGGCGGTGTTTTCAATCAAAACAAATTCCATGATATCTCCACTTGGAGCTGTCATCCCCGCCTTTTGAGCGATTCCCGCATAATTCGGATTTGTATCCAAGTATTTCTGAATCAAGGTTTTACTTTCAGAGATTACTTTGCCTTCCTTCAAGAAATTGTATAACATTCCCACTAGCATATCGCGGTTGATTTGAGTATTCATTGTGTTCGAATCGAGATTCGCCCCAACATGACCGCTTAACTGAACTGTATTCTCCCATGCCTCCAGTCCGTCGTAACCTAGCGCTCTAAGCATCCAAGCTGCCAGTTCCCTTTGTGTCACATTGCGCTTACCACCGAATTCCGTCGCACTGATGCCGCTGGTGATGCCCATCTGATAGGCTTTTGCCACGTATGGCTGAGCCCAATCGCTTACATCTTTAAACGGGCTCTTGGCACTCATATCGAGTTGCCACTGTAACGCTACTGCAATGATTGTCATTGCCTGTTCTCTGTTACTCATATTTGCCAGGTCAGGTACGAATTCTGTTGTACTGATGCCTTTGAATAAATTGAGTTCATAAAGAGTTCTTGCTTCATTTTCATGTGTTATGGTCTGGCCAAATCCTGGTGTAGCAGTGAGCATGAGCGATAGAATCAATAAAAACACTAAGCTCCTTTTCACTTGTATTCCCTCCAATCGTACACCCCAATCGTATGAAACTCATACATATTGTATTTACCCGTTTTTACTCTTTATTATCATTATTATTCCCGCAGTAAACGTAATCACACAAACCGCCAAATAGGGGATCATCATGCTCATACCGCCCCAATTTGCAGTGGTCTGTGTGTAACCTGCTGTATTGATTTTCATAGCGATGGCACTAAGTCCATAAGCGACAGGGATAATCCCAATGACATGGATAGAAATGTCCTTTGCTTTCAGAGCAATCAGTATGAAAAGTGCACCAGTTACCCAGTTCGAAATTCCAAATGCGCCAAGTAGTCTCAACTGCTCTGCCGCAGTTGATGTTGTCAAATCAAGTCCTGCGATATTCAGTGCCGAATATTCGAGCAGTACCGTGTGCATGAAGCCACGTATGAGGTCTATACCCCCTAGAATGAAAAGGACCACCCATACGAATTTAGGAACCTGTGTTTTACTTTTATACATGATTATCCTCTTTTTCATTTTTATTTTTTGATAGTGACAATGCGAGCATGATGATACAAAGTGGTACCAGAATCCAGTTTCCGACTCCACCTGGAGCAGTTCCGACCGTCTCGATCGGTTTCATCATGCCTATGACTATGCGCATGATGTATTCGGCGATGAGAAGGATGTACATTGCGGGGATCAGAGACTTGTATCTTAGGTATACAAAGGCGTAAACTACACCCATCAGAAGCTGGGACAATCCCCAAAGAGAAAAAATCATGACCACACTCGCCGCTCCGGCCTGAGTGTATGTATCCAGTGGAATCGTGGCAATGGATTGTGCACCACCATCAGGTGCGAACACATGAATCAGGCTTCTGATCACTGTCAATATGGTGATTACTAAAAAAACTTGCTTTGCTACTTTACTGCCCTTATATTCGTTGTTGATTACTTTGGGAAGTATTTTGATTTTATCATTCATACAATCCTCCTGTTACGATGCTTATGTTCTCTAAATTTGTTTTTACGTTACATTTGACACTTATTTATCAGAAGTATATAATGTTGTAAATTTGATGTCAACAGATTCAGGAGATGTGAAACAGGAGGGTCAAAAATGTATCATAAAAAACAAGACAAACGTTCCATCCAATCGTGTGATTTGATCTATTCGGCACTGGATCAACTCATTAAAGAGAAATCATTTGAGAGTATTTCAGTCAAAGATATTGTCGATCGAGCCAATATCGGAAGAACGACTTTTTACCGAAATTTCGATGCTATTGAGGATGTGTTAAGGTTAAAATGCGATGAAGCGTTCAATGAAATGAAGGCATACCTTGAAAAACAAACTCAAAGTACGTTTATTTTGAAATCTTTCCTGAGATATTGGTATCTCGATTCAAAGATTCTGGAAATTTTGATCCATATCAAGCGAACGGATATCATTGTCGACTCTTTTTCAAGGATCATAGAACAATTTCTCCAAAGAATCGATAACCAAAATGAAAGTCCGGTTCAATACAAAAACTACTTCATTGCTATACGCATTGGTGTGGCACTTAATATTTTAGAGCAATGGATCAAAGATGGGAAAAAGATTCCCCCTGATGATTTGGCTGACTCAATCAAAGAACAGTTCGAGATCTCTTCAAGTGTACGTTTGTTGTTTTGAAATGTCCAAGACGCAAAGAACCGCCGTTTGCGTACCAGGTACGCAAACGGCGGTTCGGCGGTTCGGCGGTTCAATTTCAATTTCTATCAATCATAAAATGCATCACCATCGCCGGTGATGGGAATTGTGTTGCCAAGAAATGTGGGATCGGGTTTGAGGATGACCAGGAAAAAGTCCTTGACCCGCGCGAGCACCTCTCTGAAGTCCCTTGAGCTTTGTCCGCTATATTCTCTTTGATTCGATGCGACGCCTATGGCATCAATGCCAAGTTTGTTCGCGATATAAAGCGACCTGTACAAATGGTACTCCTGTGTGACTATGACCATTTTATCCACTCCGAAGATGGCTCCAGCCCTGTACATACTGTTGTAAGTGTTGAAACCGGCATGGTCCTTGAAGATGTGTGCCGAAGGCACACCTTTACCAATCGCATAATTTTTCATCACTGTGACTTCGTCATAGTGGTCCGTGCCGTTGTCGCCACTCATCAGCATCCTATCGGTAACACCCATCTCATAAAGTTCAATGCCCTGAAGCAACCGATCCGCCAGCATGACGCTTGGGGTCCTGTTGGGATTGACACTTGCACCGAGCACCATGATGGCGTCTGCGTCAAACTCAAGTGCTTCGTCCGGTGCAACAATGTATTGCTCTGTCACTTTGATCATATGGGCATTGATGCCCCATGTCCCGCCAACGACGATCAAAATCACAATCATGATTACTTTTAACACAGTTTTCAGTACTTTTTTCATTAGTCTAATACCTCGATTGTTTGCTACTCCTATTTTAACACTTAATCGAAAAGGTACAAGATGTTATGACAATTTCCTGATTGTATTTAGTATTGATTTGGCATGTTCATTTTGCCTATGCCCAAATTTCTCAGGATTCGATCTCCAATGGCGGCATATCCTTTTGAATTGGGATGTAGACCATCGGCAGAAATATAATCCTCCAAGTTCAATTTAAAGAGGTCGTACGTCGGTGTGAAGAGTGTGCCTTCAAAGGATTCAAGCACCTTTTGGGTCGATTGGTTCCATTCGATGAGATATTCGGAGCGTTCCTGATTTGAAGGGCTATAGTCGAGATTATAGAGTCCGATGAAGACTATGGGCGCCCCCTTGTTCTCTGCCCTGATGATGCCGATTATTTCACCCAGTTGTCCGATGTATATGTCGAGTGCGTCCTTGAAATATTGGGATCTTTGAGTGCTCTCCACCCTCTCGATCGCTCTGAGATCATTGCCTCCGATGGAGATCAGAATGAGGCTTGAGCTGCGTATGCCTTCCCGCGTTTGAGGGTCATTGATTTGTGACAGAAGCGCCTGAGTTCCAAGTCCTTCCACGGCTATGTTGTAAAGTGGCAAAGGCTCGCCGTTTGATGATTCCAGACCCCTCACAACGTATCCTACAAAACCTTCTCCGGTTTCATCGCCGGTACCTCTGGCAAGAGAGTCACCCATAGCCAGTACTCCATCGACCATTTGTGGTTCAACTGTCATTTCCGGGGCTGGTTGAACAATTCCAGGAGCCTGATTGACTTCGATGCCAATGGATATCGCTTGCCCGAAGCCATACGCAAAAATGGAGATGCCCAGTATGAAAATTGTACTTACAGTGTACCAGATCCATTTTTTCATCATCGCATCCTCCTATGCCAAAATATCTTTTTGTGTGAACACCAAAAAAGCGATGCTTATGGCGCCAAGTGCCCATCCCAGTAATACCAAAGTTGAAAAGGACATACTGAGCCCTTCTACAATTTGGAAACTCCCTGAAATGTATGAGGTCAAGTTGAGGTTGACTGTAAAGAGATATCGCGTCAGCTTCCAGTCTGAAATGAAGAAGCTGAGAAAACTGCCTCCAATGAGTGTGGACATCATAATTCCAATGGATGCTGAAGTGCTTCTTACGATCACTGAAACCATCAGTGAAAGCGATCCAATGACAAAGGCTACGAAATAACCGATGGCGTATGACATCATCAGATACTGCCATTGTGGAATCGTTTTGACCGCCGATGTGTCCAGCTGGCTCTCCACCACCCTGAAACCTGTGATCACAGGTTCGTTGAATCCGGAGTAACCGAATACCACCATTGCGATGCCATATGAGAAAAGCGCCATCATAAAAATGACGAACATTTCGAGCATGGACAATGCAAGCAATTTGGCCATGAGTATGCGCCATCGTTTGACAGGTCTCGTCAGAATGAGTTTCACTGTGCCCGCATTGACCTCTCCGGATACCATGTCACCTGCAAGCAAAATGATCAAGAGCGGAAGAAATAGAAATATGGATTGTTCTATGAACTGTCCCATGAACCTCGCTGCGGTGGATCCGATCGGGCTCACATCATTGTCGAGGTAGAATCTGAGTTGCTCCGCACGGACCCGAATGGATGCTTTCCCCTCATCTGGTATGTAGGGATTGTCGAGTCTCCTCTCGAGGTCCAAGAGTTGCTGACCGATGATGTTTTTCCAGTCCTCGGCATTTTCGATCCCGAGCTGTTCGGCGACTCGATCCTGAGTTCTTGTGAGTGTATAATGTTCACCATAGGCAAACAGTGCGATGAGCACCAACAGAATTCCTGCGATGACATGAATTCTCTTTTTGTAGAATGTCTTTATGATTTCGTTTTCGATGAGCTTAACCAATGGTTTCACCTCCTGTGAGTTCCATGAAAAGGTCCTCCAGGGATTTTTGTTGTCTTGAAACGTATTTGAGTCCGATTTCTGAAGACATCATGGCCGTGTTGATGGCTGTGAGCCTGAAATCGTCCGTAAAAGCACTGAGGGTCTCATCAGTGTCTTTTACGGCTTCAATCCCAAAATCATCTTTGAGCAGTTTTAAGGCTTGAGGCACATCAGTGACTTGCCATGTGATTTTTTGGCCTGTGGACAGATCTTCGACTTTGGAAGTCTTGATGATCTTCCCATGCAAAATGATGGCGACTTCATCACAGATCATCTGGATTTCCGAAAGCAAGTGACTGGAGATGAAAATGGTCATTCCCTGATCTTTTGACAATGATTTTACAAGACTCCTAAACTCCTTGATTCCGGCCGGGTCAAGCCCATTGGTGGGTTCATCGAGAATGAGGAGTTCTGGCTTTTTCATAAGCGCTTGAGCGATGCCAAGACGCTGTTTCATGCCAAGAGAATAGGTTCCGACCTTGTCCTGGATCCTATGTGTGAGACCGACCAGATCAACGACCTCATCGATGCGTGACTTCGGAATCTCCGGCTCCATTTTTCGTAGGAGTTCGAGGTTGTCCATACCTGAGAGGTATTCGTATAGCTCAGGATTTTCAATGATGCAGCCGACGTTTGACATGGCACTCACGAAATCTTTTCTGGTGTTGTGACCACAAATTTCCACAGTGCCGGATGTGGGTCTGATGAGGCCAACGATCATTCTTAGTGTCATGGTTTTTCCTGCGCCGTTGGGCCCTAGAAATCCATAGATTTGTCCCTTTTTTACTGTGAACGATATGTCCTTGATGATGGGTCGCCCTTTTATTTTTTTTGAGACATGCTTCAGCGATAATACGGTATCCATAATGTTGTCCTTTCGATCATGATTCATAGGGTTATTATACCCATCTAAGTGGGTAATTATATAATGAGACTCTTATTATCCTGGTTGTTTTTAAGATTTCAAAGGAGGGTGTTATGAACATTACCAGATCCACTGCCATTTCGTCGATTACCCGAGGTTATCCAGAGACCATGAATGTCTTCTCCAGGTACGGCGTCCAAATCGGCGGTGAAGGAGAAAGCATTGACAAGACCCTGGAGCAGATGTGTTTGGAACACGCTCTGGATATCGAGGAAGTCATCAGTGAACTTTATAGAACTACAGATTGAAGACACAATATTAAAAAGGCGTGGAACAGAGTTGAATCTGTCCCACGCCTTTATTTGGTTTTTAAACGCGCTAACGTTTAAGCCACCTCTTTATTTTCAATACAATCAACCTCCTTTCATAGAAGTATTAACCGGTTAAGTTCATTTTCCCATACGGAACGCCATTGGTCCAGCTAAAGCATTTTTTTAATCATTTTTTAGCATAGACGATTTTCTTGATGGCGGCCTCGCTCAAATTGTAGAGCTTGGCCAGTTCGGAGATGGTACTGGAATCGCGAAACGCATCCGTTATGGCTGAGTTTCTTGCGTCGAGTTCCTCCCGAAGTCCCGTTTGATGTCCCCAACCCGCTCTACTGGAGGATTTTGGCACATAAATCATAGTGCCTTCAGTATACTTTTGAATTTCCTCGAGTAGGTGAGTCGGCAAAATTTCTGCTGCATTTTTGTAATTCAAGAGCATTTGCCTCCTTCATAATTGTAAGTGTATACAATTGCTCACCTCCTTTTTGTATTTTCATGTGGTCTTTATGGGACCACTCTGAATTAATTGTAATATAACCCTATTTGAGCGTTTTGTCAATTCTCTCAGGCTCCTCGACACTCAAAGCCCATAAATAGAGCGACGCCACTGTGCCATGCGGAGCATAGCGTTTTCTGTAGGTGTCGAATTCCGCTTTTGAGAGGGTTTCGAGTCCATACAGATTCATCATGCCTCTCCTGATCGCCAGATCGCCGTAACTGACCACATCGGGTCTGCAAAGTGAATGAATGAGCAGCATTTCCACTGTCCAAATGCCGATACCGCTGAGCGCTGAAAGCCTTTTGACCACTTCCTCATCAGGCAGTTGGTGCAGTGCATGAAAATCCACTTCACCACTGAGTGCCGCCTCTGCGATGCCTTTGATATAACCCGCTTTTCTAAATGTCATGCCACACTTTTGAATTTCCTCTATACTGAGGGACCCAATGCTCTCGGGTGTGATCTCCACAGCGAGTTTGGTCAGTCTTGCATAAACGGTCTCGGCCGCTTTGATGGAAACTTGCTGAGCGACGATGCTGGATATGAGTGCAACGAAGGGGTCGCGAATCACATGGCGTTCAATCTTACCGATCCGGTCTATGGCCTCAGCGAGTGTTTGGTCTTTGGTTTTGAGATATGCAATTTCCTTTTCGCCATATTCATAGATGTGCATTTATTTCGCCTTTTCAAGCTCGAGCAGCATTTTTTTCACTGCAAGTCCACCACGGTATCCTGTAAGTGCACCGTCTGTGCCGATGACCCTATGGCACGGGATGAAAATCGGAATCGGATTTTTGTTGTTGGCAAGTCCCACCGCACGATAAGCCTTTTCGTTGTCGATTTTCTCTGCAATGTCCCTATAGCTGGATGTCTCACCATATGGAATCTCCGTGAGGCATTGCCATACTTGCTTCATGAATGGTGTTCCCGCAGCATCCAGTGGCAAATCAAATGCTTTGAGTTCGCCTGCGAGGTATTTGGCGAGTTGATCCGCAGCCTCTTTGAGCAGTGGTGTTTCTGAAATTTGGGCATTTTTCGGAATGTCATCCTTTTTGAAAAACACATTGGTGATTTTTCCATTGTTCTCTGCAATGCCTATCTTTCCTATCGTTGTATCGTAAAAATATACCGTCATTTTATTCACCCTTTCCTAATTGGTTCAAATACGCTTCCAGTGCGTCAAAATCCTTGAATGTCCTAATGCTCACGCCACCGTTTTCCAGCAGTGCGACGAAAGCTTTCTGATGTTCATCTGCCACCTCTAAAAATTTGTTGATGTCATTCGTGTCAAAGGCACCGACCAGATCCGGCAACTGGCTGGAGGAAATGCCTGTACCTGTGAGCACGTCGTCAATTTCGCTTGCAATCTCATTTGCGGCATAAAAGGCTGTGACATAGTCTCCCGTTTCGCAGCCGTGATGGATCTTGTTGTAAAAATTGATGAGTTCTTCGTAAAACCCATGAAGTTGTTCTTTGAACTCCACCGGTTCGATTTGCTTTGTTTCTTCATTTGATAGGAGCTCTTCCATGTTGCTGACCAAATGACGGGATGCGCTTTTGATGGCGCCCAAATCTTTGCTTTCGAAGATCACATCATAATGGCGCTCGAAATCTTTCGGAACGAGCGGCATGGCCAAAATCTCTTTCTTGAGTTTGCCACGTCCTCTTTTTACAGTTTCCTTGTTGAGGAGTGCCAGGGCGTAAGTCAATGAAAAAATCACATTGATGCCATGTCTTCTCACTGAGGTCAAATCCGTGGCATCTTCCAGTTTGAAATAGCTTTTGTAAACCTGGTCAAAGACCTTTCTGGACTTTTGTGTGAATTTTTTATTGTCGCTCACATCCAGCGCTTTTGACTTCAGTGCGTTGAACCGCTCAAGGTCAGCCTCTGATCCTGAGTAGATGATCTGGCCTTCTGTGATGATCGAGGTCACTCTTTCATCGTGATTTGCCATGCGCTCTATGCGTTCCCATGAAATTGGCCAAAAATCGAAACCTATGCCATCGATGACAAATGTCAGTCCAAGCTCATAACCTTTTGGAGAGTTGATGACAAAGTACATGTCGAGATCGGATCTGCTGTGGGTCTCGTTATAAATATGAGAACCCATGACCACTACGACCGCCACTTCTTCCTTGTATTCCCTTTTAATTTTCTCAATAAGCAGATCTGCTGCTTTCATCAGTTCCATAAGCGTAGCTCCATATCACGTACAATTGGATCAGGATAAGAGAATGGCTTTTTTAGGTTGATGCCACCATCAATGATGCCGCTGTTGAAATCAAACGGTATGGTGACCATGATGTCGAGATTCTTTCCATCTTCTGTAATCTGACCTTTAAGTGTCCCGTCCACAATGATGTAGTCGGAATTGATGCCAAGTCTTTCTCCAATGGAATTTCTGTTTTTACGTATGGAGCCATTTTCGAATTTTGCTCCTCCAACAGTGCCATACACAGTGCCGTCAGTGGTGATGTTCAGTTCGATGACGACTGAGGCATCCTCCTTTGATTTGCTTTCTCCAACCCACTTGCCTTGCAGCTCGCTTGAAAATTCCGAATCGAAGGTCAAGGTTCCCAAGAGATAGATGCCCGCCAAGACCATGATGACTGTGATGACGATTGATATGATTTTATTCATGTTTGTATTTCCTTTCTGATGCTTTTTTATAATCGCCACTTAAGCTCGAAATTTTGGTCTTTGCATAAGCTCACACAAAGTCCGCAACCATTGCAGAGCTCTTGATGGTAGACGATATTGCCATTTTTCTTTTCCAGTGCGCCCACAAGGCAACCAACAACGCAAGTCTCACAACTGCTTTCAGGACAAGTGCCGTTCAAAACTGCCTTATAGGGCAAAATCTCTATTTCATCAAACGATTTTAGATTGGAGAGGGCTTTTCCGACTATGCCTTCCGCTCTCAGCTGCTTTTGTTCCAACCATTTGTCCATGCCTTGGATCACGTCGCTTATGACCTCTGGTCCATGTGTCATAATGGCCGATCCGATTTGAATGGTGCTCGCACCGAGCATCATGTACTCCAGACCATCGCTCCAATTGCTGATGCCTCCGATGCCGCAAACAGGAATCTTGACCGATTGGGCTATGGATGCCACTGTGGCTAGTCCGATCGGTTTGATCGGCACTCCCGAGTAACCTCCATATGTGGCTAAAAGCGGTTTTGATGTTTCAAGATCGACACCGATGATACTTCTTACAGTATCGATGGCGCTAATGCCCGATGCACCGGCTTTTTCCACGACTTTCGCCAGTTCTGAGATATTAGTGACATGGGGTGAGAATTTAACCATAACCGGTATATCCACACTTTGAATCACCCTTTTCACAGAATTGTACATATGATCTGGATCCGATCCCATAACCGCCACACCTTCACCATGAGGTATGGACAGGCCAAGTTCAATGGCATCCGCTCCTGCCTTATACACGCTCTTCGCAATATAGGCCATTTCAGAGGGTGAATGGGCCATGATGCTTGCAATGACCGTTCCACCTTCTTTTTTGATTTGTCTGATGAAAACAAGCCATTGTTCAAGAGCATGATCACTGTATAGGCGTACGTTCTGATACCCTTCATTCTTTGAATAGATCCATGGCCGCACATTTTGTCTGACTTCCATTGCGATGGTTTCCGTCACCACCGCTGAAGCGCCAGCATCCAATGAACGCATGATCGTTTCTGGATTACGACTCCATGGTCCCGCCGCCACCATTACCGGGTTCTTTAATGACAAGCCCATAAAATCCATTTTAAGACGCATATGTTCCCCCTATTCACCAAATATAGCTTTGATTCGATCTTGATGACCACATGAATGTCTCACCTTGATCGTAAGTGGCAAAAATATCTGTTGTTTCTGATCTGTCTTCTCATCACTTTCAGATGTTGAAGGCAACGTATCCATCTCATCGAACAAAAGTCTGCTGGCCGTCAGCCCCATCTTGTAGACCGGTAGGTTCACCGTGGTTAGTTTGGGTTCCACGAGTCCGGACATCCTATTGTTGTCAAAACCTACAATAGCGATATCTTCAGGTATCCTGAAACCTTCTGTCTTGATGGCATCTATGGCACCGAACGCCATCCAGTCATTTGCTATAAAAATCGCTTCAGGAGGATTGGGGTTTCTCACCAACCGCTTAGCGGCCAAATAACCACCTTCGATGGTCTCCTCTCCTCCGATGATCCATTTGGGATTGATTTCGATATTCGCATTATTAAGAGCTTCCCTATAACCATTCAGTTTTTCGGCACTTTCAATAAATCGAAGATTTCCAGTGATATGGGCGATGCCGCTATAGCCATTTTCTATCAGATGGGCCGTTGCTTTTCTGGCACCTTCGAAATAGTCTGTGTATACTGCACTGAATTGCCAATTGCCCTCGATTTTTCCAATCATTACTGCAGGCAATCGGGTTTCCTCTATTCGCTTCATAAGATTGGGATCGAGATGCCCCGCGATGAAAATCAGACCATCCACTTTCCTGTGAAGCAACATCTCTATGTAAGCGGCTTCTTTTTCTTTGGAATCCTCAGAATTGCACAGCAAAGTATAGTACCCCTTATTATGGGCGACTTCCTCCACACCTTTGGCGATTTCCGTATAAATCGGATTCATTATGTTTGGAATCAGGAGCGCGATGACGCCGGTACGGTTAAGGTTGAGGCCTCTTGCGAACCAGTTTGGGGTGTAGTCCATGGCCTTCATGATTTCAAGGATCCGTTCCCTCGTTTTAGGCGTCACTTGGTCCGGATGGTTAAGAACCCTGCTGACCGTCGCAACAGATACGCCTGCGCGCTGCGCCACATCTCTTATATTCAAAGCGCTCACCTCACTTTAGTTATTGCCACTGAAAACATTATATCACAATAAAAGTAAGGCGTGAAAATCAAACTTTCACGCCCTACGAATATTTGCCACTATAATTTGAAATCAATATTTCTCACTTCGCCTCCAAAATTGAGCATTCTGGTTGCAGGCTGTGCCGTACTGACAATATTGCCTTTACGAATGACATAAAGACATTCGCTCATAAGTCTGATGGCATCGAATTCCGATGTGGCATCAAGGATGATCATATCCGCCTGATTGCCCACCTTAATGCCATACCCCTCAGCAAGGTTCATTGTTTTGGCTGAATTGTCCGTGATCATGTCAATCAGCTGAGAGACTTGGCTATAGCCACTCATATGGGCTGTATGAAGGAGCAAATTGGCTGCTTGGAGCATGCTGCCTTTGCCCATCGGATACCAAGGGTCCATGATGCTGTCATGACCTATGCTGACATTGACGCCTCTAGCGAGCAATTCGTCCACACGTGTGTGGCCTCTTCTGCGCGGATAGCCGTCTGTACGGTTTTGAAGCACCGAATTGTCAAAAGGATTGGTGATCATGTTCATTTCAGCGCGCTTTAGGATTCCGATCAATTTGAAAGCGTAATCATTGTTGTAATTATGCATTGCTGTCGTATGACTCGCTGTAACTCTGCCTTGCCAACCTCTGTTGATGGTTTCCTTTGCCATGACTTCCACAAATCTGGACTGTTCATCACCGGTCTCATCCACGTGAATATCGATCAATGCATCGAATTTCTCAGCGAGTTCAAATACGGTTTCAACATCCCTCACACCATCTTCTCTGGTGAATTCATTGTGGGGAATGCCTCCGACTACATCTACGCCCATTTCGAGCGAGCGCTTCATCAAATCCAGTCCCTCTTTTGTGGTAAAGATGCCGTCTTGTGGGAAGGCTACGATCTGAAGATCGACCAAATCCTTCATTTCCTCTTTCACTTCAAGCAATGATTCCACAGTGAGAAGTGTTGGATCGGTTGTGTCCGCATGTGTTCTTATTTTCAGTGTTCCATTGGCGGCTTCCCATTTGATGGCCTCAATGGCGTTTTTCTTCAGGATTTCTTTTGTCAGAAATGGCTTTCGCTCTCCCCAGATCTGTATGCCTTCAAGCAACGTGCCCGACTCATTGAATCTTGGATCGCCAACACTGAGTACCGCGTCCAGATGCAAATGCGGATCTATGAATGGCGGCAACACCAAATGGCCCCCCGCATCGATCACTTTTGCTGTTTCTGCTGCGATGTCATGATCTATGGCGACAATTTTTCCATTTTCAATGCCGATGGACATCAAAGTTTCATGATTTCTAAGTTTTGCGTTCTTAATGATTAATTGCATTCATGTCCTCCTGTCATCAGTTCGATTGTTCTGCAATGGCCTCTACTACTTTGTTCCCATTCATTAACATATCCAACATGTAGTAGAAGAAGATTGCGGAAAGTATGGCGTTGAGCGGTGCGATGGAAAAGAAGCCTGTCTTGGGCGAAATAACCGATACACCTATTGCTAGTGCCCAGGCAATGATGGATGCCCAGTTCACGCTTACGAATTTGTGTTCAGAGGCAAGCGGATAAATCTTCTTGCGTCTGAGATAGAAATCAGAAATGATGATACCACCGATTGGAGGCAACGAGACACTCAAGAAATTCAGCCAGCCGACGAAGTTGTTGTATAGGAAAATCGCGAAGATTGTTCCTATGACGCCCGCAGCGATGGTCAGATGCTTCCTTTTAAGCCCGGTGATGTTGGCAAGCCCCAGACCTGAAGCATAAAGTGCGTTGTCGTTTGTCGTCCAGATATTGAGTGCCAAAAGTGCGATACCTGCTCCTAAAAGTCCTTGCGCGGCGAGCACTTCCGAAATGTCTGACATGCCTGTGGATATGGCACCTATTGCACCGAACATGAACATCAAACTGTTACCGAATGTGAATCCGATGATTGTCGCGGATACACCGATTTTTTTGGTTTTCGAAAAACGTACGAAGTCAGGTGTCAGTGTTGCTCCACTGATGAATGATCCGACCGCGAGTGCGACCCCGACAGCGAGTGTCATGGATGACTCCGGCTGCACGTCGAGGAGTGGTTTTACGCCTCCCATTGTCGTAATGGCTCTTGTGACTGACATGATGCCTAATATAATAATTGCCGGAACGGCAATTTTGCTGATCCATTCAATTGCTTTGAATCCGATGACCACCGTTGCTGTCATCAGAGCGCCACCGATGATGATGAGTGGCCAAACTGAAATGCCTGTAAATTTGTTGATGGGATATGCAAACATTGCCACACCAACTCCAAACCATCCGATTTGAGTAAAAGCGAGCATGAATGACGGGATTTTCGATCCGTTCACTCCAAAAGCATAACGTGCCAGTACATGTGTGGAAAGGTTGGTTTTTGCAGCAGCAAAGCCGAGAAAACCTCCATAGATGCCTAAAATCAAGTTACCGAAAAGAACAACGATCAATAAGTCCGGAAACACTCTGAACCCCATTCCTAGTGTTCCGCCAGTCCACATGCTTGCAGCAAAAAAAGTGAAGCCAAGCATGACCATGGACATGGACAGAAGTCCTCTCCTTGCGCTGTCAGGTACTGGTTCGTGTGCATAATCATCGTGCACCATTACTTCTTTAGGTTCTTTTGACATAATATCCCCCTTTCATTTTGTAACTAGTTACAATTTGTTTCATTTTTTTCCTCCGAAGCGATTTCGGAGGAAAGCTGATTCGTTGTTGAAACTAGTTACATTTGAAATAATAATATCATTTCTCATTTTTTTTGTCCACATTTTTATTGAATTTTCTGATAATTATTTTTTCTTCTGATTCCACTACTCCTTCTTCGTAAGAAATGGCTGAAGGACATAGCTGAGAATCAACAGTGCCGATCCAAAAACCATTGAGGTAATGATTTTCCATAAAATGCTGACAGTGCTCAGATCCACAATGATAAATTTGGCGGCGACAAACACGATCATCAATAAAGCGATGTTTGCGAAGTTGCGCTGACCTTTCAGGACACCACCTGCAAGTACAGCAATGGCATACCCTGCCCAAAGTAAGGTGACCGTCCCATCCATGCCTTTGAAATTCTGATGAATCACTATAAGGTATACCAACCAGTGAATCAGAAGTTGAATTTCCGCTTTGATATTCAATCGCTTGAGAATCATATACAGCATACCTAGAGTTCCCACATCCACAAGGAATCTGGTGAATATAAACGTGGATTGATCGATGCCGAAGACCATATAAAGCGACATCAAAAACAACCAAACAGCGCTGGTCATGATGCGTAGCCCGGAGATAATCTTATCCGTTTGTTTCAGTTCGTATCGGTTCATCAACAGAACCAGAGCCCCAAACATAAATAGTCCGTAGCCAAAATGTTCCGTCAGATTGTACAGGTCAACAAGCGATGCAATGCCGAGCATAATAAACGCAAACCACTTCAAAATCGTGCGTTCGATCGGTTTCCAGTCCTGAGCTTTATAATGGGCGAAGCCATAAAGCGCAACACCATAAATCACAAAGGCCACAAAATTATAAAGCTTGAATTCCGCATTTATGATATCCATGCCGATCCAAAAAATCCTGCCAAGCAGGGGGATCGAGGACAAGATCAAAAGACTCAGATTGGGAACGAGTTTTGTTCTACCGTTTGCGTAATGGAGTCCAAAGAGATAAATCCCATGCCATAACACCATGGCAGCAATCATGAGCTCACCGTCTTTTGTGAGCTGCCAAACCACAGCCTCAAAGAATACCAAAGCGTACAATTCAAGTGTTAGGATTCCATAAATCAGTCGAACCCGGTTTTTTTGTAGATAAACTCCTACACCAAGGAAACCAAGGACGGCACTATGGCTCAAATAATCGGACCAAAGGGCTGTCTCAATAAACATGTTGTGGCTCATCTCCAGGAATGCGATCACAAATCCGATCATAAAAATGGCATGACCACCTATTTTTGTATATCCATGCGCCTTGCGCTCCCCGACTATTGTAAACAAAAGACCAAGCGCAATTATGGACAATGCCAGAATATCGCCTTCAAAGTAAAGTAGGCAAGCAAACAACGAAAACAATGCCGAAAGTCCGAGCAGAACATCGGTGATCAGGCTGTACCCCTCTTTTTTGAATAGCACCATCCATAAAATCGAGTAATGCGCTGCAATCAAGATACAGATCCAACCCCATGTTTCAGGTTCCAAGTCGAGTAGAACCCGCAGTTCAAGCATTGCGATCAAAGGCAATACGCCCAGTATCAAAGCTCCAAAATCGTATTTGGATTTCTCGACTTCATTCAGATAGGTCATCACATATTCCACACCGTGGAACACCAAATAAAGCACCCCTATGAGAGTCGCCAACAGGTATTCATCTTTAATTGAAAACCTTCCGAGTCCCACCAAATATCCGGTTACCGCAAAAATCCCTATGATAGTGGAAAACTGTAAAACTCGCCACTTTTTATAAACGTAGATTCCCATGCTCGTGATTGCCAAGAACAACATGTAAATCCCCAATCCATTGAGTCCCAAGAAATCCAGCTCCACCATGAATGGTGTCAAAAGTCCACCTAGCACGCCTATGACTGACATGAGCGGTTGATCCACATAGAGTGCGATGCCATAAGTCATGAGAGTTAGAGCTGACAAAAATACAAAAGCCATGCCACTTGAGATGAATCCATAAACCTGATAAGCGGCATATGTGGTGATGAACAATGTCGCTATACCACCACCAAAAAGCACTTGGCTCAAAATATGACGCTCTTTCCGCCTGACATGTTCACCTATTCCGATCAAAACAAATCCAATGAATGCGCCTGTGAGCAGTGCGAGCTTTTCGGTAAAATAACCATGGTCATATGCCAGTTTGAATATATAGCCCACACCGATCAGAAGCATCAATATGCCCAGTTTCGTTATGATGGATTCCACCGAAAACAAATTCCGTTTTCGTTCAGTCTTCGGTTCGATCGCAACTTCAACCGGTTTTGTGGTAACTTCTGCCTCTTGCACGATTTCCGAAGGTTGCTCGATTTTTTCAATGGAATCCACAGTTTCCTTCGGCTCTAATGGCTCCAATCCGTCCATCTTCTTTTTCAAAAAATCCATATTGCTGTAAAGCCGCTTGATTTGCATGTCCTGTGAACGGACTTTTTTGCTGAGGGTTTGAACCGTTAATAACAAGTAAAACAATACCGCCAATAATAAGACCGATAACAATACCATATGTATGACTCCTTCTATAAATGTTGCTTTATCTGTATTTTAACATTTTAAAGGAGTATGGGAATAAGAATATGAAATATAATTTTACTGAATTATGCCCATACTTTCTATGAATGGTCCTATGAGATAATGAAACGTGTCCGTTTCTCCAATGAATAATGTTTCCGCACACCGATCATGAAATAGATATGTGAGATTTTCATCATTAAGTTCAGTATCACTTAATTTTCTAAAAGCCATGAGCATGAAAATATGTAAATCCGCTTTTCTATAGACTTTATAAATCATGCTCTTATCACATTCATAGATCAGGGATTCAATTTCATAAATCTCCAACACTTCACTTCCAAAGGACGAGTTGAAAAGGTCATACTCCACACTCAGTTCAAATGGGTCACTGTATTTGATCATGGCTTTATACACTCCATATAAATTTTTTTATCAATCTTTTCATTATAGCTCAATAAATACTATGAAACAATAAAAAACACTCACAAAATTTACTGTGAGTGTTTGGTGTACAATATCATTTCAAGTCGTCGATCTTGGAGGCCATAATAAAGTCGTTTCTCGATAGACCGCCTATTTTGTGTGTCATGAGGTTTACGACAACTCGGCCCCATCCAAGTTCGATGTCCGGATGATGGCCCTCATTTTCTGCGATTTCTCCTACCTTATTCACGAATTCCAGTGCTTCCTTGAAATTCTTGAATTTATATTTGTGTGTGATTTTTTTTCCCTCGACAAGTTCCCACTCTGAGTCAATTTCCTTATAGAGGGCATCCAGTGCTTCTCCCTCAAGTGGTGGTGTCCCCAATGAACAAGGTTCACAATATTCCTGTTTCAATGTTTCCGACATGTTATCCTCCTTTCTGAATCCGATAAGTTGATCAGTAACCCATAATGGTTCTTATTTCGTCTGCCTCTTCTTTGGATGTCAAAAGTTCCAGCAACTTGAATGCGACGCCAGCTGCTGTGGATGGGCACCACGATGTGATGATGTTGCCATCCGTCACAATGGCATCTTTGTCTATGATTGCTCCAAAAGCTTCAAGTTGCCTTTGGCGTCTGCCTTCCATGAGGTGGTATGTTGTGGCCCTCTTCCCTACCAAAATCCCGCTTTTTCCAAGAGGCAATGACGCCACGCAAACTGTCGCAATGTACTTGCCTGCCGCATTAAAAGCCCTGACAAGGTCAAGGAACTTCTCGTTGTAGGCATCTTCATAAAACCCATAGTTCCCGAATCCGCCTGGAATTGCCAAGGCATCATATTCTTCCAGAATCACATCATCAATCAGCAGATCCACTTTAAGTTTCACATCGAATGTCGTGACAATCTCTTCCCTGAAACCACACGTCACAATTTGTGTGTCCGAATGGTTGAAACTTCGGTTCCAACCGAACACATCGACGAATGCACTCATTTCAATGAGTTCAACGCCCTTGTTGAGAAATAGTAGTATTTTCATAGACCCTCCATAAGTACCAATTGGGGACAGGTACAAATTGGTACCTGGGGAGTGAATTCAGGAAGTGCAGGGAAGGCAGGGAAGGCTGGAAAGTCAAAAAACTATTGTGCATGTATGAATGTCTTGACTTCAATCTTGATTTTAATCTTTTCCTGCACTTCCTGCATTTCCTGCTCTCCCTGCTCTCCCTGCTCTCCCTGCCTACCCCTTCATATACTCCCAAAACAACTCTTCATTGAAATTTGCAATGAGTGCTTCTGGAAATCCCATTGCTTCAAGTAACACAACGGCCTCATCCATTGCACCGACGTGTTCAGAAAAATGGGCGTCACTGCCTATGATGACTGCTGCTCCATGTTGTTTGCAAAAGGCAAGCAGTTTTCTATAATTGTCCGGTGCCCCTTCACGCGTCGCCGTTGGCAACAGGGAACTGTTGTTGATTTCGATCAGCACATGATGCTCGATTGCCGCTAAAACAAGCCGCTCATAATCCAGTGGATATCTGCTGTCATCGGGATGTCCGACGATTTTGACGACCGGATGTTTCATTGCATTGATCATGGCGTTGGTGTTGCCAATAGTACCCTGATTTTCAAAACAAGGGATGTGAAGGCTTGCAATGGCAAAGTCCAGAATGAACTGCGCTTTTCCTTTGATGTCAATTTCCCCGCTTTCATCAAGTATATTCACTTCTGCGCCTTTTAGCACGCGCATCCCTTCAATGGTCTCTGGCAATATTTTTAGATTGTGGAAATAGAAATGATGTGCTCCATCGGGCATCATTGGTCCGTGATCCGACACGCCGATGATTTTCATGCCTTTTGACTTGGCCGCACGGATATTTTCAAGCAACGTGCTGTATGCATGACCGCTGGCCACAGTATGCGTATGCAAATCCAGTAGATTTTGTGAATCTTTCATTTAATGTCCTTTCAAATCTTTTCCGTAAACAGCAAACAATGTCGTTCCCAACACACCAAAAGCAAATGCCACGAGGAAATTCACTTCAGGTGCGATATTCCAAAGAAGCGCACTGCTCAGTGCGGCAATGGAAACAACAATGTCTCGTATCAAATAATAAGTGCCGAACGCACTTGCTTTGTAATCTTCTGGTGCAAGGTCCATGATCAAGGCCTTTCGCGTCGGTTCTCCAAATTCCTTCAATCCTCTGATTATGAACGCTATCACAAACATCCAAAATCCTTTGGAAATCAGAAGCATCAATGGGAATATGGTGAAAAACCCAAATGTGATGAGCACGAAGGGTTTCTTGCCGTAGTGGTCTGCCAACATGGCGACCGGGATATAAACAAGCATAGCCGTCACCATCTCAATCATTGTCAACAAACCGAACTCAACAGTAGTGAGTCCTTGATTGTCGACCACCCATATGACCACAAAAGCATATGGAATCTGCTCCGCAAACCGGATCAGAATATCACTGGCAAGGAGCGTTCTAAGCTGAGGGGTCAATAGCGACAGCGAATCCCTTATATTTACTTTCTTAACGGTTTTCGTTTTGTCAAAATCATCCACCATGAATTTTTGAATCATGACCATAGCCAAAAGTCCCAGTACAATCGCAACACCAAAGGCGATCTTGATGCCTAGAACCCTGCCGTATATTCCAATGATAACGCCCCCGAGCATTGGGCCGAGTGCCATTGGAATTCTTCTGAAAAATGAATGAATCGACACTCCAAAACTTCGCTTGTTCTTTGGGACCGTCTTGGCTACCAAATTCATGATCGCAGG
This sequence comes from Firmicutes bacterium UBA5201, assembly GCA_002412775.1. Classification (GTDB taxonomy): domain Bacteria; phylum Bacillota; class Clostridia; order Peptostreptococcales; family Acidaminobacteraceae; genus Fusibacter_D. The sequence goes on along the minus strand of DHVT01000015.1, from coordinate 46,389 downwards.
CAAAGAAACCGCGGTCCAGGCTATGAAGAAAACTGCTCCAACGAGAACAGCTTGCCAAGTGGGAATCAAAATCACGAGTGCATAGCCAAATATGGCAATTCCTGTGAAGATCTGAAGCGATTTCTTATATCCGATTCTATCGGCAATAAAGCCGCCTGGGAAAGAATAAAGCGCACCAAGAAGATTGTCCATGGCATTCAATAGTCCTACGGACCAAGTGCTGCCACCTAATGCGATAAGGTAAAGAGGAAGAAAACGTTCCGCCATCTTCTCGCCCATACCAACCATGATCACAAGCAAAACCATGACCGTCATGTTGCCATGTTTGCTGAAAAGTCCTTTTACATTTTTCATGAGTTGTCACTCCGATTCGATGAAATTTTCCATACCAGGTACCAGTTTGGACCTGTCCCCAATTATTCCTCGAACTCAAACACCGCTGTCACAGGCTGATGGTCAGAATCTTTGAAGCCCAGGTCATGACCCATTACTGAAACGACTTTGACATTTGGTGAAACCAGGAAACCATCAATGACCGTTTCAAAACTGACTCCAGGTTCATAAGGTGTGATCAATGAACGTACCGTATTGACCGTTTTGTCGTAAGCCAATTTGAATCCGGTGGCCTCAATTGAATCAGGTATCACAGCAATCCATGACTCTGGTTCTCCTACTATACGATCGAAAAATTCTTGTGACAACAAATGGTTCCAGTCGCCGCCGATGATGAAGTAATTCTCGTTGGGATCGTATATTTCTTCAATATAGTTGATCAGCCATTCCACTTGTTGTGCTCTGATCAGCCCGCCTTCGTCGAAAGCCGAGAGATGCACGTTCATCAGGATCAAAGACTTACCGTTGTCCAGAGGATAGGTGTTCATCAGAATCGCGCGTTTCAAGTCGAAATATCTGTTTGGAAGCGGTTCGTCGCCAGGAAGTTGGTATCGGGTGGACGTTTCGGGATTTTTCTTTGACAGCGTCAACAAACCAGAAATCGCTTTCCCCATTGGATTCTTTACAGGGACAGGTACCCATCCAGTTCTGAAGTTGTACGCGAAAGTACTGCTGTATGAAGGAAACTCCTCTACAATCCGATCCACTTGATTGATTTTGAAACTGCGCGAGGAATTCTCGTCCACTTCTTGGAGCAAATAGGCGTCTGAATCTATTTCTGTCATAAATTTGAGCACGCCGAAAAGGTTTTTCTCTGTTTGTTCGAGGCTGGATGACCTCGACATTGTTCCGCCGTCCATGAAAAAGTCCTGTGCCGCATCAAGACCACAATATCCGATGTTGTAGGTCGTCACTTGGAAAGAGGACATCTCCACAGGCACAACAGGTTTTTCATTCAAAATGATGCCTTCCTCCACAACATCCGGTTTGTACTCGGTGATGATGCTATATGCCAAGAATAAAACAAATACAAGTACGGGTACCATCAATATTCCTAAAATCCACAAAAGAATCCGTTTCATAATGCCTCCATGTCTCAATCGACAATCAATCGCCGTTTATTACCTGTATTTTAACATTTTTTATACTTCTCCACAATTGAAGAACAGCTCAAAAATAAGCCTCTTCATCAGAAGAGGCTGAGCGGATACATCATATGAGGTTCTTATCGAGATATTTGGTCAATTTCCCCAAACAGTTGACATAGCTGCCGAACTCATTGTCGTACCATCCGAAAATCTTTGCATGCGTCACAGGAAGATTGGCATCTTGTGTCACTTCAATGCCCAATCGGGATAAAGTATCGGCATTAAGAGGTAAAAAGCCCGTTCTGGTATGGTTTTCCTGACCTTCTATGACAATCGCGGCCTGAATGCCCATCAGATCGGATGAGACATTTTGATTGCTGCTGAAAAACAACAATCCCTTTTGTGCGCCTTCACTGGCTTTTTTATAGACGTCGTTGATGAATTCTTTGGTGATCACAGGTTCTCCGTTTTCCGTAAGCGTCGTGTGGAAAGTGAGATTGAGTGAAATCAAAGATACAGTGCTGGTCGGAACGCGGATCGAATCTGCCATGAAGCCGATGCTCTTGATCTCGGGCATGACTTCCTCAAGTGCGATTGCGGCTCCTGTACTCGTCGGAATGATGTTGTTGAAAAGGGATCTGTCTTTTCTGAGATCGCCTGATCCGGCACCAGGAGCCGCATCCAAGATGCTTTGATTGTTGGTCGCCGCGTGCACAGTGGTCATTGATGCCGTCACAATGCGTGATGTCTCCTCTGTGCTGACAAGCGGCTTCATCATATGGGAGAGTCCGGTCGTCGTGCAACTGGTCGCTGAGATCACGTGATGCTTCATCGGATCGTATTTCATGTGGTTGATGCCATAGACGAACATGCCGCTGTCCTCTGGCATTTTTCTGGATGAATCCTTTATTTTGAATGGTGCGCTTAAAATGACTTTTTCAGCCCCGGCTTCGAGGTGACCGCGTAGACTTCCTTTGGGATGGTCCGCTGGAACGGTTGGATCCAGGAACACTCCTGTGCAGTCCACAACGATTCGGACGCCTTCCTTGTTCCATTCGATATCTCTCGGATTTCTGGCAGTGGTCAGGATTTTCACTGGAATCCCGTCCATTTCGATGATGCGCTCTTCGGCATCGATCAGTTTGACGTCACAAGTTTTACCGGAATAACCGTACATGAATCTGTCCAGTGAACCGTATGTTGAATCTGTGGACAAATATTGCATCACATCTTCCATGCTCTTGCCGATTTCACGGCCGGCATTGATGACAATTCCGTCAAAATGCTTCATGTTCAAATGGTTCCATAGGGTCAATTTCCCAATTCGACCTATTCCGTTGATGCCCAACAACCTTTTGTTTTGTAATACCGTATTCATCTTGATGCCTCCCTCTGATTCTTATAATCTCACTGCACATCCAGTGTGCATGAATTGCCTAAATAGATATTGCCCAAATAACCGTCGATCTTGATCTCATCGCCACTCTTGAAAATGTGATCGCCAAAAGTACAGGTTTTATCCATTTCGCTGACTTTGAGCGCTTTGCAATTGACGATGCAGACTTTGCCCAGGCTTGCCGCCGCTACTGCGGCATGTGAAGTGATCCCCCCTCTTGCCGTTACAATCGCATCTGCTGAAAAAATCAGCGGAATGTCATCTGGCACTGTATAAGGTCTCACAAGCACGACTGGCATTTCTGGGAATTCCTGCCTGAGTCTGTCTATGTCCATCGCATCAAGGGCCAACAAACCCGATATGACGCCACTGTTGACGCCGATCCCTCTTCCAACGATCGAGCACTTGCTGAATGCCTGAATATAAAGCGCATCTTCCTTCTTTTTCTTGAGCTTTTGATTGCGGGTCTGCAAAATATACAAATCTTCAGGATTGTCCGACTCAAACGTGAACTCGATCTCCTGATGCACAAAACCGTGTTCTTCAATGAGCCTTCCCGCGTGGTTCATCAGGGCACGATAGATATTCGGATAGTTCATCTCCAAAGACACCCCACTCACCTCGTGACTTCCCATGCGTTGACTTTCACTGATTGGAAGTGTATTCACCAGTCCCGACACCACATCCTCGCCCTGTGAGCAAAGCACAAAATCTCCGAACAATTGGATTCCTGAAAGATCATTGAACGGGCTGTTTGTAAAGACGACTCCGGTCCCCGAAAGCCTCGATTTGTTGCCAAGTACCATTTGTTGAATTAAAACAGCCGTCCCCCATTCCTCAGCGATATCCATGTGTGCCCTATAACTGATCGCACTGTCTGAGAACCAGGATTCAATGACGCTGAAAATCGCTTTCTTAAGTTGTTTCACGGGATCGCGTTCTATAGGAATGCCGTTTTGGATCAAAACGTCCTTGTATGCCATCGCAACAGCCTTCATTTGATGATCGGTCAAATCGGCTTTGGAACTCACTCCATACATCTGTTTGTGGGCCACGATGATTCGATAAAACACATCCCTATCGATACCTTCTGCCATACCAAGACTTTGAAGAAACCTTCTATAACAGTCCCAGACAGTCCAACCGTTTTCATGAATGTCCGAGTAGGTTTCCGCAATCTCATCATTGATTCCCACATTCAAAAAAGTCCTCATAGCTCCGGGCAGTGAAAAAGAAGATCCGGAACGCACAGACAACAACAGTGGATTTTTCGCATCCCCATATCGCTTGCCTGTCTTTTCTTCCAGACGTTTCAACTGTTCTGCGATCAAAATGTCCAGCTCATCCTCCAGATGGACTTGCCCCCTTATGGTATCCTTGTGCCTGAACACTTCCGTGGTCAGAACAAAACCGCTTGGCACTGGAAAACCCAAAGCACATAATCTTTTGAGAAAAAAGGCTTTGGAACCTAAAAACACAGGATTGTCCAGCGCCGGAGCTTGCTCGTCCAAATTGCAGATCACCGTTTTGCTGTCATATCCGGCACTGTTTTGCACGGTCTTGTATGCCACATCCTGCATTTTCCCTGAGAAATTGCCAATGATTTCAGAAATGAAGTGATCCAAGTCATGAACCAGAAAAGATGAGTCCAGATTGTCTCTGAAAAATTGATCGGATGCCACAAGTCTTTCTTTCTCATCGAGTCCACCCAAAATGATCTTGAGCGGTCTTTCGTAGACGTCAATGAAGTACTCGTCTATGATGTGCTTGATGTCCCTCGCCATGAACTGAAAGATGTTGATGAATTGGTCCAGCGAAAAACTCGGAGAAGTCAAACCATACCTGAGCATGTCGATCCTTGAATTGAAGCCTTCATTCGTGATGCCGTCAAGTTCCAGTCCATCCCTGAAAAGTTCGAATACGTCATGAATTTGCTGCAAAAGTGCCATGTCCATACTTGAATGATCCACGTCACCCATGATCTTCACCATGATTTTGGATGCGGTCTTTTCCATTCTGTAAAGCAATCCCAAAGACTCGAATTTTGGTTCGATATACTGTCCATACATCGATGGAATCCCGGCAGCGACATGCCGTTTATAGAAAATATTCTCTTGACCTATGCTCTCCTTAGGATTGAGTATGATGGATCTCAGACTTCTCATGATTTCATAAATCGATTGAAGTGCCTCTTCGCTTCTACCCGATTCCAGTTGTTCCTCGAGTGACGAGCAAGCATCTTCAGAAATGTTCCCGTTTTCTCTTAAACTTTTTATGATGTCAGCCGCTTCCAAAGAATATTTCTCCATGACAAGAAAGTAGACTCTGAAAAGATTCAGCACGCGTCTTTGATCTCTGACTTCAAAACCCTTCAAGCTGACAACCGCTTGTTCGATGATATCCAAACCCAAAGTCAAAATTTCCAAAGGTCCATTTTCGAGGAACTCACAAAGCGCCCTCATGACACCGTGCACACCATCCAACAGGACCTTGTCATTACCAAGCCATTCTTCGACGTCATCGGGAAGAAGGCCGTTCAAATGCGAAGGATTCCGGTCATACCAATAAAGAATGATGCTTTTGGTCAGTTCGATGTGGGTATTGTTGCTTTCCGTATGGATTTGTTTTCTCAGAAAATGAATCAATCTGTCTTTCCGGAGTTCAAGTTCATCCACTGCGGTCGAGTACTCTCTGAGCTTGCCTTCCGCTCCGATGTCTGTGAAATATATCGGGAATATCTTTGAAAGCTGTTTGATTTCACGATATGTTGGAGCTATCTGAGAATTCAGGAGTTTGGTGACATCCCTTTGAAACAGGTCTGTATCAGATATGAAAATCCCTTTGAGTTTCAGATTGACGATCAACGCCGCAAGCAGTTCTCTTGTCCCTTTTGGTGCAGAGGCGATCAACTCGATCCATGTTCGGATATTTTTGACATGATTGGAATGGATTGAAGTCTGCCAATCCTTGTTGAGCCTCGGTTTTCCGGGTCCTACGAATCCGAATTCAATCAATCTTGTGACAAAATATCCGATATATTCCTGCTTGCCTGTGTAAATGATCTCTTTTCCAAGTGTGGATATGCAATCCAGCACAGTGCTGCCTTGAGCTTCCTGAAGAATCTTGAACTCATCCATGATCACGTCTATGAATGATTGGATCTCATGTTCATCGATTTCAGAGAAGACAGACCTCAAATTCCTGTTGATATCATAAAGCAGATGCTTGTTGTAATGCGACATACCTGGAAGTCTCAACAAATAATAAAGATAATGGATTGTTTCCAGATGGGATTCCATTTTTTGGGCATAACTCCTGAAGTAATTGGATATATCGTTGAAAAACATCAAATTTTGAAGAGATTGCCAATCTTTGGCAGATGCATGCCTTGCTCTGAGCGCATAAAAAAAAGGCTTCCCGATAACGCTTAAATCCTCGGCCCTCAGCACATGAAACAGGTCAGATTTTGAAGCGAACCATTCTTCCACCTGAGAAGTCTCTTCCCAGTACTCTATACTTTTTAAGGCCACATCATGAGTAATCCCAAAAATCTGCGCTGAAAAACAATCCATCTCTGCGATTCGATTGAAATAGGTCTTAAAATATCTCGAATTTTGAATATAAACCAATGCATTTTGATCCATGTCCTCACGAATCCTATCGATTGCCCTTTGGACAATTGACCTGGGAAACCCATCCAGTGATGCGAGTCTATCCATGAATTTGATCAAACATCTGACGAGCAGGTCCCTTTGATCAAAGAGGACCACTGTCTCAAAAAGCACATCAAAGATATCGACAAGCACACCAAATGCCTTTTCAGAGTCTTTGAGTCCTTCATAAAACCACAAATCCTCAAGGCAGATATCGTGCAGTGATTCAATCACGTAATTATTGTTTCTATACGCATGGTTCAGTTCATTGAGAAAATCCTTGGTTCTCTTGTGAATGTCCCATTTTCCCTTTGAAAGTTCACCGAACCAAAGTTGATTGTCAGGAACTGTATTGGAAGTGAATTGGGTTTGCGCCAAGTTCGCTTCCAGTGCCTTTGATGAGAATTGGTTTGACATCGCGCCTCCAAATGCTGACTTTTGTCCGGGATAAATTTTCACCCTCACGAGCTAGTATATCATAAACACATGCCATACCTATAGAAAAATATTTAACGTTTTATTAATAGATTCATCCATTTGGATACAAAAAAAATCCTTTACTTTTTTATGGCAAAGGATTGTTCTATAGGTTTTGATTATTCACTTGCTTCACTGGAGTATAGCCCTTCATGGAATTCTCTGGACCACATGGAAGCTTCAAAATTCAATCTTTGAAGTTTCATCTCGATCGAATCGTGATGATGTTCCACTCTGTTTTCCCAAAAAAGTTCTTCTGGAAGTTTTATATGAAGTCCCATTTCGATAGCTCTGATTGCACGTTCAATGCCATCGCTGATGTGAATCTTCTCGAAAGAGTCTTTAATAGATTGTTTTTCGTGTTCGCCCAATTTCATTGAAAATAAATTCTCAATATAATCGTAAATTGCTGCAAATAAATCCATCTTATGCATATAATTTCCCCCCATAGTCATTTTTTGTCATGGCCATTCTGCCTGCTTACCTAATATAATACCACAGATTGTACAGATTTTAAAACAAGATTTTTAAAATTTTCATAATATTCTGTTATTTTTCTGTTTTTCATATAATTTATAGTCACTTTTCCTTAAGAATGATACAATTATAAGGCTGATGCAAATATTTCAATAACAGGAGAAACCCTATGAAACCAAGAAAACGTCACACAAAATCATCCATTCTCAACGTCAGGGTCAAATTGTTGTCCAGTTATGCCATCTTGTTCGTGATCATTATCGGTTCACTGCTATTTACGATCAATGGAATCATCAACTTGAACAATATCATTCAAACCAATGATTACGTCAATAAGATTGTCAGAAATATCGATCAAGTGCTTTTCAATCAAAGTGAATATGAACTTACCGACAAAAAGGAACATCTGGATGCGATTGATCTGGAACTGAAAAGCATCCATGATACAACCGCTCTGATCCTTTCGACTGAAAAAAATGCTCAAACCATATCCAAGGTCACGGAAATCAACAATCTTGTTGCTTCTTACGAAACAGAACTCGGCCTCTATCTCAGCGGCAAAACGGACCGACTCAAAGCAATCGAGGAACTGGAGCTGAATGCCGAGAAAGCGACCACATCCATCCATCAGCTCAAAACAGAATTGATGCAGCTTCTTGAAGAAAAAAGCGCTGAAGGTTTTGAAGATCAAAATGAAATGGAAGCGCTTTACAAAGTCATAATCGACAGCTCGGAAATCGCGTTTACCATCAGCGACCTGAGCCAACTTGAAAAGGACTATTTGATCACCGAAAGCAGCGAATCGCTTGAATTGCTCACCAGCAGCGCAAAGAGGGCACAATCGGATATCATCTCCATGAGCAATCGATTGAGGGAGCTCGGCAAAGCCAGTGTGGTTCAAGTCATTACAAGTGAAATTGGCAGTTACGCCCATAGCAGCAACAGACTTTTTATCATTGATGAAAACATGATGAAGCAAAAAAAGGTGCTATTGAGCCTGATCGACCACATCAAAGTCACCAGCAGCGAAATTTCTGAATCACAAACAGATCTGGTAAGAATCATCAGCAAACAGACCCGTAACACCGCAAATTTTGCATTGATTATCGGGGTTGTCGTTTCATTGCTCTCCTCAGTGGTCATTTACAGATCCATCACCGGTCCCCTGAAAAAATTGACTACTGAATTGACAGGTGCGACGGAACACAGTGACTTGACCAAACAAATCTACCTGAAAGCCAATGATGAATTCCAGGTTCTGGCCAGTGCGTTCAACGGATTCTCACATAAAATACATGGAATGGTCAAAGATATCGATCAAAACGCAGACGGACTGGATAAACTCTCGGAAGAAGTCACCATTGAAGTCAAAAAGCTCAATGAATACATTGAAAACATATCGGCAAGTGTTGAAGAACTATCCGCAAGCATGCAGGAAACCAGTGCGGCTTCTGAAGAAATAGATGCCACAACTCATGAGATTGATGAACTGATCACAAACATCGTAGGAAAAGCACATAATGGCGTCTCCTTCGCAAATGAGATCAGGCTCAGATCCGAATCGGTCAAGGCAAATTCCATCAACGCAAAATCTGAAGCCATAAAACTCTATGAGTCTTCAAAATCGACGCTCTCGATCTCGATTGAAAAATCCAGACAAGTCGAGAAAATCAATTTGCTCTCCAATTCCATATTGGGCATAGCGGATCAAACCAACCTGCTCGCTCTGAATGCGGCCATCGAAGCCGCTCGCGCAGGTGAAGCCGGACGCGGATTCGCAGTGGTTGCAGATGAGATCCGAAAACTCGCCGAGACAAGTCAATCGTCTGCAAGCGAGATTCAAGAAGTCACAGGAGGCGTCATCTCTTCCGTAAGTGATTTGGCAGACAGCGCTACACAGTTGATAGAATTCATTGAAACAAAAGTATTGAAGGATTACGATCAATTGATGAATCTTGGAGAACAGTACAACGCCGATGCCAATGACCTGAATACGATGTTCGGCGACTTTGTGACCACAATGGACATGATGAAAACATCCGTTGCCGAAGTCACAGAGGCCATCAGCAACATTTCCATCACCATCAACGAAAGTGCTCGTGGTGTCACAGAAGTAGCTGAGAATATCACCGAAATCGTTTCGGTCTCAGATCATGTGGCCAGAGAAGTGGCGACAGTCAAAGCCAACAGCCAGACGCTGAAAACATATGTGGATGCATTTAAAATTTAGGGTATAAATGATAATAGTTCCTAATAGAATGGAGGTATGGATCATGAATGCTTTTAAAGAGTCGATTCTACAAGTCTCAAAAGGTGCACTCAAAGCGTTTCAAAGTTATCCTGCATCCGTTGCCAGCGCATTAGCTTTTTCCATCGTGACAATGGTCAGGATTCAAATGGATTGGCCTGAGCAGGAGGCCTATAATTTCCTGTTCAACTGTTTACATTGGTCATTTGCAATTGGAGCGGTATTCAGTCTTGCCGCGATCACTGCTGCCCATAGCAGGTTCAACACGAAAAAGGCTTTCCTCACAGCCAATCTGCTTGGTGCGGGAGCAGTTGCAGTGACATTTCTTTTATTGTACTTCTTTGGAGGATCGGATGCTTCAGATGCCACTTACCGTTATTTGAGCATATCAAATCTTGCACTCTCAAGAGTGAGTGCGTTTGTGTTCATCAGTGTCGTTTCATTTATTGTCATAATCGCCAAGCACAACGACTATTTGGACTTTGCAAAGGCGTTTTTCATGACACATAAAGCTTTGTTTATTGCGATGATTTATGGCTCAGTCATCATGAGTGGAGTTTCCGGAGTGGCCGGAGCTATTCAAGCTCTGCTCTATCGTGACATGAGTGTCAAAGTATACGAATACATCGGTACTTTGGTGGGATTCTTAGCGTTTACTATATTCGTCGGATTTTTCCCCGATTTCAAGAAAGCTGAAATCGACCCTAGAATTGAGGAAACGTCAACACAACCTCGATTCATTGAAGTCTTGTTCAGCAGTATCATGGTGCCAATTGCACTTGCGTTGACTTTAGTGCTTTTGCTTTGGACCATCAGAAGTACATTTTCTTCAACTGAAATCCCTTTCGTAAGGCTCTCGGCAATTGCCACAAGCTATGCGATCGGTGGGATCTGGCTCCACATCATGGTGACCCATCACAAATCTCGACTTCCTGAGTTTTACCGTTTGGTCTATCCGTATGCGGCGCTTGTGATTTTGGCATTTGAGGCAAGAGCGCTATTGATTCAATTAAGTGCTTATGGACTCAAGTCCACTGAGTATTCGTTTATATTGATCTGGATTTTCTCGGTGACTGCAGCTCTATTATTGATCATCAAAAAGGCGAAGTCCCACATCACTTTGTCACTGACAACTTGCGTACTGGCACTCGTGGCCGTTTTCCCAATTTTGGGGTATCACGCTTTGCCTGTTGCCATGCAGGTCAACCGCTTGGAGAATATCCTCACTGAACAAGGTATGCTTTCTGGCGACAAGATTGTTCCAGCCCAGAGCGAACCCGAACTGGGTATCAGGGAATCCATCACCGATTCAGTCATGTATCTGGCTTATGCCCAGGATGCCAAATTGCCTGAATGGTTCGATCGGGACTTGGGTGAGAACAACGTCTTCAAATTGAAATTCGGATTTGAACAAGTGATGCCAAGATTTGAAGAGGAATACTACGGCGGCAAATACATTTCGTTGAGGTTGCCTTCAGAAGCGGTTGATATTACAGGATTTAGGTGGGCATTCAGCCTTGAGAATTTCGAGGGAAAAGATGCCATCGCATCGGCAGTTGTAACTGGTGACAATGGACAATATCGCGTCCAGTGGTCTCTCAATACAACATCCGGCATTCCAAAACTGATCATTGAAAAAGACGGCCAAATCATTTTGGAAGATGACATGAACCTCTATGTGGATCGCATCACAGAAAAATTCCCACCAGGTGAATCCCGAGGCAACACCGTGACACTCGAGGATATGACTTACACGATTGAAACAACTGAAATCACAGTGTTGTTGGTATTCAACAACATTGAGATCAACGTGGATAACCAGCAAGATAAAATCAATTACTGGATCCATATGAACACCTTGTACATGAAGGAAAATTAACTATAAAACAAAGCAGCAAGATCAGACTCGATTAGTCTGTTCTTGCTGCTTTTTCATTTGTGCTTCACATTTCAATCGTGTTGCCACCAAGCATATCAGCTACCCAATTGTGACAAGTCACGAAAATGACCTGGTGCCTCTCGGCATGATTCTTGATCATTTCAATTGCCTTTGATTGTCTGCTCTCATCCAGATTCACCAAACAATCGTCAAGGACAGTCAACTTTTGTTTGTCCCCGCCAAGTTCATCAATGATCGCCAATCTAAATGCGAGTGCGACACTGTCAAGTGTTCCTGAAGACAAGAGCTTGGTTGGTAGCATTTTGTCATTGCTTCCAATAGCCACATCCAATTGTTCATTCAAGTCGATGACATCATATTTGTTATGGGTGATGATGGACAGATTTCTTATGAAAGATTTTTCCAGATTGCTATGTGCGTTTTGTTTGAACTGCTCCAAAATCTGATCGAGCTTGTTTACTATGGTTTCCAGTTGTTTGGCCTTTTTGATGAGTTGATTCCTTCTTAAAGTCTCATCCTCATAGGTTTCATAGAACTCCTCTGAACTTCTCTCAGGCAGTTCCGACAAAATCCGCTCAGCTGCTATTTCCAGTCTATTGATTTTTTCGGCCAGCTCATCCCTGAGCCTTTGGGTATTCCTGATTTCAGCGAGATACTCTTCAACTGTTGAGAATTCTTCCGGCAACTCACTGAGTTTAGACAGTTCCATGATCAACCTTTTCTTTTCAGCAAGGTTCTCACCGAGTGTGATGGCGACCTCGTCATGGGTTGAAAATTTATCCTTCCACTGTTTCATCTGAAAATCACACTGGGTTATGCTTTGGTCATAACCTCTCATTTCCATTTGAATCTCTCTGATGGCTTCTTCCAGCGTGTCCGTGGATTGAATGGACAACAGGTCATATTCTTTTTTCTTGGATTCAAAATCGATTCCTTCAGTGAGTTCCGGCATTTCTTTCAATTGCTTTTCAAAACCGGCAAGTTTGATCTCAATTGCCCTCGCCTGTGCGTTCTTCTGTTTGGCATCCTCTATTGAAAAGGCTCCAAGCTCTTTCAATCTTCCCTCTAAATCACATGAACTCTGTTTGAACTCCTCTTTCACCTTGGAGAAATCAATCTGATTCGACTGCACCTCCAGCGTGATCAGTTCACCCACCTCAATCTTCATATAGGCGTTTGTTGTCCATGTTTCACCCACTGGGACTTTTATGCTGTTGCCGTAAACATCCGTCACAATGGCAGGGTGGTTCGATTTCAACAGTTGCCCGGCCAGTTCTGCGGATTTCAGCTTTACATCAGCGGAATTCACGGCCCTATCCAATCTTTCCAATTGAGAGATTGCGTCGTTTGTCAGATTTGAGAACGCTTTGAGTTCGTCTCTTTTCTGATGGATTTCCATTTGCAGGTTCTTTTTTTTCTCGAATGCCTGATATTCAAGCAAGAATTTTTCATATGCTTTGACCGTTTTCAATTTTTCCTGAATACTTGAAAGTTTCAATTGGGCTTTCTTGAGATTTTCTTCAGCACTGGATAGATCCGATTCCACCACAGGCCATTTCTTGTTCACTTCAAGCAGTTCTTTATTCTGATGCTCGATCTGATCCAATTTTGCCTTGAGTGTCTGATGCTTGATGACATCCGCTTCAATGCTGGCGATGGCATTCAATCGGTCGACAAGTTGAGTTTTTTCCTCGCTCAAAATTTTGATTTCAGCCTGAACTTTTTCGAGTTCTTTCTCACGCTCTTCAGTGAATTTCGCATCAAATGCGGCTTTTTCCGCTTCATAATGATGTGCCAATATCATACCGATGCGATTTTTGTGTGGGTTCTGCCAAGATCTGTTGTTCATCGGTTTTTCTTTTTCCATATCCCAGTTGCTGGTCAACGTCTTGATTTCGCCCTCAAGTCTTCCCTTGTAAGCTTCAATGGGCAATCCATCAAGATTCATGGACGCATCTTTAAGCAGTTGACTGATGGTTTGAACCGTTTCAGGATTTGTTTTGATCTCTTCGAACAGTGCTTTGAAGGCTTCCTGTTTCGAGAACATGACATTAGAGTAAGTGCCTTCCCCATAAACGAGATAAGTTTTCATGATTTCTTCTATGGCATTTTGATCCAGGATTCTTGTGCCCTCTTTCTCAAGTGATACTTTGGAATCGGACGAATGCCACAATTTATGGAGTTTGTATTCCAGTCCTTCTGATTCAAAAGTGATGGCACATTCGGCATGATCTCCGCTTTCATACGGAAACGCCATTTCAGCGAATCTTTTGTCTTCGACTTTTTTGTTACCAATTTTGGTGCTCGTGAAAAGTGAGGCATAGAGCGCTTCCATAGCAGAGCTTTTACCGGCCTCATTGCGTCCAACGATGACGTTGAGCCCGTCAGCAAATTCAATGCTTTTATTTTTTATGCCTGCGAACTGGACAATATCGAGTTTTTTAATCATTGTCCATCACCTCCATCATGAGCTCATAGGCCAGATGTGCCGTTTCGCCGTCTGATTCTTCGATGAGTTTCATCAGCAGGGCATAAGGCACTGAACCTTTCGTAAAGGATTTATCTATGGTTTCAACAGTGAATTTTGGTTTCAGTGCCATTTCGTCGATTTCAACGTAGGCAAATTTTTCATCGAGCACATTCAGCACTTCATATCTGTTTTCATAGTGTTCCTGATCCAGATAGCCATCCAGGTGGATTCTGACGATGAGCTTTTCCAAATCCTCATTTTCAAATGGTTTCAGTAGCTCGTTCTCACTCAATTGATCGTTGACTTTCACATTGATATCGTAAAACTTGTAGGTGCCCAATCTGATTTTCTTGGCATAGATGTTTTTGCTTTGATCCAGCTCGATATACCATCCATTGCCATCAAATCGATAATTCAGACCATCCGGTTCCGGAGTGCCTGCGTTATAAATCCTATCGGTTGTGGTTTCCTGACTGAGTGGAAACGGCACATGTGTATGCCCGATGAGACAAAGGTCCATACCGAGAGCATTCAGTTCTCCGAGCGTCATCGGAAAATATTCATTGTTGAGGTCCGGAGAAATCTCCTTGATGGATCCGTGTGCAAGAAGGATGTTCATTCTATTTTTGTCTGGATTGATGTTCTTGACCCAACTGATATTGTTGACTTTGCTGTGTTTGCTTTCACAGGGTGATGCGTAGACGTCCACTTTGATATCTTGGACTTCAAAATTATAGACTCTATTTTCATACATAAGAACACAGTTGTCCGGCATGTTGTCATTGAACGTTTGCCATAGTTGCAATTGCTGATCGTAATAATCATGGTTGCCTGGTAAGATCCAAACATAATCTCCGCTGAAAGCCCTGAGAATTTCAGTGACCCTTATGACATCCCTTTTGGCGACTTTGATCGATTCAAAAATATCCCCTGTGATCGCCAGCACATCACATCCAAGTCGATCGGCCTCGGCGACTGCTTTTTTTATGGCTCCAAATCTCGATTCAATGAGATTTGCCCTTAGTGTATCGGGATATCTTTGAAATTTCATGCCTATGTGTATGTCTGAAATATGAAAAATTCTAATTGCCATGTCTTCCCCCCTTAAATCAACAAATCACATAATCCCCTTGCTTGCATCCTATGGCGCTTGCGATCGATTTGCATTTTGCTCTGAGCATGTACACGATCCGGTCATCATTCAAATCGCTCAGTGTCTCATAATTGGCCTGTCCCTTGGATATGACGAGGTCCGCAGCATGAAAATGCTCCAGAAACGAATCTGAGACAAGTTCCATGATAGTGCCTTGAGCCGCGAGGCCGTTGTCGATGACTTTTACAAGTTTTGTCATGCCCACATCGATAGCGTCTTCCATCGTCGCATCGTTGACAATCGGTCCGCCTTTGACCACGTATGTAATCTTTTCCATGGGCATTTGTTCCACGAAGAGTTTATCGAATACGATTTCACCCGCATTGTCTGTGATGATCATAATTTTCTCCGCTTGATGGATCCGATTCCAAAGCGATGCTGTCGACAGACCAAACAAATCCGCCTCCATGCTGCCTTTTATGGACCGTTCCACTTTCTGTCTGTCTATATGGATGCCGAGTCCAAAGTCGATGACGTTGCCTGCGATTGCCAATCGACAAGCCATATCGAAAGGAAATTGACTGTTTTCAATCCTATCTTTAAGTGCCAACTCGTTGATCAAATCTTCAGCAATCTCATTGAATTGTACTTTGAATGATTTGTATGGATCAATATTGCCAGTGATCTCCTTGACATAATTGTGGACTTTCATCGCCAAATATGGCGCGGTTTCTTCAAATGTGATCTCACTGAGCTCTTTCAGTGCAAACCTTAGGATCGCTTCCTGTGTCTTTTTATCCTCCACCAGAAGCTCCGATATTTCATTCGCTTGTCTCACCAGGCAAGGGATGCATTCGTGTTTGACTTTCAAATCTGCCTCCTGACATTCTGTCATAGGTCTATGTAATGCCCTACTCTTTCAATTATAAAACAAATGTCCGTTCTGTACACCCCTTTGTCCACATAATAATAAAAGTCGTCCGAAAGGACGACTTCACATCTACTCTGATGGATTATTGACCACACCCATAAAAAGATTGGCTCCTGTCACCGAATCCTGGATCACAAGGACGAATGGATGGTCACATTTGAACTCAACCGTTTCTTCGGGTTCAGGCTTCGCACTTGTGGCTGCCATCTCCACAACGGTCACAGCTGCGGCCTCCGTCCCTTTCTCATCCACGATGATTCGGGCATTCTGGAAAATATTGCTGATGAACACGTTGCCTTCCGGCGCAACGATCAGTTCTGAGAAATCTGCCATTGTCTCCTCAAATGGCAGCTCCATCCCCATGGCTTTTAAAATCTCTTTCAAATCATTGTTTGCCTGAAAATCGAACTTAGGGAAATACACATCCACTTTTGATGAAGTAAGGCTATCCTTTTCACTACCGAGCATAACGGCCCGACCTTCCGCATCTTTGAAAAAATCATCCACATTGTTTTTAGGAAGATAAATCAGCATTCTCAAATCGCCATGATAGCCCATTGAGAGGATTTGGGCAGAATCGGTTTCCAGATATGGGAAATGACCTTGATTTTGCATCATGTCGACGTCTATTTTGGTGCCGTCATTCAATTCGAATGGCATCTTAACTGTCCTTGACTCGCTGAACTCATTTCGCCAAGTCCCTTTGAAATACAAGGTGTTGATGAGAGCGGCCACTGTGGCGGGATCGAACTCTTTAAAAGTCTCCTTGAGCAGTCCTCCGGTATGGTCTTCCACCCATTTGTTCATGGCCTCCACAGTTTCAGTCAAGCTGAAATCGGCCTTGTAGACCTCTGCGTCATATTTGCTCTTGAGTGTGTCCACGAAGGGCTGCTCCGGGGTCAGATCTTCACGTACCCATAACGAGTTGCCGATTTTCAGAGTGGCATTCGGTCTCTCATCGGTGCTTGTGGCCTCCATGTGGTTGAAGACGTTCATGACTTCATTATAAGCGTTGTTGTCCAGTGGTTTTTCATAATTCAGCACATCGAGAATCTGGTCTCTCGTTTCCCCGACCGCACCGTTTTGAACCATGGCGAGCGCGTAGACCAAACTGATCGGTGAGAACAATTGATTGATCTCTTTGTCCTTATTGTAAATGATTTCAAATACTTCCAGTCCGGTCTGATTGGACTTCGACATGGTGTCCTTGGCATTTTGCGTCACCCCTGAACTCAAGTTTGTAAAATTGACGGTCTCGAACTCAACATCCGCCTTTATTGCTTTAGTACCGCTTAGGCCAGGTGCACCACATGCGGTCAAAAGCAATGACATTATAATAAGGATTGCTGTGATTTTCATTGTGTTGCCTCCTATGGTATTATTTTGTATAGCCTAAACGCCTTAAATCAGTTAAACTTTAAGTGAGGTGCTTAAATGGACAATAACACTAACATAGATAAACTTTTGGAGCAATCGAAAAATATCGCCACCCAAAATCCACAGGAATCCTATGATCTCGCAAAAAAAGCCATGGATCTGTCCAAAGCGACACATCAACCTTTATCATACGGCTACTCTCTTTTCCATATGGCTTATGCGTGTAGGGTCATGTCCGATTATTCCCACGGGCTGGAATACGCGTTTCAGGCTCTTGAAATCTTTAAAAAACACGACAACACTATCGGTATTTTGAAAGCCAGCAACATTATTGGAATCATATATTTCTATTTTGGCGCCTATACTGACGCTCTGGATTATTTCATGAACTCCGTCTCCAAAATTCAAAGAGATACGGATGCAAGTTTGGAGTCCTCACTCTATAACAACATCGGAGAAATCTACAGAATGGCCGAGGATTATTCAAGTGCTCTCTTTTACTATGAAAAAGGCATTGAAATCTGTAAAACTCATGCACTTGAGTCCAATGAAGCGGTGATCCATCTCAACATCGGTGAGATCTATTACCGACAAGAAAAATATGAAGCCTCCTTTAATGAACTTATGAAGTCCTATGTCATAGTCATGAAGCATAATGATATGATCAATCAAGGCGAGGCTGAGACCAAACTCGGTCGTGCCATGCAGATGAGAGGCGATTATGAGGCTGCTGACCGGTATTATAAATCCGCACTTGAAAAAATAACACATGTGAACAATAAATTCTACCTGGTCGAATTGTTGATTGAAATGGCACAACTGGATGAACTCACTGGCAGAAACCCATTAAACCATTATAATGAAGCGCTCGAACATGCAATCAACAACAAACTGGACAACAAAGTCTGCACGATTTACAAATCACTATCCAAATATTATGAGAATATCAAAATGTTTGAAAAGGCACTCACCTATCACAAGGCTTATCACGTTAAAGAAAAGGAAGTCGATGCCGTCAATCTTTCCAAGCGTCTTGAAATTTTGTCTGTTGAATTCCAGTATTTCAAAGAAAAGCAGCGCACCAGGAAAATTGAGCTTTTGACCAACAAACTCGAGGAGGATATCAAAGTAGCCAATGAGGAATTGAGTCATTTGATGGCCATCAACACAACCCTCCAAAAAGAGACTTTGATTGACGAACTGACCCAACTCTATAATCGTCGAGGCATCGACAGGATGTTCATCACGCAGATCAATGAGATCGGATCAGTCACTGGAGTGATCCTGTTTATCGACATCGACCACTTCAAGACTTACAACGACAACTATGGACATATCCAAGGTGACGTTTGTCTGAAAACCCTATCCGAAAACATCAAAGCAATTGTTAGTGACAAAGGATTTGTCGGCCGATATGGTGGAGAGGAATTCCTGTGTTTCATCCGAGTAAAGTCGTTGAGTGAAGCTTCGCAATATGCTGAAATTTTGAGAACTACCATTGAATCGCTTTCCATTCCCTCTTTGGAAGGGTTAGCCCCTACAAAAGTCACCATAAGTGTGGGCGGTTGTTTTGGTCATATTGATGCTTTAAACCTGAAACATTCAACAAAACTTGCCGATCAGGAACTTTATAGAGCAAAAGACAATGGCCGCAATAAAGTCTTTGTCGTAGAGTTATATTAAAAGCCACAGGATCATTCCCGTGGCTTTTCTCCCATGAAAAACAGAGCCACTGTGCCTGGTCCTGTATGTGCTCCGATCACAGTACCGATGCTGTTGATTTGAACTTTGCCGTTCAGATTCGGAAATTTCTCCTCAATCTGGTTTGCCACTTGACGAGCGTCATCATAACAAGCGGATTGTGATATGAAACACTTTCCTGAATACTCATGGCCACCTTCAGCGTGTTGTTCCATTTTTTTCACGATTCCATTGATGGCGTGTTTCTTTCCACGGATTTTCTCGTGAGGTTTCAAATGGCCTTCTTGATCCACCTTTAACATAGGACAAATGTTGAGCAACGTGCCTACCATTGCGGCAGTAGGGGAAACACGGCCACCTCGTTTATAATGTGTGAGGTCGGTTGAAAAAAACCAATGTTGAACCTTCAGCTTGTTTTCTTCCAACCACTTCTGAAGTCCATCAATGGACTCTCCTTCATCCCGTCGGTCGGCAGCCAAATCGATAAGCAAACCATAACCGGAGGATGCACCCAAAGAATCCACAATATGAATTTTTCGATCGGGATAAGTTGTCAACAGCTCTGATTTGGCGATATTTGCAGCATTATAAGTGCCCGATAACCCAGATGAAAACGAAATATGTAACACATCTTTTCCAGCCTTCAAAAAAGGTTCAAAAAAATCCATGAACTCCCCGACGTTCACTTGGGATGTTGTAGGCATGGCACCTTCCTCAATCCTTTTATAAAACTCATCGAATGAAACAGTCTGTCCCATATCATCCAAATGATCTTTTCCGTCCATGATATAATGGAAACTGGCAAAAGGAATCCCCCTTTTCTTGAAATACTCATGAGGCAAATCCGCGGTAGAACAACACGATAGAATATAATTCGGCATGACAATGCTCCTTTCAGTAGTAAAAATTGATGTTCAACACTTATTAATATTTTAACAATTTTTCTGACATATGTCGACGTCTATCGAGCCAAACATTCCTTTTCATTGATGAACAATATCCTCTTGTTAGTTCCGTCATCCCATTTTAAGCTGACAAAATGGTATGTCGCCACAATCAGTTCTACTCTTTCATAAGCCTGATTGTATGGTGCTTCAATCTCACCCAGGAAACTGTTCACACCAGACAAGAGTGAGTTGGTCGGGTTATGGAATAATTTCCCCACCATCCGGTCTTCATGGCGATAGACTTTCACATCCTCAATCGTTCTCATACTGTTGATGATTGATGCATGGTCTGAAATAAACAGTCGATTCATCTCTTCCTGATCAAACTGTATAAATGACGTATGGTCCCCAGCAGGAAATGCGTCCAATTCAATGTTCATTTTAACATTTCTGAACATGTGTCCCTGTCCTTCACATCTGTCACAATCCAGTTTTCCTGTCCCCAGACAGGTATTGCAGATCACACTGCCGGTCCCCTCGCACTGAGTGCAGGTCGATGGTCCATCATTCACTTTCGCAATCAAAGATTCAATGACGCCAGCACCTCCACAAACTATACAAACCGGGCCATCCTCAACAATTTCCCGTATGCCCGAACCGCCACATAAAGCACAAACCTTGCCACTGCCCTCGCAGTTGTGACAATAATCTTCCTTGATGATGCCTTTACCACCACAGACTTTACAGTCCACCTTGGGTATAAAGGTCGCTGATTCTTCTCTGCATTCGCACTCGACTTCGGTCACATTTCCAGGCATTGTTCCCTTACCGTTGCATACCTCGCACTGGATCAATTCCGCAACAGGAGCTGAAATCTCAGCATTGCTATCAAACACTCCACTTCCATCGCATCGATCACAAATCAACGTCTTTGAACCGTTGCATGTGGGGCAGGTCACCCTTCCATATTGACATAGTGGGTTGATGCAAGGCACTCTTTGAGCTTTTGAATAAAACGTCAATTTCTCGTCTCTGATTGTATCATGCACAGAAAACTTGGACAGGTACGTACGGATTTCATTGTCGATTTCTTCCTCTGTCTTCACATCCGCTCTGCTTTGCGAAAGCGTTGTCTCGATATTTTCATTTTTTCTGACCCCGAATCGTTCCACAGCCAATAAAACGCCTTTGATCTGATCCAACTTCACTGGTCGATAGCCCTCGTCTATAACTCCCGTAGCTTCCAGAAAATTCATTGAAAGATCTCTGATCGGATAGTAATTGTCCAAATCGAGTTCGTCCACAAACAGCGCTTCCTTGTCTTCACCTTCGATTAATTCAGCACCGAAATGAATCAAAACAGTCTTGATGGCTTCTTGATTCGAAGCACTGGAAGCGATATTGGCCATCATGCCAAGCTCTGCATCCGCACCTGCATAAAGTGCGACCACCACATCAAAATAGTTGCCTTTTGGGATTGCTGTGATCAGTGTTTTTGTCTGGTCGAACTGAAGACTATCCCACAAAACGAATTTCGAAAGGATAACATAAGCAATATTTTCAGTGTCAAACAATTCCATATGGTCAGGTTTGATATGATTTCTGAGTATAAGCCCTACCATCAGTCTCATCCCAGCCAAAATAAACCCGAGGGCAATGGTTACCCATGTGTTTACGAAAATTAAGATCAAAGCGCCTACAAGTGTGATGGAAATATGCAAATTTTTCATGATGTTACACCTACTTAACATTTATTGGACTGAATAAAAATTTAGTGTTAAAATGATAAAGTCATTATTAGCCTTATGATATTATACGTAATCAAGGGAGATTTTATGGGATTTTTTCAGCAGATGTTTCAAGAACATCGAAAAACTAAAATAATAGTATTTGTTTTACTATTTTCCATATCATTAACTGGATTTTTCAGGCTCAATCAATCCAGAATCGCAGAACTCGAAGATCTTGTGGAGAGTATCATACAGTCGTATGTCATCTCCAGTGCGGATGGTATCAGTGTCGGCTATTTTCAATGGGATGAGATGTACGATTCCATCATAGCGATGGACGATTCTTTTTTGGACCACTACACACACGATATTCTGAGCACATTCCCTGTTGTGGATGAAATCGAAACCATAAATGCTCCATTTGACGGTTCGGCGTTTTATAAGTTTCGCTCGGAAAATCAGGAACTTTACCTATATTTCGGCATATTTGACAGTTCTACTGAACTTTATATAGAAGATATGTTGATCCGTATGAAATTCAACCCCTCCAATCTTCTGAAACAGGTTCTTGTCAGCAATAAGTTGAATTTCACTATCGTTATCAACGATGGCGACAGCATCGAAAACATACAGATTTCCAGCAATGAAAAAACATTGAGCTTCTTCCATTTCATAAGTGCTTTCTTCTTGGGATTTCTAGGCATACTCTTATCACATACTATTAAAAAATATTCCATCAGTTCACATTATGAGATTGAAGGACTCGCAAATATCGTCATGCTCCTATCAAAAAAAGACGCCTATACCGCGGAACATTCAAAGGACGTTGCACGGTATGCCGAGACTATTGCAAAATCATTAGGAATGAACCGAAAACAGCAAAAAACACTTGAAAAAGCAGGCTATTTGCACGATATCGGTAAGATCGGCATTTCGGAAAGCATCCTCAACAAGACCGGAAGACTGGAAAAAGAAGAGTTTGATGAGATCAAAAAGCATTCCACCATCGGGTATGAAATCGTATCCCAATTCCCCAATTTGAACGAGGTGGCGATCATCGTCAAACACCACCACGAACTTCTCGACGGCAAAGGGTATCCGGATGGTCTAATGGGAGATGAAATTCCTTTTTCATCTCAGATACTCGCGGTTGCGGACGTCTACAGCGCGATGACCACTGATCGTCCCTACAGAAAGGGATACACGGGAAAAGCCACTTTTGAAATCATGGAGGGCATGTCCTTGAATCAAGAACTTGTCGCACTCTTAAAACAAAATGTGACCCACTAGATCTGCATGAAGTGAGGATTGAAATGAAGTCTAAAAAGATTCAAGTTTATGGCATTGGCCTTCAAGCATTGTACTGGATGACATTTTGTAGTGTTTTCAGTTATGCGGTAATGTTTTTGGAAACAAAAGGCTTTTCCAGCGTCTATTCGGGTGCATTGATGGCTTCAGCATCCATGGTTGCCGCTGTGATACAACCCCTCATGGGCTCATGGGCGGACAGAGGAAATCCGAAGCGATTGCGCGGACTTATTTTTTCTATTGTATCCATAGCCATTATGTCAAATCTTCTGATTCAGTTCAGAGGGGATTTGAGCATTGTCATTTTGATCAGTTATATTTTGAGCCTGATTTCCATAGTTTCCCTTCAACCTTTGATGAGTGCTCTCATGTTCAATGCGAGTACAGATGAATCCACCATCAATTTCGGTATGGCTCGGGCATTCGGTTCACTTGCTTTTGCGGGCGCTTCATCATCCATTGGTTATTTTATCTCACTAACATCCATTGACATCCTACCCAAAATTTCATTTGGAATGTTGATTGCACTTGCCATGGTCGTCTACACATTTCCTGTGAAATCTGTCGATAAAATAGATGGTCATAACCGAGACGGACATGACGAACGCAAATCTCCGTTCTTCAAACGCTACCCACGTTTCAAGTTCCTTTTGACCGGTATGATGTTCATATTTGTACTGCATTCCATGCTCAACGTGTTCATGATCTACATTGTCAAATCCGTAGGCGGCACTGAAAAGGATTTTGGTTTGGCGCTTATGATGATGGCCGCAATTGAAATTCCGGTCATGCTTTATTCATCCAAACTCATTCAAAGGTTTTCAATCGAAAAACTGTTCGCCATATCAATCTTCTTTTACATTGTCCGTGGCACCCTCTTTGTAATGGCCACCAATATGACCGGTATTTATATCGCCCAATTGACGCAAGCGATATCCTTTGCACTTTATATTCCCGTTTCGGTCGCTTATATCAACCTGAAAATCCATGCAAATGACCGGGTAAAAGGTCAGACGCTCATAGTCAGTGCAACGACACTTGGAAATGTCGCAGGCAGTATGATTGGGGGCACTTTGATTGATAGTTTTAGCGTTACAGCCATGTTGATGACAGGTTTGATCAGTGTCATAATCGGTTTTGTATTCGTCATGATCGGACTTAAAAAATAAATTTTCACAAGAATAAGCCACCTCAAGTCGAAGGTGGCTTTTTTTCAGTTGATTCCAGTAATATTTTCCCTGAATTCAATGATTTCAGCATCATTTTTAAACAGGTTGAGATAACTGCAGACAGCAATCGAAAAATCGACGAAAGCATATCCTTTCGCTGTTATGATGTTTTCATCCACTACAACTCTTTGATCTCTGTAATAAACCCAGTCAAATGGGTTATCCACTCCGAAGACCGATTTTTGATCGTTGCTCCAGGACTCTATACTTGTGGTGTACCTGTGAGTCCCCAGAACGCCCGATACAGCGAGCATCCAAGGTGCGGCACAAATTGCAGCAATCAATTTTTGATCTTCATGCAGCTTCTTCAGGAGACTTGAAAGTTCATGGTTGGTCCCGAAATGCCATCCGCCTGGTATTATGATGCCATCCACTTTGATTTTGCTCTGTGCGAAGTCCTTGATGGTCATCTTTGGCACATAAGCGATGCCACATTTACTCGTTTTGACTTTCAGATCCGAAGAGATGGTGATCACTTCAAAGCCATTATCCACTCCCAACATATGACACAAGAGTGTCACTTCAAAATCAGCCATATCATCATAGATGTAAACTAAAATCTTCTTGTTCATGAGCCCCTCCATCCATTGTCCTGCAATTGAAACTCCAATATCTATATTATGTCCCTCAAAGACTAAAAAACTCTGTAATTAACATTAAATTTTCATTATATTTAACACAGTCTTCAAGAGATGCTCATTCAGATTTGACATTCGAGTGTTACAATCAGGTCAACAAAGGAGGTAACACCATGATCAATACTATTATTTTCGATTTTGACGGAACAATCATCAATACCAATACTCTCATAGAAGAAGGACTCAATCATTTTTCATATATGCATCGAGGTTATCATTTTACAGAAAAAGAAATACTGGCTCTCGCAGGAAAACCATTAGAAGTACAAATGTCTGCCATTGACAGCCGTTTGAGCAAACTCTTGGTGGAACAATTCAGGATATGGTACAGTAATCATCACAATCATAAGACATCCGCATTTCCAGGTATGATTGAACTGCTTCGATTTTTGAAAGGTCTAAACCTCAATCTGGCCATTGTGACAAACAACAGCAGAGCATCTCTTGAAATGGGACTCAAACACCTGGGTATTGAAGACTTGTTTCATTTGACATTGAGCCGAGATGAAGTGAAAGCCACCAAACCGGATCCCGATGGGCTGCTCGAGGTGCTTCGAACATTCAACGTCGAGCCACATGAAGCCATATTCATCGGAGATACCGACAATGATATTTTGGCCGCAAAAGCAGCCGGCATAAGAAGTGCCATGGTGGCATGGAGCATACTTGACGAAGAGTCCATCAAAATTCTGAACCCAGACCACATTCTTCATGAATCACCACAGTTGTTGGAACTGTTGGCTCGGTCCATTGTTGCAGCATGATTACTTCACTCAAAACGGTTAATCTTTCATCTATTTCGTTGAGCTCATGAATAACCCGATTTTGTAATCAACAAGCAAGATGTGATGAATCAGCCAGTCCTTAATAAATAGATTGATCTTTATGAGATCGCTGTTGGTCGCCACTTCCTTACCATGTTCCATAATCAACTCTTTTACTTTTATTTTGAATTCGTTATGAAGTTGAAGATGATGTTCATAATCATCGTATTCGATTTCCCTTTGCAACGCTTCTTCACGCTCGAAATGAGTATCCACATATTCCTCTAGAAACGCAAGAAATTCCGGATAATAAGCATGGCCTTGACCACTCTTCATCAATGAGTACAGTTTCTCAAAATGTTCTATGATATTTTTATGGTCATCGTCTATTGATTGGACCCCAATTTCAAATCCGGCATTCCATTTCAACATGTGAATGCCTTCTTCCTCATGCTGACTTTTTGGATCATGCACAACTTGAACTTGACCTGGATCCTTCTTGGCCAAATTGAGCACTACTTTTCTGATGAATGTCTCATTGGTGAAAGGTTTGAGGATGAAATCCGTGCACCCTAGAGCAATCGCTTTGTTGAGAGTGGTCAGATCAGAATTTCTGCTCAACACCAAAATCGGTATGTTGATTTGAGATGAGTGTTCTCTGATACTCTCTATGGTTGCTTGAAGATCGAGGTCTTGATTGTCAAGATCTATGATTACCAATGAAGCGTCTTTAAAAACGATATTCGATCTTATTGTTCTGATTTGGTGATTGCTGATGGATTCGAATCCTTTGATTCCATTGTCCTCAAGTGATTTTTCAAGCCTCAATCTCAAGATTTCCACATCTTCAATGATGACCAATCTTCCCATAACACTCTCCTCGCATACTTTAGTCGCGATAATTGTCGATTTGTTCCTAATTATAGTATTTCCACGGTACCTTGTCCACCATCCACTTTGACTTTATCACCGGTCTTGAGTCTTATCGTGGCATCGCCACAACCCACAACTGCGGGTATCCCCATTTCTCTGGCGACTATGGCCGCATGGGAAAGCGGTGCACCGACATCTGTGACAATGGCTAAAGCTTTTGGAAAAACAGGTGTCCAGCCTATGTTTGTCGTTGTAGTCACTAGAATTTCTCCTGGCAAAAGCTGATGGGCATCTTCAAACCGGTGGATGACTCTGACCAAGCCTTTTACGCTGCCCGCAGCACCAGGATGACCTTTCAGCATATCTGTTGAGTCTATCTCCACATTTGGCATTGACGCATCATAATAATCCGTTCGTCGGTCCGGATTATTCGCCCATGCTTCAGGGTCGAAACGCCCCTTGATCACGGATGGAAATGGAGGATAACGCTTATACTTCTCATAATTCGCTCGCCTTATCGGGATGATTTCCCACTTGATTTCTCCACCTGAAAGCAATTGTTCCACTTCATCGATGTATAAAAGGAACACCTTTTCTCCAAGATCATGGAATGCACCGGCTTTGAGTGCGAATAACCGGATCAATCGATAGACCCTCACGAATTCGGAACGAGCTCTTTCCCTCAAAATCATAACATTAGACGCACTTTTCAATTCTTTTTTAAGCCACATGATTTTATTGGGATAGCGCTCTATAAACCTCACAAAAGCCTCATCGAATTTCTTGCGCTGATTGATGAGCATTTTTTCGACATCTATGCCCAGTGATTCATATTCTCTCACTTGCTTTTCGATCCAATCCGGATTTTCGGCGTCCACCGGCAAACTGAGTTCATATTCGTGTGTCCCTCGGTGACCATACTGCTCAATATACTGTTCTTTACTCATCTCACCTGAAAGCACTTTCGAGATGCCCCTCACGAGGCCGAGACTTTCAAGTTGCTGCTCGCCTCTGAGATTGGACATCAAGATGGCACAGTTTTCGGGGCCGACCATCTTTGTGAGCTTCTTACTCAGAGATGTTATTTTCTGCATGCCTGTGGCTGCAGCGCCGGCGTTTAGCCAAGCCTTCAAAACATAGGGTTTGAGCTCTTTTATCCAGATCTGTTGGAGCACATCTGGGGTTTCAGCGTTTTCTATTTTCAGTTTCATTTTTTTTTGCCAATCCGGAGTTCCTTTTAGAAATGGTTTTAGTGTTCTTGTAGCGTTTCGCGACGCTTTGCCAATGCCTAAAGCATTTGGGGGCATCATTTTAAACGCTTCACTTCTGCTCATCGGATGATTTGGGATGGTCATGCCTTTTGGCAATTCGCCGTAGAGGTCGAATATCCTTTTCAGGGCACCTTTTGAGAATGGACCCATTATTGCTTTAATGACATTTATGCGTCTACTGATGTTCATATAGGGTCTGCCATATATGTTTCCAGACCCTTCGTCAAGAATTTTGCCGATTGACCAAGTCAGTGGTGTATAGACGTCGGGGATCGTTTCTGAAATATTGGTGTTGATCCAGATTTCATCCCCCATGTTTGTGCAGTTGATGTCATAATGGTCTAGGGTCAATGCGTTCAGCGATTTGATATGATTATTCAAAAATGTTGCCTCCTTTATTCGTGATTTGTCCGATATGTAGAAAAAACCATACCTGAAAGATATGGTTTCTATTCGAAGTTCTCAATCATCTCTAGTGCTTGTTCTTTGCTAACCGGTCTACTAAAAAGGAATCCTTGCATGATGTCACAGTTTTGATCTATGAGATATTGCTTCTGCCCAGTATCTTCAACACCTTCCGCGACAACTACCAGTCCTTTGTTTTGAGCCATTGCGATTATTGCTCCAACTATATTTTCACCTTTTTTCCCATTGGTGATTTTATTGATGAAATATCTGTCAATCTTGACTGTATCGATATTGAGTTCATTGAATCTCATGAACGAAGAGTAGCCGGTACCAAAATCATCCAGTGCGATTTCAATACCATGACTCTTGAGTTGCTTCAACTTGTTGTTGATCAATTCAAAATTCTCCAAAATCACAGATTCGGTGATTTCAAGTTCCAAAAGATAAGGTGGTATTCCAGTGTCTTCAACGATCTTTATGACCGTTTCGATGAAATCTTCACAAAGTAGTTGAATGGCGGATACATTGACTGACATTTTGATGTTTCTCCCGCTTTTGGACTGAATGATATTTGCGAATTCACAAGCGCTTCTTAGAATGAAATTACCGAGTGGAACAATCAAGTGTTTTTTTTCTGCGATTTCTATGAACTCATTTGGTGATACATTGCCAAGACGCTCTGACTCTAGACGCGCAAGGGCTTCAAAACCTAATATTTCGCCGGTTTTGAGACAAACCTGAGGTTGGTATGCTGCATAGATTTTGTTATTCGATTCACTGGAGAGCGCATTTCTCAGATCTTTTTCAATGATTTCCTGTCTTTGAACTTTGTCTTCCATTTCACTGTCAAAGAAACGATAGCTGATTGTATCGTTGTTTCTGATGTTTTCCAGCGTCAATAGTGCGTTTCTGAACACGTGATCCACATTGTCATATCTTCGGTTGAGTTCCACGATACTGACATGGGTCTGCAAATAATGTTCGTCATCGCCAATTACAATAGGCTTGTTGAGCATTGTGACCAACTGATCTGCAAAGGTGCTCAACGATTCGCGTTCTCCAAGATTCTTCAAGTAAATGACAAATCTTCCTGCGGAAAACCTAAAAAGAGGGACATCAAAATCTGTAAAGGCATTGATTTTTTTACCGAATTGCTCTAAAACCATGTCCCCATAACTAAATCCATAAAGCATATTGATGACTTTAATATTACTGCAATTGACAAAAATGACTGTATTATTGGTTTCAGAATCCGCGTTTATTTTTTTTTCCAAAAATACCTTGAGAAAATTCTTATTGGGTAGCCCTGTCAACTCATCAAAATAGGCCAACTCATGCAACAGTTTGCTTCTCTTATGTGTTGTAACCATGAGGTACATCAATGCTCCATACACGATAGCCAGTACGGTTAGTCCGATCAGAATTAAATTGATGATCAAACCTTTGGTCTCTTCCATGGATTTGGTTACCGCCAATGTGCCCAAGCGTTCACCATCGGCGAATAATGGCACAAACACCTCATATACAGATTTTCCATTATCCTTATTGATGGTTCCATAATCCCTTCCTTCAGAAATTGCAGAAATGATCAATGGATCAACAATGGTTTTTCCCAACATTTCAGTATCAGTACTCTCAGTTATCTTCATTCCATTGTCGATGAAATGGATATAGGTCTCAGTTTTATCGAGTCTATCTTTATCGAAGATCTCATCGAATTCAAATCCGGACAAAAAACTGTACAGCCGATCTGCAAGAACTCCAATTTGAACAAAAGTCCCATCCTCAGCTTTGACATAGGCAAATTTATAGAGCACACCCGTCTCGGAATCAGGTCTGATCGGTTCGACATATTGATTGATTTCACCAGTCATAAAAAATTTGACCGGGTGACCTTCATAAGCCTCCCAACCAATGAAATCGCCTGTGCTGGAATGTATAACAACACCATTTTTGTCATAGGAGTAAATAGCGTCAATTTCCAGCAATTCAGTAAGCTCCGCAAGTGTCTCATTTGAATGGTTCCCACTGTAAAGCCCGGCAGTTTTGCTGGCAACCCGTAATTTCTCATCTAAAAAAGAATTTATAAGTTCTCTTGCATCTACCGCTTTAGAGAGATTCTGAGAATAACTTCTGGCTTGACCAAGTGATTCAATCTCTGTCTGTTTATAGTAAAAATCTGTTATTGCCTCACGGACAAAAAAACCGAGCAAAATAAAAATTATAGTAATTATTGATACCGGCATAATAAATATTTTGAAATTTATTTTTTTATTGAATTCATCTCCCATGAAAGTCCCCAACTTTGAATTTTTCATGTGTGCATCATTATAATACAAGACGCAACATTTGCTCTAATTATACTATAGTTGAAAGATAAAACATACCAAAAAAAACCACTCCATACGGAGTGGTTCAATTTTTTCAAATAGAATCAAATCAAGCAAGAGCGACTTGATCGTTATCATTTTCTATATCCAGTTCCTTTTCACTTGCAGCAACAACAACGGCACATGAAGCATCGCCGATGACATTGACAGATGTTCTTGCCATGTCGAGTATACGGTCAATTCCTGCAATCAATACCAAACCTTCAAGTGGCAATCCAACCGATTGAAGCACCAAAGTGAGCATGATGAATCCTGCTCCTGGAACGCCAGCTGTACCAATGGAACCAAGTGTTGCGGTAATGATGATTGTGACCATTTGACCGATGGATAAATCAATACCGTAAACCTGAGCAAGGAAAAGTGCGCAAACTCCTTGATAAAGAGCTGTTCCATCCATGTTGATCGTCGCGCCGAGTGGCAGAACAAATGAAGCGATTTTCTCGGACACACCGAGGTTGTCTCTTGAGTTACGGATGGTGACCGGGAGAGTACCTGCTGAACTGGATGTACTAAAAGCTGTTACAGCCGCAGGTGCGATGCCCTTGAAGAATCTGATCGGGCTCATTTTTGCGAATACTTTTACCGCTGTGGAGTAAACAAATACAGCGTGTATCACACAACCCAAATAAACTGCGAAAATGACCATACTGAGCGGTTTTAACACATCGAGTCCATATGAGGAAACAACGGGAACGATCAATGCGAAAACACCGATTGGAGCCAACAACATTACAAACGCTGTAATTTTGTACATAATTTCAGCAAGACTGTTGAAGAATCCGATGAAAGGTCTTGAAATGTTTTCCGGCAAGGATGTGGAGCCTATTCCCAAAAACAATGCAAATACGATTACTTGGAGAATATTGCCGTCAACAAGTCCCTTTAATGGATTTGCTGGAACCATGTTGAGCAATGTGTCGATAATGGATGGCACTGCTGCCGCTTCTGCCGTTGCATCCACAGGAATCGAAAGTCCTGCGCCAGGTTGGAGAATTGTCGCGAGCAAAAGACCAACTGTCACAGCAAATGCTGTTGTGATGAGATAGTAGCCAAGTGTCTTTCCACCAATACGGCCAAGTGTTTTTGGATCTCCGATACTAGCCGCCCCAACGACCAATGACGAGAAAACCAAAGGAACGATGATCATTTTGATCAAATTGAGGAATAATGTACCAAACGGTTTGATATACGTTTGGGCAATTTCCGGCGATCCTTGAAGCAACATACCTACAATGATACCTAAAATAAGTCCTAATAAAATTTTCGTAGTCAATTGCATCTTCTTTTTCTTCATTTTTAAACCCCCTTTTATATTTGGTTATCTCAATTATAATATAAAAATAACAAAAACTAACAAAAAGTAACAAATAAATTAATTTTTATTAATTGTTCACACAATTGAATCCTGCCGTAGATTTTCAATCAAAAAAAAATCGCCTCCAAAATTCTGAAAGCGACATGATTACTTCTTTTTTTATAGTCCCAAAGTTGGGTACATTTGATTTTCTAGTGTTCTTAAGACAAAAT
Organism: Firmicutes bacterium UBA5201; assembly: GCA_002412775.1. Classification (GTDB taxonomy): domain Bacteria; phylum Bacillota; class Clostridia; order Peptostreptococcales; family Acidaminobacteraceae; genus Fusibacter_D. The sequence goes on along the minus strand of DHVT01000015.1, from coordinate 14,160 downwards.
TGAGATGCTTTTTTTCTTCGTTCATCACTACAGCAATTTCATCCGGAGCGATGTTTGGGTATAAAGATCTTAATTCTTGCACGAGAATCAATGTGTCCCTTTCAATTTTTTCAGCAACTACAAGGGCATCTTCCTTAATGAATCTTTTTTTGACCGCATCGTTTCTGAAATAACTGAATTTCACAAGTGACTCTAAAAACTCAAGCGCATCGTCGTCCACTTCAACTGAAAGATCCCCTTCAAATTTGTTCATCAAAGCGGTATAGATTTCCTCATGTCTTTCTTCATCCTTTGCGAGTTTCTCGAATACGGCCTTTGCTTTGGGATGTGACACCTTACCTGACAAATCGTGGTAAAGTTCAGCAACCTTTTTCTCGGATTCTACTAACAACATCAACAATTCTTTTCCATTATAGGTTTTCATGGGCACCCTCCTTTATTCAGGGATTTTATACCCACTTAAAAAGTTTTGCTAACAAAGTGTTTTAAACTTTTTACTTTAATTTCAATTTTCTTAGTGCTTCAGCCATCGGTGACTCATAGGTGGCTTCCTTCTTTTGCTCTTCCAGGAACTTCTGCACATCTTTTGCGCTACCCTTCCCACTGGCTTCTTTCCTTCTGTTGTTGAATGCCTCCAATTTTTCCCTGTGTCCACATTTGCAGAAAAACGTTTTGTTCTCACCTTCTCCTCTGAGTTCAAGTTTCTTATGGCAAACAGGACATCTCGCATTGGTGACCACGGCAAGGGATTTGCGATAGCCACACTCTCTATCTTGGCAAACCAACATCTTTCCTTTTTTGCCATTGACTTCAAGAAGGAACTTTCCGCAATCCGGACACTTTTCTCTTGAAAGATTGTCATGTTTGAACTGGGCGGTACTGTTCTTGATTTCGCTGACAGACGATTTTGTGTAATTCTTGATTTCCTTCATGAAACTCTCTTTTTTAAGGTTTCCTGAAGCGATGAGTTCAAGCTTGCTTTCCCATTCGGCAGTGAGTTCTGGCGTTTTGAGTTCCTTTGGGACGAGTTCCAGAAGCTGTTTGCCTTTGGATGTGATATGAAGGTGTTGCCCTTTTTTTTCTATCAAAAACGAATTGATCAATTTCTCAATGATATCCGCTCTGGTCGCAACTGTTCCGATTCCGCAGTTCATATTTTTATTCGGTTTTTCCATTGCCGTCAGTAGCGTACCTTCCGTGTGATAAGCAGGAGGTTGAGTGGATCCTGACGTCAATTTGAGTCCTGCGCATTCCAGCACATCCCCTTGTTTGAGAAGTGGGAGCATCTGGTCTTTGAGCTCATCTGAATGGTCATCGTCATCAAATGAATTGTTGTATGCCGCTTTCCATCCGATATGGATCACCCGTTTGCCTTTTGCCTTGAAAGTTTCATCCCCCAATTTTGCGACAATCTTGGTCTGTTCATATTCAAAAGGTGGAAGCAATACTGCCAGGAATCGCTTCACAACCAAATCATAAATTTTTCTTTCATCTACTGACAATCTGTTCAGCATGACGACCTGCTCGGTCGGGATGATGGCATGGTGATCCGATACTTTGGCATCATCCACGAATGATTTGTTGGTCACAATTGGAGTTCTGAGAATTTGTCCGGCCAATGCTCCGAACTCTCCTGTCCCACATGCCCTAATCCTATCCTTGAGAGTCGGTACGATATCTCTTGAAATGAATCTCGAATCTGTCCTTGGATAAGTCAAAATCTTATGTTCCTCATAGAGCTTTTGCATGGCGTTTAGTGTCTGTTTCGCTGAAAAACCGTAACGTTTGTTGGCTTCACGTTGCAGTTCAGTGAGGTCATACAATCCCGGTGAGTAAGATTTCTTGTTCTGTTTCTCTATTTCAGTGATTTTCAATGTTTTTCCCTTGAGTGCGCTTAGAATATTCTCAACGCGCTCCTTGTCAAAAGATCTTGTGGACTGGCTTTTGGAATCGGTCCAGGTCATATGAATGCCTTTTGCCATTGCGGTGATGCCATAAAATTCCTGTGATCTGAATTTTTGAATTTCAGCTTCACGGTCAGCGATCATTGCAAGCGTAGGCGTCTGAACCCTTCCACATGACAGCTGGGCGTTGAACTTTGTGGTGAGTGCTCTTGTCGCATTCATCCCCACGTACCAATCGGCTTCAGATCTTGCACGGGCGGACATATACAGATTTTCATAAGCCTTGCCATCTCTAAGTTTGCTGAACCCTTCCCGAATGGCTTGGTCCGTTACCGATGAAACCCAAAGTCTTTTGACCGGTTTATTGACTTTGCTTTTTTCGAGAATCCATCTTGCGACGAGTTCACCTTCTCGACCCGCATCAGTGGCAATGATAATTTGGTCGACATCCTTTCTGACCAATAACTGCTTGACTGTATTGTATTGTTTCCTCGTGTTAGGAATGATTTCCAGGTTGAGTGGCTCTGGAAGCATCGGAAGATCTTCCAGTTTCCATTTCTGGTATTTTGAATCGTATGATTCCGGATCCGCAAGTGTCACCAAGTGACCAAGTGCCCAGGTGACGATATATTTTGAACCTTCAAAATATCCGTTTCCATTTTGATTGCATTGCAATACTCGTGCTATATCCCTACCGACCGACGGTTTTTCCGCCAATACTAAGCTTTTACTCATAAGTTGCCTCCTAATGTACGTTAATACTATTATAGCATAAAGTGCAGGGAGGTGCAGGGAGAGCAGGGAGAGCAGGGAGAGCAGGGAGAGCAGGAAGTGCAGGGAAAGGGCGCTCCCTGGTCTTCTCTGAATTTTTCCTGCACTTCTGGGTAAATATACATTTATAAAGGAGGCTTTTTTATGAAAATATTAATCATTATGATGATCAGTATATTGCTCGTTTCATGCTCACCTGTTGCCGGACCTGATATCTATGATGGAGAATCACCCGACGCATCTCCTGTCGAGGCACCTGATGAACCGACGGCCGAGGAACCTATAGCGGCAGAAGAACCTGTCGCTGAAAAATCACCACTCGAAATACTGTATGAAAACCCATTCTCACCAACCGAATATTCCATAGTGGATGCTTTCCCATCCCTTTCATTTGAACAACCGCTTTACCTTACTCATGATGGTAAAGACCCTACGAAAATCTATGTGGTAGAAAAAACAGGAAAAATCAAAGTCGTTGAAAATGACGGTTCAGCAGATGTTTTTGTGGATCTTGGTGACCGAATAAGTTTAGATGGCAACGAGAAAGGATTGCTTGGAATGGCATTTCATCCCAATTATTCTGAGAATGGATACTATTATGTCTATTATACCAATTCATCCGGAAGTGTCATTTCGAGGTTGACCGAAGGTTTACCTGACAGTGAGACCGTGTTGCTCACCTACCCTCAGCCCTATTCCAATCACAATGGCGGGCATATCACGTTTGGCTCGGACGGTTACCTTTACATCGCCAGTGGTGATGGAGGATCCAGTGGTGATCCATTGAACAATGCTCAAAACCTGGGCAATCATCTCGGAAAAATACTTCGCATCGATGTTGACAATTCCGAGGCGGATCTGGCGTACGCCATTCCCGATGACAATCCATTCAAAGCCAACGCTGAAGGAAGTATGGAGGAAATATTCGCTTATGGCCTACGAAACCCTTGGCGTTTCAGTTTTGATGAGTTGAGAGACCTTCTTATTGCCGCTGATGTCGGACAAAACAAGATGGAGGAAATCAACCTCATTGAGAGTGGTGGCAATTACGGCTGGAACATCATGGAAGGCACACTGGACTATAAACAATCAAACGTGGATAAAAGCATATTCAAATCACCTATATGGGTGTATGAACATCCTATCGGCAAGTCCATAACCGGTGGTTATACCTACTATGGCACTGAAAATCCAAGTCTTTATGGCACTTACATCTATGCCGATTTCATCTCCGGCAAGATCTGGGGGCTATGGCTTGATGCTGACCTTACACCACACAACTACGAGCTTCTGGACACCGATCTAAAGATTTCCTCATTTGGTGTTGATGCCGATTCCGAACTCTACTTGATCGACTATCAAGGCAAAATCTACAAACTTGATGAGAATTGAAAAAAAAGCTAAGAGTCCTCAAAACTCTTAGCTTTTCCTATTTTTTTGACCTTAATCTCTTCCTGCTCTTCCTGCTCTTCCTGCTCTTCCTGCTCTTCCTGCACTCCCTAAATCCCTTTCGAGAATTCATCAATCTCGGTATCCAAAAGCCCTATGACAGGTTTTTCAGACTCGACGATTTTATTGATGATAACCCTATAAAGCGGATTCAAACGTTCAGGATGTATCTCCGATCCCAATTGTCTGACTTGAATCGCATGATTGAACAAATCCTCTGAGATTTGCTTTCTGAACAGTTCAACACCTTCTGCTCCATGTGCCAATCCACACACGAAGAAATGAATATTCTTTTGCATCAGCACGTCATGATTTTTCAGCAGAAAACTTTTGACTTTGCCATTGATTTTACCCATATAAATGGGAGTACCAATGATAACGGTATCATAGTTCGACAAATCAGGTCTGTTGCCCGCTTTGAGATTCATCACCTCAACATCCTGGAAATCCATGTCTGCCTTGATCTTCATCGCACAATTCTCAGTCGTTCCGGTTCTGGTCCCATAAACAATCAACTTTTTCATTCCAATCACTTCCTTTTATACACCAGGTACCAATTTGTACCTGTCCCCAAATGGAATTACCTCACTATGGTCATATTATACCCATGAACTTGAGTATTCTCACCAATATAAAATGGATTGTCGAACGTGCCGATGTAATCTTCGCCGAGCATGGCCCACAAATTTGATCTCATCGTGAACTCAGGCAATTTTCCAATGAATCTTTCGCCATCAAACAAAAATGCAACTTGCACAGGTGCGGCAAAACTGCCATCTGGAGTGAAATCCCCACCAGCGGATACTACGACAAAAATGCCCATTTGACCTTTCATGGCAGCTTTCAGATCCGCAGAATCCGTCTCGAATTTCAATTGGGTCACAGTAAGATTCGGTACGCCGTCATAGGCGCCGTCAGCCGCACCGGTATGAGGCAAATCGTAGGTTGCGGCCGTTTTTTTATCGGTGAACACATTAACGAATTTACCCGAATTTATCAGCGGTAATCTATCATTTTCGAGGACAACACCTTCGTGATCGAAAAACGGTTCAAACGTCATCGAGGAATCAAAATTCTGTCCAAAAGTGATTTTTTCATTGAAGAGTTGTTCACCCAGTTTACCGCTTAGAACGGAACTTCCATTGGCATAACGCTCACCATTGAGCGACTTGTTCATAAATCCATTAAGCTCAGATGCGTCCAATACAAATACAGGCAATTTCTCACCTTCGGGCAACTCCGCAGAATTGCCATAGGCTTCAAGATAGCCATTGTTGAAATCCCAGAATTTTTCTTGGTCAAAAGTCCGTCCGAAATATTGAACGAAACCGTCAAACAAGTTTGCGCTGCTCTTTTCCTTGAGGATCAATCCCAGTTCAAACCAGGCATCTCTATACTCCAGATCCAGTCCTTCCGAGTTTCTCATTTGCACAATCATTTCTTTTACCGAAATCTTTTCACTGAAAAGGAACTGGTCGTATTTGTTCCTGAGCTCCGCTAAGATGTCTTCCGCAACTTCCAACAGTTCTTCTCCCGACATCGAAAATTCACTGTACTTGCGGTGTTCCACCAAGTTTTTTTCGAGCTCATAAGGGTAATCAATTTCTGTGCTCAGATTCTCGATAGCTTTCTCTATGAGCACGCTGTCCGGAATATCACCTATGGCGCCCGAAACGCCTATTTTACCATTGTCATAGACTCGTACACCCTTTTTTATGATATCTTTGACCCTTACCGCATCGATCTTGGTACCTGAAATTTTAGCGGCAGTTTCTATGTTTCTTATTGTTATGAATTCATTTTTCATGGTCTGCAGCCTCCTATTGAACGTTGAGTTTTCTAACGCGAGTGTATGGTCCACCAAAGCCTACCGGCAGTGGATATTGCTCCATCTTGCCACATCCGCCTCCGACAAAGCTGAGGAGTTCGAATTCCTCACTCACGGCATCCACCTCACCCAATGTCTCAAAGACATTTCCAGTGACGACAGAAATCTTGACCGGTGTCGTAATCTTGCCATTTTCAATTTTATAGGCTCTGGATGGCGCAATGGTAAACGTCGACATCCCTGAACCGTGCTTGATGTCCTCCACATAAATGCCGTTATCAATTTCTGCGACAATCTCAGCAAGTGGCCTGTTTCCTTTTTCAATATAGGTCGTTGTCATTCTGACAATCGGCTCGAATTCAAAATTGGTCGCCCGTGCATTGCCCGTGAGTTTCTCCTCCATGAGCGCGCTCGTGATTGTGCTGTGCAGTCTGTCCGTAAGAACGCCATCCGTGACGATGTATGTCTTTTTGCCCTTGGTGCCTTCATCATCATAAGGAACATAGCCATTGCCAAGGATTTGTCCATCATCAATGATGGTCAGAATCGGCGTGCCAACCGCTTTTCCTATTGCCCATTCCGCCCTCATCGTCTCGTCACCCACCATGAAATCCGACTCACTTTTGTGTCCGAAGCTCTCATGGGTGAAAACGCCAGTGGCAAGTGGGCTCAAAAGCACGGTATAAATCCCGGGTTCAACAGGCTCCGCATTCTTCACGAAGTCAATATTCTTCTCCATCTCACTATTGAAAAAAGCCTCCAGTTCAAACAAATCCTCAAAAAGAATTCCAGCTCTGGACATACTCGTCTGGTCCTTGCTTTCACCGCTGGAAAGTTCAAGATTGATTCTGATGCCACAAGTCTGCTTATCAAATGTGACGTCAGTTCCTTTGGATGAATAAATCGATTTTATGACCTTATTGTCCACATAGTACGAAGTGTGATGCACGATGGTCTCATCATTTACGAGCCCGATATACCGCTCAAGCATGGCCTTTTTCTCTGCAATCGGCACCTCGGAGATGGAGCTGTGCTTGTACTGGATCAGATTGTCTTTATGTACTTCAAATTGTCTTACTATCGGATGATTGTTGATCTCCGGATTGGGTTTTGCCATTTTTGCCAGTGTGTCAATTTGATCCTGAACAGCCTCAACATCCGTAGTGGACGCGTAATACCAACGGTTGCCATCATACACTCTCACAAACGCCCCTTTGTTGCTTCGCACCTTTTGCTCCTGCAGGATCATTTTTTTGAAACTGATCTTCGTTTCAAATGTTTCCTCAATCCGAACATCCACATATAGATTTTCTGGAAATTTGAACATGCACTGCCTCCTCATCAATATAATTTTTTTTATATGACTATACTGTAACACATCTTCAAATATAAATCGTTAGAATTTCGTTAGAATGTTAAAGCAGGCCATTTGCGAATTCACAAATGGCCTGAGCCTTGATTATACTTTGTAGTTTTTCATATCCACTATGTTCTCACTGATAAATCCCACACCTTCCTTCTGAAGCAAAGTGATCTGCTCGAACTCACCTTCTCCTTTAAGGACAACCTGACCGGCTTTGTTCACAACACGATGCCATGGCAGATTTTCCTTCTCTGAAAGCGAACTCAATATACGCACCACCTGTCTCGCCCCATTCGGATAACCCGCTGTTTTAGCGACATCTCCATAGGTTGTGACTTTACCGTATGGAATCTGTTTTAAAACAACGAGTACATCTTTGGTAAACTGAGTGTATCTATTTTCTTCCATTATTGCCTCACATTCTGTAGGATCTCAATGACAAAACCTTCGCCAATCACGTCCATAAGAACGTGTCCCGATTCACTGACCTCACCTTTGATGATGGCTTTTGCAAGTGCCGTCTCAATGTGTTTTTGAATATACCTTTTGATCGGTCTGGCGCCGAAGGCCTGATCATAACCTTCGTTTGCGATTTTTTGAATGGCCGAATCCGAGAGATCAATTTTGATTGTTGTTCTCTTTTGCAGATTCACCATATACATTCTAATGATACGCTCAATATCGGTGCGTGTCAAAGGTGTGAAGATCACTGTCTCATCCAGTCGATTCAAAAACTCGGGCTTGAAATACTGATGCATGAGTTTCATGATGTCCTTTCGTATGGCGTCGTCAATCTCACCACCCACCGAAAGCTGATCCAACAAAATCTGACTGCCTATGTTTGAGGTCAGAATCACAACAGTGTTTTTAAAATCCACCACTCGCCCCTGACTGTCTGTCAACCTCCCGTCATCCAAAAGCTGAAGCAAGACGCCCCAGACTTCCGGGTGAGCCTTCTCGATTTCATCGAACAGAATCACGGAATAAGGTTTTCTTCTGACAGCCTCTGTCAGTTGTCCCCCTTCTTCATACCCCACATAACCTGGAGGTGCTCCAATAAGTCTGGCCACTGCGTGACGTTCCATGTACTCGCTCATGTCAATGCGCACCATATTGTTTTCGCTGTCAAAAAGCGCTTCGGCAAGTGCTTTGGCGAGTTCAGTCTTTCCAACGCCTGTTGGTCCCAGAAAAACAAATGAACCAATTGGTCGATTGGGATCCTTAAGACCGGATCGCGCTCTCAAAACGGCCTCTGTGACTGCTTCGATCGCCTCATTCTGACCAACGACACGTTTATGCAAAAGCTCATCGAGGTGAATCAACTTATCTGTTTCTGATGCGTTCAATTTTTGAACCGGAATTCCTGTCCATTTGGAAACAATCTCCGCAATTTCCTCCTCTGTGACTTCCTCTTTCAAGAGTTTGAAATCCTGCTTATGCTCCTCTTTCGAAACTTCCACCAGTTGTTTCTCGAGTTCCGCCAATTTACCATATTTAAGCTCAGCGAGCTTTTCAAGATCATAGGCACGCTCCGCTTCCTCAATTTCACGTTTTACGGACTCAATCTCTGATTTCAAATCCTTTTCTCTGCTGAGTTGAGCCTTTTCCTTCATCCACTGCGCCTTCATTTCCCGCTGTGAATTCTGCAACCGCTCAATATCCTTGGTAAGGATTTCAAGTCTTTCCATTGAAGCCGAATCGGTTTCCTTTCCAAGTGCCTGTTTTTCGATTTCCAGTTGCATCAATTTACGAAGCGCTTCATCCAGTTCAGCTGGCATGCTGTCGATTTCACTTCGGATCATCGCTGCCGCCTCATCCATCAAATCGATGGCCTTATCCGGCAAGAAACGATCGGTGATATACCGATTGGACAGTGTGGCACAAGCGACAAGCGCACTATCTGTAATTCTCACGCCATGATGGATCTCAAAGCGTTCCTTGAGCCCTCTAAGAATGGAGATCGTGTCCTCCACATTGGGTTGGTCTACCAAAATCGGCTGGAATCGGCGTTCCAAAGCAGCATCTTTCTCGATGTGGTTTCTATATTCATCAAGCGTTGTCGCTCCAATGCACCTGAGTTCGCCACGAGCAAGCATCGGTTTCAGGAGATTTCCCGCATCCATCGCACCTTCTGCTTTACCGGCACCCACTATTGTGTGGAGTTCATCAATAAAGAGAATTATGCCACCTTCCGCCGATTGGACTTCACCTAAAAGCGCCTTGAGCCTTTCCTCAAATTCGCCTCTGAACTTCGCACCAGCAATGAGCGCACCCATATCAAGCGCATAAATCTGCTTGTCTTTGAGACTTTCCGGGACATCACCCGCTAAAATACGCTGCGCCAATCCCTCTACGACTGCCGTTTTTCCGACACCGGGTTCTCCAATGAGAACCGGGTTGTTCTTGGTTCTTCTCGATAATATTCTAATCACTCTTCTGATTTCAGAATCCCTTCCTATGACAGGATCCAGTTTCCCGGCTTTTGCGCGTTCAATAAGATTGATGCTATATTTGCTGAGTGCCTCATAACCCACTTCGGGATTTTGACTGGTGACTCGTTGATTGCTTCTGATGGATTTCAGTGCTATGAGAAAATTCTCGGTGGTGATATTGAACCGTTTAAACAAACTGGCTGAAAATGTATTGCGCTCACCAAGCAGTGCCAGGTAAAGGTGCTCCACACTGACATAATCATCCTTGAAACGTTTTGCCTCATCCTCGGCATATATGAACAGTTGATTGAGTCTTCTTGTTCCGGAAAGTTGAACGTCATCCCCATAGACTTTCGGCATTTTCTCCAGTTGATCATACAGTGTTTCAATCACTGTTTTCACATCGATGCCCATAGCGGAAAGGACGTTGGAGATCATGCTGCCATCCACTGCAAGGAGCGCATAATGAAGATGCTCACCATCTATTTTGGCGTGATTGAGTTTGATGGCCACCTTTTGCGCGAGTTCGAGAACTTCATTTGTTTTTTGTGTGAATTTTTCAGTGTTCATTCAAATCATCTTCCTTTCTAATATATGTTAGCACTCTCCTTTGTCGAGTGCTAATTTATAGTTTAATTATAATACTCCCCAAAATTATTGTCAATAATTTTGGGGAGTATTATAATTCGCGTAGGTAAGTTTCCGTAGGAAACTTATTAGCGTACTCAGTATGTATTTCAAGATGTTCATAAGGGAAACTTATTAGCGTCTAAGTCATATTGTCAATAATTTTAGGGAGTATTATAATTCGCGTAGGTACAATGTTTCCGCGAAAGCGGAAACATTGGGCGACGTGGTGTTACAATGTTTTGTGAAACAAAAGATTGTAACACAGGAGCCTCATGTACCTATGTTCTATATCTACAATACACAACCCACTAATTACTCAAGCACAAAAAACCCAGTGACATAATCACTGGGCGTTATCTTTATTGATTGATTCATTCATTCATTCACTACCATCACGAAATATAAGCTGAGAGGCTAGTATAGTTTCGCTTCAGGCCTATCTCGAAATGCATACTGAGACGCTAATAAGTTTTATTCACTACCATCTCGAAACATAAGCTGAGAGGCTAGTATAGTTTCGCTTCGCGAGAACCATACCTACGCCCAATGTTTCGTTTCACGAAACATTGACATCAACTCGAAGCCGCACTAGATGCCGCGGTCGCTGCAGATATCGCAGCAATCATGGCAACCGTCTGAGCTACAATCACACTTTCAATGGTCAATCCCAATACAGCTTCCATATCGGTGCCATTTTCATCCGAATGTTCTTCAAGCCATTGATCGGCGACCAAAGCAGATGCGAAAAGCATATTCATACCTTTGCCTAACCACTTGAATTTCTTGAGTTTCATCAGATATCTGGTCAGATCCATAAACTCCTCTGTGAGCTTATGGCTACCTTCTTCAAGAAGAGCGATCATAGCGATAGATGGATAATACCCCATGCTGCTCTTCAATTTATTCGCTTTTAAAGTGGTGTTGATTTCGACACACTTTTCAATAAGTTGTGACGTTCCAAGAGTGCTCAGAGACAATATATGTGAAAGTAGTTGAAGTTCATTGCCCTTTGTAAAACCTCTTTGACTCAACGCCTCATAAATTTGTTCGATGGTGTCGATTCTTTTCTGCTTTTGTGCAATCAAAACACTGAGTGGATAATCTGCACCATCTGTCAGAAATGGATGAGCTTTCTTCATTTCCTTATAGATGGCATTCGCTCTTTGTGCAACGGATCTATAATCAAACGCGTCACTTCCGCTGAAAAGCGTATAACTGGTCATCGGCAGATAAGTACTGCTTTTGAAACCGGATTCCTTTAAAATTGCTTCAGCTTGTTTGATTTTTTCAAGATTGCTTGCCACATCGCCCTCTCCCAACGCCAATAAGGTTGCGAGCAGGAATTTTATGGTTCCCCTGTAATTGGAAAAAACACCTGTGCTTGATTTGATGGCCTCAATCGCTTCGTCAATTCTATGAAAATCTTTGGAAAGCCCCTTTTGCGTATATAACAATGCCGCAAAATGTCTCGCCAAATTGTGTTCCCATTTGTATGACTTTTCAAGTGCCATAACCATCTCAAGCATATCGTCCGCTTTTTGCTTCAAAATCGTATTCATAAAATCACCCCTATGTTCATAGTTTAGACTACCTCTATAAACATAGCGTTAAACATTCCTTAAATATCTATTAAATACTGAATTTCTCCATTTTTCGTGAAAGTTCATCGGACAAATCGGCAAGCTCCTGACTGGATCCTGCAACCACCTTGATGGCGGCAATCTGCTCTTCAACAGAAGCTGTGGCTTCTTCAGCACCTGAGGCATTCTCCTCTGAAATCGCAGACAGATGCTCAATGATCGATACGATCACATCCTTTTGTCTCAACATCTCTTTTTCAGTCTCATTCACCTCATCAATGGCACCTTGCATGGTTTCAATCGCCTCGGATATACCGTCGAACTTTCCACTGGTCAACTGTACGCTACTCGCTTGATTTGCGATTACTTTTTCGAGGGCTTCCACATCCCCTACAGCACTGTTCGTCTTTTCAATGAGTTCTGTAATAATCTTTGTGATTTCAGCAGTGAATCGAGTGGATTCCTCTGCCAATTTTCGTATTTCATCAGCGACAACCGAAAAGCCTTTCCCCGCTTCGCCTGCCCTTGCGGCTTCAATGGCCGCATTGAGTGCCAGCAGATTGGTTTGCTTTGAGATATTCTGGATCATCTCACTCGCTTTGACAATCTTTTGTGCACTCTCACTTGTATTCAAAATGACCGAACGAACTTCCCTGGAGGCGTGATTGCTGATTTGAGACTGATCCACCAGCGATTTTAAAAGTTCAGCACCTTCATTTTTCAGAGCAGTGACGCTCGTCGTAGAAGCATTGAGCAATCCAAGACGTTTCTCATTCTCTCCAACCATGTTTGCAAGCACACCAATTGCCTCCGCACCTTTTTGTGTGTCTTCAGCTTGTTGCACCGCACCACTTGCAATCTGATCGATTGTCATTCCGACTTGGTTGGAAGCAATGGATGATTGTTCCGAAGTCGCGAGCATATCCGAAGATGCCGATTTGAGTTTCTCACTGGAGCGGATCACATCAGAGACAATTTCTATCAAAGCGACCTTCAGCGCTTCGGCGGATTTTGCCATTTCACCTATTTCATCGTTGTATTTAAGAAGTTTTTCATCGATCGGTATTGAAAAGTCACCTTCTGACATAGTGTTCAGAGCCGCTTTCAGCTTGTTGACCCCAAGAACCACCCTACTTGAAGTTGAATAAAGGAAAATCCCAAGTCCTAAAAACACAAGAACGGAAATGCCATAGATGATTATGCTGTTGCCAGCCACTGCCTGATCGACATTTTCCATTGAAAAACCAATGTTGAAAACTCCAACCACATTGCCCTCAATCACGACCGGCACAAGCATGTCCAGTACTCCCGCACTTTCGGTCGCCTCTGCCACGCCGGATTCAACAATTCTCAGTTCTGATGATTCCGTACCCAAAACACGACCCAAGTTTTCAGATTCACTATGGGCAAGGACCGTCCCATCTGAAGCGATGAATGCCGCAAACATGATTTCATCTGACTGTGTGATCTGTGAGATCATTTCCTGATAGCTGAAAATTCTTTGTAGATATGCAAGTCTTGTTGCTTGAATGCCGGTTTGAATCATTCCTCCTGAAGGATGCTTCAAATAACCGTAGATGTAGTCCTTCTTGTCGTTCTCATTCTTTATGATCGGATCATAACTGGTGTTTGATTTGCCGCTTAAAACAGCTCTTGAAGGTGCATCGTCTGGGATGCTTGCTCCAATTCTGGTACTGATGTTGGAATACTCCACCTGACCACGCGGATTCACCACAGAAATCTCAAAGACGTCAAGTTGCTGGGCGAGCCTGATAAGGTATTGGTTGCTCATGATATCTTCATTTGAGGCGACCACACGATTTGTGGATCTGATTTTTTCTGCTATTTGTTCATATACGATTTCAAGTGTCTTTTCATTGTCGATGAGCCTGTCGATGAACCCCTCGGAAATGGTGTAGCCGTTCCGTTCCATTTCACTCATGATATTCTGTTTTGAAAAATGGGATGAAACAATCCCGATTGCGGCAACACCCAAAAAAATTAGGGCCAATGGCACAATCGTCAATTTGGTCCTAATGGATTTGCTTTTCTTTTTCATTTTGATTTGATTTGGCTTCTTCAAGACATCACCTCTGAATTCATTTTGGAATCGTTTCCAATTGTATTACTTATAATTATACACTATTTAACCTAAAAGCCGAGAAGTCTCCTTCCTCTTAGCCTTCCTTGCTCACGCAGTGAG
>DHVT01000014.1 GCA_002412775.1 Firmicutes bacterium UBA5201 | reverse complement strand
CTACAGGTTGTATCTTGAGTCAACCATTTATTCTCCATTTTTTATTTTATTTTCAGTTTCACATAGCCCGTTGAGATAAATGAATATTCTGAAGAATCAGGTAGAATGCCATGTCCTGGTTACAAGGACTGAAAATGCTTATTTTTCAAGAACAGTTCTTATCTGATTCTCAAATGAAAATGCACCAAATATTCCACCGGTGTGAATAAATAGAATATTCTCGCTTTTTTCGAAATTACCCCTCTTGATTTGATCCACTAAACCCCTGAATGCTTTTCCGGTATAAACAGGATCAAAAATGATGCCTTCAGTTTGTGCAATCTCTAGAATGAACTCAAGTTCTTCGTTTCTGGAAATCGCATAGCCATCACCGGCATACCCATCAATGATGAAAATGTCATCTCTACTATATTGAGATTTTATGGACTTCTCATCAATAAGATCCAATGAATCCGATAAGATTTCCGATATCACGCCTTTGAAATATTCCGAAGTGTTTGATATATTGAATCCGATAATGGAATGGTCTGTTTTGTTTAACAGCTGACCCAGCATCAAACCGGAATAGGTCCCACCCGATCCGACGGTACACACGATTGTGTCGAAATGAATATTCATATCGCTTTCTTGTTTCAAAATCTCATTGAAGCAATCATAATAGCCAAAATTACCTATTCCGTTGGAAGCACCGATAGGGATTATGTATGCCTTCTTACCTTCACCCGCATATTTTAAACCCAATTCTTTCATCACTTCTTCATGGTACTTGAAAGCCTCGAAATCCAACCAGGTAATTGCGGTACCCATCAATTCATTGAGGAGCATATTTCCCTCAAGACTATCAGGAGCGTTTCCCCTTAATACCAAATGAACCTTCAAACCCAGTTTCCTTGCAAAAGCCACAGTTGCCCTTGCATGATTGGATTGAGTTCCTCCACAAGTAATAAGAACACTGCACTTTTGATCCAATGCTTCTTTCACAGCAAATTCCAGTTTTCTAATTTTATTGCCCGACCATTCCATTCCTGTAAAGTCATCTCTTTTGATATAAATGTTTTTTTTGAGCTCCTCTGACAATCTATCCATTTTATGAATAGGAGTCGGGGTATTGGCGATACTAATTTTCTTTGGAATCATAAAAACCTCCACTTTATCATAACTGGCAAGAATACTCCTTCCTCTTAGGTGGGAGATGAATTGCCTGATTTTAAAACGAACACTTGTTCTGTCTACTGTAGTGTGATATACTATTTGTAAGGGGTTGATTCGAATGCATAGGGCCTACAAATACAGAATATATCCAACAAGTGAGCAAGCTGAATTGATCAATAAAAACATCGGCTGTAGCAGGTTCATCTAAAACCATTTTTTAGCCCTGTCAAATGGCGATACATACCTTGGTTACAATGAGTATGCCAAAAGACTCACAATCCTAAAGAAAGCATACCCTTTCCTGAAGGAAGTGGAATCAACTTCCCTACAGCAAACTTTAAGAGATCTGGACAACGCTTATTCCAGATTCTTCAAGAAGCTGGCTGGGTTTCCGAAATTCAAAGACAAGAGGTGCCCAAAACAGAGCTACCGCTCCCAAATGGTGAACAACAATATCCAGATCAGGGAAAATCATATCAAGCTACCAAAGCTGGGTTTTGTAAAGTTCGCAAACTCCAGAGAAGTGAAAGGCAAAATCCTGAATATCACAATCTCAAGAACCAATACATACAAATACTACATTTCTATCTGTGTTGACACAGAGATTGAGATGATGCCAAGAGCCACGGGTGAAATCGGCATTGACTTGGGACTGAAGGATTACCTTGTAACCTCAGACGGCTTGCCAGTCCCCAACCCTAAGTACTTCAGGAAATATGAAAAACAACTTGGCAAAGCACAAAGAAGACTTTCCAAAAAGAATAAAGGTTCCAAAAACTACAACAAAGAAAAACTGAAGGTGGCACTTCTGCATGAGAAGATCGCCCATACCAGAAGGGATTTTCTCCACAAGCTGTCCACTGCAATAGTAGCTGAAAACCAAACTATTGTTGTAGAAGGACTTAAGCCTGGAAACATGATCAAGAACAAAAGGTTATCCAAATCCATAGCAGATGCATCCTGGGGTATATTCCTTGATATGCTTGAGTACAAGTCCCTTTGGTATGATAGAAAATATATCAAGATCCATACCTTTTTCCCTAGCAGTCAGCTATGTTCCAGTTGTGGCTATCAAAACAAAAACATGAAGAAGCTGCACATCAGGACATGGGAATGTCCCATCTGTGGTGAATTCCATCATAGAGATGAAAATGCAGCCAAAAATATCAAGGCAGAGGGTCTAAGAGTAGCATTTAAGACTATTGCCGATATTTAGGGTACTGGAACTACCCGATGTTAAGCCTGCGGAGTCCTAAATAAGACCTCGATACCAAATGAGGCACAAGACTATGAAACAGGAATCTCCCACTTCAAAAGCATGCTTTAAGTGGTGAGAGTGTTCAAAACTCTATCTCCATTTTATAATTTTAAGTGCAATTTGCATACAACACTATTTCATATTAATGATACAATATTATAGATAAAATAATCCGTTGAGCTTTTAGGAGGCCTTATGAGGAAAAAGACCCACTTTTCGACAAAGATAGTATCCCTTATTTTCATTGTATCCGTATTGATCATCATCGTATTTTCATTTTTTTCCTATTATATGATAAAAAGCAGTGTCATGGCGCAAATGCAAAACGATGGCACAACACTAATCAACACATTAAAAAGAGAAGTAGAGTCCTATAACATTGACAATCTCGAAGATATGCAGCAAATATTTTCGGAAGTCAAAGAGAAAAGCGCAGGAAGTATCGTTTACATCTCCATGTCTGACTCAACCGGCCAAATATTGCTTTCCGATGAAATAGTTTATACCGACACTACAAGTTCAGCCACGGAATCTACTGAGCCTACTCCTGAAAACGATGGTGAAGCCCTATATCTCAAAATATCCAATGATGTTTTCAATATAACAGAGCCACTTTCCACTAATGACAATTCCCTCAATTTGGGATTGTCGCTTGATCAAATGAATATTCAAATCGATAAAGCCATGATGAGCATTCTTATCATCGCATTGATTATAATCACAATATCGACACTCACGGGATTCATTATTTCAAAATATATGGTAAGAAGTCTGAAATTGTCTATGAAAGGATTGGAGCAGCTCTCAAACGGTGATCTGACTATGGAGTTCAAGACCAAGAGAAGTGATGAGTTCGGACTTCTCGACAATTCACTCAACAATCTTACGATTCAGTTTAAATCCACAATTGGAAATGCACTGGATGCTGTTAATGCATTGAACGAAATGGCAGGCGTCTTGACGGAATCCAACCAAACATTGGGGAATTCATCAAACGCAGTTGAACAAAATGCATCTCATATTCATGAAGTCATAAACATTCAAGAAGAATTGTTGGAACAAACCTTGAATGCAACCAAAAATCTGTCGGAACTCATTTCATCAATATCCAAAAAAGCTGATACTGTAGAATCACATAATGGCAAAATCAAGTCTGCAACAAAAGAAGGCAATGATCAGCTGGGTTCATTGAATGGTGCGATGATTGAGTTCGTAGATACATTTGATCATGGGTCCACTCAGATTCAAAATCTCAACGAGAGTTTCGACGATATCAACAACATTACAACTGTCATCAATAAAGTCGCAGAACAGACAAACCTATTGGCTTTGAACGCAGCGATTGAAGCAGCCCGAGCAGGTGAATCCGGAAGAGGATTCGCAGTTGTTGCAGATGAGATCAAGAAACTTGCAGAGGAAGTCATAAGAGCTTCCCAAAATATCAGCTCACTAATCTCAGGTGTGCAAATTGTGGTTTCAAAAGTTTCAGATCAGAACGATGAACTGGAAAAGCGGATTGCACTTCAACGTGATATCATTGCTGATACGATCACCGCATTCAAAAATATTGATATCGAAACTGAAGCGGCATCCAAGGAAGTCAATGGGTTTATAAAAGAAATAGGTACCATCATAATAAACAAGGACAATATTCTGAAAAACTTGGATGAAGTCAATCTTGTATCGGAAAAAATCAAAGCTTCAGAAAGCGACATTACAAAATCAGTGTCCGATCAAAGCGAATCCGTTCATTCATTCAGTGCAGTCGTGGGCAAAATCGATAAGTTGTCACTTAAACTATCAGAAAGTATTTCCTATTTCAAAATTTAAAAAAAACGCTGTGATGATTTTAATCTCACAGCGTTTTTTTAATGGTCCAATTCACCACAGATCTATTTCACTTTCAACAGAATAGATCAATTCACCTTTTTGATCAATCAACAAGTGCACTTTTTCTATTATGTTCTCTAGATAAGATCTGCTTTCTCCAAGCAGCACACAATACAAATCAAATGTATCGTTTCTTTCAGAGTAGACGATTTTAACCGTGGCATTGAATTGAGTTTTCATTTGATCTCTCAAACTTTGTGCAAGTTTTCTTCTTTCCTTTAATGAACATTGCCAACTCAATTTTAAATTGATTTCCAAATAGAGGATGTATATATTCATTTGATCACAACCCTAAGTCACAATTATTTATCTAGATTATTCATTTTCTCTTCAGCTTCCCATTTGATGTGTTCAATTTCTTTTTCAAGTAATGCGATTTCATTATCTATTCTATTAACTTCTGTCAACTCATCCGCCAATTGATCAATAGCAAAATTAAGTGGATTGGCTTCATACACCTTGGTCCCGATTTCAATCAATAGATCATTCTTCTTTTTCTTCAACGAATTGATTTCAAGCTTCAGTTTGTTTTCATCAAATAGAGAACTCGACTTTGTAGTTATGATCTTTGCACCCTTATCAACAGTGTTCTTGAGCTTACCAAATAAATCAGACAATACAATCACCCTCCTTTGATTTAATTTTTTATCACATTAATATTTACCCTATAAAATAGTTGAGAAACACAAAGAAAAAGCCCAAAATTTTACGCAGTAAAATTTGGCGTAGGTGCTGATTATCTCTTCGAGATAATCAGGGCGTAGGTGTTTTTTGCGAAGCAAAATACACTAGCGGCTATGTCATTTTAACGTTATGTGAAATACACTAGCTCTTCGGTATGGGAACAGGTGCAGTTTTTCCAAAGGAAAAACTGGGCGTAGGTGTGTTTGCGCAGCAAATTCACTAGCCTAATGTCCATCTGATCGTTATGCAAAAAAATACTAACTCTATGTCATTTCTAATATACGTAAGTACACAAGAAAAAAGCCCAATGATTTCTCATTGAGCATTTTTCTTTAACCAGCAACGTTCTACTCTCCCAGGCAGCTACCCGCCAAGTACCATCGACGCTGGAGGACTTTACTTCTGTGTTCGGTATGGGAACAGGTGTTGCCCCTCCGCCATCATCACTGGATTAGATTTTACGAAGTAAAATCTGGCGTAGGTGTGTTTTGCGAAGCAAAATACACTAGCCGCTATGTCAATCCACATACACTGTAGAAAGACACTACTTTACTAAGTTAAATTCTATTAGAATACATCTGATACACTGTCGTTTAATGGACAGCAGGCTAGTATAGTTTCGCTACGCGAGAACCATACCTACGCCCG
>DHVT01000013.1 GCA_002412775.1 Firmicutes bacterium UBA5201 | reverse complement strand
TAAAAAAAAATCATCTGCGATTTTCAGTTTACTGAAAATCGGGCGACGTGGTGTTTGTTTACAAACACTGGAGCCTCAAGTTTATCATCACTAGCAAGAATACTCCTTCCTCTTAGGTGGGAGATGAATTGCCTGATTTTTCAAAAGAACACTTGTTCGATGTCGTGTGTTGTGATATAGTATTTGCAAGGGGTTGATTCGTATGCACAGAGCCTACAAATATAGAATATATCCAACAATTGAGCAAACTGAACTGATCAATAAAAACATCGGCTGTAGCAGGTTCATCTACAATCATTTTTTGGCCATGTCAAAAAGCGATAAATACCTTGGCTACAATGAGTATGCCAAAAGACTCACAATCCTAAAGAAAGCATACCCTTTCCTGAAGGAAGTGGAATCAACTTCCCTTCAGCAAACCTTAAGAGATCTGGACAGCGCTTATTCTAGATTCTTTAAGAAGCTGGCTGGATTTCCAAAATTCAAAGACAAGAGGAACCCTAAACAGAGCTATCGCTCCCAAATGGTGAACAGCAATATCCAGATCAGGGAAAATCATATCAAGCTACCAAAACTGGGTTTTGTAAAGTTCGCATACTCCCGAGAAGTGAAAGGCAAAATCCTAAACGTCACAATCTCAAGAACAGGTACATACAAATACTACATCTCTATCTGTGTTGACACAGAGATTGAGATGATGCCAAGAGCCACAGGGGAAATCGGCATCGACTTGGGACTGAAGGATTACCTAGTAACCTCAGACGGCTTGCCAGTCCCCAACCCCAAGTACTTCAGAAAATACGAGAAGCAACTTGGCAAAGCACAAAGAAGGCTTTCCAAAAAGAAGAAAGGTTCCAATAACTACAACAAAGAAAAACTGAAGGTAGCACTTCTGCATGAGAAGATCGCCCATACCAGAAGGGATTTTCTTCACAAGCAATCCACTGCAATAGTAGCTGAAAACCAAACTATTGTTGTAGAAGGACTTAAGCCAGGAAACATGATCAAGAACAAAAGGTTATCCAAATCAATAGCAGATGCATCCTGGGGTATATTCCTTGATATGCTTGAGTACAAGTCCATTTGGCATGATAGAAAATACATCAAAATCCATACCTTTTTCCCTAGCAGTCAGCTATGTTCCAGTTGTGGCTATCAAAACAAAAACATGAAGAAACTGCACATCAGGACATGGGATTGTCCCATCTGTGGTGAATTCCATCACAGGGATGAAAATGCAGCCAAAAATATCAAGGCAGAGGGTCTAAGAGTAGCGTTTAAGCCTATTGCCGATAAGTAGGGTACTGGAACTACCCGATATTAAGCCTGCGGAGTCCTAAATAAGACCTCGATACCAAATGAGGCACAAGACTATGAAACAGGAATCTCCCACTTCAAAAGCAATGCTTTAAGTGGTGAGAGTGTTCAAGCTGGTACTAATGATTACGATTGACATAAAAAATCATCTGATTGAATTTTAATCAGATGATTCATGTTGATCAATAATAAGCTGGTCCACCACCCGTTTGGCTAGATATAAACAAATAAAGCACAAACAATGCCATTGCGACAGCCAAGACGGCCAGTGCAATTTTCACAGCACTTTTCGGATAAGTTCCATCCACTTCACCGTTTTGTCCATTGATCATGAATATGTAGCTTTTGGTTTTGTACAAATAACTCGACATCCAAATCGGCAGCAGGATATGCTTGAAAGTCACTGCATTGAAATCGGACTGGATATTCAGCATACGGATTGTATCTCCACCGATTCGGTTTCTGATATCGGACTCCAGATGTCTTTCGATCACCTTTTTGCCTCGTTCCCACCCCTCGTCCAGAGGAACGCTGTATCTTTCGGCGAAAAAACCCGTCAGATATTCCGGCTTGTAGGTTTCAAGTTCTCCCATTCCAAATCCATCCAGTTTTCCTAGAACCGACTCATCAATTTTTGAGGACGCACAAACGAGAACATCATCGAAAAAACGATTGTAATGACCACTGACATTGGTCCATCTCGTATGGCGCTCTTGATAGGTCTCTGTCTTTCCATTCACCGTTCTCGTTTTGGTGACGTAATAATAATCGCCTCTTTGTGCAGTGTAATATGAACGCGTATCCGAGTCATATGTCCAGTACGGAACATAGGTGCCCTTCAATCGGTCATTCTTATAGGAAGATTTCAAATCCGATGGTGCGAACCATCTCTTGTGAAGCCACTCCACAAATCTGGTGCCGGCTTCTTTTTCAGTGACTTTGAATGGAACCAAATATCCCGGCGGTATTGTTTTTTCCAGTTGATGCACACTGATGTGTGAAGATCCGCAATAATTGCAGAACTTTGCTTTGGTATGCGCCTCAAATATGAGCTCGGCTCCACAGTTCTTGCATGAAATGGATTTGACGTCATCATCCGACCACGAATGGACGCCTTCCGCGAGCGCCCCTGTGAGACCATGCTCAACGATCTCCACTTCAACTCTTTCAATGGTGGTTATAGTGTCACAATAGTCACATTTCAAATGTCCGGACTCGGGATCAAATCTCATCATGCCACCACAGGAAGGGCACATGTTGACCTGTGTCATGTCAGTCATGTCTTACCTCCCTATGATTGCTTGCTGCCACATTCGGGACAAAATTTCGGATTGCCTTCCAGTGAAGCCCCACACTCGGTACACTTCTTTACCAAACTCTCTCCGCAATCCGCACAGAATTTGGCGTTTTCATCCACCAAATGACCGCACGATTGGCATCTGACCATAACTTTCGGCGATTCATTCACAGCGGAATCGGCTTTGTTTCCAGCCATTGCTCCCGCCATCATATTTCCGATGCCCATTCCTGCACCCATACCAGCGCCCATGCCCGCCATGCCACCGCCTTCATTTCTCGCGGCATCTCTGATGGCCTCAGCAGTTTGGAATTTCATGTATTGGTTGAGGTCACCAAGCGCTCCCATTTGAGTGCGTTTGTCTATGGCCTCTTCGACCGATTCCGGTAATGACAGGTTTTCAATGGCAAAATCCGATATTGTAAGTCCGTAGACTGTGAACCTATCCATGATCCTCGCTTGGGCGATCCTGCCGATCTCATCATATTGAGTGGCGAGATCGATTGCCGGAATTCCAGATTCGGCGAGCACATCCGAAACAGAAGATACAACGAGACTCTTCAAGTGTTCATTGACTTCATTCACCGTATAGAATTTGTTGGATCCGAACACTTCCTTTAAAAAAGTAACTGGTTCTTCCACTCTAAAGGAATATACACCAAACCCTCTAAGTCTCAGTATTCCGAAATCCGCATCCCTCATCATGATCGGATTGGTCGTGCCCCACTTTTGATTGATGAACTGTTTCATGTTGATGAAGTAAACGTCCGTTTTAAAATGGTTCTCAAACAATGTCTTCCAATTGGAAAGTGTCGTCATTATAGGCATGGTATCCGTATTCAGGCTGTATTTTCCGGGTTCATAGACATCCGCTATTTTCCCCTCATACACAAATATGGCCATCTGTGACGGTCTGACGATCAACTGGGCGTTTTCCTTAATTTGTTGCTTCCCTTTTATGGGAAACTTATACACCATCGTATCCTGACTCTCATCCTCAAAGTGGACGACTTCAATAAATTCACCTTTGATAAAATCAAAAAGACCCATGTTTCCTCCTTCAAATGTATTGTAATTGTCCTCATTCCATTCTATCATGAACCTATTAACTTTTTATACTCAATTATAAACAATTTATAAAAGCCCTTGATTCATGATTTTTATTATCTTATACTTTGATTGTTCTAGTGACGTTTAACGATTTTAGGAGGAATAAAAATGAGTTTTGAAAAAGTAAAAGCACTTTTAGTAGAAGAGTTGGACTTAGATGAAAATGAAGTGACACTTGAAAGCAACATTCGTGAAGACCTTGGAGCTGATTCACTTGATATGGTAGATTTGATTATGTCTATTGAAGATGCATTCGATATCAAAGTTGAGGAAAGTGACACTGCTTCCATTAAAACAGTTGGCGATATCGTAAGTTACATCGAAAAAAAATAAAGAAATGACCACCCTGAAAATCCATGGAATACACCTTGGATTTTCTTTCATAATAAATAAAATAAACTTTTTATAAACTTTGGAGGCTTTATGATGAAAACACTACTGTGTGAAATGTTGTCCATTGATTACCCGATCATTCAAGGTGGTATGGCATGGATTTCAGACGCCGAACTTGCAGCTTCGGTATCCAATGCAGGCGGACTTGGAGTAATAGCTGGCGGAAATGCCGAAAAACATATTGTAGCGGAGCAGATCGATAAGATGAAATCGCTCACCGACCGCCCTTATGGCCTTAATGTCATGCTGCTGAGCCCGTATGCGGATGATATCATCGATTTGGCGATTGAGAAAAAAGTGCCTATTGTCATCACAGGCGCTGGAAGTCCCGGAAAATATATTGAACGCCTGAAGGCGGCCAACATAAAAATCATTCCAGTGGTGCCGTCGGTATCTCTGGCACGCAGAATGGAAGGTCTTGGCGTTGACGCAGTCATCGCGGAAGGCACCGAAGCAGGGGGACATGTCGGTGAACTCACAACCATGTCTTTAGTGCCCCAAGTGGTGGATGCACTTAAAATTCCTGTCATCGCGGCAGGGGGGATCGGAGACGGACGCGGTGCAGCCGCAGCACTGATGCTTGGTGCGGAAGGTCTTCAAATCGGAACACGTTTCCTGGTCGCCAAAGAATGCAACGTACACCAAGCCTACAAAGACATGATTATCGATGCCAAAGACACTTCGACTGCTGTTACTGGTCGTTCAACTGGTCATCCGGTAAGAATCATCAAAAATAAGTTGTTCCGAAAGTACTCCGATCTCGAGAAGAGTGGCGCGTCTTTGGAAGAAATCGAAGCACTGGGCGCAGGTACTTTACGCAAGGCTGTAGTCGAAGGTGATGTATCCTTCGGGTCGGTCATGGCAGGCCAAATTGCCGGTCTGATCAAAAAAGAGCAGACATCGGCAGAAATCATAGAAGAAATCATATCTGAATGTGAGTCGACCATCCTGAAGAAATTCAAATGGATTGCCGGCAGATAATCAAAGGAGGACATTATGAAAATAGGATACATTTTCGCAGGACAAGGCGCTCAGAAATCTGGTATGGGCAAAGAATTCTACGATCATTTTGAAGCATCCCGAGTGGTTTACGACCGTGCAAATCTCGCACTCGGCTATGATTTGAAAACACTTTGTTTTCATGGTTCACAAGAGGAACTCAACAAGACTGAAATCACACAGCCTGCAATCTTGACTACATCCATAGCCATTTTGAAGGCTTTTGAAACTAAAATCGATATGATCCCCGCCGCAGTGGCTGGCCTCTCTCTGGGAGAATATTCAGCGCATGTCTCAGCAGGCTCGTTACAATTTGAAGATGCTGTTCAACTTGTCAAAAAAAGGGGCGCATTCATGCAAAATGCTGTGCCGCTTGGAATTGGAGGAATGACAGCACTTACAGGTGTCACTCCTGAGACTGTGGAGGAAATTGTTGCCGAGGCTTCAGCATATGGTATCGTCGAAGTCTGCAATTTCAATTCCACTCAGCAGATCGTTCTCGGTGGCGAACTTGTCGCGCTTGAAAAAGCCGGTGAAATCGCCAAAGAAAAAGGCGCGAAGCGCGTCGTGCCGCTGGCAGTCAGCGCACCTTTCCACACTTCCATGCTCTCCAAAGCGGAAACGGAACTTGCGGAGGTTCTCGAGACCGTCTCCTTTGAAAAAATGAATACTCCGGTCATATCCAATGTGGATGGCCGTATAGTATCCTCAGAGGAAAGAATCAAACATTATCTGGCAAAACAGGTGACTTCCGCCGTTCAATGGGTAGATTGCATCAAATCCATGAAAATGATGGGCATCGATACACTTGTCGAGTTCGGTCCAGGAAACGCACTGTCTTCATTTGTGGCTAAAATCGACCGTTCGATCAAAGTGCTTTCCATCCATAATTTGGAATCATTCCACGAGGCCATATCGTATATCAAAGATCAATCCGATCTTCACAAAGCTATCTAAAGATGAGGTGAAAAATGAAAGTTGCCATAGTAACAGGCGCAGGCCGAGGTATAGGGCGCTCAATCGCAGAAGTTCTCGCGAACGAGGGCTACAACCTTGTGCTCAATTACAGAAGCAATAAAGATGAGCTGGAGCAGTTCGTTCAGACCCTTAAAACAAAAGTATTGCTCGTTCAAGGCGATGTCAGCGATTATGCCGATGCCGAAAGGATCATTCAGATCACAAAAGAGACCTTCGGACAGATTGATTTGCTCGTGAACAACGCTGGCATCACACGTGACAACCTTCTGATCAAAATGACGGAGGAGGAATTTGACTCCGTATCCAACACCAACCTTAAAGGCACATTCAACTGCACCAAGCACATCGCTCGAATCATGATGAAGCAAAGATTCGGACGCATTATCAACATCGCTTCAGTTGTCGGCATCACCGGCAATATTGGACAAGCCAATTATGCCGCGTCGAAAGCGGGTGTCATCGGATTCACAAAATCAGTGGCCCGTGAACTCGCACCAAGAGGAATTACAGTAAATGCGATCGCTCCCGGGTTCATCAAAACAAAAATGACTGACGCGATCAGTGATGAAGCTAAAACAGCCGCGCTCTCAAAGATTCCACTCGGCACATTCGGAACACCTGAAGACGTCGCGAACGTCGTGGCATTTCTTGCGTCGGACAAAGCGGCATACATCACAGGACAAGTCATCAAAGTCGATGGCGGAATGGCCATTTAAAAATTCATATGATTATTAATGGAGGATTTTTTCGTGAAAAATAGAGTAGTTGTAACAGGATTGGGAATCATTTCCCCTATCGGAACAGGAAAAGAGGCATTTTGGACAGGCATTCAAGAAGGCAAATGCGGCATCGGCATGATCGAATCATTTGACACTGAAAATTTCAAAGTCAAAGTGGCTGGTGAAGTCAAAGACTTCGATCCAACTGTGTTTGTAAACAAAAAAGAAGCCAAACGTATGGATCGATTCACACAATTCGCCATTGGAGCTTCAAAGCTTGCCATCGAAGATGCCAAATTGACCATCAACGATGACAATGCAGAAAATGTCGGTATTTATATGGGCTGTGGTATCGGTGGTCTGATCACTATTGAAGATTCCGCAGGTAAAATGTTCTCAAAAGGGGCTGACAGAATCTCTCCTTTCTTCATACCGATGTCCATCTCCAATATGGCCGCGGGCAACGTATCCATTGAACTCGGTGTCAAAGGGTCTTGCCTGACTTACAACACGGCTTGCGCATCCAGTGCGAGCGCTATCGGTGAAGCTCTCAAAGAACTTAGATATGGTCATCATGATATTATGATCGCCGGTGGTACGGAAGCATCCATTTCCGCACTCGGCGTCGGCGGTTTCCAGGCCATGACCGCTCTATGTGAATCACATGACCCAAGCCGCGCGTCCATACCTTTTGATAAGGACCGCAGTGGATTTGTCATGGCAGAGGGCGCTGCGATGATCGTTCTCGAAAAACTCGAGCATGCTCTCGAAAGAGGCGCACACATTTATGCGGAACTTGTGGGTTATGGTTCGACGAGTGACTCGCACCACATCACAACTCCCGCGCCAGGTGGCGAAGGTGGAGCCAGAGCCATGAAAATGGCCATAAAAGACGCTGGTATAACAAAGGAAGACATCCACTATATCAATGCTCATGGAACAAGCACACCATATAACGATATTTTCGAGACGGCAGCCATCAAGTCGACATTCGGTGACCTTGCCTATAAGATTCCGGTGTCCTCGACAAAATCCATGACGGGTCATTTGCTCGGTGCGGCAGGTGGAATCGAATCGGCAGTGTGCGCATTAGCCGTGGAAAACGACTTTGTCCCGGCAACCATAAATCTTGAGGAAAATGATCCTCTATGTGATCTCGACTACGTTCCTAAGATCGGTAGAAAACAAACCGTTGATTATGCTCTGACGAATTCACTCGGATTCGGTGGTCATAACGCGACACTCATTTTCGCAAAATACAAAGGTTAGGAGTCCCTCATGCTACTCAACAGCAATCAAATCCAAGAAATAATTCCACACCGCTACCCTTTCATTTTGGTGGATAGAATCACTGAAATCGAGGAAGGTGTACGTGCAACAGGGATCAAGAACGTTACAGTAAACGAATATTTCTTCCAAGGCCATTTTCCTCAGGAACACGTCATGCCAGGTGTGTTGATTGTAGAGGCACTCGCCCAGGTCGGAGCGGTACTGCTCCTCAAAAAACCTGAAAACATTGGAAAAATAGCCTATTTTGCAGGCATCAACAATTGCAAATTCAGAAAGAAAGTCATTCCTGGAGATTCTTTGGTTCTTGAGATTGAAATGATCAAGTCCAGAGCGAATTACGGAGTCGGCAAAGCTGTCGCAAAAGTCGACGGCGCTGTAGTCTGCGAAGCTGAACTTTCATTTATGATTGGATAAATTCTTCCTTCTTAAAAGGCATTGGTGACTTATAAACCAGATGCCTTTTTTTTATTTTTGTGATATACTGTTTCGAAATAGATTGATATAGGAGGCTCTACAGTGCATTCTTTAACGGAATATGAAAAAATCGTCATCAAAATCGGCTCTTCTTCACTAACGCACGACAGTGGTCTGATTGATTTATGGAAAATGGAACAACTCGTCAAACAAATCGCCAACCTATATAATAAGGGACTTGCTGTGATCGTTGTCTCATCCGGTGCGATAGCGGCCGGTATGGGCAAGATGAAATTTCAGAGCAGACCAAAGGAAATACCTGAAAAACAGGCCGCGGCAGCGGTAGGTCAAAGCACTCTCATGCATATGTATGAAAAGTTTTTTTCAGAATATGGCATAACCGTAGCCCAAGTGTTGCTCACAAAAGAGGACATGGACAATCCCTCCAGACGCCAGCACAGTATCAATGCATTATCCACACTCATCAAACACGGAATTGTTCCTATAGTCAACGAAAATGATGTCGTTGCGATCGATGAGATCAAAGTCGGAGACAACGACACACTCTCAGCGGAAGTCTGTTTCATGATGGACTATGAGATGTTGATCATACTTTCCGACATTGATGGTGTTTATGACAAAGACCCGAGGTCCAATCCGGATGCGGTCATGATCCCTCTCATAGAATCGCTGGAGGCCATGGACCGGATTTCAGCCGGAGGTTCCGGCAGTGAAGTCGGCACAGGAGGCATGCAAACCAAATTCAACGCTGCCCGTTTGCTCTCAGGAGCCCATAAAGACCTCCTGATTGTCAACAGCAAAACAGAAAACATACTCAACCTTGTATTTACAGGTAAAGCACATGGAACTTTATTCAAATTTTCAAATAGGAGAAAATCGTCTTAAGGGAGGATGAAATGGAAACTTTTATTGGAATTGATCAAATGGGGCAAAACGCCAAAACAGCCTCAAGAAAACTCAGAATGCTAGAGACAGTTCAAAAGAACAAGCTTCTCGGAGTCATGGCGGAAACGCTTGAAAAACATAAATCAGCCATTTTGGCGGCGAATCAGTTGGATCTTGACGCAGCCAGCAAAATGGGCCTCAAAGATGCCTTGCTCGAGCGTCTTGAATTGAACGAAAAGAAGTTTGATGATATGGTCATCGGATTGAGACAGGTAATGGAACTCAAAGATCCCGTTGGAGAAATCGACAGCATGCACATCAACCAGGACGGCCTTGAAATCGGATCCAAGCGGGTTCCACTCGGAGTCATTGGCATTATTTACGAATCTCGTCCAAATGTCACCATAGATGCGGCGGCACTTTGCCTTAAAACCGGCAATGCAGTGATTTTAAAAGGCGGCTCAGACGCACTGTTGACCAATCAGGCCATTATGGCTTCTGTCAAAGAAGCCCTCTCGGATCAAAATCTTCCTGAAGGATGTGTCCAGCTAGTGGAATCCACAGATCGGTCACTTGTGAAAGATTTGCTTGAAGCGACAAAATACGTGGATTGCATCATTCCAAGAGGTGGCGCTGGATTGATCAAGTTCGTGGTCGAGAATGCAAAAGTTCCAGTTATTGAAACCGGCGCCGGCAATTGCCATATTTATGTGGATGATGACTATGAAATCGATGGCGCACTCGGCATAATCACCAACGCCAAAGTGCAGAGACCCGGAGCATGCAATGCTGTTGAGACCGTTTTGGTCCATAGAGGCATAGCTGAAGCATTTGTGCCACAGTTGGTCAAACACATGACCGAACAAAAGGTTTCACTTTTCCTCTGTCCGGATTCCATGAAATTGTTGGCTGAAGTACCCTCTTCGGTCCAGCTTGCCACCGAGGAAGACTGGAGAACCGAATACCTGGATTTCAAACTCGCTGTCCGGATCATGGACTCCCTGGATGAGGCACTGAACCATATAGATGAATACAGCACCGGACACTCGGAAGCCATATTGACACATAATTATGAACATGCCAGAAAGTTTCTTGCGGCTGTGGACAGTTCAGCTGTCTATGTCAACGCATCCACAAGATTCACCGATGGCAGCCAGTTCGGTTTCGGAGCGGAAATCGGAATCAGCACACAGAAATTGCATGCCAGAGGACCAATGGGACTTAGAGCCCTCACCTCTTCCAAATACGTGATTTATGGGAATGGACAAATCAGGAAGTGATATCGCTATTTTTGATGTGACAATTTGATAACAATCTATAAAGATTACTTGCATTTATATACCTCTCATTTTATAATTATCATAGGAGCGTGATGATCATGAAAGACAACAATAATAAGATTAAAAGCATAATAAAACAGGTGATGATTTTCAATGATTTTTATGAAGAGGTTATCCAGACTAGTTTTATGAAAAATCAAAATCAAGCGGTAAGCAAACTTGAGTTTAGATTGTTGCACACGGTATACCGTCATGAAAAATTGATGATCACGGAAGTATCCGAACTCTTGAATATTTCTTTACCCAACTGCAGCCGATACGTGAAGACTGCAATCGAAGATGGCTATATAAAGAAACAGATCGACCTTGATGACAAACGCATTTACTATATATCTCTAACAGATAAAGGACGGTCCATCGTCGAATCGACATTAGTAAACTTTACAGATGACATGGGACAACAATTGGTGGATTTGGATATGAAGAGTTTGGAACGTCTGAACCAATCCATATCCGATCTCAACACTGTCATCAACGAAACACTCAAACCCTCAACAACAAGACGCAACTGAATTGAAACCAGCAACGATTCGGGTACCTGTCCATACGGACAGGTATTTTTTTTGTGTCAATCACATTTGAAAATGTCC
>DHVT01000019.1 GCA_002412775.1 Firmicutes bacterium UBA5201 | reverse complement strand
AATTCGGTATTTTCCCGACAGCCCCATTTTTATCGTCCGCTGGTCATAATGTGATATCCAGAGAAACCACACCTATGATCTTGTTCTTGGATTTTACCGGAGTGGATACAGTTATGCAATATTCATTCGTGATGGAGGAGATATAGGGTTCAGACTTATAATCAGTTCCAACTATCGATTTTTTGTAAAATGGTCTGTGGGAGACGTCAATAC
Source organism: Firmicutes bacterium UBA5201 (assembly GCA_002412775.1). Taxonomy (GTDB): domain Bacteria; phylum Bacillota; class Clostridia; order Peptostreptococcales; family Acidaminobacteraceae; genus Fusibacter_D. Next base: position 99,749 of record DHVT01000019.1, on the reverse strand, counting down.
TCTTGCCACCGACATCTTGTGAGAATTCAATGGCGAGACCTTTGTCATTCATCAGTGCGACGAGTTCATAATCAGGTGAGCCCTCTTTGATTTTCTTCAGTACGCTTTGACTGATACGCTCAATGGGAGTGTCAGAGATCTGACTGACATTTTGCTTTAGGTAAATCAAAGATTTGTCCACTTTTTCGGAAATCTCTTTGCCCACTGTCAATCCTTTCTTGTATTGATCCGCATTGTCAGCCAACTGATTTGAAATACTATGCAAATGGTGTATGGAAGCGGTGATGTCATTCAGGCTGTTGAGCTGGATTTCTGTGAGGGAAGAGGTCTCCTCGATATTTGCTGTGACTTCCTGGCTCTCATTTGAAATGTTCTTGATCAAATCATAAACAGCTTCAGTCGTATGTTTTTGTTTGTTGGCGCGGTTCAGGATTTCTCTGACCATCTCAAGTGTTGCATTGACTGAATTAAAACTTTCTTTGAGAAAATTGTTGGATTGGTCGGCATAACCTACATTATCATCGGATTGTCTCACTTCTTTGAACATTTTTTCAGCGATACTTTCTGTTTTGGTAACGACAGAGTGTATGATTTGACTGATTTTTTCAGAAGAATCATTGGATTGTTCCGCCAATTTGCGAACTTCCTCCGCCACAACCGCAAATCCACGGCCTGCATCGCCGGCTCTTGCAGCTTCTATGGAAGCGTTGAGTGCAAGTAAATTCGTTTTGTCTGAAATATCACTGATGATTTTCACGATATCCATGATGCTGGTCATATCATTTGAAAGCGATTTGATGTCATCGGAAATCATGCTATTTTGATTTGAACTTTTCTTCATCCTTTGGATGAGTTCGACTGTATTGGAGTTGGTGGTGTCGAGATTGCTTTTCATGACAGAGGACAGAGATTCTGTTTTTGTTGCGTTATCCGTCACCGCATTCATGTCATCCATCATTTGATAGGCATCGTTTTGCATGTCGAGGGTGTCTTTTGCCATATTGTCGAGAGCTTCTGTTATTTCACTTATGTTGTGGGAGACCTGAACGAAAGAAGTCGCCATTTCGTCACCTGATTTTTTAAGGATCTCAATGAGGTTGAGTAATTTTTCCGATGTGGAAAGCATTTTTCCCACAATCAACTTTGTGTTCTTGTTGTTGCTTTGTACCGTATCAGCAAGCTTATGAAAATCACTGCAAACTCTAGAATCGAGTTTTGCGGTCACATCGCCGGACCCCATTCTGTTGAAGTAGGTATCCACATATTCGAGCTGCTTATTTAACAACATGCGCAAATAGAGGCTTTCAATAAAGAGTGCAAGTACAAGACCGGTTATGACAACTAAAGTGGATTGGTTTGATAAAATCAAGGCTATGATGATTGCGGTTAAAACAAGTGTAAGTGAAAATGTCCTCAAGGATACCGATAATTTATTCATAGATGATTCTCCTCACAGATCTGCTAGTATTGATAACAGAATATTCTTATAACTATATTTATTATTTTAACACTTTGGCGGAAGTTTGACACGCATAATTTTCTCATCAAAAAAAACAAAACACCGATCATTTCGATCGGTGCCTAAAAAAACTTTATATCAATTTACGTCTTTGTATTCAATTTCCTCCACCTCATCCGAATCGATATTCACGATGACTTTGCTGCCCGAATGTTCTTCATAGGCAGTGTATTGCTGATATTGCTTCGCTTTTCTGAAAATGAGCTGTTTTCCGAGAAAGAAGACAATCATTCCAATGATGACTATGATGATCCCTAAGATCAAGACCACTGTGGCAAGCGCCGCCTTTGAATTGAGTATGGAAAAAACACCCAGCAGCAAAAGTATGATTGAGGATATGATCGCTTTTTCGTCCCGTTTTTTTTGTCCCTTCAAATAAAGAATTATCCCATTCAAAGCGCTAAGCACACACGCCACACCGATCATGAAAAGGACCTGGTCTGGATTTATGAATGCATACACTCCAACTAAAAGGGTCAAAATGCTGGTCATTATGGTCAATTTGCTTTTAATGAAAAACGCAAAGGTCAGTCCATAAAATCCGATAAGGATGAAAATCATTGTAAGGATTCTTACTGCAAGGACACCTACAATTGTAGGAAAAGCTATGAAAATCAAACCGATGACGGACAAGAAAAGCCCTATGATCTGAAATGCGTTAAGTCTGTTATCTGTTGACATTTTCCACCAACCTTGAATATTTTAAGTGAATGTGAGTGTCTATAACAAAGAGTATAGCTTAAAATTATGAATAGAATATTAACAAAGTTAGATCTTTGTGGAACTGTTTATTCGAGAATATCCACCAAATCCTTATAGTAATAGCGGGTGGCGATGTAATTTTTTGAATACAACCATCTTATGGATTCAATCAAGGCGTCTTCGTTGGGAATATTCAATGATTGGATGTTCAGTGAATTTTGGAATGAGCCTAGGGTCCAATCTTCTGGTGTGTTCTTGAATCGTTTGTGGATCAACACCAAATGGTCCGTCAAATGCTTGTCGACAATCGTTTTGAACAATTTTGCTCCAGCGGATAGACTCTGGTTCAAATACGGCGTCCTTAGTACGGCATAGTCCACCATGCCTTCAGAAAATGCGTTGAAGGCTTCCTGTTCGGAATGGTACTGGATGATGTCATAGTTCAACCATTTTGTTTTTTCGATGAAATACTCTGCGATAAGAAGGTCTGTTACGGCAATCTTGGGCACGTTATCTTCCGGCTCTTCGAAATAGACAATGCCATAATCTTCAGGATAAACAGAGAGTGCCGTATATTCGAAAAGTTGATTGTAATTTTTGATGTATTCCAAACCATTGAGTAAAACTGCGTCGAATTTACCGTCTTTTGCCATTGCAATCAATTCCGATGAATTGTCATAGAAAGTAATGCCTTTCGAATCATCCATCTCACTTGAATACAACATTCCAATATGAATTTTTGAGGATTCCTGCAAAGGCTCATACAAGTTGAGCATGATTGCGACGACACCAAGTGCGATGATGAGTATACCATAACCTTTTCGCATGAAAGCTATTCCTTTCTGGATAAAGTTTTGACTATTTCGTAATCAGGAGTGACGAAAATAGTCTTATACTGAACATAAATGACCATACCAGGCTTGGCACCGCTGGGTTTTGTAACATGCTTGACCAAGGTGTAATCCACGGGAACATTACTGGACTCACGTGCTTTTGAATAATAGGCTGCGATCAATGCGGCCTCTTCAAGTGTGACATCATCCACTTCCTGGCCTTCGGTTCTGATTATGACATGAGAACCCGGGATGGTTTTTGTATGCAGCCAAACGTCCTTGTTTGAAGCTACCTTAGTGGTGAGTTGATCGTTTTGTGTGTTGCTTTTGCCAACGAGAATCTCAAAACCACCAGTGGAATAAAAGTGTTTGAAATCCTGTTTTTTATTGCTTTTTTTACCTTTGACAATGTTTCTGTTCTTTATAATGCCTTGTTCTGCAAGTTCTTCCCGAATTTCGTCAATCGTTTTGCTGTCTTCACTATTGTTCAGATGAGTCAAAATATTTTCAAGGTATTCTATTTCATTCAAAGTCTCACGGATTTGAATTTTGAGTTCGTGTAGGGCAATCTTTGCCTTGTTGTACTTTTTAAAATATCTTTGTGCGTTTTGTGAAGGATCCAGTCTGACGTCCAGATCGACAGTGATGGTTTCGGGTGGATCCAAATAATAATTCATGGCGTCGATGCTGTTTGTGCCCTTGACCATATTGTGGATGTTGGCCAGTATCAGCTCGCCGCAAATCTTATAATGATCTGAATTTTCCGCGTTATAGAGTTCGAGTTCCAATTTTCCGAGTTTTGTTCTTGAACGCTCTATGCGCTGTGCAATATTCTTTTTCAAATCGACTGTTCTTTGATGGATTTTCAGGCTTTTGTTGCTTTGGGCATAAAAAGCATCAATGGCCTCGCTGATAAACTCATAGCTGACGGGTTCCATATCGTCATAGGCTTCCTCTAAAAAGTAAAAGTAGCGATGATGGGAATCCTTGTCGTTGAAAATGTAGCCTTTGGATTGACTGGCCAGTACCTGTGCATTGAGTGCGTCAACCGCGTTTTTCAGTCTGATCAAGGTGTCTTGATCTGTTTTTTCAAGTGTCAGATCATTTGGAACACCAATTTTTCTCAGTAGATAATTGGAAATGAGAGGACTGAACCCCTGAAGAGATCCGTATATGGCTTTATAAAGCAGTGTCGTTTCCTTCATATCTTTGAGCAGGTACAACCAGTTTTCGTCAGGCATTTTCTTTGTCGTCGGAATCAGTTCGTATCTAAGCCCCGGTAGGACGCTTCTGACACGACTCATGTCAGGAGTGATCCTTTTGATGCTCTCCACAATGATATCATCGGCTTTGGTGAGAATGATATTGGAGTGCTTGCCCATGATTTCCACATAAAGTTTCTTGGCCTCGAAATCTCCAAGTTCATTTCTGGATTCTATTTCAACGATCAGGACGCGTTCGAAATCATGTTGTGAGATACTGAGGATTTTTCCACCAACGAGATGTTTTCTCATGAGCATGCAAAACATGGGTGGTGTACCCGGATTCTCCTTTTTCTGTGATGTCAAAGTGAAATAGGGGATGGAAGCGTCTACTGAAACAAATAAATTATAATGGGTGCTTTGATTTCTGATTTGTATGGTAAGTTCATCCTTTTCAGGCTGATGTATTTTATCGATGCGCCCTCCCACCAATTTTGTTTCAAGCTCATTGATGAGTTGGTGCATGAGTAGTCCGTCGAATGACATGGAAGCCTCCCTTAAAATTGTATTGTGGTCATAATTTACAAGTATACCACTTATATGACGGAATTTAAAGATTTAGACATGGATTAACCAAGCGAAGTGGGTTGTATATTTGGAGGAATGTATGTTATAATTTAATGATGTTATGAACTTGGAGGTACGAATGATATACAGCATGACTGGCTTTGGCCGTGGAGAACACAGCACGGATGTTTTCGATGTTACAGTTGAACTTAAATCTGTCAACAACAGATATTGCGATATTACAGTTAAAATGCCTAAAAAACTCAATGTGTTTGAGGATCGAATCAAGAACAAGGTCAAGAGCAAACTATCTCGTGGAAGAATTGATGTCTATATCAATTTGGAGGAAAAGGCATATGACAATTACGAAGTCAAAGCCAATTTTGAGATTTTGGACAAATATGTTGAAGTATACAAAGCCATACAAAACAGATATGGACTTTCTGAAACGATTAGTTTGAGCATGTTGTCACGTCTTCAAGATGGAATCGATGTCTCCTATCAGGAGAGGGATGAAAATGAGTTCTGGGGTGTGCTCGAACCCGCGATGGACATTGCTCTCGAACGCATAACAGCGATGAGAGCTGTCGAAGGTCTGCAACTCAAGAACGACATATTCCTAAAAGTCGGAAACATCAGATCCGTCTTAAAAGAAATAGAAGCATTCACTCCAATGATTGTGGAAAATTACAAAAACAAGATCAAAGATCGTATTCTTGATCTTTTGAAAGATATGAACGCTGAAATCGATGAAGTGAGAATTGCAAACGAAATCGCGATTTATGCGGACAAAACAAACATCAACGAAGAAATCGTCAGAATCTACTCGCATTTGGATCAAATCGAGGATATTCTGAACTCTGCGGACCCAATGGGTCGAAAACTCGATTTTTTAATTCAGGAATTAAACAGGGAAATCAACACTGTCGGATCAAAATCGCCTGATTTTGACATTTCAAACAGAGTCATTGAACTCAAGAGTGAAATCGAGCAAATCAGGGAACAAATTCAAAACATCGAGTAAGGGAGTCGTGATGAATCACAAAGGATTGCTTATTATTGTCTCAGGACCCTCAGGTGCTGGAAAAGGTACTATTTGTAAAGAACTGATTCAAAGGGATGAAAGCATAGTCGTATCCGTTTCTGCAACAACGCGCGCACCAAGAAATGCAGAAGTGGATGGCAAGAGTTATCATTTCATCACCAAGCAAATGTTTGAATCCATGATTGAAAACGGAGGTTTTCTGGAATATGCGGAAGTGTATGACAATTATTACGGAACTCCAAAGGATTTTGTGATTGAAAAAATTACAAATGGAGAAAATGTTTTGCTTGAAATCGATATTCAAGGCGCACTTCAAGTCAAACAAAAATATCCTGAAGGTATTTTTGTTTTTGTTTTACCACCTTCGATGGAAACTTTAAAAAATCGAATAGTCGGAAGAGGCTCGGAAACTCCTGAGTCACTTGAAAAAAGAATGTCCAGCGCCTATCAGGAAATCGAACAGATCAAAAATTACGACTATTTCATTGTCAATGACACAGTTGAACAATCAACTGATGTCTTACAAGCTATCATAACTGCTGAAAAATGCCGTGTGAATGCAGACATCAAGGATATTGTTGTCAAATTCAAGGAGGAAAAGGAAAATGCTTAAGCCATCAATTGATGAATTAATTGAAAAAACAGGAAACCGTTACGCATTATGTATATTGGCCGCAAAACGTGCACGTTATCTGACAGATGGTGAGGACGATGCCATCGATATGGAAATTGAAAAACCGTTGTCGCTTGCAATCAAGGAAATTATGAACGATGATATTGAAGCGCATATTCCAGAACCACCAAAGGATAGAATCTAGTCAATCATTAAGGAAGTGATTTCATGTTGAAGGATAAGAACATAGTCATTGGTGTCACAGGAGGTATTGCCGCCTACAAAGCGGCAGACGTCGTGAGCAGACTCAAAAAGTTAGGTGCGAATGTCTACGTGATCATGACAAAACATGCGGTTGAGTTTGTAGGTCCATTGACTTTCCAATCCATTTCCCAAAATTATGTCGTCACGGAGATGTTTGAGGATCCCAAGACCTGGGACGTTGAACATATTGCACTCGCAAAGCGGGCAGACTTGTTTTTGATTGTCCCTGCGACTGCGAATATTGTCGGTAAAATCGCCGGAGGTATTGCTGACGATATGCTCACCACCACCGTTATGGCCACTGAAGCACCAGTTTTTCTGGCTTTGGCCATGAACACCAAAATGTATGAAAATCCAATTTTCAAAGACAATGTCAACAAGCTTGTCCATTATGGCTATCACATCATAGAACCGGGATCGGGCCGATTGGCCTGCGGGGATGTGGGTGCGGGCAAACTTGAAGACCCTGAATCCATAGTGTCCGAAGTGATCAGGTATTTCACCAGATCTCAAAAGCTTAAAGGAAAAAAAATACTCGTTACCGCTGGACCGACACAGGAACCTATCGATCCAGTCAGGTACATTTCAAATCGCAGCAGTGGTAAAATGGGTTATGCGATTGCAACTGAAGCACTAAAGGAAGGTGCGGAGGTTGTCCTTATCAGTGGTCCGACCAATTTGACCCCTCCAGCAGGTGTCGTTTACATCGGCGTGACCACAACTAAGGAAATGTTTGATGCAGTCATGGCTCAGTCGGATGCGGATGTGATCATCAAAGCAGCTGCTCCATCGGATTATCGACCAGAGCATGCCGAAATCGAGAAAATCAAAAAAAATGATGATCCCGTAGTTCTAAAAATGGTAAAAAATCCAGATATATTAAGAACTCTGGGAGATCAAAAACATAAACAGTTTTTAGTCGGATTTGCGGCAGAGACCCAGAACCTGGAGGCTTATGCTCTTAAAAAACTTGACGAGAAGAATCTGGATATGATCGTGGCCAACAATGTGAAAACAGAAGGTGCAGGATTTGATGTGGACACCAATATCGTCACAATTTTTGAGAAAAATGGCCGCAGCACATCTTATGATTGCATGAATAAAAGTGAAGTGGCCAAAATCATAATCGACAAGGTCATAGAATACCATCAAATATAAGAGTGGGGAGGCCTGCTCTTTTTTAAATTGAGGAGTTCGAGTATGTATGCAGAAATCATCATTCTTAGAAATGCAGCCAATATAGACAATTTATTCACTTATACTGTTCCAGATGAATTCAGAGCAAGTATTACTGTCGGTGCAAGAGTCATAGTACCTTTTGGTCCGACCACATATATCGAGGGCATTGTCTATAAAGTGATGAATGAAATGAGTCAACCTTCAAAATACAAACTCAAACCCGTTCAATATGTCTTTGACGATGGCATTTTTTTGACGTCCGATGACTTGAAATGGATGGAATTCATAAGAACCGAATATCTATGCAGTTATGCCGAAGCTGTAAGTCTGTTGTTGCCTTCGGGTACGATGACCAATCAGTTCAAGACTTATAGGACTGTTGATCTTGATGAGACCAAGACGGTTTCACTTTCAAACTCTGAACTTGCCGTCCTGGGTTGTATTCAAAACGGACCGATCAAAGAAGATTTCATCTTATCAGGATATGCGTCATCCACGCAAAAAAATGCGATTAAAAAGTTGATCGCACTTGGTATGATCGAGTTTGAGGTAGGGTACGAAGTCGTTGTCAAAGACAGATATATTGAGTGGTTGGTTGCGACGGAAAAACTTGAGTCCTATATGGAAAAAATACCAAAGCATCACATTGCCAAAATCAAACTGGCTGAACATATGCGAGCAACTTCAAAGGTCAAACGGCTGGATGTTCAAGAAAAGCTCAAAGTTTCCAAAAGTGTCATTGATGGTTTCGTCAAAGCAGGCGTTCTCAAAGTTGAACTTGAGGAAGACCTTAGAATTCCTGTTTTTATGGAAAGTCATGAGGACAAATCACAAATATCGCTCTCCGGTGATCAAATGGAGGCTTATAATCTGATTTTGGAAGACTATGAGAATGGGATCTCAGATGACTTCCTGCTTCATGGTGTCACTGGCAGTGGAAAAACTGAAGTTTATGCCGAACTGATTGAACATTTTATAAGCAAGGGTAAGAAAGCGATATTGATGGTGCCTGAAATTGCGCTGACACCTCAGATTGTGGCTCGTTTTGTCAGCCGTTTCGGTAAAGACAGAATTGCGTTGATTCATTCCAAAATTTCTCAAGGAGAAAAACATGATCAATGGAAGAAAATCAGAAAAGGTGACTATGATCTGATTATCGGAGCAAGGTCGGCTATTTTCACACCTGTGGAAAATCTGGGTGTGGTCATCATCGACGAAAGCCATGAAAACACGTATCGTTCTGAAAAAAGACCGAAATATTCCACTTATGAAGTCGCTAAATTCAGAACCGCCCAAACTGGTGCCATTATCGTCTCGGGGTCGGCGACCCCTTCCATCAATGAGTATTATGACGCGCTGAATGGCAACCGAAAACTTGTTAAACTTGTCGCACGTTTCAATGAAAAAGAGGTTCCCACCTTCGAAATTGTGGACATGCGAGATGAACTTCTGAATGGCAATCGGTCGATCTTGAGTGAGAGACTTCATCAAGCCATTGAAGAACGACTGAAGAAAAAAGAGCAAGTCATCATTTTTCTGAACCGTAAAGGACATTCCACCTTTGTATCCTGTAGAAGTTGTGGTTTTACATTATCTTGCCCCAACTGTGATGTCACTTTGACCTATTTCAAAGGTGAGAAATCGGTAAGATGCAATTACTGCGGTTACGAGAGTTTCATTCCGAAACTTTGCCCGAAATGTCAAAGTTCTTATTTCAAATATTTTGGTGTCGGTACTGAAAAAGTTGAAGAGCAAATCAGATCGCTTTTTCCTGAAGCTACCGTAGACCGAATGGATAAAACGACAACTACGCGTAAAGGTAGTGTGGAGCGGATTGTCAAAAATGTTGAAAATTCAAACACGGATATTTTAATTGGAACCCAAATGGTCGCAAAAGGTTTTGATTTCAAACGGGTGACCTTGATTGGAATTCTTTCTGCCGATCTGATCCTGAATTTTCCAAGCTATCAGTCGTCAGAAAGGGCCTATCAATTGTTCAATCAAGTGGCCGGAAGAGCGGGAAGAGGGGATATTTCAGGCGAAGTGATTCTACAGACATACGTTCCGGATCATTATGCCATCAACCATACAAGCTATGAGGCATTTTATGATGCGGAAATACAATTCAGAAATGCCTTGAATTACCCGCCGTTCACCCAAATCATCAATTTGCTTTTTTCAAGTAAGGATGAAGATGTCTGTAAATCCTATGCTGAAAAATCACATTCTTATTTGCGAAATAGATTATTAAAGAACGGTTTACAAAATGAAGTTGATTTATATGATGCAAATCCCGCATTATTAAAGAAGATAGACGGGCAATACAGGTGGCAGATCTTACTCAAATGCAAACCTGAACATCATGAGTTGATCAAGCAATATGTGAAAAATCTGGATACCAGATTCACTTCAGTGGACAATTGCAAATTGGCTATAGATTTAAACGCCACAAATATACTATAATGATATTGAAATAAAATGGGAGGGATAGAATGGCAATCAGAATAATAAGAGTAGATGAGGATCCTATATTAAGAAAAATGAGCAAGCCGGTCACGGTATTCGACGAAAGATTGAAGGTATTGGTCGATGATATGGTCGAAACCATGCACCATGCCGACGGAGTCGGACTCGCTGCGCCTCAAATAGGCATATTGAAGCAAGTCATTGTATTTGACCTTTATGATGACGAAGGACCAATGGCACTGATCAATCCTAGAATTGTCGATAAAAAGGGCAAACAAATAGAGGAAGAAGGCTGCCTGAGTCTCCCTGGACGTCACGGACTCGTGGAGAGACCCTATGAAGTCACTGTACAGTATGAGGATGTTTCGGGGGAATCGTATGAGCTCACCGGAGAAGAGCTGCTTTCAAGAGTTTTATGTCATGAAATCGACCATCTGAATGGCATCTTATATATTGACAAGCAACTGGAAGATACTGAAAAAATCGCGGAAAAGGTGTGATGATATGAAAATAGTGTTCATGGGAACACCTGACTTTGCAGTTCAAACACTTGAGAAATGCATTGAGCATCATGAGGTTGTAGGTGTGTTCACACAACCCGACAAACCAAAGGGTAGGGGTAAAAAAGTATCACCGACTCCAGTTAAGATCACTGCGGAGGAACACGGCATCAATGTGTTTCAACCAGATAAGATCAGAAAGAGCGATTGGGTCGAACTCATCAAAGATCTGAATCCTGATGTTATAGTCGTCGTGGCTTTTGGCCAGATTTTAACTCAAGAGATTCTCGATGTGCCAAAGTATGGTTGCATCAATGTCCATGCCTCATTGCTTCCGAAATATAGAGGTGCTGCACCCATCAACTGGGCGATTGCAAATGGTGAAAAAATCACGGGCATTACAACCATGCAGATGGATGCTGGTATAGATACTGGAGATATGCTCCTGAAAAGTTGCATTGAGATCAAAGAAGACATGAATGCCGGGGAGTTGCATGACCAATTGGCGACAATTGGAGCGGATTTGTTGGTGGATACCCTTAAAGCATTAGAAAAAGGCGAACTTGTTCCTGTTAAGCAAAATAGCGAGGAATCCTCATATGCATCAATGCTGAACAAGGAAATGGCTTCGATCGACTGGAACATGTCAGCGGTCATGATATCCAACCGCATCAGGGGATTCAATCCATGGCCGGTGGCGCATACAAAATATAAAAATGAAACACTGAAAATATTCCGTGCAAAACCCATCGAAGAATTTCCTGTTGATGATTCAAACAATAAAGCCGGAAAGGTTTTGTCAAATGACAAAACCGGAATAAGCGTCATGACCGGAAATGGAGTGCTTCTGATAGAAGAGCTTCAACTTGGAAGCCTAAAAAGAATGTCCGCACATGCTTTTTTGCTGGGTCATGAAATAGAAATTGGAACCATACTTGGAGAAATGGAGGCATAATATGTATTTAGGTGGAAGTGGCACTTTTATTTTAATTATCTTGATGCTCCTGGCTTCAGTAGCGAGCATGAAAGTCAAATCAACATTCAACAAATATCATAAGATCCGCAACTCAAGAGGGATTACAGGCGTGCAAGCCGCTGAAGCGATGTTGAGGCACAATGGGCTGACAGATGTCAGAGTCGAGCGTGTTCATGGATATCTTTCGGATCATTATGATCCCAGAGCAAAAGTGATCAGATTGTCGGAGCCTGTATTTGACAATAGTTCCGTAGCATCTGTGAGCGTTGCTTGTCATGAGGCGGGTCACGCTCTGCAACATTCCGAAGGTTATGTGCCGTTAAAACTCAGAACAGCGATTTTACCCGCTGCACAACTTGGTTCACAGGCACTTTGGCCATTGTTCATCGCCGGAATTGTACTGTCCTTGCCGTTTTTAATCAACATTGGCATACTGTTTTTCACATTCTCAGTAGCTTTTCAATTGATTACTTTACCTGTGGAATTCAACGCAAGCTCGAGAGCGCTTCGGATGATGGATGAATATGGATTCCTTGCTGACGAGGAAAACAAACACGCCAAAAAAGTATTGAACGCAGCAGCAATGACTTATGTTGCAGCGGCGGCAATTGCAATTGGTCAACTGCTCAGAATGCTGTTGATCAGAGGAAGAGACTAAAGACAACATTTATTTGAAACCCGATGTTCGGGTTTTTTTTTTTTGAATACATGTGCCAATATGGAAAATTTTTACTTTGTTATTATAAGCTCATGTGATATAATAGTGAACTAAATTAAGCATAACTTATAACGTCTAGGTCTCGCAGACTAAAATACGACTAAGGAGGTAAGAATGGCCTGGAAAGACACTTTGAAAAACAATGTGAACAACGTGGAGCAGTTACAGAACTTCATTGACATTTCAGTGGATGAAGCGAAGGATTATGAAAACATCATCAAGCATTTTCCACTTTCTTCAACAACTTATTATTTGGATTTGATCGATCCGAACGATCCAGATGATCCAATTCGAAAAATGGCGGTACCAACTATTGATGAATTTGACATCAGTGGTGATTTCGATACCAGTGGTGAATCGCAGAACACCAAAATGAAAGGCCTGCAGCACAAATACAGTACGACGGCATTGTTGCTTTCAACAAACAAATGCGCGATGTATTGCAGACATTGTTTCAGGAAGAGATTGGTGGGTACATCAAACAATGAGACACTTGGTTTTATAAATGATGCTGTGGACTATATCAAAGCACACACAGAAATCAATAATGTCCTGATCACGGGAGGTGATTCCTTTCTACTTGAGAATCATCTGATCGAATCCTATCTTGAAGCTTTGACCGAAATCGATCATATCGATTTCATACGTTTTGGAACGAGAACGCCAGTTGTATTTCCGGATAGAATCTATAATGATGATGAACTCATAGGCATTTTGAGCAAATATTCCCAGAAAAAGAAAATATATGTCGTCACCCAGTTCAATCATCCTGTGGAACTTTCAGATGAAGCCATGAAGGCTGTCAATGTCTTGCAGGACAACAATATCATAGTGAACAATCAGACCGTGTTATTGAAAGGCGTCAACGATTCTCCGACAATCTTGGCGACACTTCAAAATGAATTGGTGAAAAAGGGAATCATCCCATACTATATATTTCAGTGCAGACCGGTAAGAGGTGTCAAAAATCAATTTCAATTGCCTTTGGAAGTGTCACTCCAATTAGTGGAAGATGCAAAAAAAATGATGCATGGTCATAGCAAACGGATAAAATTCATCATGAGCCATGATTCGGGCAAAATTGAAATTCTAGGCAAATTCAGAGGTGAGATGCTTTTCAAATATCATCAATCCAAGATTGCTGAAAATGCAGGAAAAGTGTTTTCCGTGGCCTTGACAGAACATCAGGCGTGGCTTGCATCCACTGATATCGTGCTTGAATAAAAAATACCCCCTGCTTTGACCTCAGAAGCGGGGTTGTTCTATTTACAGGAGTGTTTTTTTCCATTACAATGAAATGAAAGGAGGCGCATATGATCAAATTTATAGCGGATTCAACATGTGATTTATCTGATGATTGGATCGAGAAATACGATATCGGCATCGCACCATTGACCATACGGATAGAAGAAAAGGATTATAGGGATCGCATTGATATTACACCAAACGAATTTTTCGCGAAATTGGAGGGTTTATCAAAACATCCTACAACCGCAATGCCAAGTCCAACGTACTTTTTGGAATTGTTTGAGTCAGCGGTGAAAAAAGGATACAGTGAAATCTTATGTATTTGCATGTCCAGTGGTACGAGTGGATCCTATCAATCTGCGGAGATAGCCAAGACCATGTTTTTTGAGATGGAACAATACAAAGACGTACCACTGCATGTTGTTGATTCCAAATCCATGAGTCATGGCAGCGGTTGGTTGATCATCAAATGCATAAAGCTAATGGAATCGGGATTCAAATTTGACGATTTGGTGGATTTTTGTGAAACTTACAAGACCCATATCAAGCATTTCCTTTCAGTAGATGATTTGAATCACTTGCTTAGAAGTGGTCGTTTGACAAACGGAAGCGCCTTCATCGGTAAACTCCTGAAAATCAAACCGATCATGTCCATGCGCGATGGAAAAGGAGCGATTGTCGCCAAAGAAAGAGGCAGAAAAAATGTTCTTGACCATTATGTCAAGCAGTACATTGCCCGCGTTGATGAAGAGTTGTCTGATTTTGTGATTATCGGTTACACATCGGATTATCAATATGCTCAGAATCTGGAACTGAAAATGAGAAATGAAACCAATTTCAAAGGTGAGATCTATCTTATGCAAATGGGTGTTTCAGTTGGTACACATGTAGGTCTCGGTGGACTTTCCATGTTTTTTCTGGAAAAAGACAGAAAGCATGATGGTTTGATGGTCAACGAGTTGAATCAAATCAACGAAAAACGTAAAAAACTTATAGAAAAAATCAGAAAAAGCGATTGATTCATCAATCGCTTTTATTAAGATTATTTAATTAATTGAGAGTTTTCCTTAAATGTAAAGCTGATGTTTGGTATAATGAAGGATAAGTGAGGAAAAACGATGAAAAACAACGCCAGAAGATTGGCCCTTAAAATACTCAAGCAAATTGAAATGGAAGACCAGTTTTCCCATATCACTATAAAGGAAATGTTGAAATCCAGTGAAGTGTCGGATATAGACAGACGTTTCATAACCAATATAGTATATGGGGTACTTGAAAATAAACTTTTATTGGATTACTATATCAGGAAATTGTCCACAGTAAGATACGGTAAAATCAATAAAGAAATCCTGAATATTCTCAGAATGGGCATATATCAGATTGCATTCATGTCAAAAGTTCCAGACTCCGCGGCCGTCAACGAAAGTGTCAAGTTGGCAAAGAAAAGCTCACCTCAGTACAGTGGCTATGTCAATGGCATCCTAAGATCATTCATCCGTTCAGCTGGTGAGATTGAACTGCCAGATCGAAATAAAAACCTGGTCGCTCATCTGAGCATATCTTATTCACATCCGGAATGGCTGGTTGAGAAATGGCTTGAAGAATTCGGAGAATCATTTACAGAAGCACTTTTGAAATCAAACAATGAAACACCAAAGTTATGGCTGAGAGTGAATACACTGAAGATTCAAAGAGATGAATTCATTAATCGCCTTGAAGCCGAAGGTGTGAAAGCGGTTGCTTCAGACTGGATGGAGGAAGCTGTCATGGTTGAGAACCTGAATGAGCATTCCATTGAATCTTTGGTCGGCTTCAATGAAGGTTGGTTCCAAGTTCAAGATATCAGCTCCATGTTTGTGGCAAAAACTTCAAGCGTCAAAGCTGGTGATGTTGTGGTTGATGTCTGTGCGGCGCCTGGCGGGAAAACAACCCACATGGCACAACTCATGGGCAATTCAGGACAGATCATCGCACGGGATATGCACCCTCAAAAGCTCAAGTTGATTGAGGAATCTGCCCATCGACTGGGGATAGAGATCATTAAAACCGAAGTTTTTGATGCGACACATTTTGATATGTCACTGAAACACATGGCGGATGTCGTATTAGTGGATGCACCTTGCTCAGGGTTTGGGATCATTAGACGAAAACCCGACATCAAATACAACAAGTCCATAGAGGATTTGAATGCGTTGGTTGAAATCCAATACAAGATTTTAGAAACGGCATCTGAGTATGCCAAACCGAAAGGCACAGTGATCTACAGCACTTGTACAATCAATGCTGATGAAAACATCAAAATGGTCGATAAATTTCTAGAGCATCACAGAAATTTCAAATTATCTGAAATTTCGGATTTACCAGGTGTTCAGACCAATGGAACCGTAATGCTTTTTCCAAATGTCGATCAGACAGATGGTTTTTTCATAGCAAAAATGACTAAAATCGAATAAAGAGGTAGATATGAGAGTATCAGGTATAACCGATAAAGGCATCAAAAGGAACAATAATGAAGATTATTTTCTGATCAGTGACCATGCGAAAGTTTTTGTCGTCGCAGATGGCATGGGCGGCTATAAAGCCGGTGAGATTGCTTCTGAAATCGCATCAAAAGCAATAATAGGAACAATAGAAGATAGAATCGCCAATGGCACATTTGATTTTGGATATGACATTGAAGAAATTCTAATGTATGCAAGCAATGAAATATTGGCTTATGTTGAAAACAATCCGGATTGTAGGGGTATGGGCACAACGGTTGTGGTAGCCCATTTCAAAGATAACGTCCTTTATATTGCGAATGTCGGTGACAGCAGATGCTATGCCATCACTGATGACAGTGTCATACAGTTGACCAAAGACCATTCTTTGGTGGCTGAGCTCGTCAAAATTGGAAGTATCAGCGCAGAGGAAGCTGAAATGCATCCTGACAAGAACATCATCACCAGTGCCCTCGGGGTAGACAGCAAATTCGAAATATATAAATCAAGTTATGATATGGATGATTACAAATATATATTGATTTGCTCGGATGGGCTATCGAATATGGTGACAACAGAAGAAATACATGATATATTCAAGAATCACAATTTTGATGAGGTATCAGAATTATTAGTCAAAAGTGCGAACAAAAACGGTGGCAAAGACAATATCACTGTTGTTTGCATTGAACTATAAGGAGGGCCCAAATGACGCAGATCATAGGGAGTATACTGAGCAACAGATATGAAATAATGGAAGTGCTCGGTACGGGTGGCATGGCCACTGTATATAAAGGCAAAGACCTGATTCTCAATAGAATGGTTGCTGTCAAGATATTAAAGACAGAGTTTAATTCCGATGAGGAATTTGTCAATAAATTCAAAAAAGAGTCACAAGCTGCTGCAAAGCTGTCACATCCCAATATCGTCAATATTTTTGATGTAGGGTTCAGTGACGACCATCATTATATTGTCATGGAACTCGTAAGTGGCAACACTCTGAAGGATTATTTGATCCATATGCAAGGCTACATGCGCGAAGAAGCGATCATAAACATAGTCATGCAAGTTGCTTCCGCACTTACAGAAGCCCATCACAAAGACATCATACATCGCGACATCAAATCCCAAAATATACTTGTGAGCGAAAATGGAAGTATCAAAGTAGCCGATTTCGGTATTGCAAGAGCCGCAACAACTTCCACACTCGTCAACACAAAGGAAATCATAGGTTCGGTCCATTATGCTTCTCCTGAACAAGCCAGAGGTGGATATGTGGATGCCCGAAGCGACATATACTCATTAGGCATAATGATGTATGAACTTGCGACCAAAGAACTACCTTTTGAAGGCGATACACCTGTTACAGTGGCGCTCAAACAAATCAAGGACGAACTGCCAAATCCTCAGGATGTGAATTCAAGCATCAGTGAGGGGCTTGCCTCGATCATTAAGAAAGCCACTGAAAAAAATCCTGCAGACCGTTACCAAGACATGGTGGCTTTCATCGAAGATTTGAAAATGCTGAAATCCGACAAAGACTTCATGGCCGGTGGATTCAATCGTACCAATCAAGAGACCGCGGTACTTCCAAAGATCACTGAAGATCAGTTGATGCGCTATAAAACAACGAAAGTGGTTGATAAAAAAATCAATCCGGTTGCTGTTGACAATAAACCAACACGTCTCAATACGACTCTGATCATACTTTCAGCACTCGTAATGGCAATTTTGGTATTCGGTATCTTTGCACTCAATCAGTTTAAAACCATTTTTGATGTGGATTTGGTAGCCGTTCCCAGTGTCGTTGGAATGCCTGTCGAAGAAGCGGTAAGAACAATGACTGATGTCGGACTACTTGCAGATGTCACAGAAAGAAGATTCAATGATGAGGTGGCAGTTGATCACATCATTTCCCAGTCGTATGCGGAAGGGGAGGAATTGAAAAGAGGTTTCACTGTAAAACTTGTTGTCAGCAATGGTGGAATCCAATCCTTGATTCCCAATGTGAAGCAGCAAACCTTAAGCAAGGCGAGAGTCATGATCGAGGTTGAAGGTTTCGTAGTGGGTGAAGTCACCTATGAGTTCAATGATTTTCCGGAGGATATGGTAATCGATCAAACCCCTAAATCAGGTATTAAAATGGATGAGGGAACCGTTATTGATTTGGTTGTCAGCAGAGGTCCCGAGGTGAAGACTTTCATCGTTCCATCCGTGATAGGAATGACAATACGTGAAGCTGAAGTAACTCTCAACCAAATTGGACTGAAACTGGGTTCTATTTCATATGAACTGAACGACAATACTGAAAAAGGCAAGATCATCACACAAGAGTACTTAGGTACAGAGGTCAATCAAGGTACGGAGATACCTGTTATTGTCAGCAACGGACCTGAGACAATTGTCGAAGATCCTGTCGATCCTGAAGAACCGATTGGCACAGAGAGTGAACTCAGGTTGACCATACACCTCGAACTTGAAAAATTTTCAGGTGATACGGAGACCATCAGAATAGAAATGCTTCAGAATGGAGTGAGCCAAGTGATTTATGAGAATGTTCACTCCAAATCCGAAGGACCTGACATTGCAATACAAAAAACCATAAAAGGTAGCGGTACTGCCACTATTTCAGTCTTCTACGGGTCTGTCAAAGGCTATGAACAAGAGATTGAATTCTAATTAAGGAAAGGTGTTTATGGATCACGGGATAATTTTCAAAGGCATTGGTGGATTCTACTATGTGAAATACAACCAATCCATGTATGAATGCAAAGCGAGAGGCAAATTCAAGAATCAGAACAAATCGCCAATGGTTGGAGATTTCGTTGAGATTTCAATATTGGACGAAATAGAGAAAAAAGGTATGATTGAAGAACTTCTACCTCGAAATACTGAACTGCTCAGACCTAGCGTTGCAAATGTAAATCAAGCAATTATCGTATTTTCCGTAAAAGATCCGATGCCCAACATCACCTTACTGGACAAGATGCTTGTCTTGGCTGAAAATGCGGGCCTTGACATCGTCATCTGTTTCAACAAAGGCGATTTGGATGCCAAATTGGATTTTGAAAGTGTCAGTGAGAATTATAAAAAAGCAGGATATCCGACCATTAAGACTTGTGCGCTTTTAGGCGAGGGCATAGAAGAACTCAGTACTTATCTAGTGGATAAGATTTCTGTCTTCTCAGGTCCTTCGGGTGTTGGAAAATCATCCATTTTGAATGCGATTGAAGAAAAGTTCGCACTGAAGACCGGAACACTCAGCGAAAAGATCAAACGTGGTAAGCACACCACGAGACACTCTGAATTATTGGATCTGGTGAATGGTGGAATCGTGGTGGATACTCCGGGATTCACTTCGCTTTCGCTTGAGGAAATTGAACCTGATGCGTTAAAACATTTTTTCCCCGAGTTCAGAATTTTGGAAGAATCCTGTCGTTTCGACAACTGTCTCCATCTCAACGAACCCGGATGTATGGTCAAAGAAGCCGTAAAAGAAAAAAAACTCCCTGTGGAGCGATATGACGCCTATGTATACATTTATAAAGAAATAGATGATTTGAGGAGGAAAAACAAAAAATGGTAAAATTGGCACCTTCAATATTATCCGCGGATTTCTCAAAGTTGCTTGAACAGGTCAAAGAAGTTGAGGCGGCAGGAGTTGAATACCTTCATATAGATGTGATGGATGGACATTTCGTGCCAAACATCTCATTTGGAGCTCCAATTTTGAAATCCCTTAAAGGCAAAACAGATTTATTTATGGATGTGCACCTGATGATAGAAAATCCAGACCAGTACATTTCAGATTTTGTCGATGCGGGTGCAGATCTCATCAATGTCCATATCGAGGCTTGCAAACACGTCCATAGAACCATACAATACATCAAAAGTTTTGGCGTCAAGGCCGCAATTGCACTAAATCCAGGAACACCATTATCAACGATTGAAGAAATCCTTCCTGATCTGGACATGGTTTTGATCATGTCGGTCAATCCTGGCTTTGGTGGACAGAGTTACATTGAAAGCATGACGGATAAAATCAGAAATCTAAAAGAGATGATCGATGCAAAGGGACTCACTTGTGACATCCAGGTGGACGGCGGCATAAAAATAGACAACGTCAAAAAGATTGTGGATGCTGGCGCGAATATAATCGTTGCCGGATCAGCCATATTCAATACATCCAGTATTGATCAGACTGTCAAGGCATTCAGAGCTGCGGTATGAAAATCGGATTGATCGCCCTGAACGGTATTTTAGGGCGAAAAGAAGATGTCGAGTCACATTTGAGGCGGTATTCTGATGATCTTGATTTTGAATGGGTGATCGGTGTTGATGGAGGGATCTCTTATTTAAGGGAACTAAACATCGTTCCTTCACAATTGCTCGGTGATTTCGATTCCGTCAGTGGTCTTGAGGACTATTTAAAATTGTGGCCGAATGCACTTTGTGATAAATTTCCTTCTGAAAAGGATGAAACCGATGCCGAACTCGCCATGGACCAGATGCTTGGAAAAGGTGTCGAAGAAGTGCTCATAATCGGTGGATTCGGCGGTAGATTGGATCATTTGATGGGTAATGTTTTTTTGCTGGATCGGTTAAAATCCATTAGAGCCTATATGATTGATGATATCAATTGTCTGGAAATGATCAAAGGCCCCTATGAAATTACCATCTTGAAAGAAACACTCTTCGGCAAATACATTTCCATTGTGCCGCTGGATGCCCATATAGATGGTGTGGATCTGGTAGGATTCAAGTACCCGCTCGACAATGCCAAGATCGCTTTCTCTGAAACCATTGGAATCAGCAATGAACTGATGGAAGAGAAGGGGACTGTAAGTTTGAAATCAGGAAAAGCCCTTTTGATCCAATCGAGGGACAGGGCATAAAAAAATAGGCCTTAGCAATTTGCTGGGCCTATTTTTTGCTGATTTATTTCAAAATAAAAGATCGAGCCAGCTCGATCTTGAGTTCTGAATTTATACCGCTCTTTCGACTTTACCTGAACGTAAACATCTGCTACAAACCTTAATACGCTTAGTGCCACCGTTTACTGAAGCTTTAACACTTCTTAAGTTAGGCGCCCAAGTTCTTCGATTGTGGTTGTTAGCATGACTGACAGTATTACCAGACATCATTCCTTTACCGCATACATCACATACTCTTGCCATTTATTACACCTCCTTCGAGTTATTAACTCACAACATAACAAACATATTGTATCAGAGGGAGAACTCTTTTTCAAGTAAAAAATAGCCCGGCACATATCTTTTTTTCGATTTATTTATCCTTTTGCTACGTATTATCTTGATATTAGGCCCATCTTACTATAAAATAAACTTAAAATGATTATAAACTCTGGAATAGAAGGAGGAAAAAACATGTCCATAAAAATAACAAATAATTATGGTGATATATCCATCAAGAACGATGTTATAGCCACTATAGCAGCGGTCTCCGCAATGGAGTGCTATGGCCTCGTCGGAATGACATATAAATCGGCAAAGAGTGGCATCGCCAAAATCCTGAAAGGTGAGCATCTTTCAAAAGGTGTGGAAGTCACTTCAGAGGATCTAGGCATAAAAATCAATTTGTTTGTCATCGTGCAATTCGGAACCAAATTATCCGTAGTCGCCGAAAACATCATTGAAAAAGTCAAATACAACGTTGAAACCCAAACCGGCTTAAATGTAGTTGAAGTCAACTTAAACATTGAAGGCGTCAAAGTTCAAGAGTAGCTAGGAGGAGATCAAGTGGAACTTAAAACCATTAATGCTGAGTTGCTTGCTAAAATGTTTAAGCAAGGGACTTATGAGTTAAATAAAAACAAAGATATTGTAGATTCCTTGAATGTGTTTCCAGTTCCTGACGGGGACACGGGAACAAATATGTCGTTGACCATGAATTCCGCGATTGAAGGTTTGTCAAAGCAAACATTCGATACTGTTGAAGAAGTGTCAAAAACAATATCCAAAGGATCTTTGATGGGCGCAAGGGGGAACTCGGGCGTTATTTTATCGCAAATATTCAGAGGCTTTGCAAAAGGCTGCAAGGGGAAAAAGGAACTTAATTCCTCAGAACTCTGCCATGCGTTCAAAGAGGCTGCCGACACTGCTTACAGTGCGGTTCTCAAACCTGTGGAAGGTACTATCCTGACAGTGATCAGGGAAATTGCCGAACGCGGAATGGAATATGCCGGTGAGTCACTGGATATTGAAGAATTGTTCGCCTTATTGATCAAAAGAGGTGAAGAGACACTTGAGAGAACTCCTGAAATGCTGCCGGTACTCAAGCAGGCCAATGTCGTTGATGCGGGTGGAAAAGGATTGCTGTTCATTTTGAAAGGTTGTCATGATGCCATGCTTGGTATTGAAACGAATTACGAATCCATCAAATCCGCTCCAGTCGAAAACGCTCCTGCTCAAGCTTATATGAGCACAGAAGACATTGAATTCGCCTATTGTACTGAATTCATAATCGAAGGCGACAATATGAACGGCAACAAGCTCAAAGCTTTTGTCGAAAAAATGGGCGATAGTTTGGTGTTTGTTCAAGATGAGGAACTGATCAAGGTTCACGTTCATACTAACAATCCAGGTCTTGCACTTGAGGAAGCCCTCAAATATGGAAGTCTCAAAAAAGTTAAAATTGAAAATATGAAAGACCAACATAGCAATATCATTGATGGATCGCATGTGACGATTGAATCCATACCTTATGACGAGGATTATGGTTTTATAGGCGTTGCGATGGGTGAGGGATTCATCAATATCTTTAAGGATTTAGGAATCCTTGGAAACATTGAAGGTGGTCAAACCATGAATCCGAGCACTGAAGATTTCCTCAGGGAAATCGACAAGTGCAATTCAAAGCACATCTTCATTTTCCCCAATAACAGCAATATAATAATGGCTGCCAATCAGGCAAAGGAATTGAGTGACAAAGACATATACGTGATTCCAACCAAAACAATGCCACAATGTATCACAGCAATGCTTGAGTTCAATCGCGAACTGGATGCCAATGAGAATTTCGAGGCTATGGTGGAGAGTTTGGGGAGTGTGAAGACCATTCAAATCACTTACTCGGTAAGAGATACCTTGTTTAATGACATGGCCATTGAGAAAGATGATTTTCTTGCGGTTGCAGACGGTGAAATCAAAGGTGTTGGAAAAAATCAATTTGATGTGGTCTTTGAATCCATTGAGAAGACCCGTGATGAGAGTTCAGAAATTCTTTCCATTTACTATGGCGCGGATGTTACGGAGGAAGATGCACAGGCTCTTGCTTCATCTATAGAAGAACGTTTTCCAGATTTGGAAATTGATGTTTATTTCGGTGGACAACCGGTTTATTATTATGTGTTTTCGCTAGAGTAAATCAATGCAAGCGCTTCAGTTGAAGCGCTTTATTTGATTAATCCATTATGAACGAGGTGATCACTTGCTTCAGACCCCAATTGAAACATTGAATGGCATTGGAGAAAAAAAAAAGCAGCTCCTGAACAAATTGGGAATCAAGACATATGAGGATGTACTCACGAATTATCCCTTCAGATATGTGGACAGGCGCAAAGTGCTCAGTGTTTCTGTAGTAAAGGATCAGGAGCAAGTGGTGATTCGTGCAAAAGTCGCAAGAATACAGATGAAGAAATTCAAAAAAGAGATGATGATCCTGGAAGTTGTCGATCATTTCGCCTCTGGTGAGATCCTTTTCTTTTCGCCCAAATATCTTAAAAACACCTTTGAGGTAGGAAAGACCTATCTTTTCTTCGGTAAGATCGAAAAAAGAGGCATTCTATTCAAAATGATCCAACCGGAATATGCAAAAGATGGAGATCCGTCATTTTTGGGTATCATACCGGTTTATGATTTGACGCTTGGTTTAAGCAATAAAGATATGATCAATATTCATCGACAGGTCCTTGCGAGGGCTCAGTCCACTTATACTGAAAACTTACCGACTTCCATAGTCCAAATGGCCAAATTATGCTCAAGACAAGAAGCATTTGAGAATATTCATTTTCCAAAATCCGCTGAGCACTATAAAATCGCCAAAAAACGTATAGTATTTGAGGAACTGTTTTTATTGCAGCTCAAATTGATTCTTCTTAAGAAAAATTATCACAAACCAAGTGGCGTTAAGTTCAAGGACAAACAAGCCATAACCCAATGGATCGATCGTTTGCCATTCAAAATGACTGATGCCCAGGTTAAGGCATTTGAAGACATCAAGAAAGATATGTGCGGCAAATATGCCATGAATCGTCTGGTTCAAGGCGATGTGGGTTCGGGTAAAACCATTCTCGCATTCGCAGCGATATATCTGGCTGTGCTGAATGGCAAACAGGCTATTCTCATGGCGCCGACCGCATTGCTTGCAGAACAGCACTATGAGAGTTTCAAAAATACCTTCGGCGATGAGATCAGTGTATGCCTTTTGACTTCTGATATCAAGGCAAGCGAAAAAAAACGAATCAAAGAGGATTTGGCAGAGGGAAACGTTCAAGTCGCAATAGGGACCCATGCTCTCATCCAAGATGATGTATTGTTTGATGAACTCGGTCTTGTCATTACCGATGAGCAGCATCGCTTTGGAATCAGACAGCGCATCATGGCCAATCTGAAGGGCACACAACCTCATGCTCTGATCATGTCTGCCACACCGATTCCACGTACTTTGTCGTTGATCCTTTATGGTGACATGGATGTGTCCGTAGTCGATGAAATGCCTGAAGGCAGAAAAATAATCAAAACACATTTTGTGGGTAAAGATAAACTGGAGCAAATGTATGCGTTCATTGATGAAAAATTGCTCGAGGGTAGGCAGGTATACGTTGTCTGTCCTCTGGTCGAGACCTCTGAAACCTTGGATTTGACCTCCGCTACGGAGCATTATCAAGAAATGGCCGACAGGTTTGATCGATATGAGGTCGGGCTTGTCCATGGGAAAATGAAAGCTCAGGAAAAAGAAGATGTGATGAAGCGATTCAAAAAAAATGAAATTCACATTTTGGTTTCCACAACTGTGATTGAAGTCGGAATCAATGTTCCCAATGCAACCGTGATGATCATAATGGATTCCGAACGATTCGGACTTTCACAACTTCATCAGTTGAGAGGTCGTGTGGGACGGGGCGATCAGCAATCCTATTGTTTTCTTTTGAGTGAGAAACTGTCAAAAACCGCAAAAGAAAGAATTCAGACCTTAGTGAATTCAAACAGTGGCTTTGACATTGCAGAAAAAGATCTGGAGCTTCGTGGGCCAGGTGAAGTTTTTGGGTTGAGACAACATGGACTTCCTGAACTGAAACTCGCGAGTATAGTGAATGATAAAA
Organism: Firmicutes bacterium UBA5201; assembly: GCA_002412775.1. Lineage (GTDB taxonomy): Bacteria > Bacillota > Clostridia > Peptostreptococcales > Acidaminobacteraceae > Fusibacter_D. The sequence continues at coordinate 74,094 of DHVT01000019.1, read as the reverse complement.
GTACTTTAATTGAAGTTCAAAAATATGTTAAAATGATTATTGGCGAGTTCCAGATGAACAATGTGGAAATGGTCGAATATATAAGCGTTTTGAGCAAGAAGATGGATTCTTGGTTTACGTTATAGCAAAGGATGGTGTTCATGAGAGTTATTTCCGGTACCGCAAGGGGGACAAAACTCCAATCAATCGAAGGCTTGGCGACCAGACCGACTACCGATCGTGTCAAGGAAGCACTTTTCAGCATGATCAATCATGAAATAGCCGGAACGACATGTCTGGATTTGTATGCCGGTTCAGGTGCTCTTGGCATCGAACTTTTAAGCCGGGGGGCCAAGTCCGTTGTTTTTATTGAAAAAAGTGTCAAATCAGAAAGAATAATCGGAGAAAATCTAAGGAAGACCAAACTTGAAGATAAGGCCAGAAGGTTGATCAACGAAGTTGATAAGGCATTGATGATGCTTAAAGGCGAGCGTTATGATATAATTGTGATGGATCCACCGTATTCCACTGGAGAGGTCAAGAAAGTGCTTGATCTGATTGCGAGTGAAGACTTGCTGGGATCCGAAGGTCTTGTTGTCATCGAGCATGACATACATGATTCGGATCTCGCAGACATTTTGGATTACTATGAATGGATCAAGACTAAGAAATACGGAAAGACAGGCATAACATTATTGAGGAGGCAACATGAAAACAGCAGTTTACCCGGGTAGTTTCGATCCCGTGACACTTGGACATATTGATGTTGTTGAAAGAGCAAGTAGAATATTTGATAGAGTGATTGTCACAGTCATGTACAATAGCGTCAAACAACCGATGTTCAGTCAAAACGAGCGTGTTGAACTGTTGAAGCAATCCGTTAGCCATTTGGCAAACGTAGAAGTGGATTCATACGATGGCCTGTTGACCGACTATATGCGAGACCGGGGGTTGTCTATTTTGGTCAAGGGACTCAGAGTCATCTCTGATTTCGAATCCGAGTTTCAGATGGCAAGTGTCAATCAAAAGCTATTGAAAGAACTTGAGACTGTTTTTGTCATGACCAGAACGGATTATATGTATTTGAGTTCAAGCATTGTCAAGGAAGTCGCAAGACTGAATGGTGATATATCGGGTTTTGTTACAATACCTGTGAAAAATGCGATTGAGGAAAAGTTAGGAGTGAAAAAATGACAAATCCTAAAAAACAAGAATTGGAACTTAGAGTACTTGAGTTGATTGAGGAGTTTGAGGACAAGTTGGAGCATTCGCCCACAGTGCCTTTAACGGGTAGGATTTTAGTCGATCGACAAGATTTATTGAGCATACTTAAAGATATTCAGGTTCTCCTTCCAGATGAATATCAGCATGTCAGATGGATCAAGTCCCAAAAAGATCAGATCATCGAGGAAGCCAATACTCTTGCTCAGGAACTCATCAACAATGCGAGACATGAGGAGCTGAGGATCATTGAAAATGCAAAAGCTCAAGAAAACGATATTTTGACCAATGCAAGCATGAGATCCAGAGAACTGATCGATGAGAATGACATCGTCAGAAAAGCCAGGTTGATGGCGGAGCAACTATTGAATGACGCAGAAGAAAAAGCTGAGGATATCCGAAAGAGTTCATATGCGTACGCTGAAGAAATCATGAAGAAAGTGGAGTACAACATGTCAAAGGTTTTACACACTGTAAAAGAGAACATTGATGAACTGGATGAGTACAAATAAAAAAGAGCCGATAACGGCTCTTTTGTTTTAGATATCCAGCAGTGCGGTCAACGCAACTGGAAATTTTTCCAAAGATAGTTTCTTGACAGCATGTGCGTAAAGTTGTATCTCATGTTGCGCATGGGCATCCTCACGCTGAATCAAAAAGTGTGAAACGCCCTGGAGGCTTACTGTCCAGTACCACCTGACCATCAAGCCATAGGCACTCGGAATAAAGAGGCGGGCTTGCTCGGTGGCGATACCGTTTTCAATTGCCCAATCGTAATTTTTCATGCCTGACTCATGTTGCGCCAGTAGCCTTTGAACAGCCTCGAGTCCAATCTTGATATCAACGGGACCACCACTGCCTTGTTTCGAGTTTTCGGGTCTGCTTCGCCATTCGTTGGAAGCGGGTATATAAAATTCAACTTCTTCAGTGACATACCGTCTGCTGGATTCATTCCATGCTGTAAACGGATCTTGATGGGCGGAGCCGATGATATATTTCCACCACTGCCTGGCAACCATCAATGGAGCATAAATCTCAAACTGAAGAGTCGCATGTCTGAAGGGGCTCGTGTGGTCATTTTTTGCCAGAAATTTAATCAACTTGACATCTTCATCCCTCAACTCGGATGTTGCCTTGTTGTAACTGACCCTTGCGGAATTGACAACGCTCAGATCACTTCCAAGGACATCTACGAGTCTGACATAACCTTTGTTCAATATCTTTTCCATAAGACCTCCGTTATAATATAATCATTTTTTCAGTATGGTCGCGTGCACCGATTCTATCCGAACAGGCCGTTTGGCCCATCGCATACAAATCGGATGCTTTGATGTCGAGTTCGAGAAGAGGGTTTGATTTGAGCTGATCGGATACTTTATTGATGTTTGTGATTATAGGCAGTGTTGCAGTTTCTTTCATATCATGAATTATTTTTCTGCCGATGTCATCAAATCCAAGTATTCTGAGATAACCTTCCTTCGATAAATCATACTCTCTTTTTTCTATACCCAATAATATATTGATTAATAACCGATTGATTTTAGTCTGTGTATACCTTTTGGATTTGAGACCTTCCACAAGTTCGTCGTAGGAAGTGACTCTGCTGGAGAGATACTTGAGTTTGAAATCCAGACCTTCGTTCACTTCACGATATTTCGCAAGAGATTCTCTAGATGCTCTTCTAAGAATGAATAGAAGCTCTTTTTCAAAATGTGAGATATTGAGCGGATGAGGTTGATAGGTATCCAGTATATTCGCGGCGGCTCTAGGCATATGGGCGCTGAATTTGAAAGAAGGCTCTGAATCGAAATATGCTTTTCTGATTGCTGTGGCGCTGGCATATGGGGACTCTATGTCTTCATCGTGATACCCTTTGCCGATACGCTTGACCAAGAAGGGTTTGATTTTACTCTCCAACTGCTTGATCGACTTAAGGTATTCTACGGCTAAAATCATATTGCTTTGATTGATGTTTGATTGGTTGCCGAGTGGAAAAAGGACTTCGTCTATGGCAAGGGATCTGGCCGCCGGATAGGAAAGGCCCACTCCAAGATGGTGTTTAAGTGACAACTTATACGCATCCGGTTCCTCAACCAGCAATGTTGCGATTTGGTCCATCTGTTCAAGATCTTCGGATTCCGATCCAAATGATAAATGTGTGACAACACCTGTTGAGTTGAGAAGGGTGAGTGCACCCTTTGCGAATTGCTCGGCACTGGAAGTGGCGTAATGAACAGGTAATTCGATGACAAGATTGATACCACCCTCAAGTGCGGTTTTGGTGCGTGTCCATTTGTCGACAAAGGCCGGCATGCCCCTTTGGACGAAGTTGCCGCTCATTATTGCTACAACACCATCGGCATTGAGTTCTTTCAAAGAGTGTTCAATCTGATAGTGATGTCCGTTGTGAAATGGATTGTATTCTGCCACGATTCCAATAATTTTCATTAATATCCTCCATTTGTCTTGAAAAATAGCCTAATTACATTATAATATATATGTATGGCCGAAAGCACTAAGATTTTAATTATCTTTAAGATACAATCAAGGAGGGCATTAAATGAATGTTTTAGTAATCAATTGTGGCAGTTCGTCGCTTAAGTACCAACTCTTCAATATGGAAGATGAAAGTGTTTTGGCAAAAGGTTTGGTAGAGAGAATCGGCATTGAAGGTTCAAGACTTAAACATGAAGCCGAAGGTAAGGAAAAAACTGTGATTGAAGTGCCTATGCACAATCATAAAGACGCACTTTCACAAGTGTTGTTCGCACTTGTTCATCCGGAGTACGGTGCTGTCACATCACTGGATGAGATCAAAGCGGCAGGACATCGTGTTGTTCATGCAGGAGAGAAATTCAGCGCTTCAGTGGTGATCAACGATGATGTGATTTCCGCTCTCGAAGAGTGTATTGAAATCGCTCCACTTCACAATCCACCAAACATCATCGGCATCAAGGCCATTCAGGAACTTTTGCCAAATATTGAAAATGTTGGTGTATTCGATACAGCATTCCATCAAACTATGCCTAAGCAAGCATACGTTTATGCACTTCCTTATGAATACTATGAAAGAGACCATGTCAGAAGATACGGTTTCCACGGCACCAGCCACAGATACGTATCCGAAAGAGCCGCAGAAATGCTTGGAAAACCATTATCAGAGACTAAGATCATCTCTTGTCACCTTGGAAATGGCGCTTCTATCGCAGCAATCGACGGTGGCAAGTCTGTAGATACTTCTATGGGATTCACACCACTTGAAGGCCTTGTAATGGGTACACGTTGTGGCGACATCGATCCTCAGATCGTGACTTACCTCATGGGTAAAGAAGGTTTGACTCTTGATCAGATGAACGACATTATGAATAAGAAATCTGGAGTATTAGGGATTTCAGGAGTAAGCAGTGATTTCAGAGACATCGAAGACGCGGCAGCCGCAGGCAATGAAAGAGCGGTACTCGCACTGGATATCTACCATGGTAACGTAAGAAAGTACATTGGAGCTTATGCTACGGTACTTGGTGGAGCGGACGCAATCGTATTCACAGCTGGTTTAGGAGAAAATGGCATCGAAAGCCGTGAAGAAATCTGCAGAGGTCTCGAATTCATGGGTGCGGTACTGGATACTGAAAAAAACCGTGTAAGAGGTAAAGAGGCTTTCGTGAACACTGATGATTCAAAAGTGAAAATCATGGTGGTTCCAACCAATGAGGAACTCATGATCGCCAGAGATACACTAGATCTTCTCAAATAAGATTTTCATACAGTGTAAGTAGTTTTACTTGACAAACCTCTCCGTAATAATTATAATGTTAATGTTGCATTGAAGAGGTGATGATATGAACCTTGATTTAACAAAAGTAATTAATGGACTCCAGGATCAACTGGAATTTAATTTCGATCTTATATTAAGCGAGTCTTATTTGGAATCGATCAAGAGTGTCGACGCGTCGGTTATCAACGTTTTGGGGAAAATCAAAAAGATTGATAAACGCTATGACTTGACCCTCACTTATTCTGGCGATATGATTTTCGAATGTCACAGATGTTTGGAAAGAGTGACCATAAGTCTTAAGAACACTGTGGAGCGACTATTGGTTACAAAACTGGATACAGAAGGATCAGATGAAGAGACATTGCTGGAATCCAGCGTGCTTGATTTGGCTCCGATTCTTGAGGAAGAAATCACACTCAATTTACCGCTGCAGGTCATATGCAGTGAAAGTTGCAAGGGACTTTGTCCCATGTGTGGTGCGGACCTGAATAAAGAAACGTGTACATGTAGTGACGAGAGAATCGACCCGAGACTTGAGGCGCTTAAGAATTTATTCATTTAAATTAAGGAGGTGTTAAGATATGGCAGTACCTAAGCGTAAGATAGGTAAAGCGAGAAGAGATAAGAGAAGAGCAAGTACTACTAAAATGGTTGCTCCAAACATTATCGAATGTCCAAAATGTAAAGCAGCAAACGTATCACACAGAGAATGTGTGGAATGTGGTTTCTATTACAGTAGAGATGCTAAACAGAAAGAAGCGTAATCGTTTCTAGATAAAAGGTAATAGCCCTGTGCTATTGCCTTTTTTGTTTTTTTTCCGTATGATTGTATTAGCTTAATAATAGAGGTGGATTATGAAAATTGGTTTTGATGCAATGGGAGGCGACCATGCTCCTGTGGAGAATGTCAAAGGTGCTGTGGAATCACTTGAAATGATTTCTGGAGATATCGTCCTATACGGTGATGAATCCATGATCAGGAACGAGCTTTCCAAATACAAACATGACTCAGCGCGTATAGAGATCGTACATACGACAGAAGTGATAGAGAATGATGATAAACCGGTCAAGGCCATCAAAAGTAAAAGTGATTCATCAATGGTGGTAGGACTTAAAGCGCTTAGAAAAGGTGATGTGGATGCGTTTGTTTCTGCGGGAAACACAGGGGCACTGCTCGCCGGCGGACTTTTCAAAGTCGGTAGAATCAAAGGCATTGACAGGCCTGCGATCTGTACCATTTATCCCACTATGGAAGGGGCATCCGTTTTGGTGGACGCTGGTGCGAATGCGGAGTGTAAACCACGCAACCTCATAGAGTTCGCTTATATGGGAAGTATGTATGCTGAGAAAATTTTAGGCATTGAAAACCCAAGAGTCGCTCTGGTCAATATAGGGGCTGAAGAAACAAAGGGCACACCACTTTATATTGAAACCCATCAATTGCTGAAACAGACTGAACTCAATTTTGTGGGGAATGTTGAAGGACGCGATGTACCTACAGGAAAAGTGGATGTCATTGTCGCAGATGGATTCACAGGCAATATTATTCTAAAGCTGACAGAGGGTGTGGCATTGTCTCTTGTCAAAGGACTCAAACGTGAAATAATGAAAAATACCATTGGGAAAATCGGTGGACTGCTTCTAAAGAAAAATCTTGGTGATTTCAAGAAGATGCTCGATTATACGGAGTATGGTGGAGCGCCACTTCTGGGAATCAACGGACTTGTTGTAAAGGCTCATGGTTCATCCAACGCGAAAGCATTCAAAAATGCTATAAAATACGCTCAACTTGGTGTGCAGACCAACCTGGTGAATGAGATCAAATTGAAAATCTCCGGATTGACCAGTGATGAGATCGATAGTGATGTAAGCGAATAATGACACAGGCTTTATGAAAGAGACTTAAAGCCTCTGGATGACCCATGCGAGCATGGGTCATTTACATTTACAAATCATTTAATAAATCCAGTTGTTTTTTACGTCTTAAAATTATAAAATAGTTAGTGTGTCAACAAAGGTTGTTTAAATATGTCATCACAGTATTTGTCATGGTATATTTAAATATCCTTTCATGTAAAGGAGAAAAAAATGGAGAACATCATTAATCAAATTGAAACCAGACTGAACTATGTTTTCGAAGACAAAAATTATTTGATTCGGGCATTGACGCATAGTTCTTATGCCAATGAAAACAAAAAAAATCGGATGAAAAACAATGAACGATTGGAATTCCTGGGAGATTCAGTTCTTGGCCTTGTAATCAGCGAGTATCTGTACAACAATCACATCAATCTGGAAGAAGGGCAACTCACGAAAATCAGGGCAAAGATTGTTTGCGAATCTTCTCTCGGAGAGGCCTCACGTGCGCTCAATATAGGTGAGTACATGTATTTTGGACGCGGGGAGGAACTTACAGGTGGGCGTGAACGGACCTCGATTCTTTCAGATGCTTTTGAGGCGATCATAGCGGCGATGTATCTCGATGGTGGTATTGACGTTGTGAGGAAGTTCGTTCTGAACCATATGAAGGAAATTGTTGAAAACGCAACACAAGGTAGACTTTTTACGGATTACAAGACGCAGTTGCAAGAAGAGATCCAAGTGAAAAAAGGCAACAGGATCCGTTATGAGATTTTTAAAGAGGAAGGTCCGGATCATTCCAAACTGTTTTTCACCCATGTGAAATTAAACGATGACATCATTGGTGTCGGATCTGGAAGAAGTAAGAAAGAATCTGAACAAGAAGCCGCCAAAGAGGGGCTCAAAAGGTTGTTGAACAATGAAAACTAGTATCGGAATCATTCCCATATTCATATCTCATATGGGTTGCAAGAATGATTGTGTGTTCTGCAATCAAAGAAAGATCACGGGTGTCACCGATGTCATGTCCATGAGTGAAGTGACCGACCATATAGATGGCTATTTGGAGACGATGGGTTTTGATCGAATTGAAATCGCCTTTTATGGTGGTAGTTTTACAGGACTTGACTTGAATCTTCAACGGGAGTATCTTGAAATCGCAAAAAGATATAGGGACAGCGGTCGTATCCACAAAATCAGATTGTCAACGAGACCGGATTATATAACAGTTGAAGTTTTGGAATTGCTGAAATCCTATGGAGTGGATATGGTGGAGCTTGGATGCCAGTCATTTCACGATGATGTTCTTATGAAATCCCGACGAGGTCATGATCGCACTGCGATTTTTCGTGCGGTTTCGATGCTAAAGGCTTACAATTTGAGTTTTGGCATTCAGCTCATGTATGGCTTACCAGGAGATCATGCGGTCAAATTCCTGGAATCGGTGGAGGAGACCATTTCACTCAAGCCCGATTGTGTGCGGATTTATCCCGCTCTGGTCATCAAGGAGACCGAGCTTGCCGACTTGACACTGGGGGGACACTATGTGCCGGTGCGGCTCGAAGAGGCTGTGGCGGTAGTTGCTGAGGCCTACAAGAGGTTTACAGTTAACGATATTCCTGTGATTCGGCTGGGACTACAAAAAACAGACTTGATCGAATTAGGTGCGGATGTGATAGCAGGACCATTTCATCCGGCCTTTGGTGCTTTGGTCATGTCATTTTTGTTTTTTGATGCCCTTTCAAGGTTTGTTGAGCAATATGGACATGACGGAGAAATGAAAGTAATGGTCAACAAAAGCCAAGCGTCATTTGTAAGTGGACAGGGAAAAATCAATTTGAAGAGGCTCAGTGCCCTTTACGGGGACTTGAAGTTCAACATCTTATCGGATGAGTCGATTCCAATCCACACCATTCAAATAATAACTGAAAATACCACGCATTCCATTGATGTGATGCGATAATCAGGGGTGAGATCTTGTATTTAAAAAGAGTAGAAATGAGGGGCTTCAAATCATTTGCAGATAAAACGGTCATTGAGTTCAAAAACGGTGTGACTTGCGTGGTTGGTCCCAATGGCAGTGGAAAGAGCAACATCACCGATGCGGTGCGATGGGTACTTGGGGAACAAAGGGTCAAAACCCTCAGAGGAACCAAGATGGAAGACGTCATTTTCAGTGGAACAAAACACAGGAAGTCTCTTGGACTTGCTGAAGTCAAATTGATTTTTGATAATTCGGAACAATTTTTTCCACTGGAATACGATGAAATTTCAATCGTGCGTCGCGTCCATCGTTCGGGGGAAAGTGAGTATTTGTTGAATCAGATGCCTTGTCGTCTCAAGGATGTCAGGGAACTTTTCATGGATACCGGCATCGGTAGAGAGGGCTATTCAATAATTGGACAAGGTAGAATCGATGAGGTCCTTAGCAACAACAAAGATGAAAGAAGAATGCTTTTTGAGGAAGCGGCTGGAATCGTCAAATACAAATCCAGAAAAACCGAGACTGAAAAAAAATTAAAGACCACCAGTGACAATTTGCTGAGAATTCAAGATATCCTATCTGAAATCGAAGATCGTGTGGAACCTCTTAGAATAGAAAGTGAACGTGCCGAGAAATATATAGAATTGAGTGAGATTCTAAGGAATATCGAATTGCATGCATTTGCGAAGCGTTATACGACATGTGAGCAGTCCATTTTGGAAGTCTATAAAAACAGGGCCAACTTCGAGGATCAAATCAAAGCGTTATCTGAAAGACAGACGGATCTCAAGAAGGATTATGATACAAAGGATTCCGCACTTTATGCCATCAATCAGCAGCTGAGAACACTTGAGGATGAACTTCATGAAATCATGAATCTCGAAAGCAAAACACTCGGTGAAAAGCAATTGATGATTGAGAAAATCTCGAATTTTGATTCCAACATAGAGCGGATCAAGGATGAAATCAAGGAAGTTGAAGCACATGTGTTCAAAATTGAAGAAGAAAAGAACCAGCAGATTCGAGAACGGGATGAAATTATTGATAAAAGAAACTCGTTGCAGTCAAAGATCGAAGATGTAACTGTTCTCAAGGATGAAGCACTTGTTGAGCTGTCCAGAATGAAGTCCGAGAATGAATTTGAACGTCAGGAAACAATAGATTTGCTGAACGATATTGAAATCAAAAATAGGGAAATTGAGAACTTCAATAGATTTGTCGGGCAATTGACTGAGAAAATCAATGCCATCGATGAAACAATCCGCATTCAAAATGAAACGATTGAATCGTCAAAAGAGGAACGTTTTCAAATTCAAGGCCAAATCGATCGAATGAACACAGAACATGAATCGTTGAACATTCAGCTTGGCAACAAACTTAAATCACAGAAATTTTTCAAGGATAAAAAAAGTGCCATAGCCTTGACACTTGACTCCGTGTCCAAAGAACTCTCTCAACTTGGAACAGAGAAGAAACTGCTCACGACTATGGAAGAGGAGTTCGAGGGTTACGACAAAGGCGTCAAGGAAATATTGAAAAGATTGCCTGACACCACTGGAATCAGGGGAATTGTCGCCACATTGATCGAAGTTCCAAAAGAGTATGAGGTCGCCATAGAGATTGCCCTAGGCAAAGCTCTACAAAACATAGTCTGCGACCATGTGAAAGATGCCAAACGATCCATAGATTTCTTGAGAAAGAACGATTTGGGGCGAGTCACATTTTTACCTCTGGAAAACCTTGGAGGTAAAGGCGAACAAAACAACAAAATCGAAAAAATGAAAAGTATAAAAGGGTTTATTGGTGTCGCCAGCGACCTTGTCAAAAGTGATTCGGAGTTCGACCGGATGATCGATCACCTATTGGGCAGAATCATTATTGTTGATAATTTTGAAACGGCTTCTGAACTGCTTAAAATGGACAACCTAAGGTATAAGATCATCACGCTGAAAGGCGATGTGCTCGTACCTGGTGGACATATAACAGGAGGCTCATTCAAATCGAGAGTGAGCAATGTCCTCGGAAGAAAACGACGCATCGGTGAACTTGGTCAGAGAATCGACATTTTACAAGGTGAGATTGAAGTCAATGAATCCGAAATCATCCAATTGGATCGTTTGATCGATAGTGAAGAGTCTGCCATCAAATCACTCAGAGAATCCATCGACACACTTCGAATGGAGAAACTCAGACTTGAAAATCATAATGACAATCAAGAGCAATGGCATAAAAACAATCTTGAACAGCTGACCAAGTTGAACAGAGATTATGACACGCTTGAAGTTGAGAAAAGGTCCACATTGGATGCTATTGATGAAAGACGGCAGGAAATCGAAAGGGCTGAGCTTCGAGCGAAATCTCTTGAAACCCAGTTGACGGACATCGGTGAAGGCATCGTAAAAATCGAATCTGATTTGCAAGGTCATATCGACGCGCTGACGACCTACAAGATCGAGCTGGCGTCAGTTGAGCAAAACTTTGAATTCAAAACCAAGGAACTCTTGAGAATAGAAGACGATCACAAAACAACCCTTCAAAAGAACAACCTTAGAATCTCCCAGTTGAACACCTATGAAAAGAGCAAAATGGAAATCACAGGTATGGTGTCATCCATTTCAGATTCCATTGAAAAGCTGGGTGACAAAATGATCGCGCTAAGAGCAAACATCGAAGAAAACTATCGTGTCAAGAGAAAGCACTCGGAATCTCTTGGAGTATTGACACGTGACATTTCAGAAATGACCCAACTGCAAGACCAATACAAAGAGGAACTTCATCGTCTTGAAGTCAAGATGGCCAAACTTGAAGTCGAAAAAGATCTGGTGATCGCAGACCTATGGGATAAATATGAAATGTCCATCGCAGAAGCGCTTCAGGTGGAACATAATTATCCTAAAACAGAAGTCAAACAACTGAAAAACGACCTGAAGATGCTTGGAACAGTCAATGTGAACGCCATCAAAGAATATGAGGAAGTTTCAGAGCGATATAAATTCCTGTCTGAGCAAAAGAAGGACCTTTCAGATGCCATAAAGCAGCTTGAAAAAATCATCAAGGAACTCGATCATAAGATGATTGAACTGTTCAAGACACACTTTGAGCTGATCAACACCCATTTTAAAGACACGTTCATCACTCTCTTCAACGGTGGTGTCGCAGAACTTCTCCTCACTGATTATGATGATTTGCTCAATTGCGATATTGACATAATCGCTCAACCGCCTGGAAAAAAACTGCAAAGCATCAATTTGCTTTCCGGAGGTGAAAAGGCGCTTACCGCCATAGCATTGTTATTTGCAATACTCAAAACAAAACCATCACCATTTTGCATATTGGATGAGATTGAAGCCGCGCTTGATGACGTCAACGTCTACAGGTTCGCAGCATTCATCAAGGAATACGCTGAAAAATCACAATTTGTTGTCATCACTCATAGAAAAGGCACTATGGAGATTGCTGACACACTCTATGGTGTCACTATGGAAGAATACGGAATCTCCAAGATTTTATCTGTAAAACTTGAGGATGTGGAAGAAAAATTCAACTAAGGAGGGCCTTATGGCATTATCATTATTTTCGAAACTCAAAGAGGGTCTGGACAAAACGAGAAAAGGCATCACTGACAAACTTGATGATCTTTTCAACAATTATGGTGAAATCGATGATGAACTGTTCGATGAACTGGAAGAAATTCTGATTGTTGCAGATGTCGGTATGCAAACAACTATGAAATTGATCGATTCACTGAGAGAGGAACTTAAAGTCAGAAGAGTCAAAGACGCCAGTGAAGTGAAAGCGGTCTTCAAAGATGTCGTTGAAATGATGCTTAAGGAAAACAATAGCGAACCCTTTAAAATAACAGAAGTCCCGACCATTATCATGGTTATAGGCGTCAATGGGGTGGGAAAGACCACCTCCATCGGAAAAATCGCTCATCACCTAAAGGAAGATGGTAAATCTGTTTTGATTGCGGCGGCCGATACGTTTAGAGCGGCGGCGATCGAACAGCTTAAAGTATGGGGGGATAGAGTCGGAGTGAACGTCATTCACCAATCCGAAGGCTCGGACCCTGCGGCTGTGATCTTTGATGCGATTCAATCCGCCAAAGCCAAAAAGACTGATGTTTTGATTTGTGATACTGCCGGTCGTCTTCACAACAAAGTGAATTTGATGAATGAGCTCGCAAAAGTCTTTAGAGTGATCGAACGGGAATATCCTGAAGCAAAAAAAGAGGTTTTATTGGTTCTTGATGCCACAACAGGGCAAAATGCGGTTCAACAAGCTAAGGTATTCAATGAAGCCGCACAAATCACGGGCATTGTTCTAACAAAACTTGATGGGACCGCAAAAGGTGGTGTCGTCATGGCAATCAACTCCGAACTGCAGATTCCAGTTAAGCTCATCGGCGTGGGTGAGGGCATGAATGATCTACAACCATTCGATGCACATGAGTTTGTAGAGGCACTTTTCAATTGATCCAAAGATGTAAAGTAAAAATGCTTGACACGTCGTGTAATTTGATTTATAATTTGTGAGGTAGTTATGTTTGAGAAAAAAATGCGTCTGGATGCACTCTATGAGTTTTATGGCAAAATGTTGACAGACAAGCAAAGTGAAATCATGAACTTGTATTGCAATTTGGATTATTCACTCGGTGAGATCTCCGAAATACTTGGAGTCAGCCGACAAGCGGTTCACGATACAATCAAACGTACTGAAAAAAGTCTTGAGAACTATGAATCTCAACTCGCACTCTATGAACGGTTCAGAAGTAAACAGAGTATTTTTGAACATTTGTATGAATTGATATTGGAATTTGAAAAAACGGAAAATCGCGATTTGATTGAAACAATCAAGACTGTGATCCAGACCGAGATAGAATAGCAAGCGCTGCAAATGGCAGGGGAGGACAACCGGTGGTATTCGAAAGCTTAGCGGAAAAATTGCAAGGCGCGTTCAGTCAACTGCGCGGCAAAGGCAAATTGTCTGAAAAAGATGTAAAAGACGCAATGAGAGAAGTCAAACTCGCGCTTCTTGAAGCCGATGTCAACTTCAAAGTCGTCAAGGATTTCATTAACACATTGACAGAGCGTGCCATCGGAGAATCGGTGCTTCAAAGTTTGACGCCTGGTCAACAGGTTGTCAAAATTGTCAATGAAGAACTCACCAATCTGATGGGAAAAACGCAAAGCAAACTTGAGTTTTCATCAAAACCGCCTACCATCATCATGATGGCTGGTCTTCAAGGTGCCGGTAAAACGACAACTTGTGGAAAATTGGGTTCATTACTGAAAAAAAATGGCAAGCGTCCACTACTTGTGGCGTGTGACATATATAGACCAGCCGCAATCAAGCAACTTGAGGTAGTAGGCGAAAAGGTCGGTGTACCGGTATTCACTTTGGGCGATCAAATCAGCCCGGTTGAAATAGCAAAAAAAGCAGTTGAACATGCAATCAAGTTCAATAACGATGTGGTTATTTTGGATACCGCAGGTCGATTGCATATCGATGAAAGACTCATGCAGGAATTGATTGAGATCAAAGAGGCCGTTGTTCCAAAAGAAATTCTATTGGTACTCGACTCCATGACCGGTCAAGATGCTGTAAATGTCGCTGAACATTTCAACAGTCAACTTGAAATCAATGGTGTCATCCTTACGAAACTCGATGGAGACACACGAGGTGGAGCGGCTTTGTCCGTCAGAGCGGTTACAGGCAAACCAATCAAATTTGCTTGTATCGGTGAGAAATTGACCGATATCGAGGAGTTCTACCCGGACCGAATGGCTTCAAGAATCCTTGGTATGGGTGATGTGCTTTCACTTATCGAGAAAGCCCAAGAGAATTTTGATGAGGAAAAAGCAAAAAAACTCGAGTCAAAAATAAAGAATCAATCTTTTGATTTGGAAGATTTTCTCGATCAATTGGAGCAACTTCAAAACATGGGACCAATTGGTGATCTGCTGGGTATGATGCCCGGTATGAACAAGAAGGCGCTTCAAGGGGTTGAAGTCAACGACAAAGACCTTGCGAGAACAAAAGCCATCATCCAATCCATGACCAGCAAGGAAAGACAAGATCCGGACATCATCAACGGCAGTCGAAAGAAAAGGATTGCAAAAGGTAGTGGGGTTCACGTTTCAGAGGTCAACAGATTGCTCAAGCAATTTGAACAATCCAAAAAAATGATGAAGCAATTTGGACAGATGGACAAAAAAATGAAAAAAGGCGGGGGACTTAAATTTCCTTTCTTTTAATAAAAACTAAAACTTTGAGGAGGTGAAAAATATGGCAGTTAAAATCAGATTGACAAGAATGGGTTCTAAGAAAAAACCTTTTTATAGAGTTGTCGTTGCAGATTCAAGAGCACCAAGAGACGGTAAATTTATCGATCAAATCGGTTACTTCAACCCACTTCTCGAAAGTGATCAAGTGAAGTTGGACGTAGAAAAAGCGAACCAATGGTTAAACAATGGTGCGCAACCTACGGATACTGTAAAAGCGCTATTCAAAAAGCATGGCGTTTACGAAGCGAAGTAAAACTGAGGTGATACAATGAGCGAATTGGTAAGAATAATTGCAGCTTCGCTGGTCGATAATCCTGAAAGTGTGGAAGTCAGAGAAGTTGAAGGTTCACAATCCATCATTATCGAACTTAAGGTTGCATCTGAGGATATGGGTAAAGTAATTGGCAAACAAGGCAGAATTGCTAAAGCCATTCGAACAGTTGTAAAAGCGGCTGCGACAAAAGAGAACAAACGCGTTGTAGTTGAAATTATTCAGTAATTGAATCAAACAGGGCTATTTCACTGTGTTTACACAAGAAATAGCTTTTTTCGTACGCATGAAAATAGGAGACATTTATGAAAAGAAGCTTTAATATCGGTAAAATTGTAAATACACATGGTGTCAAAGGTGAAGTGAAGGTTTATCCCTACACCGATGACGTCAACAAATTTGTGGATTTTGACCATTTATATGTCGAAGACCAAAAAATTCAAATTGAAACTGTGCGGATCCATAAGAATATGGCTTTGATCAAATTCAAAGGTTATGACAATATGGATCAGGTTTTACCACTCATGAATAAAAATGTTTTCATTGACCGTGATCTAGTGGATGATGGTGGTGATGGTCATTATATCGTTGACTTGATCGGATGCGAGATTTTTGATGAATCAGGTATTATGATCGGAGTACTTGTCGATGTGCTCCAAAACACTTCACAGGACTTATATCAGATTCGACGATCGGATAACGGTAAGGACTTTTATTTGCCGGTCGTGGATGAGTTCGTCAAAAGTATTGATTTGAATACGCGCAAAATAATTGTTCACCTTATTGAGGGGTTGATGGAATGATATTCAGGATCCTTACGCTTTTTCCTGAAATGTTTGAAGGCTTTTTAAGTTCCAGCATAATAGGCAAAGCTGTAGATCAAAATAAGATTGCGGTGAGTGTTGAAAATATTCGCTCCTTTTCTGAAGACAAACATGGCAAGGTGGATGATGCGCCGTTCGGTGGTGGAGCGGGTATGGTGATGCGTGTGCAACCGCTCAAGGACGCGCTGTTGTCCAAACCTTTGTCTGACAACGGCAAGGTCATATATCTTTCTCCCCGTGGGCAAACATTGACCCATGAAAAAGTGGTGGAATTGTCCATGCTATCGGAGATCGTACTCGTGTGCGGACATTATGAAGGTGTTGACCAACGCTTCATAGACCGCTATGTCGACGAGGAGATCTCAATTGGTGATTATGTACTCACAGGAGGAGAAGTCGCCGCAATGGTCGTTGTGGACAGTGTGAGTCGTATGGTGTCCGACGTGCTTAAAAATGACGCTTCCGCTGAAGATGAAAGTTTTGCGAACGGGTTGCTTGAATATCCCCATTATACGCGTCCCTCCGTTTACGAAGGCGACTGCGTTCCTGATGTTCTGCTCTCCGGGAACCATGCTGAAATTGATAAATGGCGCAACAAGCAATCGCTTGAGATCACAAAATCCAGAAGACCCGATCTGTATGAGAAATATTTGAAAGAAAAACACTTGAAATAGGTGTATTGAAATGGTATAATACATCTTGGTTGAATTACGGATGGTCCTCTGGGCGAAATGCGCTTAAGAACATCTTTGAAGGAAGGAGGTAGTACAATGAATCAAAATATCATTAAGACTATCGAGAACGAACAAATCAAAACGGATCTTACTGAATTTAACATTGGTGATACTGTTAAGGTTCACTTGAAAGTTAAAGAGGGAAAGAGAGAAAGAGTTCAGATTTTCGAAGGTGTTGTCCTTAAAAGACAAAACGGTGGCATTGCAGAGACTTTCACAGTAAGAAAAATTTCTTATGGTGTCGGTGTTGAAAAGACGTTACCGCTTCACTCACCTAAAATCGAAAAAATCGAAGTAATCAGACAAGGTAAAGTAAGAAGAGCCAAGTTGAATTACTTGAGAACACGTTTAGGAAAATCTGCAAAAGTCAAAGAGAAAAAGAATTATTAATTCTAAGTAGAAAGGGACTGAATAGTCCCTTTTTATTTATTTGGAGACATGACACGATGTGTTAAAATAGAGTAAAGAGATTAAGGAGTTTGAGATGAGTATAAATTGGTACCCTGGACACATGAAAAAAACAAAGGAATTGATCGTTGCCAATTTGAAAGTGGTCGACGTGGTGGTTGAGCTTTTGGATGCCAGAATTCCGATCAGCAGTAAAAATCCTCAGTTCGACACTTTGGTGAGCGAGAAAAGAAGAATTGTGGCACTGAACAAGTATGATTTGTCGGATCCTGTAAAGACCAGAAAATGGGTCAATTATTATGCTGAGCAAGGTATAAAAGCCATCCCTATCAATTCCCTCTCCGGTCAAGGCATTCCAGAGCTTATGGCGGAAGTGAGGCTTGAATCTGTGGATGTCATTGAAAAGATGAAGAGACAAGGCCGTATGCTCAGACCAATCCGTTTGATGATCATCGGGATTCCCAATGTCGGAAAATCCTCATTAATCAACAAATTGGCAGGTAAAAATGCTGCGAAAGCCGGTAACAAACCAGGTGTGACAAGAGGTAAGCAGTGGATCAGACTCAATAAGGAAGTTGAACTTTTTGACACTCCAGGCATACTATGGCCGAAAATCGAAGAGGACATCACAGGTATTAAACTGGCTTGCTCCGGTGCGATCAAAGATGAAATTTTGAATATTGAGGATATCGCATTTCACTTGATGAAAATCATTTACAAGAAATACCCTGACGCCATTGCCACACGTTTCGGCATTGACCCCTCAGAGTCAGATCCTGTAGAACTCATGGGTTTGATCGGAAGAAGACGTGGTTGTCTTTTAAAGGGCAATATGATTGATTATGAGAAGGTTGCAAGACTTGTGATCGATGAGTTCAGAAAAGGGATGATGGGTCCTATTTCACTTGAAGATCCGGAAGATTTACTGGTGGGGCATGAAAATGAACAAGAGTAAGATGTTATTGGATGCCACTCAATCCTGCAACAGTGTTCAAGACATCAAAAAACTGTCAGATGGGATTCAAGTGGAAGAATATCCCGAGTTCTGTAAACTTCTTGAATCGGATGAACGCAAGGCAATACGACAATTGATTACGCGCCTGACCCGAAAATTTGAATCGCATGAAAAAGAGCGGCTTAGGATGAGAAAAATATTCGAGTATGAAAAAGCAGCTCAATCCAAGGGCTATTTATTGATAGCCGGCATTGATGAAGCAGGTCGTGGGCCACTTGTAGGACCGGTTGTGGCTGGAGCCGTCGTCCTGGATCAAAGTGTGGACTGGACGGGCATTGATGATTCCAAGAAATTGTCCGAAGAAAAGCGCAATTTCTTTTACGAGAAGATTGTCAAACATGCCATATCCTATGGTGTCGGTATGGCCTCGCACGATGAAATCGATGAAATCAACATTCTGAATGCGACAAAACTCGCCATGGCCAGAGCCCTTGAAAGCGTGAGTGCTGATTTTTTACTCATCGATGCCGTTAAACTTACCGATATTCCTATAGAACAAATCTCAATAATCAAAGGCGATTCACTCAGCGCATCAATCGCTGCCGCATCAATAATCGCAAAGGTGACAAGAGACCGCATGCTCCTTGAGTTACACGAAGCCTATCCCATGTACGATTTCAAGAACAACAAAGGGTATGGCACAGAAAGCCATTATAAAGCCATCAGAGAATTTGGCATAATCAATGAGCATAGAAAGAGTTTCCTTAAAAACATATTATAGTGGTGATGGATATGAGAATAACAAATCAGATGATTTTGAATAATCTAGTGAACTCATCCCAAACGATAGGCAAGTCGGGCCTGACTCCCGAGCAAAAAGCACTCATTGGAAAGATGATCGAAGGTCAGATCATCAAAGCTGATGGTGCACTTTTGACGTTGAACTCAGAGGGTGTGGAATTAAGTCTACGCAATCAAACTGACCATGTCTTTGAAAAAGGCGATTGGGTCAATGCTGAGATTATCGATATCAAAGAGGGCACATTGGTGGTGAACATCAAACCGGATGCTGAAGAAACGCCCAAAGTTTCCATTCTGCTATCCAAGTTGAATTTGACCTCAAGTGAAGACAACATCAAATTGGTGGATGCGCTTGTAAAAAACAGTATTCCTGTAACAAAGGAAAATGTGGCATGGATGAAACAATCCATGCTGGAAGTAAAGTCGCTGTTGGGTGAATTTGAAAAGTTGACACCACCGCAAAAAACATGGGTACTCGAAAATATGGAAACACCTGTAAAGACACTTGTCATGCAATTGTTGGAACAACCAGGAGTTTCTGAACTGAAGTCGAATCTTCCACAAACTCCAGTACAAAACCCGGTTCAAACCCCTATGGATCCTTTGGTCAACGAAGGCAATACGGTCAAGGACCTGCCTAAGATGCAAGCCTCTGAACAGCAGAGCAGAGAACTTGTCGCACTATTGAATGAAATCATGTCAGAAAAAACGGATCCAAAATTGAAAGAAACCAGCGATGCGGTTGTAAAGTTGCTCCAAACTTTTGATTTTGAAAAAGACAGCACATTACTTAAAAAAGAATTGGTGTTGAATATCAAAAACATGATGTTCATCGAAAATGAATTGAATCCTGTCAAGTCCATAGGAGACAGTTTCACAAGAATCGCAGATGTTGTCAGGGCCATGCCGGCCGATCGGGAGTCAATCGTTGCTCTGTTGAAAGCTTTGACTGAAGACAAGCCATTGGAAGAAAAATTGGATTTGTTGACCAAACTCCTCATGAACGAGAAACTTGACGATGAGTCCAAATCTCAGATCAGCAAAGAGGTTCTATTTGTCAAAGAAGCTGTTCAAATGACGAAATCAACGAACGACACATTTGTCATGATGCAGATTCCTGTCATGATTGAAAACGAAAACACCACAGTCGACCTTTATGTGAAGACTAAAAACAAAAAAGTGGATCCTGATGAGATGAGTCTTTTGATTGCACTTTCCACACACCGTTTCGGAGAAGTGAGATGTCTGATCAATAAGTCGGGACATCATTATCGACTCGATTTCAGTTTTCAGGAGGAAGAATACAAAGATCATTTCAAGACTATGGAAAAGGAATTGAAAGATGCTATTAGCTCACTTGGTGTGCAATCATTCGATGTCACATTCAGCTTGGTAAGAACAGATTTCGTCAAGGAATCAAAAAGAGAATCAGCGGATTTCACAACGATCGATATCAGGATATAAGAGGTGCTTATGAGCAACAACAAGAAAAAACTTGCGACTGCACTAAAATTCAATCCGGAAAGCGACATCGCACCTCAAGTTGTCGCAAAGGGGTTTGGATTGATCGCTGAGAATATCATCAATCGGGCCAAAGAAAACGATATTCCCGTTTATGTGGATGAAAAATTGAGCGCGCAACTTTCAAATCTTCAAATCGGTGAACAAATACCGTATGAGATGTACGAAGTGGTCGCTGAAGTCCTTATATTCATCAGTCAAATCGATAACAAGAAAAAGTGAGGGGATCGTGAATAAAAGAAAGATAGGAAATCAAGGTGAACAACTTGCACAAAATCATCTCATTGCAAATGGTTTTGTCATTGAGACGCAAAACCATTACACGCCCTACGGTGAAATTGACCTGATCGGGTCAAAGGACGGCACGTTGTATTTCATCGAGGTCAAATTCAGAAGAACAGCAACATTTGGAACCGCAAGGGAAGCTGTGACCCACAAAAAGAAGCAAAGTATGAAAGCATCAGCGGCTCATTATCTGAAAACCATGACCAAACGGTATGTGCCATTCAAGATTTCCTATTTGGGGGTCACCGCAACAGAGAGTCATATTGAATTCGATTTCATTGAAAATATTTTTGAATGAAATGGAATATATTTTTTTTGACAAACTTCCATAATATGTATAAAATATAAACAAATGTAAATGGAGGTTATATGTACAGCAAAATAAAGTCAGCGGTTGTGGTTGGTCTTAAGGGCTCAGTTATCGAGATTGAAACGCAAATATCCAGAGGAATGCCGTATCATGTGATTGTTGGGCTCCCAAGTCAAGTGATCAGAGAATCAAAAGACAGGGTAAAATCAGCACTGAAAGAATCCGGAATTCGTTTTCCGGATGACAGAATTACCCAAAACATGTTTCCAGCACACATCAAAAAGGAAGGCGCCCACCTGGATCTGCCCATTGCAATGGGAATCATGTGCTGTCTCATGGAGCCCAAGGTGGATCTACAGGAGATAGGCTTCATCGGAGAACTGTCTCTTGAAGGGAGAATAAGACCAGTCACGGGAGTACTGAGTCTGGTTGAAGGTTTTGTAGAAGATGGAATCCATCAGATTGTCATGCCAATTCAAAATCTTCATGAAGTCAGTGGCATGAAAAATATTGAAGTCTTTGCATACGACGATTTAAACGCTCTTGTGAAAGCTGTGGAATATGGAGAAATGGAAGTGTCGTCGGTTGATGATGTCATGGTCGATCAGCCCGTGCGTCATAAGATGGACTTTGATGAGGTCATAGGACAAAATCTTGCCATCAGGGCAATTGAGATTTCAGCCGTAGGCAACCACAACCTTCTTTTGGTTGGACCACCCGGTTGTGGAAAGACAATGATCGCAGAACGGCTCCGTACTGTGTTGCCACCCCTCAGCAGTGAAAAACACTTGGAAAGTGCAAAAGTATACAGCTTGCTTGGCGAAAGGACCACTGCGCAGGAAAGACCATTTCACGCACCACATCATTCCATCACAAGAGCGTCAATGATTGGTGGAACAAACGCTTTGATCCCTGGCATAGTGACCAGGGCACACAATGGCGTTCTTTTCCTAGATGAGATTCTCGAATTTAAGAATGAGGTGCTTCAATCCCTGCGAGAACCGATCTCCAACAGATCCGTACTGCTCACGAGGAATCATCAATCGGTTGAATTCCCTTGTGACTTTCAGTTGATTGCGACTATGAACCCATGCCCTTGTGGCAACCATATGGCCAAAGATCTTGATTGCACATGCAACGATTTTGAGATCAAACGCTATTTGAACAAACTTTCCGGGGCTATATTGGATCGGTTTGACATGTTGGTCCTCATGGATCGGGTCGAACTAAAAGAGGTCTCAGAGAAAAACAGAAGTTACAATTCCGCCGGGATTTCGGAAAGAATCAACAAGGCTTTGGAGTTTAAGCGACATTTGGAATCCCAAGGTACTGAAATTGAAATGGATGGTGAGACAAACGCCAATCTAATGAGGTATTACAATTCGGGGAAGCTTTCCATGAGAGGGCATTCCAAGCTCTTTGAGATTGCCAGATCCATCGCGCTGTTGGAAGGGATGGAAACCATCAATCGAAAATGTTTGAGCGAAGCTATAGCCTATCAAGGCTTTCATCGACTCAAACATAATTTGTAGGAGGCGTATGGACCGTTATATATTCAATTTGAAATGTCTAAGAGAATGGTGTAGGCTGGATTCCAAATCACAGAAGCAAATCATTGATTACTTTAAAAATATGGAACATATCCGATGGGAAACGGTTTCTGTGGAATCCAAAACATTTAATATAGAAGGAAAAATAAATTTGCCGTTTGGAACATCCAATTTTAGTTATCTGGATCAGTATAATGTCTTTATGTCCAAACTGAAAGCGTATGATACCGATTACATAACCCCAAGGAGCATCTATTATTCTGATGCGTTAAGAAACATGGATCATTCTCCGGAAATCCTGTATTCAAAAGGCAACAGATCCTTGGTGTCATCCGGACAGAGAGTTGCTATTGTCGGAAGCAGAAGACCAACTTCCTACGGTCGAAAGGTAGCCTCTGAACTGTCCAAGTTCCTGGCGGCGCGTGGTGTCACCGTTGTCAGCGGTTTGGCACTTGGAATTGACGCTATCGCCCATAGGGCGGCACTTGATATGAAAGGCAACACAATAGCGGTCATGGCATCCGGAGTGAATCGTGCCTACCCACGCACAAATGCTTCCATTTATCATGAGATCATTCAGAACAATGGTTTGATCTTATCGGAAAAGGCATTTGACGAAGCACCAAAGCCGTATGAATTTCCTCTCAGAAACAGATTGATCAGTGCCATTTCAGACATAGTTGTGATCATTGAAGCGGCTGAGGCCAGTGGAACACTTACAACTGCAATGCATGGTTTGAATCAAGGCAAGACGATTTTTGCATTGCCCGGCAGTATATATTCAGAATTGTCCAGAGGCACCAATAAATTGATTTATGATGGTGCGTTGCCATTGATCGATTTTGAGGACGTTTTGCTTGAATTGGGCATGGAAACTATTGACAAGAGCATAATCAAGAAGGATTTTTCAAATTTAAGTCCAGTGGCAATGGAGGTTATGAATATCATATCCAAATGCAGGAAGATGGAAATCAATCGAATCTGCGATGAAATGATGTTGGAATATTCAGAAATTATTTCAGCGATAAACGAGTTGATTCTTGAGGAGTTGTGCGATTTCGCGTCGTTGACTGAAATTGAGGTTATGTAAAAAAGGCTTGACAAGTATGACAAAACTCTATAAATTTATTAGGTACACTTGAAGACTACAAAATTTTAGTTTGGAGATGCAAAATGTCATATCAACTTGTTATTGTCGAATCACCTGCAAAGGCGAAAACCATAGAAAAATTTTTAGGGAAAAATTACAAAGTCGTCGCATCCATTGGACACATCCGTGACTTGCCGAAAAGCACAATGGGTGTCGATATTGAAAATGATTTTGAACCTAAATACATCAATATCAGAGGAAAGGGTGATTTGATCAAATCACTCAGATCTGCTGCGAAAAAAGCGGATAAGATTTTTCTCGCAACTGACCCTGACCGTGAAGGTGAGGCGATTGCCTGGCACCTTGCCTATATTTTAGGTGTCGATGTCGAAACGCCTTGCAGAGTATTGTTTCATGAAATCACTAAAGATGCCATAAAGGCTGCGATCAAGACTCCAAGACCGATCGATGTCCAACTGGTCGACGCCCAACAGGCTAGACGGGTCCTGGATAGGTTGGTGGGATATTCCATAAGCCCGATTCTCTGGAGAAAAGTAAAAAAAGGACTCAGTGCAGGACGCGTACAATCTGTCGCGACCAAACTGGTCTGTGACCGCGAACGACAAATATTGGCTTTTGATCCCAAAGAATATTGGAAGATTGAGGCTCAATCCGAGATGAAGAAAGAAAAATCACGGATCGATCTTGAATTTCATGGCAATGAAGATGGAAAAATCGCTCTTGATAATGAACAAGCTGTGGATGTCATCATAAAAAACGTGGATAAAAAAGAAGGTATTGTCACCAGTGTCGAGAAAAAGAAAAAATTTCGTCACCCTTCCGCACCTTTTATAACGAGCTCTTTACAACAGGAAGCATCCAATCGCTTTGGTTTTACGACCAAAAAGACCATGATGCTTGCGCAGCAACTTTATGAAGGTATTGCCATCAAGGGCAGAGGGACTGTGGGTCTGATTACGTATATGCGTACAGATTCAACAAGAATCAGTGAAGTCGCCAAAGAAAGTATTAGAACATATATATTGGAAACACTAGGTGCTGAATGGCTTGGTCTTGACGACAAAAAACAAAAGTCAGTCAAAAATTCTCAAGACGCCCACGAAGCGATTCGTCCAACTTATGTTGAACTCAGCCCAGAAGAGGTGGAAACCGCTTTATCCAAAGACCAGCTGAAACTGTATGAGATGATCTGGTCGAGAGCAGTAGCCAGTCAGATGCAAAGTGCCGAATTTGAAAGTTATGGCATGGAAGTGAAGATTGGTGATTATCTTTTCAAAGCATCGGGTAGTAAGTTAATGTTTGAGGGATTCCTTAAAATATATAGTGCATCAAAGCAAGCGGATAAGATCATTCCTGAAGTTATGGAAGGAGACATCCTTAAAGTACTCAAGTTCTTACCATCACAGCATTTCACACAGCCACCAGCACGTTTCACGGAGGCTTCTCTCGTCAAAGAGATGGAAGATCTGGGAATCGGTAGACCGAGTACGTATGCTCCTACAATTTCCACAATTCTCAGCAGAGGTTATGTGGAGAAGGAAAAAAAGAGCCTGAAACCGACTGAACTGGGTTTCATCATCGACGAGATCATGAATGATTATTTCAATACAATTGTCGATGTGGATTTCACAGCGGGTATGGAAAAAAGGTTTGATGCCATTGAAGAAGGCGAAGAAGCTTGGAAAAACACTATACGCGATTTCTATAAACCTTTTGTCGATATGATTGAAAAGGCCGATCAAGCTATAGAAAAAGTGGATTTGACAGAAGAAACCGATATTCCATGCGAAAAATGCGGCAATATGATGCTCATCCGACATGGAAGATACGGGAAATTCCTGGCATGTTCGAATTACCCAGAATGCAACAACACCAAACCGATCCTTAAAAAATTGGGATTGGCATGCCCTTCATGTGAAGACGGTGAAATTGTTGAAAGAAAATCCAAAAAACTTAAAGTTTTTTACGGATGTTCGGAATTTCCAAATTGTACTTTTGTTTCTTGGGATATGCCCATAGATAGAAAATGTCCAAAATGTGGTGATATTTTGACACAAAAGACCACAAAAAAAGGCACCACAATCAAATGTCATAACGCATCGTGTGATTATAAGGAATAATTAGGAGGAATAAGAATTGGAAAGCAATATATTGATAAAAATGCGAAAGTTGAATCGCATTCTTCAAACATCAGGGGCAACACAATTATCGTTCAAAGATTTGTGCCATACCATGATGGGAATTTTGGACTCTAATGTATACGTCGTCAGCAAGAGAGGCAAAATACTCGGTGTCAGTCTGATCGATGAGGAAGATAGTGCTGTTGTCAACACGGCTGGTGAAGAGCAGTTTTACGATGTTGAAGAACAGGAAAAATTGCTTCAAATCAATGAGACCAAATTCAATGTCACTGACAGTGAGTTGCTCGGACTATTCAAAGATGATATCGGAAGTTTCTCAAAGTTTGCGACTATTGTTCCGGTAATAGGCAACGCACAAAGATTGGGAACATTCATTATCGCCAGAAGAGACAAGATTTACCTTGAGGAAGATTTGATTTTGGCTGAATATGCGGCAACAATAATCGGTCTTGAAATTATCAGAGCCAAAAGCGATGAGCACGAAGAAATCGTCAGAAACAAGGCCATCGTACAAATGGCGATCAGCACTCTTTCATATTCTGAATTTGAAGCGATCATCAATATATTCTCAGAACTCAATGGCGAAGAAGGTCTTTTGGTCGCCAGCAAGATTGCCGACAAGGCGGGCATAACCCGTTCGGTAATTGTCAACGCACTTAGAAAATTTGAAAGTGCAGGCGTCATCGAAACGCGTTCATTAGGAATGAAAGGCACATATATCAAAGTCCTCAATGACAAATTGACTGAAGAATTGGAAAAAATCAAACAATAAACCCATAAAGTCCCACTTTATATTATTTATAGAGTGGGACTTTTAGCTTATTTACTAAAAACTCTTTATTTTATACAATATATAGGATAAAATAATTTTAACAAAGGTATATATAGTAGTATCGAACCGAATATACGAAGATTAAACTTAAATCTGTTTTTTACCGATAAATGAGTATGCATATATCACTTGGGAGGTGAATCCATGTTAGGCAGATCTTTTGAACGTATTGATCTCATCAATAAAGCGCTCGATGGTTCCTGGCAGAAAAACAATACTATCGCCAACAACATCGCGAATGTGAACACACCAGGTTATAAAAGACAAACCGTCAATTTCGAGGAAGTTCTAAGAAGTGAACTCAATAAAAGCAATTCAGTTAAAATGACTCTAACCGACAAGGGGCATATGGACCCTTCTCATCCTGGTGAAATCAAAGTAGAGACCATAAAAAACACAAGTTACCGTGTGGATGACAATAATGTCGACATTGATGTCGAAAATGCCGAGATGGCAAAAAATACGCTTTACTACAATGCATTGGTTTCATCAATAAACGGTCAATACAGTCGACTCAAGTCGGTATTCAATATCAATAAGTAATCCGGAGGTCAGTTATGAGTTTTTTCAATTCGATAAATATAAGCGCATCAGGTTTGACAGCTGAACGTCTTAGAATGGATCTGATTTCAGAGAACATCGCCAACGCCAATACCACCAGAACTCCAAGCGGAACCCCTTATCGTAGAAAGGTTGCTGTTTTCAGAGCTCAGGAGGCAAGCACTTTCGAGCAGATGCTCAATAATGCAAAAGGTCTTCAAACACTTGGACAAGGGGTGGAAGTCGCAGGAATCACTGAAGATATGTCACCGTTCAAAAAAGAATACAATCCTGATCATCCCGATGCGGATTCAGAAGGTTATGTCAGTCTTCCCAATGTTGAGATCGTCAATGAGATGATCAACCTGATCTCAGCATCCCGTGCGTACGAGGCCAACATAACTTCTGTCAACACAACTAAAGCGATGGCTATGAAAGCACTTGAAATCGGGAAGTAATCCATTAAAACAATGAGGTGATCCAATGGCTATAAATGGTATACAAAATAATCTTTCCATTACTGGAAACAAGTTGATGGAAGTGAATAAGGCACTTGAATCCAATAAAGTGGATTTTTCAGAACTGCTCACCAATGCGCTTGATCGCGTGAATGACGATCAAATTCATTCGCAAAATATGGGAAACGCGTTTATGCTTGGCGAGATAGACAGTCTCCACGATGTGACCATCGCAGGAATGAAGGCGGATTTGTCCATCAATCTGGCCGTCGAGGTCACCAATAAGTTGCTGTCGGCGTATAATGAGATCTTGAGACTTCAGCTGTAACATTCATCAAAATTATGAGGTGTTTTAATGAGAGATTTACTCAACAGGATCAAGGATAGATTTCTTGAATTTTATAACGGACTGAACCGCAATCGAAAAATAGTTTTGTATGTGAGCTCAGGAGCGCTGATTATTGCTCTAACGTTTGGGATTCTATTTTTGACTAGAACTGAATACGTGGTCATTGCACAGGGGTTGACACCAGCCGATGCTCAGTCTGTCACAACAAGACTTGATGATCTCGGTATCGTTTGGCGTGACAATGCCAACACTTCTGTGATTTCAGTTCCAGAAAAGGACGCATCGCGGGCAAGGATGGGAATCGCCGTCGATTTGCAAGCGGTCAACTTCAGCTGGAATGATGTGTTCAGCAGTGAATCCATCACCATGACATCTCAAACAAGAGAACAGATGATCATACAAGCCACCGCAGGAGCAGTTGAAAGATCAATTGAGACTCTGACTGCTGTTGAAGATGCCACAGTCATATTACAGATTCCTAAAGAGAGCAACTATTTCATAAAGGATGAGATCAAGTCCAAAGCATCAGCAGTACTTTCATTGAAACGCGGCACCACTTTGAGTGAAGAGCAAGTCAGCGGAATCGTCAATTTGATCGTGAGTTCCGTCAAGGATTTGTCACCGGAAAATGTCACAGTACTGGATACCTCAGGAACTCAACTCAACAATCCCAACCGAGGCGATAGTTTCAATGTCAGTTCCCAGTATGACCTACAATACAAGGTGCAAAGCCAGATGCAATATGATTTGACGAGTTTTCTTGAAAAATTATATGGTGCGGGTAACGTGGAAGTGAAACCGAATGTGGTTTTGGATTTTGACCAACAATCGGAATCTCAAAGAATATTCAGTCCTCCGATAGAGGGTGAAATATCGGGTATGGTAAGAAGCGCCACATCCATCACTGAAAATGTGATCAACAGCACTGGTGCTGTCGGTGTCCCGGGAACCGACGCCAATGCGGGAGATGCCACAGCTTACACTGAAGGTGATGAAGGGGCTTCATCATATGAGAAAGCAAGTGAGACATTAAATTATGAATTGAATGAAATCTATAGAGAAATCGTTACGTCACAAGGTGACATCCAGTCATTATCCATCGGCGTGCTGTTGAATTCCAAGGCGTTGGTGGATGGCCTAATGACGGCTGAACACCAAAATGAGTTGGTGGACCTTATTGCTATGTCCGCAGGTACCGATCGTCAAAATATCAGAGTGATGGTACAGGAATTTCCGGATCCAATGGAGTTTTATGATGTCTATACCGGTGCGCGTGCTGAAGGCATGCTGTTTGGAATACCGATTTGGGCAGTGGTGGTCATCGTCCTGATCACACTTGTCGCAGTAGTCGTCGTTATTCTGATCCTCAGAAGAAGAAAAGCCAAAGCTGAAGCAGAGGCACTTGAACTGATGCGTCAAAAAGCCGTTGAGGAGAAAGTCGGTCTCGAAGAGATTGATGGGCTCCATGAAGACAAAGGAAGTCCCAAGTACCACATTGAAAAGTTTGTCGACAACAATCCAGAAGCGGCAGCAACATTGTTGCGTGCCTGGTTAAATGATCTTTAGGAGGCATAATGGCAATCAAAAAAGGAAAAATGTCCGGTAAAACAAAAGCCGCAATTCTCCTCATCGCACTTGGCCCAGAAAGATCAGCCAAACTTTTCAGCCACATGCACGATGATGAAATTGAGGAATTGACGCTAGAAATAGCAAACGTCAGTAGAATATCTCCAGAAGACCGGGAAACCGTTTTGGAGGAATTTTATCAGGTCTGCCTTGCACAGGAATTCATTTCAGAAGGCGGAATCAATTATGCCAAAGAAGTTTTGGAAAAAGCAATGGGCTCTCAAAAGGCTCTTGAAATCATCAATAAATTGACATCCTCATTACAAGTCAAGCCGTTCGATTTTGTCAGAAAGACGGATGCCACGCAACTGCTCAACTTTATTCAGAACGAGCACCCGCAAACTTTAGCCTTGATTCTATCTTATTTGAATTCAAATCAAGCCGCTCAAGTTCTGTCGGCGTTGCCACAAGAAAAACAAGCGGACGTCGCACAGCGTATAGCCACCATGGAGAGCACATCACCTGAAATCATCAAAGAGGTGGAACTTGTCCTGGAACGAAAGCTTTCATCCATGGTCACTCAAGACTACTCTGCGACCGGTGGTATCCAGTGTATTGTAGACATACTCAACTCAGTTGACAGAGGTACTGAAAAGTATATTCTTGAAACACTTGAAATACAAAATGCTGAACTTGTTGAAGAAATCCGTAAGAAGATGTTCGTATTTGAAGATATTGTCAATCTTGACAGTGTCGGCATTCAACGTTTCATCAGAGAAGTTGACAACACTGATCTTGCTGTCGCACTCAAAGGCGCTACAGATGAAGTGAAGGAAATGATCTTCGCGAACATGTCCAAACGTATGGCCGAAATGTTGAGAGAAGACATGGATTTCATGGGACCTGTGAGGTTGCGCGATGTTGAGGAAGCTCAACAAAAAATTGTGAACATCATCAGAAAGCTTGAAGAAGCAAACGAAATAATCATAGCCAGAGGCGGAGGAGATGAGCTCATTGTCTAAGATTTTTAAATCTTCCCGAGTGGTTCTAGATGACAAGGCATTCGTTCTCAAAACCAAAAGCGAACATCCGATAACGGAAAATAAAGAATTGGCTGTCAAGGAAGGGCTCAGTCCCACCGAGACAGCCAATCAAATAATTGAGAATGCAAAAATCGAAGCGCTCAGTATACTTGAAAACGCTGATTACGAAGCGGAGGAAAAATTAAGAAACGCGGCAAACAGCAGCGAATCCATTATTTCCGATGCATATGACCAAGCCAAGGGCATTATGGAAAGTGCTCGAGAAGAAGGCTACAAAGACGGTTATGAAAATGGCATCAGCGGCAGTCAAAAAGAAGCGGCTGAGATTCTCAAACAAGCTTTAGACATAAAACAGGCTTGGATCAATGAACGAGCCGAATTGTTGTCGACAGTCGAAAAGGAAGCCATTGAACTGGTAATGGAATCCGTAGAAAAAATATTGAATCATCACGTTGAGACAGATATATCTCTGGTTGAATCTTTGATAAGAATGGGCATTCAAAGAGTATCCAAGACAGAGCATATGTCTATTCGTGTTTCCACGGATGATTATAACCATGCTCTCGCAGTGAAACCAATAGTCCTGGCTATGAGCGACAAGATAGACGATATCGAAATCAAAAGAGATGTGACGCTCGCCAATGGATCATGCATCATAGACGCAGACTCAGGGAGTGTTGACAGCGGCGTCTGGACACAATTTGAAGAACTGAAGAAATTGTTTGAAGATATGTTGAAGGGTGATTGATTATGATAATCGAACTCGAGAAATACAAAATGGCGATTCGTGACAACAATTTCATGAAATACAGCGGGCGCGTGTCGAAAATTATCGGTTTGATGATTGAATCCATTGGCCCTGCCGTTGAAATCGGGGAAGTTTGCGATATCTATCCGATTAAGAGCAGTACGCCTCTCAAAGGCGAAGTGGTTGGTTTCAACAATGATAAGGTTTTGCTGATGCCCTTAGGAGACATGTCTGGAATTGGTCCGGGCAGCCGTGTGGTCGCAAGTGGCCATGCCCTTCAAGTGGATGTTTCAGAAGCTTTGCTTGGACGTATACTAGACGGCCTTGGCAATCCCATTGATGAACTCCCAAAACCTGCGCCGGATAAAAAATATCCAGCCAACAACGATCCTCCAAATCCGCTTTTCAGAGATCGAATCACTGAACCGATGCCTCTTGGCATCAAGGCTATCGATACACTGATCACATGTGGCCAAGGTCAGCGTGTGGGAATATTTGCAGGATCTGGAGTAGGCAAGAGTACGCTTCTCGGGATGATTGCGAAGTATACAAAAGCAGACGTGAATGTCATTGCACTCGTTGGAGAGAGAGGGCGTGAAGTCAGGGAATTCATCGAGAACGATCTCGGTGTGGAAGGTCTCAAAAGATCTGTGGTAGTAGTTGCCACTTCTGACAAGCCCGCACTTGTAAGGGTAAAGGCTGCGCTCATAGCCACATCCATAGCAGAATATTTTAGAGATCACGGCAAAAATGTGATTTTGATGATGGACTCGGTCACAAGATTTTCAATGGCGCAGAGGGAAATCGGACTTGCCATTGGTGAACCCCCTGTGACCAGAGGATACACACCTTCAGTGTTTGCGATTCTACCGAGATTGCTTGAGCGTGCCGGCAATTCGGCCGTGGGTTCCATTACAGGGCTTTACACGGTTTTAGTGGATGGTGACGACTTCAATGAGCCAATCTCAGACGCCGTAAGAGGCATACTTGACGGTCATATCATGTTATCCAGAAAACTGGCATCACTGGGACATTATCCTGCAATCGATGTGCTCGACAGTATCAGCAGGGTCATGCCAAACATTGTGGATGAGGAACATCTTCTCGCCGCAATGCGGTTCAAGGAAATCCTTGCGACATATAAAAATTCTGAAGACTTGATCAATATCGGTGCGTATGCCAAAGGCACAAATCCACATATTGATCTGGCCATATCAAAAATTGATCCTTTCAATGAATTTTTAAAGCAACGCACACACGAAAGTTCTTCATATGATCAAAGTTTGGCAAAACTTAGAGGGTTGATCTGATGAAAAAGTTCAAGTTCAGATATGAGAGTGTTTTGAAAATGCGGATGAACGAAGAGGACCGCATTAAAAACGAGTTGGCAAAAAAAATCAAAGAGCGTCAAAATATTTTGGATGCACTGGAAAATTTGGGCAATGATGAACTTGAGTATCTCAATCATATAGATTCCGTACTCCTAAGTGGAAAAGCAAACAAGGAGATGCATTCCTTCTCCGAAGGCAAGAAATATTACAAAACCCTTCGTGACCAATATAAGCTTAGGCTATCTAAAGTCGAGGCCGATATCGAAGGGATCAAACAATTGCTGGTGGAGGCCATGAAGTCGAGAAAAGTAATGGATAAGCTGAAAGAGAAGGCTTTTCAAACCTTTATCGACGAATACAATGAAATGGATGCGAAATTGATTGAAGAAGTTGTCAATTACAAGAATAATAAATCGAATGGAGAATGACAATGGCGGAGAAAAAAACTGTCATCACGGTGACGGAAGACAACGAAAAAGAAAAAAAATCAAAAGGCATGACCGGTTGTCTTGTTGTTCTTCTCATATTGTTTTTGACGCCTCTGCTGGTAGTGGGTGGTCTTTATTTTTTCAATAGGGATTTCAAACTCAATGCAAACGGTCTGATGTCCAATGTACCAGGTGGAATAGGGGAGTACTTCGAAAAATTTCCGACAAAGGCTGAGGAAATGGAACAAATCAGAACAATCTCAGAATACATGTTGAAGTTGCCGTCCGAGCGAGCGGTAGATAAATTGATGGTGCTCAGCGGCGAGGATAGCAGGGCTTATGATGAAGTCATAAAAGACATGCTCAGAATCAATCCCAATGCCACAAACAACATATTGAATGATATTCGAAGTGCCACTGTCAACAAAGATGCACTGCTCAATACAGTTCAAAGGATCGAAGAGGAAAAGCAAGAAGACCTCAAATCAAAAGCGACTTACATTTCCTCGCTGCCACTCAATGCCGCTGTTGAAGAGGTCAATAAGATCATTGGAGACAGCATCAACGGACACAAGGATGTTGCCAATATTTTTGAATTCATCTCCGATGACAAGTCGGTCAGCATATTGTATCAATTGGAGCAGACGGATCGCAATAAGATATTTTCATTTTTGACCGAGCCTAAGGCGCAATCCATAAGAAACTCATACAGCACATTGCAAAGAAACAAAGCCGATCTGGAACAAATTGCCGGTGTGTACAGTTCCGAAAATGCAACGAGTCTGGTGAACACCATTGGAGATCTCAGCAATTACAACTTGGATGAGTTGGCGATTATATATGGCAATATCGGTGCAAAAAAAGCGGGAGAGGTTCTGGCCAAAGCGACTGACGAATCATTTATATTTGATTTGATCTCAAAAATCAAAGCCAATGAGATCCTCGAAAAAAATAGGGATACTTTAACGCCGGATATCTTGAAATCGCTAAAGATTTATAAGGAATTTGACGATAATGTTAGAGAGTTGGTGGATGTGTACGCGCGTATGTCAAACGAGAGTATTATTCCAATCATTGAGAACATGATGATCAATGCTTCACCGTCACAGGTTTATGACCTCGACAATGGAGATTTGATAACGATTTCGGATGAAGATCTCATTATGGAAATTCTTAAGAGTTTCACAGAAAAGAAAAGATCTGAAATCATGTCATTGCTTGAAAAAACACTGTCAACGGAGTTGACCCGCAAACTCGCATTACCAAAACAATAGGAGGTGTGTATGCAAATCAGAGAATGGATTGCAAGCCAATCAGTTCTCAACCCTATGGTTTCAGCCAAAACCAACAATGAAAGCGCACAGAACTCAAATGATGTTTTCAATCAGATATTTGAAAGCAAAAAAGATTCGACTTCTGAGCGAAAACCGGTGAATCTAACAAGACATGTACCGATCAAAAATTTTTCATCACCCGATGAGAAAAACAGCTCAAAACCTTTAGAAAAATCTTCTGCTGAAAATTCATCCAATAAGCCAAAAATTGAAAATGAATTTTCTAAAAATGAGGATGCGACAAGCAAAATCAAACCCAATGAAACCACTGCAGCAGAAAAGCCCAGTAAAATGGTCAAAGAAGACAGTGAAATCACTGACGATATGCTGGCCCAATTCAAAGACAAACTAAAAAAGGCGACAGGCCTTGATGATGGTGAACTTGAAAAGCTGATGGCAATGCTCGGAATGGGACTTGAGGCGTTTGCTCAAGTTATGGAAATGATTCCACTGGAAGCACTGGCAGATCTTGAAGCGGTTTACAACACCCTGGTATCGCTTGAAATTGGGGATGCTCTTGATCAACCGATGGATATGGCGCAACTGGAGTCCATCCAAAAGAGTCTTGAAAAATTGGTCAAGGTTTTGGATCAGGCATCAAAAATGCCGGAACAATCCAAATCACCGATGGTCAACAGTGTCATTCATGAACTCACTGAAGTTGCAAACAAACTGAAGGCATTATCCGGTAAAGAGAGTGTATCATTCGCAGAGGTACAAAAAACAATGAAATCTGAGAGTGATGAAAAGACCGCACCTTTAAAAGCTGAAGTGAAGCCAGAGGTTCCTGTAACCACAAAAGCAAATGAAGTCACCAAAAACCAGATTCCTGAAAACAGCAAAGTGGACTCGATTATGAAAGAAGCTTTGACTAAAACAAATGAAAGTACAAGCAAAATCAGTGAAAATGTCGACGTGGATGCAGAGAAGACTTCAACTGAGGATATGATCTCATTCCATCAATTGGTGATGAAACAACCCGGTATGGTCTCACAACCCACAGTACAAGCTTCACAATTATTACGTCAGGATGTTTTTTCACAAATCATGGACGCAGTCAAAGGCAACATCAAAATCGATGAAAATGGCACATCGATGCTCGTCAAACTTCAACCTGAGCAGTTGGGGAACGTCGAACTCAAACTGAATCTGCACAAAGGTCTTGTAATGGCTGAAATTAAAGTTGAGAATGAGATTGTAAAAGCCGCATTGGAATCCAATTTGGAGGATTTGAGACAAAATCTTGCGAATAAAGGATATTCCATCAACCAAATCAACGTAACAGTAGATAGCGGTAAGAAAGATCAACAGGAACAATTCGCATTCGAAAAAAATCCAAAATCCAAAAAAAGCAAAAAAATTGAAGGTTTGCAAGAAATCGAAATGTCCAGCAAAGGACAAAACTACCAATATGAAATGTACGAAGAATCAACAATCAATTATTTGGGATAGGAGGTAAAAATGTCATTTCCAATAAGCGGATCTTTTACAACGGATCAAATTGAAAGATTAAACGCAATAAGCAACGACAAAGCCAATGAAGTGCGCAAAAAGAGTCAAATTTTAGACAAAGACGCATTCCTTAAGCTGATGATGGTGCAACTGCAAAACCAAAACCCACTCGATCCCACTGACAATGCGGAATACATGGCGCAAATGGCGCAGTTTTCTTCGGTGGAACAACTGGCAAACATTTATTCCTCTGTTGAAAACACCAACAAATTGAACTCTTTGATTTCCACTCAACTCGAAGATCTTCATAGTGCGGTCAAAGGCATGGGTAATGGAAACAGCAATGAGGAATTATTGTCACAAAACACAAAAATTCTTGAGGAATTGATGAAAATGAACGCCATGTTGGCTACTTATATCGGACAAAATTCAAAAAATGAATCTGTGGACGACGGTGAAATTTTCAATCTATTGGGTCAAATGTAATAAGAGGGTGAATCCATGAGTCCAATAAAAATGAACAACGATTATATACAAAGACGAGTCAAAATAAACCCTTCGGAATCTCCAGCAGTAGGACAAAGGCCAGTCGTCAACGGTCAAAATTCATTTGGAGACGTATTGAACAAAATACGTGAGAAGGATGGCGTCAAATTTTCAAAGCATGCCATGGACCGTTTGAATTCGAGAAAAATTGAATTGACCGATTCAGAAATGAGCAGAATCAATGATGGTGTTGGAAAAGCGAAAAGCAAAGGTGTACGCGAAGCGCTGATCATGATGGACAACAAAGTGTTCATTGCAAGTGTCCAAAACAATACAATCATAACAGCTGTAACAGAAGATCAATTAAAGGACAACGTATTTACAAATATAGATGGAGCAGTAATAGTTTAGCTGGACCTTTTTAGGAAGCTATAGCCCTTTGACTGATTGATAAGGGCACCTGCTCGACACAGGAGGTTAACATTATGATGAGATCAATGTTTTCTGGTGTATCTTCATTAAGATCACACCAGTTGCGCATGGATGTAATAGGTAACAACATAGCCAATGTCAATACGGTTGGTTATAAGGCTTCAAATGTGACATTTGCGGAAACGTATAGCCAGACTCTAGCAGGAGCCAGTTCTTCAGGCACCTCAAGAGGTGGTACGAACCCTATGCAAGTCGGACTTGGAACAAATGTATCTTCCATCTCTGTGAATCATACAAAGGGTTCCATCCAGAGAACCGATATCGCAACAGATTTGATGGTGGATGGGTCCGGTTTTTTTATGGTGACCAATGATGCCAACGCACAAAACAAGTTTTACACGCGCGCAGGCAATTTCGCGATGGATGAACTCGGATTTCTCGTGACAACTGACGGTTACAAAGTTCTAGATATCAACTTCAAGCCGATTCAAGTCAATATGTCGGATACGAAGAAAGCGACTGCAACCCAGAATTTGACGTTTAATGGCAACATAAACTTCAATGACAAGGATTATACCACAACAGTGGATCTTTATGATTCGCTTGGTGACATCCACACACTCAACATCAAGTTTGGTGACAATTTAGTTGGTACGGTTGCTAAAACACCTGTAGATCCCTTTGATCCGAAGATTAACGAAATTCCTACACCAACAGCAGCCAAATACTCATATCGTGAAATGCAATTCTCGAATACAGATGGTTCACCAATAGTACTGACTACAACTGATCCAATATATGCCAAATTCAATGAAAATGGTGAAATTGTAGATGTTGTGACACTTGCTACAGCCGGAGATCCTAACGGTCTTGACAGTAGTTTTTCAGGCTTACTGACTAAAAACGTTCCGGGCGCATCCAATATCGTACTGGATATTGACCGAAGCATGTTCTTTGCAAATGCTGATACTAACGATGTAAGAATATTCACCCAATATTCCCAGGAATCAGATGCCAAAGGCGTCCAACTCGGAGGTATTTCAGCAGGTACAATAGATACATTCAATATTTCATCCAAAGGTGAAATCATCGGAATCTACACCAACGGTGAAAGAAAAATTCTTCAGATTATAGGATTGGTCGATTTTGACAACCCTGCAGGCCTTATGAAACTCGGAGGCAACCTTTTCCAAGGAACACCTAACTCCGGTACTCCAAAATATGGTGCTCCCGCTACAGGAAGTTTTGGAGCTGTAACACCTGGTGCTCTTGAAATGAGCAACGTGGACCTTGCTGCTCAATTTACGGATATGATTACGACACAAAGAGGCTTTCAGGCGAATTCAAGAGTTATCACAACCAGTGATGAAATATTGCAAGAGCTTGTCAATCTTAAGAGATAATTAATCTACCCGTAGGAGACTGCGGGTAGTTTTCGTGTTTATATCGTGAAAGGTGGCATTTATGATCAAAGTAACACGGCTCAACGGGGATCCGATCTATATCAATTCTGCATTGATTGAATTTATCGAAGAAACACCAGATACTATGGTCACTTTGACAACAGGTAAAAAGCTCATCATCAAAGAACATGTTGAGGACATCATAAAAAGTATCCTTGAATATAATGCAAAAATAAGTCAATATATAAAGTAAGAGAAAAAGAAATTATACAAACGAGGTGTTCATTTTGGATATAACTACAATTATTGGGATCGTACTGGGATTCGTGCTGGTAGGCTGGGGCATCATGAGCAACAGTAACCTTGGCAGCTATATTGACCCGCCATCACTTGTCATCGTTCTTGGAGGTACCATATCGGGTTTTCTAGTGGCTTATCCGCTCAAAGAAATCCTGAACATAGGTAAGGTGTTCTCAAAAACCATCAAGAATAGTGAATTTGATGTGGATCAGATCATCACAAAAATAATCGAGCTTGCAAATGTGGCCAGACGTGAAGGTCTGCTTGCGCTTGAAGAAGCCGTGTCAGAAATCAAGGATGACTTCCTGCAAAAAGGTGTCATGTTGATTGTTGACGGTACAGATCCCGAACTTGTTAAAAATATTATGGAAACTGAAATTGAAAACCTCACAGATCGACATTCAAAAAACAGATCCATGTTGGAAACGATGGGTACCCTCGCACCTGCATTTGGTATGGTCGGTACATTGATCGGTCTTGTCGCCATGCTTCAAAACCTATCAGATCCCGCATCCATCGGCCCGTCCATGGCTGTAGCCCTTTTAACCACATTTTATGGTTCTTTGTTCGCCAATCTCATATTTATTCCGATGGCTGGGAAATTAAGCCTTAAAAGCAACGAGGAAGTTTTGATCCGAAACGTTATGGTTGAAGGATTGCTTTCTATCCAAGCCGGCGAAAATCCAAGAATAATCGAAGAAAAATTAAAAGTGTTTTTACCGCCATCAGTCAGAAAAACAGTAGGTACTCAAGAGGCGAGGTCAGAAAATGGCTAGGAAAAAACCCCCTGAAAAAAAAGGTGGCGCACCGGAATGGATGACCACATATGGAGACCTTGTGACACTGCTGATGTGTTTCTTTGTTTTACTGTTTGCATTTTCTTCCATAGACGCTCAAAAATTTGAGGCTGTCATGGAATCTTTCCAAGGATCGGCCGGCGTTTTATCCGGTGGAAAGGCACTTTCAGAAGCGCCATTTGTTTTTGACGCGATGCCTGAGAGTCAGACCTCCAAGGAACAGGTCGTCGAGATGAAAAAACTCGAGGAGCTGAAGGAAAAAGTTGAGGCTTATCTTGAAGAAAATAACATGCAGGCCCAGGTCGAACTCAAACTTGAGGAACGTGGACTGGTCATTCGATTCAAGGATAATGTCCTTTTTTCTCCGGGTAGTGCCACTATAAACAATGAGTCGTTCAGAATACTGGACTTCCTTGCCGGGCTCTTGAAGACGGAGGAACTGATCAACGAGGAAATCATGGTTGAAGGGCATACGGACAATGTGCCGATCAACACACCGATTCATCCGAGCAACTGGGAGCTTTCCACGAACCGGGCGACAAATGTCGTCAGGTATTTCGTTGAAAGATCCGGATTCACACCTTCGCGAATATCTGCTGCCGGATTCAGTGAATATCGTCCGATCGCAAGCAATGAGACCGCTCTAGGGCGTGCTGCAAATCGAAGGGTGGATATAGTCGTCATAAACCGTTCCGAGACAAATGGTGTTAACGAATAAACGAAGAAGCGAATAATCAAATCAGGAGGCAATATCGATGGGTAAAAAGAAATTAATCATAATAATCGTTGCTGTTGTGCTTGTACTCGCAATCATTGGAGTGGTTGCAGTGGTACTGATCAACAACAGCACAAAAGAAAAACCGATTGTATACTATGAGATTCAACTGGATGAGGAATACTCCAATCTGGCGGATACCAATAGTGCAAAAATCGTGAAATACCGTGTGACCATTGAATATACCGATGAAAAGATGCTCGCTGAAATCGAAAAAAACAAGACGCGGATCAGAAACAATATCGATGAAATCATGCGCTCCACTTTATCGGAAGACATAGCGAAAGCGAATGGAAAACAGCGTTTGAGAGATCGTATCAAAGATATGGTCATCGATGTCCTCGATACAGACGAGGATGTCATAACCAATATATATATACAACCATTTGTGGTTCAAGGTTAAGTAATAACGACATATTGCCGATAATTATTTTGATATAGTTTTAATTTATGCATCAATAATCAAAATCTCGAGACAAGGAGGTGGTTTTATGTCAGATGTAATGTCTCAAAACGAGATAGACGAACTGCTCGCGGCGCTCAGCACCGGCGAGGTGGATGTTCGGGACATTGAAGAAGACAAAAAAGAACGCAAGGTTCGAAAATATGATTTCAGCAGACCGGACAAGTTTGCAAAAGATCAACTCAGAACACTTGAAATCATTCACGAAAATTTCTCTAGACTCTTGAACAACTTCCTGTCTGGATATTTGAGAACCTATATTGAAGTCGATGTCATTTCCGTGCAAAGTTTGATCTATACCGAGTTCAGCAATTCCATTTCCAATCCAGCAATACTGGGTATAGTCGATTTTTCGCCATTTGACGGACAGATCATCATAGATGTCTCTTCGGACATAGCCTATACGATGATTGAACGCGTTCTTGGGGGAAGCAGCAAATCCCGAGGCGTCTCAAAAGAAAATAGATCCCTGACTGAAATTGAGATGACTTTACTTAGAAATATTTTGATCAAATTCATCAATCTCCTGAAGGAGCCATGGGGCAATATCGTGGAACTTCGACCTAAACTGGAAAATATCGAAACCAATTCACAATTTGCTCAAATAGTATCTCCGGCGGAATCCATCGCTCTTGTGACATTCAATATCCATATAGGGGATGTGGAGGGAATGGTCAATGTATGTATCCCTCATTTCGTCATAGAGCCTATTCTACCAAGTTTAAGTTCGAGATTGTGGTTTGCGACCAGTAATAAAAGAGATGTCACTGAAGAGGAACGTGGTGCGCTTGAATCGGGTATCAGTGGTTCAAGACTCAATTTGGCTACGGTGGTGGGACAATCGACCATTTCCATTTCAGAATTGCTCAACTTACAAAAAGGTGACATTATTTTGCTGAACCAAAAAGTGGATGAACCTTTTGAGATCTATGTTGAGAATCAGTTGAAGTTTCGTGGTAAACCAGGAATCAAGAAAAAGAATGTAGCAGTTATGATCACTGAAGTAGTAGAGGAAGGAGATGAATCAAATGACTGATATGCTTTCTCAAGAAGAAATAGATGCTTTATTGGGCGGCGGTAGTCCGGTTTCAAAATCAATGGATGTTGCCGAATTGACTGAAGAAGAGGCGGACGCCATAGGAGAAATCGGCAATATAAGCATGGGAACTGCGGCAACAACTCTATTCACTTTGCTTAATAAAAAAGTAACGATAACGACGCCAAAAGTTTCTGAAACCACTATGAAATCAATGGCGGAAGAATTTAAAGATCCTTCTGTACTGATCAATATCACTTATAAAATGGGTATTGAAGGTGTGAATTTTCTGATTTTACATGAAAACGATGTGAAAATCATCACTGACCTCATGATGGGTGGCGATGGCTCCAATATCTCAAATGAACTCAATGACTTGCATTTGAGCGCCATCAGCGAAGCCATGAATCAGATGATCGGATCCTCTTCGACCTCGCTGTCTGAAATGCTTGGTAAAAAGATTGACATTTCTCCACCGGAAGCGTTCCATAATAAAATTTCCGAATTGGATTACGACCAATTCGGTGTAAGAGAAGATGATCGTGTTGTCAAAATTTCATTTAGGATGACCGTAGGAGACTTGATTGACAGTGAGATCATGCAAGTGCTTCCAATTCAGGTCGCCAAACAAATGGTTTCCACGCTGATCGGCGGCAAATCTCAACCAGAACCGAAGGTTGAAGCACCAAGACGTGCATCGGAACCTCCACAGGAAGAAAAGATTTCCCAGAAAAACGAACCTCCAAAACAAGCCTATTACTATGAAGAAGACGAGCCAAAGCAAAGAGTCGCTGGTGAAAAAGTGAATGCGGTGCCTCTTCAGTTCGAAAATTTTGATAGCAATTCTGCTCAAATGTATTATAATAATGATATAGACTTGATTCGGGATGTTCCTCTTGAAATCACGGTTGAACTCGGTAAAACGGGTAAAAAAATCAATGAAATTCTTGATTTTGGTGTTGGAACGGTGATTGAACTAGATCGCCTTGTTGGAGAACCTCTTGATATACTAGCCAATGGAAAGAGAATTGCCAAAGGTGAGGTAGTGGTTGTAGATGAGAATTACGGCATAAGA
The DNA here is from genome assembly GCA_002412775.1 of Firmicutes bacterium UBA5201. Taxonomy (GTDB): domain Bacteria; phylum Bacillota; class Clostridia; order Peptostreptococcales; family Acidaminobacteraceae; genus Fusibacter_D. The sequence goes on along the minus strand of DHVT01000019.1, from coordinate 31,229 downwards.
ATTACCGATATCATAATACCAAGAAGAGTTAACGAATAGTTTTAAGGAGGACAAATATGGCTAATACAATATTAGTTGTTGATGATGCAGCATTTATGAGAATGATGATTAAAGATGTTTTAACAAAAAATGGATTCGATGTTGTCGGTGAAGCGGAGAACGGTCAAAAGGCGATTGAAAAGTACAAGGAACTTCGACCTGAACTCGTGATCATGGACATCACAATGCCAGAAGTGGATGGAATCCAAGCTGTTAAGGAGATCAAATCATTTGATCCGAATGCAAAAGTAGTAATGTGCTCGGCCATGGGACAACAAGCTATGGTAATTGAATCCATTCAAGCCGGCGCACGCGATTTTATTGTGAAGCCATTTCAAGCGGATCGTGTAATTGAAGCGGTTAAGAAAGTATTGGGATAGGTGATTTTGTATGTACAATCTCACCTATGCGCTTACAAGTTATAATCGGGCGGACGATTTGTGGTTTACAATAAGATACATTATTGTAGCCACATTATTTATATGCATATTATGGATATTCTCTAAGGCTATAACTAAGAAAAATTATATCTCTTTGAAGGACAGACGCATTAAAGTGGTGGAAAGAACCCTCCTTTCAAACGATAAGAGTTTGTTATTAGTGGAATTAGAGAATATTTTTTATGTGTTGGCCATGGATAAAAATGGGATTCATTTGATTGACAAACGCGAGGACTTGACCCATGAACAGTTTGCAAAGGATGAAGTTCAGGGCATATCGTTTATGAATCAACTTAAGGCATCCATAATAAAAAGAGATAAAGATAAGGAATCAAGGGATGAATGATTTTGGGGGAATAAAAAAAACTTTGTTGCTTTTTTTTGTCGTGTTGGTATTGCTGCAGTTTGGGGCACCGACATATGGAGCAACCACCATCGGTTTACCGGATATCAACATAAGCATCAGTAGTGAGAATGGAGAAGTGGAGGTAGCGAACAGCATTCAGATTTTAATCATGTTGACTGTTCTCTCTCTTGCGCCTTCCATATTGATTATGATGACATCGTTTACTCGAATTGTCATTGTTCTCGGTTTTGTCAGAAGGGCACTCTCGCTGCAATCCACACCACCAAATCAGACCCTGATCGGCCTGGCTTTATTTTTGACGTTTTTTGTCATGAGCCCGGTTTTTACGGATGCTTATGAAAATGCATACGTTCCATTATCTGAAGGCACTGTAACTTTGGAAGAAGCGATTGACTCGGCATCTGAACCCTTTAAGGAGTTTATGCTCAGACAAGTGCGATCCAAAGATTTAGCGCTTTTTTTGGATATTGCGAATATAGATACAGTAGAAACGAATGATGACATACCTCTGACTGTTGTCGTACCGGCTTTTATAATCAGTGAACTCAAACTCAGTTTTGAGATCGGTTTTTTGATTTTCGTACCCTTCATAGTAGTGGACATGATCGTCGCTTCGACACTCATGGCACTTGGTATGATGATGTTGCCACCTGTAATGATCTCATTGCCTATAAAGATATTGTTATTCATAATGGTGGATGGTTGGCATCTGATGGTTGAAAAATTGATATTGAGTATACGATGATAGAGGTGCGAAATGACTGAGGAAATGATTATTGATTTATTTTCAGAAGCAATAAAAATCATATTGGTACTTTCTGCGCCTATGCTTCTGAGCGGTCTTTTAATAGGTCTTCTCATTGCGATATTCCAAGCAACGACTCAGATACAAGAAGCCACGCTGGCTTTTGTTCCGAAAATCATCGTTGTTTTTTTGGTTTTGATGTTCACAGGATCCTGGATCATCAATTCATTGGTGCAATTCACTAACGAAATAATGAATATGATCGACTTAATCATATATTAGGGGGAATCCATGCAATATTCGTTACCCTTGTTGGATTTGATTTTAGTAGGCGCAAGATTGGCAGGTATGATATTCGCCGCACCATTTTTTGGAAGTCGAAATTATCCTATTCCCGTAAAAATTGGTTTGGTACTGTTTTCAACAATCTTGATCAACCCTCTTGTGACATCGAATATTCTTTATGATGTCAGCAACATTTGGGACTTTGCCTATCATTTGACCAATGAGATATTTATTGGATTATTCATAGGACTTATTCTTACTGTCTATTTTAATTTTGTCTATTTCGCTGGAGATATCATCGATAGGGACTTGGGGTTCGCCATGGTGAATGTGGTCAATCCCATGGATGAATCACAAATTCCGATTACTGCAAATCTATTTTATATTTTTTCAATTTTGATTTTCTTGCAACTAAATTTGCATCATCAGTTGATTACAGCCTTGGTTGTCTCATATGAGCGTATTCCGTTGGGTTCGAATTTCTTTGTGTTCAGTGCTTATACATTGATTCTTGAAATTTTGGCTCAGACTTTTGTGATCGGTTTCCAAGTTGCGGCTCCTTTCATCATCACTGTGCTGATCGCAAATATAATTCTTGGACTCTTGGCAAAAGCCATGCCTGGTATGAACGTATTCATTCTAGGCATGCCATTTAAGATTTTCTTTGGATTTTTACTGTTTATCATGTTGATGCCATTTTATTATGAGATTTTTTCGGAAATCCTTCATTCCGGATTTTACTACGTGCAAAAGTTTTTCAGTCTATTCCCATAAGAAGGTGACCAATGCTTAAATATTTTGATTTACAGCTCTTTTCTGAGGAGAAGACGGAGCAACCCACCTCTAAAAAAATAAAGGACACACGGGAAAAGGGTCAGATTGCACAGTCGAAAGATCTGAACGGTGCTCTGTCCCTGCTTGCTGTTTTTGCAACAATTTCAATATTGAGTCAATTCTATATCGATCAAATGTTCGGATTTTATCGTTTCGCGATGCACCTTACGGAAGATACATCGCTCCTTTATTCCGGAAACGGCATCAATTTGCTGTGGCAACAAACGGTTTTGCTTATATTGAAATTATCTCTGCCACCACTTGTTGTCGCAATGGTCTTAGGTGTGCTGCTGTCTTATATGCAAGTCGGTGTTTTGTTCACAGTGGAAACCATAAAACCTAAATTGAGCAAAATCAATCCTTTGAAGGGATTCAAAAATATGTTCTCTTCACGTTCGCTGGTAGAAATGCTGAAATCCGTATTCAAGGCGACATTGATCATTTATGTTTCTGTGGTTTATTTGAATGGCCGACTTAGTGAACTTTTGATCACCATGGAGCTTGAGACCGGTCAAATCATAATAGTCATGTGGGATATGGTCTTTGGCGTCGTCACAAGATCGGCACTGATTCTACTTGTTATAGCAGTATTTGATTTTGCTTTCAAGAGGTGGAAAAACAGGAAAGATATCATGATGACCAAGCAGGAAGTCAAAGACGAATATAAGCAAAGTGAAGGCGATCCTCAGCTTAAAGCAAAAATCAAGGAAAAGCAAAGGGCTTTTGCAATGAGCAGGATGATGCAAGAAATTCCAAAGGCAGATGTGGTGATCACCAATCCGACCCATTTTGCCGTCGCCATCAAGTACGATTCCAATAAAGGTGACGCTCCGGTGGTAGTGGGCAAAGGACAGGATTTGATCGCTCAAAACATCAAACGGGTGGCATCTGAAAACAAAGTACCCATAGTAGAAAACAAACCTCTTGCTCAAGCGCTTTATAAATCAGTGGATATCGGTACGTTCGTACCTCCTGATTTTTATGAGGCGGTCGCAGAAGTTTTGGCATATGTATATACACTCAAAAAGAACGCTTAGGAGGCAATAAATGCGTTTTAGTGACATCGGAGTTGCGGCACTGGTCATAGTCATCATCATGTTGATTATCATACCGATTCCGCTCAATTTTCTGGACTTTTTTTTAGCGCTCAACATATCATTGGCATTGACCATATTGGTCTTATCCATGTTTGTCAAGGAAACATTGGAATTCAGTGTATTTCCTTCCATATTGCTGATAACGACCATGTTTCGGCTCGCCCTCAACATTTCCACCACCAGATATATATTAAGCACTGGTGAGGCTGGAGATGTTATTGCCGCGTTCGGAAACTTTGTTATCGGCGGAAACGCAATAGTCGGTTTCATCATATTCGTCATTATCGTCATCATCCAATTTCTAGTCATCACCAAGGGTTCGGAACGTGTATCTGAAGTTGCGGCACGTTTTACACTGGATGCTATGCCTGGAAAACAGATGGCTATCGACGCTGACCTTAACTCTGGTTTGATCAATGAGAACGACGCTAAAATGAGAAGAAAAAAAATCCAGCGCGAAGCGGATTTTTATGGAGCCATGGATGGTGCCAGCAAATTCGTAAAGGGTGATGCCATCGCCGGAATTCTGATCACTGTCATCAATATTCTTGCAGGCTTTCTGTTGGGATCGTTTACGATGGGATTGACGTTACCTGAATCCATCGAGAAATTTACGTTGCTGACGGTCGGTGACGGTCTGGTGAGTCAACTTCCTGCGCTGATGATCTCTGTCGCCACAGGTATTATCGTCACAAGATCAGCCTCTGAGGAAAGTCTCGGTACCGACGTGGTCAATCAATTGTTTGCCAGATCCATTGTCATGTACATTGTCGGAGGCGTTTTGATTCTACTTGGTGCAGGAACACCGCTTCCTTCCATCCCATTCCTTTTGGTTGGAGCCATGGCCCTAATTCTAGGTTATAGATCGATGCAAGGGGACCGGAAGGTCTCGTTCGAGGCTGAAGCTGAAGAAAAAGTGGAAGATACCTCAAGAGAAGATATGAGACGTCCCGAGAATATTATTCCGCTGCTTCAAGTGGATCCGATCGAGCTCGAATTTGGTTATGGAATCATCCCGCTTGCAGATCCGAACCAAGGCGGGGACCTCTTTGACAGACTGGTGATGATCAGAAGACAGATTGCTCTTGAACTTGGACTTATTGTACCTATGATCCGTTTGAGAGATAACATCCAGCTCGATGCCAACCAATACCTGATTAAAATCAAAGGCAATGATATCGCCTACGGAAATATTGTTTTCGATCATTATCTTGCCATGAGCCCTGGTGCCGTGGAAGGTGAGATTGAGGGAATCGACACTGTTGAACCCGCTTTTGGGCTACCTGCGAAATGGATCAAATCAGATCTGAGGGAAAAAGCGGAATTGCTTGGGTATACCGTTGTAGATCCATCGTCCGTAATTTCCACACATCTCACTGAAGTCATCAAAAAACACAGCCATGAGTTGTTGAGCAGAGAAGACGTCAAACAACTGATTGAAAATATAAGAGAAACCAATCCGGCGCTTTTGGAAGAACTCATTCCGAATCTGATGATGATTGGCGATGTCCAGAAAGTTTTGGCTAATCTTTTGAAGGAAAGCATCTCCATAAGAAACCTCGTGACAATATTGGAAGCGCTTGCGGATCACGCCCGATCGACTCGAGATGTGAATATTCTCACTGAGTATGTTCGGCAAAAACTATCCAGACAAATCACAAAACAGTACTTTCCGTTTGGTCAAGCGAAGGTCGTCACACTGGAACAATCACTTGAAAATATGTTGATGGAGTCCATTGACCAAAATGATAATGGCACTTTTCTATCCATCGATCCAATGACGACGCAATCGATATTGGCCCATCTGTCTGAGGAAATCAAAAAACTGCTTCAAATGGGAGAGCAAGCAATTGTCGTAACAGCTCCTATTGTGAGATTTTACTTTAAGAGAATCACCGAACAGGCAATTCCGGAGTTGGTGGTTTTATCATACAATGAAATAGAATCGGATATCGATGTACAATCTGCAGGGATGGTGAGCGCTTAATGAAAGTAAAAAGATATTTAGTCAAAGACATGAATGAGGCAATGATCAAAATAAAGAATGAGCTCGGGATGGATGCCGTCATCCTCAATACGCGCAAAATCAAATCGGGTGGATTGTTCAAATTCTTCAAAAAACCGGTGATTGAAGTTGTGGCGGCCATTGATGAGCCAATCACAACAACTAGGGTAATCAAACCACAGGAACAGCAAATCGTGCAACCTCAAGTGATAAAACCTGCAGAGCATTCACCAGTTGAACCCGATAAAAAGATGGACACCACCATCAATACTGAAATGGTGGAACTCAAAAAAATGGTCCAATTGCTCATCGATAAAGTGGATCATATCGAACATCAAGGTCCAGTGACGGATGCCAAGCAGATTTCCCAGGAAGATTTCTATGTGGATTTCCTGAAACAAAGAGATATTCAAGAATCCATTGCAAAAAAGATACTTGAAATCGTACAAAGACAAATCAGCCTCAGTGAAAAAAATCACGACACCGTAATCAATGCCATGAAAGTAATCGCCAGGGAATATCTTGGTGATATAAAGACGATTGACCGTGATTTGCAGGGCAAATCCAATATTTATATGTTTCTTGGTCCGACTGGCGTAGGCAAGACAACGACTCTTGCGAAAATCGCCGCCAAACTTACATTGGTCGACAACAAGAAAATCGGTGTGATCACCGCTGACACCTATAGAATTGCAGCTGTTGAACAGCTAAAAACCTATAGTGAGATTCTCGGAATCCCTCTTGAGGTCATTTATGAGGCGAATGAACTTGAAGAGGCGCTTTATAAGTTCAGGGACAAGGATTATATTTTGATTGACACTGCGGGCAGAAGCCACAAAAGCAAAGAGCTCAAATCGGATTATGATGAGCTGACCAAATTTTTGGACTCTGTCAAAGTCTTTCTCGTAATGAGTATGACCACAAGTTATAAAGATATGAAGAGCATCATCGAATCCTATGATTTTCTGGATGATTACAGATTATTGTTCACAAAACTTGATGAAGCGACTTCATATGGCAATATTTTGAATCTCAAGGTTGTCACAGGAAAACCGCTTTCTTATTTCACCATTGGTCAAAGCGTGCCGGATGATATTGAGGAAGCTGACAAGGAAAAAATCATACAATATATTTTTGATGTTGAAAAATAGGCTTTTATCGGGGGAAAAAATGGATCAAGCTCAAAAGCTCAGAGATATAATAGGCGACCAGGAAGTCCCTGAAAGGGATGTCATTGATGCCAGAATAATTACAATATCCAGTGGCAAAGGTGGTGTGGGGAAAACGAACTTCACTGTCAATTTGGGTATTGCACTCGCCAAACAAGGCAAAAGTGTCACCATAATCGATGCGGATCTTGGTCTTGCAAATGTTGATGTTCTTTTCGGACTCGTTCCAAAATATAATTTGTCACATGTCATCAAAGGCGAGGTGCCAGTGCAAGATATTATTGTCAAGGGACTGTATGACATCAATATCATCTCAGGCGGTTCGGGTATTATGGATTTGATCGATCTGGACTCCGAACAATTGGAGAAATTGATTCATACCTTGACCTATTTCAACGCGGTATCGGACTATATCCTGATTGATACAGGAGCCGGACTCAGCAAGTCTGTTCTATCCTTCATTGACGCCGCATCGGACGTGATCGTGGTCATCACACCCGATCCCACTTCCATTACGGATGCATATGCACTCGTTAAAAACATTGTCATGGACGATCAAAAGAAAATCAAACTGATCATCAACAGGGTGGAAAGCAATGAAGAAGGAGATGAGGTTTTCGGAAAGATGCATCAAGCTGTATCCAAATTTCTGAACAGGGAGCTTGAGAACCTTGGGTACATATTCGAAGACAACAATCTGAAGCGTGCGGTCAGAAGACAGATACCACTCCTTGAGGCGTATCCTCGCGCCATAGCCAGCAAGGGAATTGAGAATATTGCTTACAATCTGGACAATAACGGTAAATACAACAAGAACAACAACAGTTTCAGAAGTTTTCTCAATAAGTTGATCAATAAAATTTAAGGTGGTTTCCATGGAAGGTTTCACTAAATTTTTTAACATCGCTGATACACTTGACATAATGATTTATGTAAACAATCAGGAGTCTTATACATTATCGTCATTTGTGTATGAAGTTGTAAATGATGAACGATTGATCATTTCCAATCCCATACATGAAGGACATCTGTATGCCATGGAAAGACGTTATGGTTATTATTTCAGATTTTATATTGAGAACCAAGGTATGTATCTGTTTAAAGGACGAATGATTGAAAGGCTCCTTTATGACAATTTGCCCAGTGTCTCCATTGAATTGGAATCCGAAATCAAACGGATCCAACGTAGGAAGTTCTACCGTGTAAACTTCAAGTCGAAAGGTTTTTTCCTGATTGAAAAGAAGTTTTCAGATCAGGAAATCGCAAGGAGGAAACTCTTGTTGACCACCAAATACAAGAACGAGAAAGACTTGATGGTCGAAGAAGTCGTTGAGGAGAAATTTCCCTTTGAATCACTCGATCTGAGCGGTGGCGGTATTCGAGTCCTGACTCGAAGCACCTTCGAAAAAGGAGAACTGATCAAAGGAGAAGTCCTGCTCAACAATGTTTGGAACAAGTTCAAAGGTGAAGTGATGCGTGTACAGAAAAAAGATGACAATCACATGGAAGTGGGTATCAAGTTTATAGATCTTGATTCTGCAACTCAATCCCGCATCGTTTCATATGTATTTGAAATCGAGCGGAATTTAATAAAAAAGGGCTTGATGTGATATGAAAATAAAAATACTCGTAGTAGATGATTCCGCATTCATGAGAAAAGTCATTACAGATATGATTGAATCGGATCAACAAATGGAAGTTGTCGGTGTAGCAAGAAACGGTGAAGATGCGATTGCCAAAATCAAACTGCTGAAACCGGATGTTGTGACGCTGGACATTGAAATGCCCAAAATGGATGGTCTGACAGCACTCCGCACAATAATGGCCGAAATGCCGTTGCCGGTGATCATGCTGAGCAGCCTTACAAAGAAGGGCGCTGAAGAAACCTTGAAAGCGCTGGATTTGGGAGCTTTTGATTTCATCACCAAACCCTCCTCATTGATCAAGGTGTCCGCACCTGAAGTGAAGAATGAACTCATTGAAAAAATACAAATTGCCAGCAGGACCAAAGTCAAAGCGATAAGAAACCCAAAACCATCGCCTCAAATCATTCAAAGTGATACGATAGTTCCATCAAGCAGTATTCAGGCAAACAGCAGATTTAAAAAAATAGTGGCCATCGGCACATCCACTGGTGGACCGCGTGCGCTTCAAGATGTCATTCCGTTTATTCCAAGTGGAATCAATGCAAGTTTCCTGATTGTGCAACACATGCCTCCAGGGTTCACCAAATCATTGGCGGAACGCTTGGACTCGATGAGCCAGATCCATGTCAAGGAAGCAGAAAACGGTGATGTCCTGCAACAAGGGTGGGCTTATCTCGCGCCTGGAGACCAACATTTAAAAGTGACTAAACAGAATGGACAATTTGTGATAAAATTAGATAATGGTGATAGAGTAAGTGGGCATAGACCATCTGTAGACGCCATGTTGGAATCCATAGTCGATACGAACCATAAAAATGTCGTGGGTGTGATCATGACTGGAATGGGTGCCGACGGTGCCCAAGGGATGAAAAAATTGAAAGACAGCGGTGGGTTCGTGATTGCTCAGGACGAGGAAAGTTGCATTGTATTCGGAATGCCAAAGATTGCAATAAAACTTGATGCCGTAGATAAGGTTGTCGGCCTTTCTAATATAGCAAATGAAATAGTGAAAGCCATGGAGGTGTAATGCATATGGATATGAGTCAATACTTAGAAATATTTATCGATGAATCAAAAGAGCATTTGCAAACGATGAACGAAATTTTGCTGGTTCTTGAAAAAGACGTGGATAATTTATCACATTTGGGTGAGATTTTTAGAATAGCGCATACAATAAAAGGAATGTCTGGAACAATGGGTTTTACCAAAGTAGCTGATTTGACACATAAGATGGAAAATCTTTTGGACCTTGTCCGAAATGGCGAAGTGAAAGTGACCAGTTATATTGTCGATGTTTTATTCGAGTGTTTCGATGCACTTGAAGAATATATAGACAATCTTGAAAAGAATGGCAGCGAAGGTGATTTGGATTCTTCAGCTTTAGTCAAGAAACTTGCTGTGATCGCTGACAACAAAGGTGACATGACAGCCGGAAAATCAGAACCCAAGAAAAGTGAACCTGTTAAAAATGATATTGGGGATGAAACATTCCATATCGGCCTCAATGACATTGAGAATATCATACAGACCGCATTTGAGATGAATGTCAAGTCCTACCTCATAAAAGTGACGTTGGATGAAGGCTGTATGCTTAAAGCGGCTCGTGCATTCATTGTATTCAATACACTGGAAAGATTCGGAGAAATCATCAGATCATATCCGCAAGCAGAAGAAATCGAAGATGAGAAATTTGACCAATCTTTTGAAATCCTATATTTTACGAAATTGGATGAGACTTACTGCAAAACAGAACTCATGAGAATTTCTGAAATCAAGGAAGTCATTGTGGAACCTCTCGAAGAGATGGATTATGTAATGGAAAAATCCTTGGAAGATGTTGAAATCGACCTTGATCACGTGGATGAGGAAGTTGCCAAATCAGGCAAAGATGAAGCGCAAAACACAAAATCGGACAAAGGCAAAACATCAAAAACAGTTCGTGTTGAAATTGGCAGACTGGACAATCTGATGAACCTTGTGAGTGAATTGATCATCATCAAGACACGACTTGAGGATTTGGACACGAGTCAAAATCGAATGGTAGACCAGAACAGCAGCAACAACATGAACGAAGCTATAGAATACCTGGAGCGCATCACCACAAGCCTTCATGACGCTGTCATGAAAGTCAGAATGGTGCCTGTGGAGAGAACTTTCAACAGGTTCCCTAGATTGGTGAGAGACCTTTCTAAAGACCTTGGCAAAAACATCAAGTTGTTCATGTCTGGAGAAGAAACTGAAGTCGATAGAACCGTTATCGATGAAATTGGCGATCCATTGATCCACTTGATCAGAAATTCACTGGACCACGGTATAGAGTCTCCTGCAGAGCGTGAAAAAGCAGGTAAGGCCGACACTGGATTTGTAGCTCTCAGAGCATATCCTGATGGCAACACCGTTGTCATTGAAGTTGAGGATGACGGCAAGGGGATCAATCCGGAAGTCATCAAAAAGAAAGCTGTCGAAAAGAGAATCATTACAAAAGAGACAGCGGATATCATGACTGACAAAGAATTGATCAATCTATTGTTTGAGGCAGGGTTCAGCACAGTGGACAAAGTAACCGATCTATCTGGACGAGGCGTGGGACTTGATGTTGTCAAATCGAAAATTGAAGCGATCAATGGTACGGTCGAAGTGGTGTCAACTTTGGGACAAGGCAGCAAATTCATTATTAGATTACCGCTTACACTAGCAATCATTCAGGCATTGATGGTCAATCTGAATAAAGAGAAGTTCGCCATTCCACTGAACAATATCAAGGAAATCACAAATATTGAAACACGCAACATCACAATGGTTCAAGATCAGGAAGTTGTTCTATACAGAAACAAGACTCTTCCTATTATCAGGATGAAGCACGTTTTGGATATTGATCAAACCAAAGAGGAATTGGATGAGATTATCGTTGTCATCGTCAAAAAGGGAGATGTTGAAGCAGGTCTGGTAGTCGATGGACTTATCGGTCAACAGGAAATCGTCATAAAATCCCTTGGCAAATATCTCACAGGTATCAAGGCTATCGCAGGAGCAACCATTTTAGGCAATGGTAGTGTTGCGTTGATCGTCGATCCGAACCAATTATTCTAGTCAGGGGTGATAATATGAGTGAAATCAGAGAATTTGTAACGTTTAGACTCAATCAGGAGTTTTATGGCATTGATATCAACAATGTGGAAAATATTGAAAAAGTTCTTCCAATCACCAGGGTACCTTATACTCTGAATTATGTGAACGGAGTAATCAACCTCAGAGGCATTATCGTACCGGTCGTAGATCTTAGAGCAAGATTTGGTCTCACACCAAAGGACGCATCAGACGAATCCAGGATCATCATTGTCAATGTAGATGATTTGAAAATCGGTATGCTTGTGGACTCCTCTTCCGAAGTGCTTCAAATCTCAACCGATGATATCGATGACGCACCCAATGTGAGAAAAGACGTCGACAATGAGTTCATCAAAAATATCGGAAAGAAAAACGGTCGCATTATCATGCTGATTGACCTTTATAAGGTCTTAAATATTGAGCAACACGTTGAATAGAGGTGAATGATGGGCATTGAATTTGATAAGATAAACAATGGTATAATCTTGGACGTCCTAAGAGAAATCGGTAATATCGGAGCTGGCAATGCCGCAACTTCACTTGCAACAATGATCAACAAGAAAATCGACATGAAAGTACCAGTTGTAAAATTGCTGGATTTTGATGAGGTCCCTGAACTGTTGGGTGGGCCAGAAAACGTGGTTTGCGGTATTTTCTTCAAATTTGAGGGAGATATCAACGGCAGCATCATGTTTGTTTTGGACCAACCTTCCGCAATCAATCTCGTTGATCTTCTCATGCCGAGGGACAATTCTGAATTTGATGAGTTTACAACATCGGCATTAAAAGAGATAGGCAATATATTGGCGGGTTCTTACATCGCATCGTTATCAGGTCTCACCAATCTTAATATCAAAATTTCCGTTCCCGCACTTGCCATTGACATGGCCGGAGCGATACTCAGCGTTCCTGCGATTCATTTTGGACAGATGAGCGACAATGTGTTGATTATTCAGAATGAATTCATTGAAACACTTGAAGCAAAAAGTGTCGACGGTTATTTTTTCCTCATACCGGACATGGACTCGTATGAAGTTTTATTAGGCAGTTTAGGAGTGACTTTATGAGCACTATGATCAAAGTAGGTATGGCTGACCTTAAAGTCGTCGAATTTCCAGATGCTCTCACGACCCTTGGATTAGGGTCGTGTGTCGGTATTTGTTTATATGACGCCTCATCCAAGGTGACCGGTATGGCCCATATCATGTTACCATCAAGCAAAGCCATCAGAAAAAATGAGAATGTCGCAAAATTTGCTGACACAGCCATTGTGGAACTGATACAGCAAATGGAGACAAAGGGCGCAAAGAAAAGCAGGATCTCTGCAAAAATCGCTGGTGGAGCACAAATGTTTTCGTTTTCTTCAGCAAATGAAACCATGAAAATCGGTGAAAGAAACGCTGAGGCGGTGAGAATCATACTCAAGGAAATGGGCATTCCGCTGAAATCAGATGAAACTGGTGGAAACTTCGGACGTACAATCGAATTCTTCAGTGAAAACGGTAAACTCATCATCAAAACAGCGGGTAAGGGCATAAAAGAAATCTAATCATTGTAGGTGTTGCAAATGACCAATGAACAACTTTGGATCAATTATAAAGAATTTAATGACAAAACGGCTAAAGACGAACTCATCATCCATTATGTGGCCCTTGTAAAAATTATCGCCGGCAGATTGTATTCCAGCTATAATGCCCATATAGAATTCGATGACTTGCTTAGTTATGGAATAATTGGTCTCATTGATGCCATTGACAAATTCGATCACAAGAAGCAAATCAAATTTGAAACCTATGCAAACATCAGGATCAGGGGTGCGATCATAGATCAAATAAGACATATGGACTGGATTCCCAGAAGCACACGCCAAAAGTACAAGAAAATTGAAGAGGCCATCCAAAAGCTTCAAAAAATACACGGCAGCGAATTCACCGATGAGCAGATAGCCGAGGAACTCAATCTCACACTGGATGATTATAATAGAATGCTAGGTGAAGCGACGACTTATTCCATTGTCTCTTTAGAAGAAAAAATTGAAGACAACATGAGTTTCGATATTGCTTCCGATACGGTGGAATTTCAACCGGAAGATAAATTTGTTGAAAAAGAGGTCAAAAAAATCTTGGCGACCACCATTGACAGATTGCCTGAAAAAGAAATGCGCGTCATGCAACTTTATTATTACTCAGAACTCACTTACAAGGAAATCGCGGAAATCTTAAGTATTTCCGAGTCCAGAGTATCTCAGATTCATACAAAAGCCATATCCAAACTCAAAATTGCATTAAATAATCTTTTTTAAGTCGATAATTCAATCACAGGCCTTCTGTGATTTTCTATTATGTGTTAAAATAATAGTAATAAATATATACATATTTACCGACAACATATATAGATTATATTTTGGGGGACAATTATGAATGATGAAAGTAAAAGATATGAAACAACCATAAGAATATCGGATGACTATTATAAGGCTTATCTCTCTATAGAATTCAACAGCAGCAATGATCCCATAAAGCCTGACGATTTGTTGGCTTTACTAAAAGAGAAAAATATTGTCTTTGGAATCAAACACAATATCATTGACCAAATCTGTAAAACCTGCAAATCGGATTTCAACATACTTATTGCGGAAGGTATTCCACACGAAAACGGAGCAGATGGGACAATTGATTTCTCTGTGAGCAAAGAACATAAAGCCAAACCGCAAATATTGGATGACGGACGAGTCGATTTCAAAAACATGGGATTTGTCGAACTGGTCAGCAATGGAGATGTGCTTGCGGTCAAAACGCCCCCTACAAAAGGAAAGAACGGCACCACTGTAACCGGTAAAATCATCAAAGGCCGCGATGGCAAAGAAGTCGTTCTTAAAATAGGAAAAAATATGCGCCTTAGTGCCGATGGACTCTCAGCCATTGCCGATGCTGACGGGACTATAGTATATGACAATGACAGAATCTCCGTAATCAAGTCTTTGGAAATCAAAACCGATGTCGGCGTGGAAACCGGAAATATCACATTTCAAGGACAAGTCATAGTCAATGGCAACGTGACCAACGGATACTCTGTAGAATGTGAAGGGGATTTGATCATCAACGGAGTCGTTGAAGGTGCGAAGCTTTCATCTGGAGGCAACATGGTCATATCTCGGGGTATCCAAGGTCACGATAAAGCTGAAATCAGATGCAGTGGAGATTTGACAGTCAACTTCATCAATTCAGCGGACGTCTATGTGCGTGGCAACATTGAAGCCAGTGCAATAATGAACAGCGTCGTCAAATGTGATGGGAGGGTGGTCGTCAAAGGCAAGAAAGGTTTGATCGTCGGTGGTGAAATCACTTCAAAATCGGACATTGAAGCCAATACTGTAGGCTCCGAAATGGGAATCATCACTTCCATAAAACTCGGAGTGGACATTGAAACCATTGAAGAATTGAAGTCTCTTTCCACAGAGGTCAGAGAGCTGATCGATATGCATGATAAGCTTGAAAAATCGGTAAAACTCTTGAAAGCTAAAATAGATGCGGATCCCGATGACCAAAGATCTGTTTTTATGTATGGCAAATACAGCACCAATTTTCTTAAACTGGATACCGATCTTGCAGAAAAACGTTTGAGACTTAAAATGTTGAATGAACTGGTCAACAACATTCGAGGCGCACAGCTCAAAGCCAACACAATTTTTCCGGGAACCAGGGTTAAAATCGGAAACGGCAATTATTACGTCAAGTACGCATTGTCCCATTCGATCATATTGAAAGATAGAGGAGAAATTGTAGTCACGGGCTATTAGTCGTCAAGGAGGTGTGCAAGTGGGAATCAGACCGGTGGATATGCAAATTGTAGTTCACAAAACTCAAGAGATTCATCCTGCTAAACAAAGCGTTGTCAGCAAACAGGACAATGAACTTCAGCAAGCCCAATTGCAGAACAAACAGAGCACCCTCAGAGACAACCAGCGTGTAAACAACACTGAAAAGACCGAGCTGAAAAAACTCAAGGATGATGAACAAAAAAAATCCAAAAGTGGCAATCAACAAAGTGGAAAATTCAAAAATGAAAATGGGGATATCATGGAAGAGGAGAAAGAAGTGGTAAAAAAACTCGAACCTCTAGGGATACATTTTGATATGAAGGTGTGATATGTATTTTGTAAGTATTGTATTTGGGCTGATTCTTGTAATCAGTTCACTTTTCATGATACGAAGGGAATTCAATAGGGCTGTCAATACCCAAGCTCAGATGATCGAACAATCGAGAGTCTATAAAGATGCGGATTTGTTTCAATTGCTCGAGAATCTTCAATTGTCGATCGATGAAATGAACACCGCATTTTATGATATCGCTCAGGATCTGGAAGGCAAATACAGTTTGCATGAAAAGGAAATCGTAGATTTGAACAAGGCATTGATCCAATTGCAAGACCGTCTATCAGAAAAACAGGCTCCTATGGTGAATGCGGTAGAGGAAAATATCAAAGTCATGACCCAAATCAAAGAGCAAAAAAAAGATATGGAAACCACTAAAGAGATCCGTGAGGAAAAAACCGATAGACGTAGTGAAATCATAAGGCTTAGAAGCAGCGGAATCCCTATCGCTCAAATCGCCAAAGATCTTGATATGGGTGTTGGAGAGGTACAATTATTACTGCGCTTGAAACAGTAAAATGATGTTGTACTTTCGACTATGCTATGTTATAATGTCAAAGGTAATTAAAACACACTCACTTCAATTTCAAAGGGGTTGCCCGTAGGGTCCTTTCGAAAGATGAAAGGTGAGGAGGTTATTAAAAAACGAGGAGGAACACAACATGTCAGTAATTTCAATGAAAGAATTACTAGAAGCTGGTGTACACTTTGGTCACCAGACAAGAAGATGGAACCCGAAAATGGCTGAATACATCTTCACTGAAAGAAACGGAATCTACATCATCGATCTTCAAAAAACTGTAGGTAAAGTTGAAGACGCATACGCGTTCATCAGAAGTGTAGCAGAAGATAACGGTACAGTATTGTTCGTTGGTACCAAGAAACAAGCTCAAGAAGCTATCGAAACTGAAGCTAGAAGAGCGGGTATGTATTTCGTCAACCAAAGATGGTTGGGTGGAATGCTTACAAACTACAAAACAATCAAGAAGAGAATCGATTTGTTGTTCAAACTCGAAAGAATGGAAAACGACGGTACTTTCGAAGCACTTCCTAAAAAAGAAGTTCTTAAATTAAGAGCGGACAAAGAAAAACTCGAAAAGTTCCTTGGCGGTATCAAAGATATGCCAAAACTTCCAAGTGCAATCTTTGTTGTTGATCCTAAGAAAGAAAGAATTGCAATCAAAGAAGCAAAAGTTCTTGGTATTCCAGTTGTAGCTATCGTAGACACAAACTGTGATCCAGACGAAGTTGATTACGTAATTCCTGGTAATGACGATGCAATTCGTGCTGTCAAGTTAATCGCTGGAAAAATGGCTGACGCTATCATCGAAGCTAGACAAGGCGAGCAGTTGACTGATGCTCCAGCAGTTGTAGAAACTACTGAAGCATAATTAAAGTGAAGTTCAAAGAGGTAAGAGTCGATCTCTTACCTTTTTTAAGATGAATACAATTGATTTTAAGGAGGATACAAAATGGCTATTACAGCTCAGATGGTAAAAGAGTTAAGAGAATCAACTGGCGCAGGCATGATGGACTGCAAGAAAGCTCTTGTTGAAACTGAAGGCAACATGGATGAGGCAATCAAATACTTAAGAGAAAAAGGGATCGCCAAAGCTGCGAAGAAAATGGATCGAATCGCATCTGAAGGTATAATCGCTTCATATATTCACGGTGGTAGAATCGGCGTTATCGTTGAAATCAACAGTGAAACTGATTTTGTTGCAAAAAACGCTGAATTCCAAGAATTCGGTAGAGATGTGGCAATGCAAGTAGCGGCTTCAAATCCAATTTATGTTAGAATTGAAGACGTACCTCAAGAAGCTATTGAAGCAGAGAAGGAAATTCTTAGAAATCAAGCTTTAAATGAAGGCAAACCTGCTCAAATCGTCGACAAGATGGTAGAAGGCAGAATTGCAAAATACTATAAAGAAGTTTGTCTTTTGGAGCAACCTTTCATCAAAGATCCAGATAAAACAATTGATCAATTGTTAAAAGAGAAAATCGCTAAAATCGGTGAAAATCTTTCTATCAGAAGATTCTCACGTTTTGAGGTTGGCGAAGGTTTGGAGAAAAAATCAGAGAATTTCGCTGAGGAAGTTGCAAAACAATTGAAAGGCTAATTAAAAATCCATAAAATTTCAGGAGAACACTTTTGTGTTCTCTTTTTTAAGGAAAAAATATTTGAATGGGTCTGTAAATTACTGTAGAATAGAATTGAATGGAGGTTGTTGCATTGGAGCTAAAATATAAAAGGGTTATTCTTAAGTTGAGCGGAGAAGTGCTTGCTGGTAAAAAAGGAACCGGAATTGACGACGAAGTGGTTTCGAATGTGGCACAAACCATAAAAAAAATGACAGATCATGGTGTCGAAGTTGGCCTCGTCATTGGTGCGGGTAACTTTTGGAGAGGTAGAACCAGCAAGACAATGGAAAGAACCACTGCAGATTATATGGGCATGATGGGTACAGTAATGAATTCACTTGCAATGGCGGATGCCCTTAAGTTTTTGGGTGTCAAGAACAAATTAATGAGTGCGATTTCCATGGCACCTTTAGCGGATGATTACAATCGCGAAAAAGCTGTGACATTTCTAAGCGAAGGCACTGTGGTAATTTTTGGTGCAGGTACTGGAAGCCCGTTTTTTTCAACTGATACAACAGCAGCATTAAGAGCGGCAGAAATGGATGCGGAGCTTATATTATTGGCAAAAAGGGTAGATGGTGTATATGACTGTGATCCGGCACTTAATCCTAATGCAAAGAAATATGAGCGTTTGACATATTCTGATGTACTTAGCCAAAAACTAGGCGTCATGGATTTTACCGCAATCACACTTTGTATGGATAATCACATTCCAATCGCAGTATTTGACTTGAATGTTCCAGAAAATATACTAAAAGCGTGTTCTGGAATAAATGTCGGAACAATAATTGAGGAGGTACAAATATGAGAAACCAAGTTCATGATTTATTACAAGAAAAAATGGATAAAACCTTAAATGTACTCAAAGATGAATTGAACCACATCCGAGCTGGACGTGCAAATCCTTTGATTTTGGACAAAGTGAGAGTTGAATATTATGGCTCTGAGACACCGATCAAGCAACTCGCGAGTATTTCCGTGCCAGAACCAAGAATCATTCAAATTCAACCTTACGATGCGTCTATTTTAAAAGACATCGAGAAAGCCATTCAAATCGCGGATCTTGGAATCAATCCAAGCAATGATGGCAAAATGATCAGATTGATCATCCCGATGTTGACTGAAGAACGTAGAAAAGATTTGGTCAAGACTGTTAAAAAACTTGGTGAAGATTCAAAAATAGCACTCAGAAATGAAAGAAGAGATGCTATCGACCAGTTGAAAAAAATGGAAAAAAGCAAGGAGATTTCTGAAGATGAATTGACATCTGCAGAAAAGGAAGTCCAAAAAATGATAGATGATCAAGTTGTCAAAATCGATCAAGTCATTGCAAAAAAAAGTGAAGATATAATGGAAGTCTAATTATTGGAGCCCTCCTGTAAGGAGGGCATCCATTTGAGGTGCCTATGTTTTTTAAAAAGAAAATCGAAATCAAAGACGATCTGATTCCGAAGCATGTCGCTTTCATAATGGACGGTAACGGCAGATGGGCAAAAAAAAGAGGCCTTCCCAGATTGGTCGGGCACAACGCAGGTACGGAAACCATCAAGAAAATTGTCAAAGCCAGCCAAAATATGGGCATCGGTTATATTACTTTTTATGCGTTCTCAACAGAAAATTGGAAAAGACCTAACGATGAAGTCACTGGACTCATGAAATTGCTCGTTAAATTTGTTCATTCCGAGATTGAGGAGATTCACCAAAACAATATTAAGGTCAATGTCTTCGGTGATATAGAGGGACTTCCTGATTATGCAAGAGTCGAGGTCGTTGGAGCAATTGAAAAAACAAAGGATAATGATGGTATGCAGTTCAATTTGGCTCTCAATTACGGCGGTAGGGATGAAATCATCCACGCGGTCAAATTGATGTTGGCCGATTACGGGAATCAAAAGATCCAATTGGACCATGTAAACGAATCCCTTTTTTCCGAATACTTATACACCAAAGGCATGCCTGATCCTGATTTGTTGATCAGGACAAGCGGCGAGCAACGCCTCAGTAATTTTTTGTTGTGGCAGCTGGCCTACACTGAATTTATTTTCGAACCCCTTTTCTGGCCGGATTTCAACGAAGAAGCCTATAAAAAGGCAATTCATTTGTATCAGGAAAGAAATCGACGTTTTGGAGCACTTTGAGGAGAGCAATATGAAAACCAGAGTCATATCAGCAATAATAGCCTTGCCAGTATTGTTTTTTGTATTATTGACCGGAGGCGTATCTTTATATATCAGTACTTTTGTACTCAGTATAATTGGCCTTTATGAATTTTATAAGGCATTCTCAAAAAAATATCAAACAGTCAAATATGCGGGATATATTGTGACAGCCGCATGGTTTTTGGGGTACTTCGCAAATTTTTCGAGTGATTATTTCACATTTCTGATTGCCTTTTTCTTGTTCTTCATCATGGCTTTGACCGTTTTCACCAAGCAGGACATCATGGGATCCGCAATCACTTTCATTGGCTTCTTTTATGTCACATTCGCACTTTCACATATAATCATGATTTCAGAGGTGGATAACAACTTTTTTATATGGTATCCTTTTATAATAGCATTCATAACGGATACATTTGCGTATCTAACAGGTAAGATGATTGGAAAGACACCACTCATCCCTTCAGTGAGTCCCAATAAGACTGTTGAGGGTTCAATCGGTGGCATTGTGGCATGTCTGATTTTCAGTTTTGCCTATGCTCGGATCTGGAATCCTGATTTTCAAGTATTCGCTATTTTTCTAGGTTTGGCGGGTAGCATTTTGTCACAAGTCGGCGACTTGATCGCATCCAAAATAAAGAGAATTTTAGATATCAAGGATTTTGGTAAAATCATGCCTGGACATGGTGGTGTTTTGGACCGCTTTGACAGTTTATTGATTACATTGCCGTTGGTATATTACTTTATTGTCCTATATGGATATATCAGAACTGTACTTGTTTAACTGAATTGGATTACTCAAGCTTATAATTTATAAGCTTATTTTTATATGGAGCATAATATGAAAAAAATAGTCATACTTGGATCCACAGGATCCATTGGCACACAAGCACTGGATATAATAAGAAGCTCAAATAGATTTGATGTTTTCGGATTGACTTGCAACACCAGCATTGATAAGCTCATTGAGCAAGCTTTCGAATTTCAACCTAAGTTTGTTGTCGTTTTCGATGAATCCATGAAAAAGCCTTTAAAAATTGCGCTTTCACACACCAACATCAAAGTCCTCGCCGGAATGGAAGGTATGCTGGAAGTCGTTTCACACCCTGACGTGGATATCGTTTTGACTTCAGTTGTCGGCAATATTGGTCTGGAACCCACAGTAGAAGCCATAAAAGCTAAAAAGACGATAGCACTTGCCAACAAGGAAACCCTCGTTACAGCCGGGGAAATCATAATGCCATTGGCTACAAAAAACGGTGTGAAAATTTTACCTGTGGACAGTGAACACAGTGCCATTTTCCAGTGCCTCAGTGGTGAGAATCCGACGGCAGTGGACAAATTGATTCTGACCGCATCCGGAGGCGCATTCCGAAATTTCACCAAGTCGGAGATCATTGAAAAGAAAGCAATTGACGCGCTGAAGCATCCCAATTGGACCATGGGCAGAAAAATCACAATTGATTCTGCAACGCTGATGAACAAAGGACTGGAATTCATAGAAGCCCATTGGCTTTTTGGAGTACCTGCAGATCATATCGAAGTGTTGGTGCATCCACAGAGCATCATACATTCGATGGTCCAGTTCAAAGACCATTCCATAATCGCACAACTTGGGGTTCCCGATATGCGCGTACCAATCATATATGCGCTTGATTATCCAGAGAGATATGCAAATGATGTAAAGGCACTAGATTTCAATGAAATTGCATCACTTACTTTTGAAAAGCCTGATTACGATCGTTTTCCATGTCTAAGAATAGCAATGGACGCACTTGAACTGGGAGGGGTCATGCCTACAGTGATGAATGCGGCCAATGAAATTTTAGTGGAAGCTTATCTAAAGGACCGCATCAAATTTTATGATATTTCCGAACATATAGGAAACGCCATGAAAACATTTAAGAACATCAATGAACCTACACTTGAGGATATTCTAGAAACGGATTTATGGACTAGAAAATATATCAGGTCACTAATTAAAATGTAGAATTGAGAGGTAATCATATGTTGATGACAATTGTCAGCTTTATATTTGTATTCGGTATTATAGTTATAGCACATGAACTGGGTCATTTTGTCACAGCACGGCTAAACGGTATCAAGATTCATGAGTTTTCAATAGGAATGGGACCAAAAATTGCAAAATGGCAAGGTCCGGAAACATTGTATTCGCTTCGTGCATTTCCACTGGGTGGATTTGTTAAAATGGAGGGGGAAGACGAGGTTTCAGAAGACCCAAGAAGCTTTTCAAACAAGAAACCCTATCAAAGACTTATGGTGCTTGTAGCTGGTGCCACGATGAACTTTGTTCTTGCGTATGTCCTTTTGGTCATCATCATGTTCGGTATGGGCTCGGCTTCCAACCGAATAGAAGCGGTCATCGATGACATGCCGGCACAAAGTGCGGGTTTGCTTCCCGGAGATAGGATCATAGAAATCGACGGAAAGAAAATCTCAACTTGGGAACAGGTGATCAACGGCATCAATGACAGCAAGGGTGACAAGATTACAGTGGTAGTTGAACGCAGTGACGATTTGAATGTAATACTGGAAATGGTTCCGGAACTTGGTCCGGATGGCAACTATAAAGTCGGTGTTCAGACTATGCTCGAAAAGAGCGTGGACAAATCATTGGGCGTGGCCTGGGATCAGTTCAGAATGTTTTTTACCGACATATTCAAATTTTTCACACAATTGGGATCCAAAGAAGTTCAGGGTGAACTCGTTGGTCCTGTCGGAATCGTTTCAATCATAGGACAAGCTTCAGAACAAGGTTTTTGGAATCTGCTGTTCATTGCGGCTTACATTTCAATCAACCTCGGAATTGTCAATTTGTTGCCATTTCCAGCACTCGATGGAGGAAGAATTGTATTTGTGGTCATTGAAATGATCAAGGGCAAACCGATTGATCGAGAAAAAGAAGGTTATGTGCACTTCATTGGTATTGTCATATTGATGGCGCTGATGTTGTTCTTGGTGTTTAGGGATATCAGTAATCTATAGGAGTTTGTTATGAACAGAAAAAGAGTCATTGAGATTGGTAATACGGCTATTGGTGGCGGATATCCGATCCGAATTCAATCCATGACCAATACGAAAACTGAAGATGTTGAAGCGACCGTCGCACAAATTCTTGAACTCGAAAGTGAAGGGTGTGAAATTGTTCGTGTCGCCGTTCCGGACATGAAGTCCGCCCAAGCGATTTCCGAAATTAAAAGTAGAATTCATATTCCACTCGTTGCAGATATCCATTTCGATTATAGGCTTGCGATAGAGGCGATGCATCGTGGTGTAGACAAAATAAGGCTTAATCCTGGCAACATCGGCGGAATAGATCGAGTCGAAAAAGTTGTTGAAGTGGCAAAGGCGAAAAAGATTCCGATCAGAATCGGTGTCAATGGAGGTTCCCTCGAAAAGGATCTGCTCGAGAAATATGGTGGGGTCACTGCAGAAGCTCTCGTGGAAAGTGCGATGAGACATGTGCGGATCTTTGAAAGTTTATCCTTTCATGATATTGTGATCTCAATCAAATCCTCGGACATCGGATTGACAGTTGAGGCTTATCGTCTGCTTGACGAAATGGTGGATTATCCTCTCCATTTGGGCATCACTGAAGCGGGAACGCTATTTTCAGGCACAGTCAAATCTTCCATTGGAATTGGAATCATGCTGTATGAAGGTATCGGGAGCACGATAAGGGTATCGCTTACAGGACCTCCTGTGGAAGAGATCAAAGTCGCCAAAAAAATACTTGAATCTCTTGGACTGAGATCATTTGGAATCAAAATCATATCATGCCCCACTTGTGGACGTACAGAAGTGGATCTGGTCAAAATCGCCAATCTTCTTGAAGAACGCGTGAAGGGGATAGATAAAGACATTACTTTGGCTGTGATGGGATGCGCTGTCAATGGACCCGGTGAGGCTAAAGAAGCGGATTTGGGGATCGCAGGTGGCAAAGGTGAGTTCCTGTTATTCAAAAAAGGCGTTGTGGTTCAAAAGTTCAGAGAAGATGAGATTATCGATGCTGTGATGAAGGCAATTGAAACCCTATAAAAGAAAGGTGATTAAATGGAGAGAATACCTTTTAATCAATTGATACAACAATCATTGAAAACAAACCAGTTTGAAATAAAGAGAATTGCATTTCATAAAAATGATTCTTTGTTGAATATTGATCTGAAAACAAATCATGTGATTTCCGGTGAAGCCATTGAAATCTTGAAGGATTCTTTGAGACAGCACTTGAATTTCATCGAGCAATTTGATATTTCTGTCGATTTCAATCCACTGACTACAGGTGTCAGTGAGCATTGGGACAATATTCTAAGTGTAATCAAGCGTAAGAATCCGGCGGTTGCCAGTATCTTACGCAGATCAAAGGTCACTTTTCCAGATGAAACCATTCATATCGAGTTTGAAGATAAAGGCTTTGAGAGCACTTTCTATCAATACGAGACGGACAAAATGATAGAGACCATATGCGAAAAGAACCTGAAGGCAGTGTTTCCAATAACCACTTTTTCTGCAAAAGAGGCGTTTGAAGGCATAGAAGACTTTGAAAAATCGCAGGAGGAGGCTATTGAAAACATCGTAGCCGCGTCCACTCAAGCATTCAATGATGAGATGGAAAACATCAAGGAAAAAGTCGAAGTGGACTCTGGCAAAAAAAAGTCAAATATACTTTTTAGAAACAAGATCAAGAGAAGTTTCACAAAAATCATTGATATTCACATGGAAGAGGAGACTTACGCCATCGAGGGCAAATTGATCTCTTACGATGCCAGAGAAATCAAAGGTGGCAAATACATTTTAAAGATGTTTCTCTCTGATTTGACCAATGCGATAGCCTGTAAGGCATTTCTCAAGAAGAAAGAGTTTGAAGAACTGGAACCCGAACTTAAAAAAGGCAATTGGTACATTGTTGAGGGCATCAACCGGTTTGATTCTTTTGACAAAGAACAGGTGCTCAACATAGTCTCGATCAACACGGGTAAATCTGAAATCAAACGAATGGATACTGCCATTGACAAACGTGTTGAACTGCATTTGCATACCAACATGAGTGAAATGGACGGCATAACCCCTGTAAAGAAACTGGTTCAGACTGCAATAGATTGGGGCCATCCTGCGATTGCAATCACAGATCATGGCGTTTTACAGGCATTTCCTGACGCCGCATCTCAAGCAGATGATGACATTAAAATCATATACGGACTTGAAGGATACCTCATTGATGACATGAGTGACATCATCAAGGATGCAACCACATATTCCCTGGATGACACATTTGTTATCTTTGATATTGAAACCACCGGTTTTTCTTATTGCAATGACACCATAATTGAAATAGGTGCTGTCAAGGTTAAAAAGGGTGAAGTCATTGATCGATTCAGTCAGCTGATCAATCCTAAGAGGAATATTCCTGCGATTATCACTGAGCTGACTGGAATTTCGGATGAAATGGTGGGAGATAAGCCCACACTCGAGGAAGTTTTACCGGACTTCATGAAATTCGTGGACAATTTACCGGTTGCCGCGCATAATGCCACTTTTGATTGTTCATTCATCAGACATTATTGCGCCTTGATGGAGTTGCCATTTGAATCCTTGATTCTCGATACTTTATCGCTCAGCAGATTGCTTCTGACAGGAATAAAGAAACACAACCTCAAAGCTGTCACTAAGCATCTCAAAATCGTACTGACCGATCACCATAGAGCTGTTGCGGACGCAGAAGCGACGAGTCGTGTCCTAATGAAGTTTTTTGAGATGTTGAAGGAAAATGGCATCGAAGACGTCAAAGCCATCAATGACTATGCCAGATTGAATTTCAATTTCTCCATGAGAGAAATGTTTCACGTCATCATCCTGGCACAGAATCAAAAAGGGCTCAGAAATCTTTATGAGATAGTTTCTCATTCCAACCTCAACACCTATTATAGAAAACCACGAGTCCCTAGGAGCTTGTTGCTCGAGAAGCGTGAAGGGCTTATAATCGGTAGCGCGTGTGAATCCGGCGAACTGTTCAAAGGCTATATGAACAATCTGCCTAGAGAACAATTGGTGGAAATCGCAAAGTTCTACGATTACCTCGAGATCCAACCGACAGGCAACAATGGGTTTATGCTTAGCAACGGCCGTGTCAAAGACAAATCCGAACTTCAAGAGATCAATAAATTGATTTTGGAGCTTGGCGATGAACTTGGAAAACTGACAGTCGCAACTGGCGATGTGCATTTCCTTGATCCCGAAGATGAGGTCTACAGAAGGATTCTTATGGCTGGAAATGGTTTTTCCGATGCGGACAACCAGGCACCACTTTATTTTAAGACAACAGATGAGATGCTCGAGGAGTTTTCATATCTTGGAGAACGTGCCAGAGAAGTGGTTATAGAAAATACACAGCGCATAGCGAAAATGTGTGATATTGTACTGCCAGTGCCAAAAGGTACATATCCACCTGTCATAGAAGGTGCTGATGAAGAGTTCAGAACGATGTGTATGGCAAAGGCAAAGCGCATATATGGGGATGAACTTCCAGAAATCGTAAAAACCAGACTGGAACGCGAACTCAATTCGATTATTGGAAATGGTTACGCAGTCATGTATATCATCGCTCAAAAACTGGTCGCCAAATCTCTTGAGGACGGTTTCCTCGTCGGCTCACGTGGATCGGTCGGATCATCACTTGCAGCTACAATGAGTGATATCACCGAGGTCAATCCGTTGCCACCACATTACATCTGCAGCAATTGTAAATTCTCCGAATTCCATACAGATGGAAAATATGGGGCGGGTGTCGATATGCCAGACAGAATTTGTCCTGATTGCGGCAATAAACTGACCAAAGAAGGGCATGATATTCCATTTGAGACTTTTCTCGGTTTCGATGGAGACAAGGAGCCCGATATCGATCTCAACTTTGCGGGCATCTATCAAGCCAATGCGCATAAATATTGCGAGGTGTTATTTGGAAAAGGAAAGACTTTCAAGGCAGGTACAATAGGTACCATCGCTGATAAAACCGCTTATGGATATGTCAAAAAGTATTTTGAGGAACGCAACGAAGAGATTCATAGATATGAAGTTGAGAGATTGTCACAAGGTCTTACGGGCATCAAGAGAAGTTCAGGCCAGCATCCCGGTGGCATCATGGTAGTTCCTGAGACAAATGACATCCATGAGTTTTGTCCAATCCAGTATCCCGCAAACGATGTCAATTCAGACGTGATCACAACTCACTTTGATTATCATTCCATCAGTGGCAGGCTTTTGAAACTGGATATACTGGGACATGACGTTCCGACGATCATCAAATATCTCGAAGCCTTGACAGGCGTCAACGTTTTTGAGATTCCACTTGATGATCCGGACACCATGAAGATATTCACGAGCACTGAATCATTAGGCATATCGGATCCGACTTATTCGCTCGACATCGGCAGTTTGGGAATTCCCGAATTCGGAACCAAATTTGTAAGGCAGATGCTCAAGGATACAGATCCGAAAACATTTTCAGACCTTGTCAGGATTTCAGGACTTTCACACGGTACGGATGTGTGGCTCAACAATGCACAGGATTTGGTGAGAGGTAATGTTGTGACCATCAAAGATGTTATCGCAACCCGTGATGACATTATGAACTATTTGATCAAGATGAATCTTGAACCGTTGACCGCCTTCAAAATCATGGAGAATGTCCGAAAGGGCAAAGGACTGAAACCTGATGATATTGCAGTGATGAAAAGCAACAATGTTCCCGATTGGTACATCAATTCATGTCAAACGATCCAGTACATGTTTCCAAAAGCACATGCTGTGGCATACGTAATGATGTCTGTGAGGATTGCATATTTCAAAGTGCACCATCCACTTGCGTTCTACGCGACATTTTTCTCGACAAAGGTTGATGACTTTGACGCCGATTTGATTTGCAAGGGCAGTGAAGTCGTCAGGGCAAAAATGAAGGAAATCGAAAAAATGGAAAAACCGACCAAGAAGGAATTGGATCTTTTTTCAATCCTCGAAATTGCGGATGAGATGTATTCGAGAGGGCTCAGTTTCATGAAAATCAGTATTGAGCACTCGGATGCCGAACAATTCAAGATCAAGGATGGAAAGATATTACCCCCATTTTTGGCGTTGCAAGGCGTAGGTGCTTCAGCTGCAGTCAATATAGCTGCAATTAGGGCTGAAAACGCAGAGTTTTTATCCATAGAAGACTTCCAAAGACTCACTCGGGTATCCAAAACCGTAATTGAGGCAATGAAGGTGCATGGATGCTTTGAGTCGATGCCTGAGGACAATCAATTGTCCCTATTCTCGTTTGCATAATACATGCAAATGTGTTATAATATCTATGTGAATAGAGAATGACAACAGGAGTGGGGTATTTCCCACTCTTTGTTATTGCATAGGACTATTATGGATTATTTTGAAAGCAGGTGAAACATGAAAAAGAAAAGAGTTGTAGACGTTGTTGATGATATCTTGACACCCTACATAGGCCAATTCGGTCTCGAACTTGTTGATGTCGAATTTGTCAAGGAAGGCCCTTACAGGTATTTGCGCGTCACCATTGACAAAGAGGATGCAGTAACACTTGACGATTGTCAATTAGTGAGCCAATATCTCAATAAGAAACTGGATGCAGCGGATCCTATTGAGGAACAATATTTCCTTGAAGTCACATCACCAGGTATTGAACGCACACTTAAAAAGGACAAAGAATTTGAGCGTTTTAAGGACAGTAAGGTTCAACTGAAACTATTCCAACCGTTCGAAGGACAAAAAATGATCATTGGAAAATTGATCGGTCTTGTTGATGATCACATTGTCATTGAGAATGAAGCACTTGGACGTGTTGAAATCTCAAGAAGCAAAGTTGCTTTGACAAAACTGGTAGTCGATTTCGAAGATATCGAAGAGGAGGGAGAACAGTGAAAACTGAATTATTGCTCGCTTTAGAACAGCTTGAGAAGGAAAAGGGATTATCCATTGATATGCTATTTGATGTTATCGAAGACGCGATGGTCAAAGCCTATAAAAACAACTTTGGCGCCACTCACAACGTGGAAGTGGAACTCAACAGAGAAACAGGAGATATCACGGTCTATTCCATTCGATTGATCGTTGATGAAGTGATTGATGATGCAACTCAAGTTTCACTTGAGGAAGCAAAAGCGATCAACCCCGAGTACGAAAGCGGAGATGTGCTAAAAGAGAAAGTTACTCCGAAGGATTTCGGAAGGATTGCTGCACAATCAGCCAAACAAGTTGTCGTCCAAAAAATCAGGGAAGCTGAACGCGGCGTCATTTATGATGAGTTCTCAAGCAGGGAGAGCGAGATTGTCAATGGAGTGATCCATAGAGTCTCCAAAGGAATCGTATATATTACCCTTGGCAGAACTGAAGCGTTGATGGCTGCAAATGAACAGATTCCTCATGAAGAATACATTCAGGGTGCCAGAATCAAAACGGTTATCACTGAAGTGAAGAATTCAACCAAAGGACCTCAAATATTTGTTTCCAGAACGCATCCAGGACTAGTAAAGCGCTTGTTTGAACTTGAAGTACCGGAGATCTACGATGGTGAAGTTGAAATCAAGAGCATTTCACGTGAACCAGGTTCAAGAACCAAGATTGCCGTATACTCAAGCAATCCCGATCTCGATCCTGTCGGTGCATGTGTCGGTCCAAAGGGTCATCGTGTTCAGAACATTGTAGAGGAATTACAGGGAGAAAAAATAGACATCATAGAATGGAACGAAAATCCAGCTATTCTGATTTCCAATGCACTCAACCCATCAAAGGTTATGCGCGTTGAAGTGGATGAGGATGATAACTCTGCACTTGTTGTGGTTCCAGACTATCAATTGTCTCTAGCAATCGGCAAGGAAGGTCAGAACGCAAGACTTGCAGCAAAACTCACCGGTTGGAAAATCGACATCAAAAGTGAGACTCAATATATTGCATATCTAAAAGATATTGGTGAATATGAAGAAGTATATGGAGATGATGCCCAATGAAAAAAATACCAATGAGAAAGTGTGTTGGTTGTGGTATTCAAAAACCTAAGAAAGAATTAATAAGAGTGGTCAAAAACAAAGACGGAGAAGTTGCCGTCGACTTTACAGGCAAGGCAAACGGAAGAGGCGCCTATATCTGTAAAGATCGCAAATGTTTTGATCTAGCCATCAAGAAAAATGCCTTCAATAGAGCGCTCGAGAGTAAAATCGATGACTCGGTCTTTGAAGCATTGAAGGAAAGGTTGGATGACCATGAATAATGTTTTATCACTTTTAGGTTTGGCAAGAAAATCCGGAAATTTAACAATTGGTGAGACACTTTGTGAAGAAGGAATCAAATCCAAAAGGGTATCTCTCCTAATCATTGCTGAAGACTTAAATGAAACGACTCAGTACAGAATGAAGCGTTTATGTGAATCTGAGAGTGTTGTATATAAAGTATTTTCAAATAAGGAATCCTTGTCAAAAGCGATTGGCAAAGACAACTACGGACTGTTCGGTGTAACAAACAAAAAATTTTCTAGAGCTATAATTGAAAAGTTAGACGCTCTATAATTCGGAGGTGAAGCTATGTCAAAAACCCGAATCCATGAATTGGCCAAGGAATTAAACATACCCAGTAAGGAACTTATCGATTCAGCTTCAAAGCTCGGTATGGATGTCAAAAACCATATGAGCACACTTGAAAACGATGAGATAACGAAACTTAAAGGACGATTTTCAAAGAAAACAGACAAACCATCTACAGAGTCAAAGCCTCAAACAGAAGCAAAGCCTTCAACAGAGGCAAAGCCTTCGGCAGAAGCAAAGCCTTCGGCAGAAGCAAAGCCTTCCACTGAAAGCAAACCTTCATCAGAAGCGAAGCCAGTAGAGGAAAAAAAGCACAATAAGATCATTTACGATAGAACAAAGGAAATCAAAGAGGAAGAGCGCAACCGCAACAAGCCTTATGATTCCAACAGACCACAAGGTGAAAGAAGACCTTATGATCCGAACAGACCACAA